>JBEDGC010000014.1:0-158361 GCA_041174825.1 Pseudomonadota bacterium | reverse complement strand
ACCATAAGCCGCATAGCCCCCGCCCCAGCTTCGGCAAAGAGCGCTGGCTCTGTTCCCGTCATCCACACCTGACCGCCCCGCGCCCGCAACTGATCAAACAGGGCGGCCCGGCGCACGGGATCGAGATGGGCTGCCACCTCATCCAAAAGCAAAATGGGCGGGCGGCCCGTGCGATCCGCAATCAAGGCCGCATGGGCCAAGATGATCCCCAACAGCAAAGCCTTCTGCTCCCCCGTCGAACACAAGGCGGCGGCTTGACCCTTGACCAAATGGGTCACCAAAAGATCGACACGATGGGGGCCGATCAGCGCCCGTCCGGCGGCGGCATCGCGCGACCGATTGAGGCGCAATTGATCCAGAAAATCGGCTGACGCCGTCCAGCCCTCCAGCGCCAAGGCAGCGCGCGCAAATGGGCCATCTGGCTGCAACCTCAATCGCTCTGACAGTGCGGACACCGCCTCTGCGCGCGCGTCGGCAAGGGCCATTCCGTGATTGACCATCTGCAATTCAAGTGCTGCCAACCAATCTGGATCGGCAGGCGCGTCATCGGCCAGCAAGCGATTGCGCTGGCGCATGGCCGCTTCATAACGCGCGGCGTGCGACGCATGGCCCGGAACCAAGGCCAAAACCAAGCGATCAAGAAAGCGTCGCCGCTCTGATGCGCCTTCCAGAAACAGTCGATCCATGGCGGGCGTCAACCACAGGGCGGACACCCATTCGGCCAAGGCCGTTGCAGAGGCGGCGGCCCCATTGATCCGCACCAATCGGCGATCCGGAGCCTCCGCGCGCGCGCCGGTGCCAAGATCAATATCGCCCAGCCGCGCGGCCACACTAAATCCCCCCGGCCCATTTTGGCGGGCAATTTCAGAAAGAGGCGCACCGCGAAGGCCGCGGCCCGGCACCAGCAGGGAAACAGCCTCTAAGATATTGGTTTTGCCCGCCCCATTCTCACCCGTGAGCACAACAAGGCCCGGCCCTGGCGCAATCACGCACTCAGAATAGGATCGAACATCCGTAAGAGAGAGCCGCGTGATCGTCACACCGCCCCCTCTAAAGCGCCCGACGTCAAAACAGAAGAGGCGACCCAAAGGGCCGCCTCTCTTTATTCAAAGGAGCAGGATTGATTAGAGGACTTCAAACAGCCCTGCCGCGCCCTGTCCGCCGCCGATGCACATCGTAATGACGACATATTTGGCGCCCCGACGCTTGCCTTCAATCAGGGCATGACCAACCATGCGCGCACCCGACATGCCATAAGGATGGCCGATCGAGATTGCGCCACCATTGACGTTCAGGCGATCCATGGGGATGCCCAGCCGATCTGCGCAATACAGCACCTGCACGGCGAAGGCTTCGTTCAATTCCCAAAGACCAATATCGTCCATCGTCAGGCCAAAGCGCTGGAGGAGCTTGGGGATTGCGAACACCGGGCCAATGCCCATTTCGTCGGGTTCCGTGCCGGCAACAGCCATGCCGACATAGCGGCCCAGCGGCGTCAGGCCCTTTTTGGCGGCCAGTGATTCTTCCATCAGCACGCTTGCCGAAGACCCGTCGGACAATTGGCTCGCATTGCCAGCCGTGATGTTGAGATCCGGGCCAAGCACGGGCTTCAAGGCCTTCAGGCCTTCCAGCGTGGTATCGGCGCGATTGCCCTCATCTTTGGTCAGCGTCACGTCTTTGTGCGTGACTTCCCCGGTTTCCTTGTTGGTGACAGCCATTGTCGCGGTGCAAGCCACAATTTCATCATCAAATTTACCAGCGGCCTGTGCGGCGGCTGTGCGCATCTGCGACTGGAAGCCATATTCATCCTGCCGATCGCGGCTCACCTTATAACGGGCGGCCACCACCTCTGCTGTGTGCAGCATCGGCATGTAGATATCCTTGTGCATTTTCAGCAGCTCAGGATCGGGCGCAACCCGCATTTCCGGCGTTTGCACCAGGCTGATCGATTCCACGCCGCCGCCGATGCAGATATCCATATTGTCGGAAATAATCTGCTTCGCCGCCGTCGCAATGGCCATCAGCCCCGACGAACATTGGCGGTCAATGGTCATGCCCGGAACGCTGATCGGAAGGCCTGCCCGCAGCAATGCTGTGCGCGCGGTATTGCCCGCCTGGCTGCCCTGCTGCAGCGCGGAGCCCCAGCAGACATCATCCACTTCGGCTGGATCAATCCCTGCGCGTTCAACGGCGGCCCGGATGGAATAGGCCGACAAAGTCGGCGACGGAGTCATATTAAAGGCACCACGATAGGCCCGGCCAATCGGCGTGCGTGCGGTTGAAACAATGACGGCACTACGCATTATCTTCTCCTAATTAATGCAAAATCTTGGTCGATCAGACGAAAAACTGGGTGATCCATTCGGCCATCAGGGCAGGCTTATCTTCGCCTTCGATTTCAAGCGTGAATTCCATGGTCTGTTGAAACTGACCGGGGCGCTTTTCCTCAATCTCAAGCATCTTGAAATGGCCGCGCACGCGCTTGCCCACCTTGACTGGCGCTATGAAGCGCGTTTTGTTGCCACCATAATTGACGCCCATTTTTACGCCTTCAAGGCGCGGCAGATCCGCCTGCGCCGTCAACACAGGCAGCAGCGACAGCGAGAGAAACCCATGTGCAATCGGCCCGCCAAAGGGGGTCATCTTTGCACGTTCCGGATCAACATGGATAAACTGAAAGTCCCCCGTTGCCTCTGCAAACTTGTTAACCCGATCCTGATCGATCAGCATCCACTCTGAGGTGCCAACGGTCTGTCCGACCATGCCAAAAAGATCTTCTTTGCTCACAATGGGCATATGCTTTCCTCTCGCTTCTAACGCGTAATAATATTACCAATGGACGAGTCCTTCCCCGGATTTACGACCTTCATTCGATACGAGTCAAAAGCTATGGATTCCGCAACGTCGTTCATGCGCAATCTGCACCGCGCCGCCGAGCCCGATTGTCTCAATGGGCTGGTTCAGAAGGCCAGCACCTCTGCCGACGCGCGCCACCGCATCCTTGCCCGCGCAAGCGGCCTTCTGGCCGAACTGCGCCGTGCCCAGTCGAGCGGTTGGGTCAATCAATTCCTGAACGAATATCGATTAAATACCCAAGAAGGCGTGGCCTTATTGTCCCTTGCCGAGGCCTTTCTGCGCGTCCCCGACCCTGAAACCGCAGATGCCCTGATCGCCGATAAGCTTGGCGATGCAGATTGGCGGGCGCATTCTGGCAAGTCGCATTCAACGCTCGTCAATTCCGCGACTTGGGGCCTTGTCATTGGCCGCGCCTTGGTCAGCGATAAGGAAGAGGCCGGCACTTTGCGGCGCCTAATTGCCCGCGCAGGGGAGCCATTTGTGCGGCAAGCTGTTGGGGCCGCCATGCGCATGATGGGCGAGATTTTTGTCATGGGCCGCACCATCGAAGAGGCCAGCGCGCGGATGCAGCGGCCAGAGCATCAGGGCTTTGTCGCAAGCTTTGATATGCTGGGGGAGGCCGCCCGCACCTTTGCCGATGGGGAACGCTATTTCGCGTCCTATCTCGATGCGATCGAAAAGACAGGCGCAGGCCATTCCATCTCGGTCAAATTATCGGCACTCCACCCCCGTTATGAAGTGGCCCATTGGGACCGCTGCGTCCCGATGCTGTCCGACTTGCTAGAGACATTGTGCCTTGCCGCTGCCAATCGCGGCATCGCCCTCACCGTCGATGCCGAAGAGTCCGAACGTCTTGAGATGAGCCTCGACATTATTGCCCATGCGGCCCGCCATCCACAGCTCAAGGGCTGGGACGGTCTGGGCATGGCCGTGCAGGCCTATTCCAAGCGCGCGCCTGCTGTCATCCAATGGGCAGATGCTTTGGGCGCGGACACAGGGCGGCGCATGGCCGTGCGTTTGGTCAAAGGCGCTTATTGGGACAGCGAAATCAAACGCACCCAAGAATGGGGCCTGTCAGATTATCCGCTCTTCACCCGCAAGGCCGCAACAGACGTTAGCTGGCTCGCCTGTGCCCGCGATATGTTGCAGGCCCGCCATATCTTCCCCGCCTTTGCGACGCACAACGCCCTGTCCGTTGCCACTATATTGGAATGGGCAGGCGACGCCCGCGATTTTGAATTTCAACGCCTGCACGGCATGGGCGATGGTCTTTACGAAGACCTTGTTCAACGCGAAGGCTATCAGTGCCGCATCTATGCGCCCGTCGGCGGACATCGCGACCTGTTGGCCTATCTTGTCCGCCGCCTGCTAGAAAATGGCGCAAATTCAAGCTTTGTTCACCAGCTGTCTGATGAGCAGGTCAGCGACGCTGATCTTTTGGCGGATCCGGTTGAGAAGGTTCGTGCCGTTGGCGGGCGTCGCCACAGCGCCATCCCTTTACCCCAAGACTTGTTCGGCTCCCGCCGCAATAGCTTGGGCCTTGATTTGCAAGATCGGGCGATCCTTGCCGATGTGACGGCCGCGCTTGCCGCCGCGCCCGACCCACGCCCCGTGTCAGAGGGCAGCACCGAGGCCATTACCCGCGCACGATCCGGCTTTGAGGCTTGGTCGCAGACTCCGCTCGAGGCGCGTGCAGCCTGTCTCGACCGCCTTGCCGACCTGCTGGAGGATCATCGCACCGAGTTGATGGCGGCTCTGGTGAAAGAAGCCAAAAAGACGATTGCGGATGCCTTGGGAGAGGTGCGGGAGGCCGTCGATTTTTGCCGCTATTATGCAGAGCAAGCCCGTTCTGGCCTTGCGCCCATCGAATTGCCCGGCCCAACGGGGGAGCGCAATGTGCTGCATTATGGCGGACGCGGCGTCTGGCTGTGCATTGCGCCTTGGAATTTCCCATTGGCCATTTTCTTGGGCCAAGTGGCGGCTGCGCTGGTGACGGGCAATAGCGTTGTCGCCAAGCCCGCACCACAGACGCCGCATATCGCCGCGCTGGCTGTTGCCCTTGCCCATCAGGCGGGAATCCCGACCGACGCTTTGATACTGGCCGCAGGCGGGCCAGATCTTGGCGCCGCACTCGTCGCCGACGCGCACATTGCAGGCGTCGCCTTTACCGGATCAACCGCGACGGCAAAGCGCATCGCCCGCACCTTGGTTGCGGATGAGGATCGTCCGCTCATTCCTCTGATTGCTGAAACCGGTGGCATCAACGCGATGATCGTCGATTCCACGGCCCTGCCGGAACAGGTCGTGCAAGATGTTGTGACCTCTGCCTTTCGATCAGCGGGGCAGCGCTGCTCCGCGCTTCGGCTCTTGCTGCTGCAAGACGATATTGCCGACCGCACGCTGGACATGTTGGCCGGCGCCATGGATGCGCTGGTCATTGGTGATCCCGCTGATCCAGCAACCGATGTGGGGCCAGTGATTGATGACGCCGCCTCTGCCCGGCTGATGACGCATCGCGCGGCGCATAAGGACAATTGGATCCACACCGTGCCAGTCCCAGATGGCGGCCATTTTGTGCCCCCAACACTTATCCGCCTAGCAGGTATCGATGCGCTGGATCAGGAATGGTTCGGCCCGCTCCTTCATGTCGTCACTTGGACGGCGGGGACTCTGTCGGACGTTGTAAACGCCATAAATGCCAAGGGCTATGGCCTCACCATGGGCCTGCACAGCCGCATTGCGCGCACGGCTGAAACGGTGGAGGCGATGGCGCGGGTCGGCAATCTCTACGTCAACAGATCCATGATCGGGGCGATTGTCGGGAGCCAGCCCTTTGGCGGGGAGGGGCTATCGGGCACCGGCCCAAAGGCGGGTGGCCCCAATTATCTGCATCGCTTTTGCACCGAACGGGTGACCTCCACCGACACCACGAGTGCCGGGGGCAATGCCAGCCTCTTGTCGCTCAACGATATTGCGCTCTAGCATCATGATGCACCAACTTCGCACCCTCGCCCGGACCTTGCGCATTGAGGCGCATGCCGTCTGGCTCACCGCTCGACATCCGGACACGCCTTGGTTGGCGCGGCTGTTCGGCATGATCATTGCGGCCTATGCGCTATCCCCGATTGACCTCATTCCCGATTTTATTCCGATATTGGGCTTGCTGGACGATGCGGTTCTGATCCCGCTTGGGATCTGGCTGTTTTTGAAAATGGTGCCAGACCAGATTTATGCTGAGAACCGGGCAATTGCCGCCCAAGCGGCTGAACGGCCGATCAGCTGGGCGGGTGCCGCGGCAATCGCGGCCCTTTGGGTCGGGCTTATCGCGCTCGCCGCCCTCTTGCTCTTAACATAAGCAACACGTCGCCGGCGTTGGCTAGCCGCTATGCCGGGCAATCCAATCTTCCACGACCGGCGCAATATGGGTGCGCCATTTGCCGCCATTGAAGATACCATAATGGCCAACGCCTTCGGCCACATAATAGTTCTTCCGTGCGTCGGGCAGGTTGGTTGCAATATCCAGCGCGGCCTTGGTCTGACCCAGCCCTGAAATATCGTCCCGCTCCCCTTCAATGGCCAGCACCGCAATCTTCGTAATCGCGGCTGGATCGACCAAACGACCCCGGTGCATCAGTTCGCCCTTGGGCAACAAATGGCGCTGGAACACCCGATCAATCGTCTGGAGATAAAATTCCGACGTCATGTCGGCGACGGACCGATACTCATCGTAAAAGGACTTTGTGGCGTCTGCGCTCTCATCATCTCCCTCAACGAGATGTTTAAACATGTCCCAATGGCTCATCATATGATTGCCAAGGTTCATCGCCATAAAGCCGGTAAGTTGCAGAAAGCCCGGATAGACTTTGCGCCCCGCACCCGGATAGCCATTTGGCACTTGCGCAATCACATTTTGCTCAAACCAGGCAAAGGGACGCTCCATCGCCAATTGATTAACCGCGGTTGGGGCCTGGCGCGTATCAATTGGGCCGCCCATCATCGTTAATGTTCGCGGCAAACAGGGATGATCGTCCGCCGACATCAGCGCGGCGGCCGCATAAACCGGAACGGAAGGCTGACACACAGCAAGCACATGCGCACCGGGACCAATCGCCTCAAGAAACGTGATCACATAATCAACATAATCATCAAGGTCGAAACACCCGTCCGCAAGCGGAACGGCTTTGGCATCGCGCCAGTCTGTTATGTAGACATCATGGCTGGGCAGCATCCGCTCCACCGTGCCGCGCAGCAAGGTCGCGAAATGGCCAGACATGGGGGCAACGATGAGCAACTTGGGTGCGCCGTCCACCCCTTCGTGCACAAACCGCTTTAGCTGGCCAAAGGGTTTGCGCAGGATAATCTCTTCCGTGACAGGCACATCACGGCCTTTAACGGTGGTGAAATCGAGCCCAAAAGCAGGCTTTCCGCGCGGCGCGGCGGCATGTGCAAAGACATCCAGCGCAGCCGCAAAAAGGGAGCTTCCCCCCAAATAGCCCAAAGGATTGGACGGATTGCCGAGCCATTCTGCACTGGCCGACGCAAAGGCGCTTGCACTGGCCAGCCAGGCGCGCTGAAATTCATAGGCGTTGTAGAGCATAAAATCCCTTCCCCACGCCAGTTGTGGGCCAAGTCAAAGATTTGTGCAACGCACAATATGCATAGCGCCGCATTGAGCAGAGCCCTTTGCCCTGCTAGGCGCCTGTCATGGGTGCACAAGAAATGACGCCGGCCGCTTCGCGGTCAATTGGCAATCTCCGCATAGTCTGGCTCTATGCCAAGCGCTATCCTCAAATCATCACGGGCGCGCTGATCTCCTTAATTGTTGCGGCAAGCGCGACACTGGCCATTCCCAATGGGTTTCGCTTGGTCATTGACCGCGGCTTTGGGCAGTCGGGCGGGGATATCGGGCGTTGGTTCGAATATCTGTTGGTTGTTGTCACTATTCTTTCTTTAGCGACCGCCTCTCGTTTCTATTTCGTCTCCTGGCTGGGGGAGCGCGTGGTCGCCGATTTGCGGTCGGCCGTCGTCAATAATTTGCTGCGCCTATCGCCCAGCTATTTTGAGGTGAACCGACCCGCAGAAGTGGCGTCTCGATTGACGGCAGACACAACTCTGATTGAACAAGTGGTGGGGACAACCGCATCCGTTGCCCTACGAAATCTCGTGCTCGCCATCGGCGGATTGGCCTATCTCTTCACCCTCTCCCCAAAGCTGACGGCAATGCTGCTGTTGGGCATTCCGTTGGTTCTTGGCCCGATTTTGTTCATTGGGAGGCGGCTCAGAGATATGTCTCGCAAAAGCCAGGATCGCATTGCCGATGTTGGTGTGATTGTTGACGAAGTTTTGGGCGCGATGAAGATCGTTCAGGCCTTTGGTCAGGAGAAGCGCGAAGGGCAACGTTTTGCTGGTGCCGTCGAATCTGCCTTCGCCACCGCAAAACATCGCATTCGGACGCGCGCCTTTCTAACGGCAGCGCTCATCTTCATCCTATTCGCGGCGATAACCTTGGTGATGTGGCAAGGTGCTCTGGACGTTCAGGCGAAATTGATGACCGAAGGCGAAATTGCAGCCTTCGTCCTAACCGGAGGATTTGTCGCGGGGGCCTTTGCCGCGCTCAGCGAAGTTTATGGCGATCTTATCCGCAGTTCGGGCGCAGCGCAGCGTCTTGCTGAACTGCTCTCTGAACGGCCCGGCATTGCAGCACCCGCGAAACCGATTGCCCTGCCAACCCCGTCTGAAGGCCGTGTGGCATTTGAGAATGTCACCTTTCGTTACCCAACCCGGCTGGACACGAAGGCGCTTTGCGACTTCTCCCTCTCTATCGCCCCGGGGGAAACAGTCGCCGTTGTCGGCCCGTCTGGAGCTGGCAAGTCGACTCTGTTCCAGCTCATCCAGCGGTTTTATGACCCGGAAGCCGGAACAGTGCGCGTGGATGGGGTCGCCTTGCCCGACGCCGACCCCGCCGACGTCCGTGGGCGCATTGCCATGGTGCCTCAGGAAACAGTCATTTTTGCCGCCAGCGCACGCGATAACCTGCGTTATGGCCGTTGGGACGCGTCCGACGATGACCTATGGGCTGCGGCCGAAAGCGCCAATGCGGCCGAGTTTCTGCGCAAGCTGCCACAAGGACTGGATACCTTCATGGGAGAAGGCGGCGCGCGGCTGTCCGGCGGGCAACGGCAGAGGCTGGCCATTGCCCGGGCTATTTTGCGCAACGCCCCCATTTTGCTCCTCGACGAAGCAACATCAGCCTTGGATGCCGAGTCTGAGCGGCTGGTGCAGGATGCGCTGGAAAAGCTCATGGTCGGGCGCACCACCATCGTCATCGCCCACCGTCTGGCGACCGTGCGCGCCGCGGATCGGATCATCGTGATGGAAGACGGCTGCATCTTGGAAGAAGGGCGTCATGACGCCCTTGCAAATGCAGGCGGCCTCTATTCCCGCTTAGCCAAGCTTCAATTCGATAGCTAAAGCACCGGTCAACAAAGGCGCTGACCGCCGCGCCAAACGCTGCGCGATGCGGGCTGTTACGACAGGGCTGGTGGGGTGATCTGAGGCTTTTCCTAGCATCATACTTGGCCAGCGCCTTCCGTTCTCTCGCCAAAGAGTGACCGGCTTTAGACCCAAAGAAAAAGGGCGACCCCGCAGGACCGCCCTTTAATCTTCAGTCGTAAAGCACCCGATTAGAAAGTGGTGCGATACGCCTCGTTGCCGACAAAACCCATCTTCGACACCTTGGCCCGCTTGGCACGTGCCAGAACACGGTCAACGGTGTCGTAAGGCGCCATCGCGTCCGGCTGCATATGCAGTTCCGGGGTCAACGGAAACTTCACAGGATCTTGCGTGTCCGTGAGAAGCTGATCCAGCTGGCTCCAGGTCACCGGCGCGCCATTCCAAGTGACGACGCCGGCCGGGCTCACATAGAGCACGTTCTTGGTCGGCAGCACTTCAGGAGGAGGCGGGCAATTCGGCGCGCAATCCTGAGGCAAATCGATCTTCACCGCGTGGGTTGGCGGTGGCAGCGTAATGATGAACATGATGAGGAGCACGAGCATGACGTCGATCAGCGGCGTCGTGTTCATGTCCACCATCGGTTCGGACGAGTCCCCCTTGGGTGCACTCATTGCCATGGTCTATTCTCCAAACACTCGCGACCAGTCTTAGATGACCGGCGACGAGATAAATCCGACGCGAATGAAACCCGCGCTTTGCATGATCGACACGACACCACCGATGCACCGATATTGTGTCCGCTTATCGCCACGAATGTGGACTTCCGGGAACAGATCGGGGTCAGTGGCGTCTGGGCCAAGGCGGTCAGACTCTGCCTTGAACCGAGCTGCTGCACGCGTCAGAAGTTCGGTTGAATTCATGCGGCTCGCATTCCAATAAACTTCGCAACCACCATCCGGACCATTACGCACAGTCAGAATGACATTTTCGGCCTTAGAAGTCGTTGCTTGGAACGAAAGCTTGGGAAGCGTCACCTCAACCGTCTTAATAACCACCGGGACGGCGATCAGGAAGATGATGAGCAGAACCAGCATCACGTCCACAAGCGGGGTCGTGTTGATGTCCGACAGCGGGGCGTCGTCACCACCTTCTCCGCCAACACTCATGCCCATAGGCTTATTCCTATCTTTTTGGTCGTAAAGGAGGGCGCAGACGCTGCTGCGCCTCCCAGATCAACTGGCACGGCAGACATTGGCCTGCCGTGCCGAACGTCATTAAGCCTTAGCAGCGGCCGGCTTAGCAGCCGCAGGAGCGGCAGCCTTGGTGGTCGGACGGACAGCGCCGTTCGACGTCATATAACCATGCAGATCGTTGCAGAATGTGCTCATCTGTTCAGCGATGAGCTTATTGCGACGCTGCAGCCAGTTATAGCCCATAACCGCCGGAACGGCGACGACGAGACCGATGGCGGTCATGATCAAAGCTTCACCAACCGGGCCGGCGACCTTGTCAATCGACGCGTCACCAGTTGCACCGATTTTGATCAGCGCGTTGTAGATGCCGATAACGGTGCCGAGCAGACCAACGAACGGAGACGTCGAACCAACCGTCGCGAGGAAGGCGAGGCCCGAGCTCAGCTTCGAATTGATCGCAGCCTGGCTGCGCTGCATTGAAGATTGCAGCCACTCATGCTGGTCCTGCGCATCGATGAGCTTGCCATGCTGTTCATCAGCAAGGAGCGCATCATCAACGAGCTGGCGATAGGCCGAGTCTTTTTCAAACTTGTTGAGGCCGTCTTTCACGCTGGTCGACGTCCAAAATTTGCGGGTGCCTTCGGTGCCCTGCTTGATCACCTTACCTTGCTCAATGAGCTTGGTGAACATGATGTACCAAGACACGGCCGACATCACGACCATGGTGAGAAAAATTGCCCAAGAAATCGGGCCGCCTTCTTCGAGGGCCTGCATGAGGCCGAACTGCTTTGTCGCAACGGCAGTTGCTTCAGCTGCGGTGGTCATAACTAAAACTTCCTCTCAAAACTGATCAAAATCGAATGGACAGAAAAACGCTTATTTCGGCAACCGCCATGTCACGCGCTGCGACCGAGTTTCCTCAATCGGCTGGCCGCTGGCGTCCTTGGCGGGACGGAAACGGAAACGACGCATGATGAGCTTGCACGTTTCAGCATCCAGCGTCGCGCTGGCGCCTGACGCATTACATGCCACAACGCGCCCGTCGGTGCCGACGGTGAAGGTTGCAACTGCGGTCCCCTGCTCTTCATTACGGATGGACGATGACGGATAATCTTCATCCGAAATCGATCCCCCGCGTTGAGTTGCACGCTCCGCAACGCGCGGCGGTGCCGGCGGTGCCGGCGGTGCCGGTGGAGGCGGTGGCGCGACCACGGCTTGCGTCGACAGCGTATTGGTTGTCACCACAGGTGACGTCACCACCGGCGGCGGCACGGTCACCTTCGGCGGCGGCGGCAAATCCACCTTCGGCGGTGGTGGTGGTGGCTCCTCGGGCTTTTCAGGCTCGTCAGGCGCCACATCGAACGTCTTGAGATCTTCGATCAATTCTTGAGTAGCATTATATGCAAGCCCGGTGACGAGCGCATAGCCCACCCCTGCGTGCAGCAATGCCACTGCGCCAATTGCGAAAATCCGCCGACCGCTCACTTCTTGGTCAGTATAGGCCATTAAAGAACGACACTCCCTCCAATAGACGACACCAAGGGGCACTGGTAGGCCTAAACCAAAAGGCGTTCCCCCTGCTCCCGTCTGCAACTCCGGAATCTATTCAGACAGACCCGGTTCGTCTATCGCCGAGATCGGACCGACGCAATCGCTTTTGTCCACTAAGGCCGGGTTATTATGTTGACTATCCGTGACTTGAGCGAAGCGCCTGTGCCTGATGGAGACTTAACGTGCGAATAGCTTTTGCCTGTTTCATTTTTCTGACATCCGTAGCAGGTCATGCTGCACCGCAAAATAAATCACCTATGTTCGTGACGCCTCAGCTGAATTACAGCGATCTTGCTGATTTCGCACTCGCATCAAAACTGGTTGCACATGTGCAGATTCAGGGCGTGAAGCCCTTAAAAGGCGCAATGGCGCAGGGAACGCCCTCCGGGCATCAACGGCTGCTCATCCAGGCCAAAGTCATTGCACTTCTGAAGGCTCCCGACAGTCAGGCGGCGCGTCTTGAATATCTCATCGACGTCCCGGTTGATTCGCGGGGCCGGTTTGCAAAGATGAAAAAGGTCGAATCACTCATCTTTGCGCGGCCTATTCGTTCGGGTGAGATTCAACTGATCGCACCGGACGCTTGGGTCGCCTGGACCGAAGAAAATGGTCAGACTGTCCGCGCGATCCTAACGGCCGCAGCCCAGCCGGATGCAGCCCCCCAAATCAATGGAATTGCATCCGCATTCCACTCCCCCGGAAGCCTGCCCGGCGAAGGGGAAACCCAAATCTTCCTCACGACGCGCGACAATCGGCCTGCATCGCTGACGGTGCAGCGCCGCGCCGACACGGGCGCGCGCTGGTTTGTCTCTTTGGGGGAAGTGGTCGATGAAGGGGTCAGCCAGCCTGAGAGAAACACCCTGCTCTGGTATCGTCTCGCTTGCTTCCTGCCACAAACCGTGCCGGACACGCTGATCGCGGATCAGCCGGACGCGATGCAGGCAGAGATTCAGCGCGACTATAGCTATATCCAGCAGAGCCTCGGCCCGTGCGTGCGTGCGCGCGCTAGTCGCTCTTTCCCATAAACAAGAAATCACGCTCAAAGGATTTGAGAGCCGCACCGCCATCAACGAAAATTGTTTGGCCCGTCACAACTTCTGCCTTTGCAAGCCAGAGAACCGCGTCGGCGACATCTTCTGGTTCTGGCAATCGGCCCAGCGGCATGGCTTTGCGCAGCGCCTCCATCTGACCGGGCAGATAATCATCCGTCGGGATCACCAGACCAGGGGCCACCGCATTCACGCGCACCTGCGGCGCAAGCGCGCGAGCCAGAGTTTCTGTTGCGCCCGATAGGGTGAGTTTGGACAAAGTATAGCTCAGCTGGTCCGCGCCGGGATGCCGGATACGTTGATCCAGAATATTGACTATATTTGCCATCCCGCCTTCCCCAAGGCGTTTCGCAAGATCGGTTGCCAGTAAAACTGGCGTAGCTGCGTTAACCGCAAAATGAGCCATCAGGCTCTGCGCTGTCAGGCTGTCTTGGTCATCCCATTCAAATCGAGATGCGTTATTCACCAATAATGTCGGAACAGCCCCAAAATGCGCCTGAACCGCAGGCAGCAGGCCTGCGACATCCTCGGGTTCAGACAGATCAGCCGCAAAGCCATGCCAGTGCGTTTTATGCAGCGCCAACATGGCGGCGAGTGTCGTATCAGGGGCCTCTACCTTGCGGCCATGCAGGGCCAGCGCCCATCCATCTTCGGCAAGGCGTGCTGCGATCGCTGCACCAAGCCGTCGAAAGCCAGCCGTGACGAGCGCGAGCTTCAAGCGCGGCTCCGGAACAGGGTGACCCCAATTTCCTCATTATCATCGGCAATGGCGAGCTTCACAATCTTGACCTCAACCGATTTGACGCGCGCATCCTGCGCCATCAACGTTTCGATGATGTGATCTGCCACAGCCTCAATCAGAACGAAATGCACGCCTTCGGGCAGGTGCGACATCGCTCGTTTGAGATCCATGTAGTTTTTCGACGCTGAAAGCGGCGTTTCTGCGGCATAATGATCGGCGCAGTGCAGTTCCACCTTGACGGAAATGCGCAAAGGCTGCGGCAGGTGCGTCTCTTCCGAATAAATGCCGGTTAAGACCGGCACTTCGAGATTGGCGACTTCAAGGAATAGGTGATCGGGTCGAGCAGTCATGCCGCGCCCCATAGAGATATTTGCGGGACGGGCAAGGATCATACTTCCATTTCGCGCTCAGCACCTTAAAGCGCCCAGCGTTCACCATCTTGCTCGGACCGTCATTGCATTGATCACTCTTGTGCCCCTTTCGTCTATTGCGCCCGACCAGGTCGAGCATCTGCTTGATGACGCTTTCGGGACGGATCGGCACCACAGAACGGCCTATCGATTACGCGAGGGAATGCCATTTATCGACGCATTGAGCTTTGCGGCCGTCGAAAATGGCCAACTTCTGGGCAGTATTCAGGCATGGCCCGCATCTGTTCGCAATGCGGAAGGGGCAGACCCCATCATCTTGGTCGGTCCCGTTGCGGTCACACCGGAATTGCAGGGCCGCGGCATTGGAAAAATGTTGATGGCGCGCCTGTTGGAGACGGCAGACGCAGGCGCTGCAGATGCAATGGTGATGATTGGCGACCCTGATTATTATGGGCGCTTCTTTGGGTTTCATGCGGATTCAACCTCGGGATGGGATGTTGCAGGCCCGGTTGAACGCCATCGGCTGCTCGCCAGAATTCGCCGCCCCGGCGGCGTTCGGGCCATTGGTCAGCTTGGCCCCGACCCAAGTTTTGCAACTGGCGCCGTCGCGGCCTAGAGACAGGGCATGCCTATGCCCGAACTCCCGTCTGACCTGTCCCAGCTCTCGCTGGCCGACATTGCCCAGCTGGCAGCAGACCAGCGTCTGCCGCCCGTGGACCAATGGTCACCGACAAAGTTCGGCCATAGCGAGATGCGCATTGCCCGCGATGCGAGCTGGTATCATCAGGGCGACCCCATCCGCCGGGAAACGATGGTGCGCCTCTTCTCGACCATTCTTCGGCGCGATCCAGATGGCCGCCATTATCTCGTCACGCCGGTCGAAAAGCTGGAAATTGATGTCGATGATACGCCTTTTCTCGCCGTTGAGGTCAAAAGCGAAGGCGAAGGCGCCACCCGAACACTGGCCTTTCGGCTGAATACGGGGGATCTCATTCTGGCCGGGCCTGATCATCCGCTGCGCCTGAGCGAATTGGATGGGGAGCTTATCCCCGTCCTGTCGGTGCGCGGGGGAATGGACGCCCGCATAGCCCGCCCCGTTTATTATGCCTTGGCCGATTGGGCCATTGCCGAAGCGCATGACCCCATCGGGCTTTGGAGCGGTGGCATGTTTTTTCCGCTGGTTGGCCAATGACCTTATCTGCCCGTTTGCGCGCGGCGCTGGCCGTTGGCCATGCGCGTGATCTAACCCTTTTGGAAGGCGACGGCCACCATGATGAGCGACCAACACACAGCGTTGAGGCAGCGGTGCTCGTTGCCATTACCGATCGGGCAAAGCCGGGCGTTATCCTGACCCAGCGCCCCGAAACCATGCGCAAGCACGCAGGCCAAGTCGCCTTCCCCGGCGGGCGCGTCGATCCAGAAGATGCTGATCTGGTGAGCGCCGCCTTGCGCGAAGCCGAAGAAGAAGTGGCGCTGGCGCGCCATCATGTTGATCTGGTTGGGCTGACCGATCCTTATCGTACCATTACCGGTTATTGCGTGACGCCCGTTCTGGGCGTCATTCCCCCCGACCTTCCCCTCATCGCCAATGCCGATGAAGTGGCGGCGATTTTTGAAGCCCCTCTGGACTTCCTGATGGATCCCGCCAATCACCGCACAACGACTGTGGATTGGAATGGCCGTGCCCGGACTTATTATGAAATGCATTGGGATGGCCGACGGATATGGGGGGCAACCGCAGCCATGATCGTCAATTTATCAAAGCGACTTGCATGACCAGGATGCCCCTGCCCGACGCACCCGGCCTTGCCGCCGTAATTGCTGCACTGGACGGCAATGTTCGGCTGGTGGGCGGTGTTGTGCGGGACACGTTGGCGGGTCTTTCGACCAAAGATATTGATCTGGCAACGCCCATCGCCCCGGATCAGGTGATCCAGATGCTGGACGCAGCCGGCCTAAAGGCCGTGCCCACCGGGTTGGCGCATGGAACGGTAACCGCCATTGCCGAGAGGCAGGCCTTTGAAGTGACGACGCTGCGCCATGATCTCTCAACCGATGGGCGTCATGCCATCGTTGCCTTCACCGATGATTGGCGGGACGATGCGGCGCGGCGGGATTTCACGATCAATGCGCTTTATGCCGACCCCAAGACGGGCGAGATTTTTGATTATTTCGGTGGGCTGGAGGATTTGGCGGCCCATTGCGTGCGCTTCATCGGAGACCCGATACAGCGCATTGCCGAAGACCATTTGCGGATTCTACGCTTTTTCCGGTTCCACGCCCGCTTTGGCGGTGCGACGCCCGATGCCGCCAGCCTAGCGGCCTGCCGCACGCGCGCCAATGATCTCATGGCTCTGTCGCGTGAGCGAATTGCGATGGAATTGCTCGCCATTCTTGCCCTGCCCGATCCCGCGCCTGTTCTTGACCTGATGATCGCTAACGGGATTTTCGCACCTGTTCTGCCCGAGATTGCGGACCATCATCTCCTGAGCCTGCTTGTCGAGCGTGAGGTGAAGGCCTCTGTCGCGCCTGATCCGATCCGGCGGCTCTCGGCCCTTTTGGGGGCTGATCCGGCATTGGCCGAAGACATTGCCAATCGGCTTAAGCTGTCCAATGCGCAGCGCAAGCGGATGGTGTTGGTCGCAGGCCGGACGCAAGAAGATGGGGATCATCCCCGCGCCCTTGCCTATCAATTGGGGCTGGAGGTTGCGCAAGATCGGCTGCTTTTGGGTGAAGGCGATTTAGCGGCGCTGAGGGGATGGACGCCGCCGCGCTTTCCTTTAAGCGGCGGCGCGATTGTCGCGCGTGGTATTCAGGCCGGGCCGGATGTCGCGCGCATCCTGCAAGCGGTTGAACGGCAATGGGTCGAAGAAGGCTTTCCAGATCAAGCCCGCGTCGAGGCGATTGCCGACCAACTCACGCAGATAGGCTAAGCTCAGCCGAAGCGATTATCGCGGGGGAAGCCCAAAGGCGGCATCCGGCCAGCCGCCCCACGCGCCGCGCGCCAAGGCGTCAAATCCGCCTCTGTCCGCGTCCGTCCGGTCTCGCCACCCATGGCCCAGCTGAGGCCCTCTTCCAAGCGGAAGGTCGTCGCGTCCGACAGGCCACCATCCTTATATTTTTGCAGCGTCACACCCTGGCCACGCCCCATTTCCGGCAATTCATTGAGCGGGAAGACAACCAGCTTTCGGTTTTCACCGACAGCCGCGACATAATCATCATTGGCCGCAATCACACGCACAACGGCAAGCTTTGCCCCGGTGCGTAGGTTCACAACCTGGCGGCCTTTGCGCGTTTCAGCGATGACATCTGCTGTCTTAGCGACAAAGCCTTTACCATCCGATGCGGCGAGCAGAATGCGCTCGTCCATGCGGGCAGGGAAGATATTGACGATGCCCGTCCCATCGGGAAGATCGATCATCAGGCGCACCGGCTCCCCAAAGCCGCGGCCGCCCGGCAATTTGTCGCCACCCAAGGTAAAGAAACGGCCATCTTCGGCGACCAGCAGGATCTTGTCCGTCGTCTGCGCGTGAAAGGCAAAGGCGGGGCCATCCCCTTCCTTAAACTTCAGCGCCTCTGCCGCATCCAGTGCAACATGGCCCTTCATTGCACGCACCCAACCGCGCTGCGACATGATGACGGTGATCGGTTCCCGCTCAATCATGGCTTCCAGAGGAATGTCGCGCGCAGGGGCCGCTTCCTCAACCCAAGTGCGCCGCTTCCCAAGCGGCGTCTCTGGGCCGTAGCGGTCGCGCAAAGCCGCAAGGTCTTTCTTCAGGCGGGTCTTCTGCCGGGCGGGGCTTTCGAGCAGCTGCACCAGCCCATCGCGTTCCGCCATAAGCTTATCGCGCTCGCCCTTAATCTCCATTTCCTCAAGCCGACGGAGGCTGCGCAACCGCATATTGAGGATCGCCTCGGCCTGGCGGTCAGTCAGGTTGAACTCGGCGATCATGACGGGCTTTGGCTCATCTTCGGTACGGATAATCTCAATCACGCGATCGAGGCTCAGATAGGCGACAAGGTACCCATCGAGCAGCTCAACCCGATCGTCAATCTTGCCCAGACGGTGCTGTGACCGACGCACCAGAACCTCAATTTGATGATCCAGCCATGCGGCAAGCACATCCTTCAGGCTCATGACACGCGGCGTGCGATCAGCCCCCAAAACATTGAGATTCAGGGAAAATTTATTCTCAAGCTCGGTCAGCCGAAACAGGCTTTCCATCAACACATGCGGATCGACACTGCGGCTCTTTGGCTCAATGACCAAACGAATATCCTCAGACGATTCATCGCGCACATCGGCCAAAATGGGCAGCTTCTTATCATTGACGATCTGAGCAATCGTCTCGATCAACTTGCCCTTTTGCACCTGATAGGGAATTTCGGTGACCACCGCGACCCAGGTGCCGCGCCCTTGATCCTCAACCACCCAGCGCGCTCGGACGCGAAACGAGCCGCGCCCCGTCGCATAGGCTTCGGCAATGGAGGCCGCGCTGTCCACCAATTGCCCCCCGGTTGGGAAGTCCGGGCCTTTGACAAACTGCATCAGCTCACTGGGCTCGCAGCGTGGGTTGTCGATCACATGCGTTGCGGCGTCGATGATTTCGGCGACATTATGCGGCGGGATGCTGGTCGCCATGCCGACCGCAATGCCCGATGATCCATTGGCCAGAAGATTGGGGAACAGGCCGGGGAAAACCTCTGGCTCTTCATCCTCCCCATTATAAGTCGGGCGATAATCAACCGTGCCGTCATCCAGCCCAGCCATCAACTCAATGGCCGCCGCCGTCATGCGCGCTTCGGTATAGCGATAGGCTGCGGCATTATCGCCATCGATATTGCCAAAATTGCCCTGCCCGTCGACCAGCGGGTAGCGCAGGGAGAAATCCTGCGCGAGACGGACCATCGCGTCATAGACGCTGGCATCGCCATGCGGGTGATATTTACCAATCACATCGCCCACGACGCGCGCGGACTTTTTATAGGCCCCTGTCGGATCGAGCTTCAACTGACGCATCGCCCAGAGCAGGCGACGATGCACCGGTTTCAGGCCATCGCGTAAATCGGGGAGCGAGCGCGCCGTGATGGTGGACAGAGCATAGACCAGATAGCGTTCCGACAAGGCCGCATCAAACGGCGCATCGACAATGGAGTCGAATGGGTCTTCGGGCGTGTCGTTCAGATCTGCCATGAGGGGCGCCTAGCGGATTGGACTCGGCTTGGAAATCGGGTCAGGCCGTTTTCGGCCGCCGGATCAAACCTTCCTGTGCACAAGTGGCAACAAGCCGGCCATCGCGCGTGTAAATCGACCCACGATTAAAGCCCCGCCCGCGCGCCGCCCATGGGCTGTCGCAATGATAGAGCAGCCAGTCATTGACGTTCACATCATCATGGATCCACACGGCATGATCCAGACTGGCGGACATGAAGCCCGGCGTTACCCAAGTCACGCCATGCGGTAGAGTGGATGTGCCCAGCAAATAACTGTCGCTGGCATAGGACAGGATCGCGCGGTGCATCGCTGGATCAGCGTCAATGGGTGCCGCCAAGCGGAACCAGATGCTCTGCACCGCCGGATCGCGCTTCTCCGTACCCAGCCAGTCGCGGGGATCAACCGGGCGATATTCAATGGGCCTTGGCTGAGTGAAGCGCTCGCGCATCGGTTCGGGAATCTTGTCGGCAAAGCGCAGGCGCAATTCCGTTTCGTTCGCAAGATCCTCAGGACCAGGCACATTCGGCATGGCGTCTTGATGGGTGTAGCTTTCTTCCAGCCTTTGGAAAGAACAGGCCAGGTTGAGAATCGGCTTATCCTGCTGCAATGCGATCACCCGGCGGGTGGAAAAACTGCCGCCATCAAAGTCGCGCTCGACGCGATAGGTGATTTCAAAATCCTCGCTGCCCGCGCGCATGAAATAGGCGTGGAGCGAATGAGCAATCCGGTCTTCGGCCACCGTATCCTGCGCCGCCATCAGCGCCTGTGCAATCACCTGTCCGCCAAAGACGCGTCCGACCCCGCCGTCTTTGCGGCGGCCAAGATACCAGCCATCCCCCATGCGTTGGACGGAAAGGAGGGCCGTTAAGTCTGCTACAAGCTTTTGAGAGTCTGTTGTCATAACTAGGCGTTTGCGTCGCTTGCTTCATAAATGCAATGCCACAAAAAGGCGAAGCCAGTGTCAACGCGGCGGCGCAGGCTCCGCCAAACGCCTTATGGTCAAGATGCGAACCACGGGGTCAAGCATCTGGCCCTTCATCCATCCCTCTCCCTTGGTCGGTGAGGTTGGGCTGGTGTGGATTTTGCGCACCACATCCATCCCTTCAACCACATAGCCAAATACGGCATAGCCCTCTGGCTCTTCAACCTTGGGGCGGGCGGGATCAGCGTCCAGCCCGGGGAGCGGGCTGACGAGAATGGAAAAATCACCCGTTGCCGTGCCCGGTGCAAAGCGCGCCATCGATAGCGCCCCTGTCAGATGCTTCAGGCCCGTCACATTGGTTGGCTCATGCGCGATGGGTTTCAAAATGCGCTTGGGGTCATTTCGCGTCCCACCCTGAACCAGCCCCTGTTCATTGCCATCTTCATCCGTGCCGAGCTTCATTGCCCGGTAAAAAACAGTGCCGTCAAAGCGCTTCTGATCCACATAGCGCAAGAAATTGCCCGCTGTGATGGGCGCATGTTCCCGATCCACCTCTGCCGTGATCAGGCCGAGACTTGTCGTGACGACCACCCGAACGCGTGGGGCCGTATCCGGCACAGGCGCCGGGCGCGGCGCAGCCACAGTCGGTCGGGCCTTGCGAACGGGTGCGGCATCCGCTGGAAACAAGGCCATCACAAATACAAACAGCAGCGCGACCTTGACTAGGACAAAGGCAAGAAACAGCAGCACTTTGCTGAAAGGTCGTGTTGGAAGGGATAGGCTTATGCGCATTGCCGCATCATGCCGCGCAGAGTGATCGGAGGAAAGCCAGAAAAAGGGCCGGGGGATGTGGGTTGACGCCAAGAGTGTCCCGCCGCAAAGCTGAGCCATGCCCTCAAACCAAAATTCTGAGCCAAAAAACGGCCTTCCCTTTGCCTTTGGCGCTTACCTCATCTGGGGCTTGCTGCCGCTCTACATCATGCTTTTGAGCGCGTTATCGCCCTTTGAGGTTTTGGCACACCGAATTCTTTGGTCACTGCCCTTGGCCCTAGCCATCGTTCTCCTTCTGGGGCAGGCGGGCGAATATCGGGCCGCCCTGACGCGTCCACGTGCTCTGGCCACCATGTTGGCCAGCTCTGCCCTGATATCGGTCAACTGGACCGTCTATATGTGGGCCATTATGAATGATCAGATCATGGCCACCAGCCTTGGCTATTATCTCAATCCACTCGTCAATGTGCTGCTGGGCAGGATCGCCTTGGGGGAACAACTTAACTCTTGGCAGAAGTCTGCCGTTGCAGTTGCGGCTTTGGGTGTTGCCATTCTTATCTTTGAAGACCCCGGTGCCATCTGGATCAGCGTGGCCCTTGCCTTCAGCTTCGGGTCTTATGGCCTTGTTCGCAAAATGGCCCCCGTTGCCGCCGTGCCGGGCTTTGCAGTGGAGGTCACGCTGCTGGCCCCAATCGCTGCCCTCGGATTGGCGCTCGGCCTCAGTTCACCCAACGGGTTTGGCAGCAGCGCATCCACCACAGCCTTGCTCATCGGCAGCGGCGCGATAACGGCCATCCCCTTGCTGATGTTCGCAACCGCAGCCCGCCGGATGAGCTATACAGCACTCGGCTTTGTCCAATATATGGCGCCGACCATCGTCTTTTTCTTAAGCATCTTCGTTTGGAAAGAGCCGCTCTATCCAGAAAAGCTGCTCTGCTTTGTGTGCATCTGGGCCGCGATTGCGATCTTCAGCGTGGATGCCATCCGACGCACCCGTAAACCTGCCTCGCGTCAGGAACTCATCGCCCTCGACTAGACCATCGCGCCTCAAGGCCACATCGCGGCGCTCATGCGTCACCCTGAACTTGGTTCAGGGTCCACCGTCCCGCAAGCGCCTAAGGCTTGGATGCTGAAACAAGTTCAGCATGACGGGTGCTGGCCCTACCGCGCACGTCACGCTTGATGCTGTCATCCAAAGAAAAAGGGGCCGCATTGCTGCGCCCCCTTTTCCTTGTCTGTCTGATCAGATTAATCAGTCATCATCACCCTTCAGAAAGGCGGGCATATGGTCGGCATTGCCGCCCTCACCACCTTCTGAGCGCTCCTGACGCGGGCCGCGATCACGGTCACGGCCACCGCCGCCACCGCTGCGCCGACGATCCCCATCGCGGCGCGGGCCACGATCCGGACGATCCCCACGCGGTTCGCGGGGTTCACGGGCCGGGCGGGTATCTTCCAGCTCTTCACCGGTTTCCTGATCAACAACGCGCATCGACAGGCGCACCTTGCCGCGGTTGTCAATTTCAAGAACCTTGACCTTCACGTCCTGCCCTTCGGACACAACGTCGGTCGGCTTTTCAACGCGCTCATTCTTCATTTCGGACACGTGGACGAGGCCGTCCTTGCCACCCATGAAGTTCACGAATGCGCCGAAATCAACGATGTTGACGACCTTACCATTGTAGATTTTGCCGATTTCCGGCTCTTCAACAATGCCGAGGATCCACGCCTTGGCAGCGTCAATCTGGGCCGGGTCGGACGACGAGATCTTGATGATCCCTTCATCATCGATATCGACCTTAGCGCCCGTGGTCGCCACGATTTCGCGGATGACCTTGCCACCCGTGCCGATGATGTCACGGATTTTCGACTTGTCGATCGTGATCGTTTCGATGCGCGGGGCATGGGCCGACAATTCGGTGCGGGCTTCGCCCAGCGCCTTGCTCATCTCACCCAGAATGTGCGCACGGCCGTCCTTGGCTTGCGCCAAAGCCTTTTCGAAGATTTCCTTCGTGATGCCCGCAATCTTAATGTCCATCTGCATCGTCGTGATGCCTTCGGACGTGCCGGCAACCTTGAAGTCCATATCGCCGAGATGATCTTCATCCCCCAGAATGTCTGACAGGATCGCGAAATCCTTACCTTCCAAGATCAGACCCATGGCAATGCCGGACACCGGACGCTTAATGGGCACACCCGCATCCATCATGGCCAAGCTTCCACCGCAAACCGATGCCATCGACGAGGAGCCGTTGGACTCAGTAATATCGCTGGTCAGACGGATTGTGTAAGGGAAGTCTTCCTTGCTCGGCAGCACGGGGTGAAGCGCACGCCAAGCGAGCTTACCATGGCCAATTTCACGACGACCCGGCGCGCCAAAGCGGCCGACTTCACCAACCGAATAGGGCGGGAAGTTATAGTGGAGCATGAAGTTTTCATAGCGTAGGCCACCCAGGCCATCGATCATCTGTTCTGCATCCTTGGTGCCAAGGGTGCAGGTTGCGATCGTCTGCGTTTCGCCACGCGTGAACAGGGCAGAGCCGTGCGCGCGGGGCAGGAAGTGCGTTTCTGAAACAATGGGGCGGATCTGCGTGGTCGTGCGACCATCAATGCGCTTGCCATCCTTCAAAATCGCGCCACGGACGATTTCAGCTTCCAGCTTCTTCATCAGCTTTTGGGCGGCCATCTGATCCTGCGGCGTTGCATCCGCAAAAGCATCCTTCGCCTTGCTGCGCGCTTCGTTGAGCGCATTGGCGCGGGCCGACTTGTCGGTCAGCTTATAAGCAGCGGCAATGTCCTTGCCGATCAGCTTCTTCAGCTTGTCCTTAGCAGCCCCAAGGTCTGCCTGTGCAGGCATATCCCAAGGCTCCTTAGCGGCTTGTTCTGCCAGCTTCACAATCGCCTTCACAACCTCACGGCAGGCGTCATGGGCGAAGAGAACAGCACCCAGCATGACTTCTTCCGAAAGCTCATTGGCTTCGGATTCCACCATCATCACAGCGTCATAGGTCGCTGCGACAACCAGATCGAGATCGCCTTCGGCAACCTGTTCGTCGGTCGGGTTCAGGATATACTCGCCATTGACATAGCCAACGCGCGCGCAGCCAATGGGGCCCATGAACGGCACGCCGGACAAGGTCATCGCAGCCGAGGAAGCAACCATCGCCAACACGTCAGGCTCATTTTCCCCATCATAAGAGAGGACCTGCGCGATGCAGTTGATTTCGTTGTAAAAACCTTCGGGGAACAGCGGGCGGATCGGACGGTCGATCAGGCGGGAAACAAGCGTTTCCTTTTCCGTCGCACCACGTTCACGCTTGAAAAAGCCGCCGGGAATGCGACCTGCAGCCGAATATTTTTCTTGATAATTGACGGTGAGCGGGAAGAAATCCTGTCCCTCTTTCACCTTCTTTGCAGCCGTGACAGCGCACAGCACAACAGTTTCACCGAGGGTCGCAATCACTGCGCCATCAGCCTGACGGGCAACCTTGCCCGTTTCGAGTGTCAGGGTCTTTCCGCCCCACTCGATCGATACAGTCTTCGTATTAAACATGTGGTTTCCTTCGATCCCTTCCGCCCAATTGCTGGAAGGGGCCTCTTCATGGCGGACTTCCGGTCCGCCGCCGGTTTGGGGCGCAATAATTGCCCCCTTAGCACCCCCGCCGAATTGCGGGATTAGCCAAAAACTTTGCCCTTAAACGCAGGACAGAATGAAAAAGGCCCGCAAATGCGGGCCTTTTTGCTTTACTTGCGAAGGCCAAGCTTCCCAATCAGCGTCAGATAACGCTCTTGGTTGATCTTTTTAAGATAGGCCAGAAGCGAACGGCGATTGTTGACGAGCATCAAAAGGCCGCGACGCGAATGGTTGTCCTTGGCGTGCGTCTTAAAATGTTCGGTCAAGTTGATGATCCGCTCGGTCAAAATGGCGACCTGGACTTCGGGAGACCCGGTATCGCCTTCAACGCGGCCATATTCCTTGATGAGAGCGGCCTTGCGCTCAGCCGTAATAGTCATGTCTTTTCTTCCTTCGACATCGGGCTTTTTAGAGGTTGAAGCCGCGTTCCACCGTGACGGTGCCATCCAGCACATCCACCAAAGCCACCGGCACATCGGCCAAAAGGGCAAGGTGGAGGCCGTCTGGTGCGGCAACCCCGGACAGGACACGCCCCTGACGGAGCGCCAGTGCCTGACCGGCTTCGAGAGCGAGCGCCGGGATGTCGTCCAGCGCCGTTCTCAATGGCAACACAATGTCACCAAGCGACCGCGCAGTAGCGTGTTCGTCTAGAATGTCCAGTGAAATCGCGCCTTCAAGCGTGAATGGCCCCGCCTTCACCCGCCGCAACATCGACACATGACCGACCGTGCCCAATGCGACCGCAATGTCGCGGGCAAGGCTGCGAATATAAGTGCCCTTGGACACATGAGCACGCAAAGTAACCGCCGCAAGCCCCGACCCTTCAGGAAGGGGCTTTGAGATCGTCAGCGCATGAACCACCACGTCGCGCCCCTGCAGCACAACCTCTTCCCCAGCACGCGCCAGGTCATAGGCGCGCTTTCCATCGACCTTCAGCGCCGAATAAGCGGGGGGAATTTGATGGATTGGGCCCGTAAAGCGCGGAAGTATCGCCTCAATCTGCGCCTGCGACGGCCGAACATCGCTTGTCGCGATCACAGCACCCTCCAGATCAAGGCTATCCGTCTGCGTCCCAAAGCTGATCGTAAAATCATAGATTTTGGACGCATCGAGCATGCGTCCGGCGAGCTTGGTTGCCTCTCCAATGGCGATGGGAAGAACACCCGTCGCCAGCGGGTCGAGCGTGCCGCCATGGCCAACCTTGACCTTAGCATGCCCCGCCGTCCTCAGGGCGCGCTTGATGGCAGAGACAGCCTGTGTCGAGCCCAGCCCCAAGGGCTTTTCGAGCACAATCCAGCCATGAAGCGCGGCAGCGGCGTCAGCCACGAACCTTTTCCATGAAATGTCGGCGACACAGGGCAACATAGCGGTCATTGCCGCCAATCTCTGTCTGCGCGCCTTCTTTCACCGCATCGCCATTGGCGTCGACGCGCAGGTTCATGGTCGCCTTTCGCCCGCATTCGCACACAGCTTTGATTTCAACCAGCGTATCGGCAATGCCGAGAAGCGCCGCTGAACCGGGAAAGAGTTCCGCCTGAAAATCGGTGCGCAGGCCATAAGCGACAACAGGGATGTTGGCTTCATCAGCCAGCCGGGCGAGCTGGAACACCTGATCACGCGACAAGAATTGCGCCTCATCAATCAAGACACAGGCAAGCGACCGTCGGGCCGCCTCAGCACTGACATCAGCCCAAAGATCGGTTTCCGGCGAAAACATATGCGCCTCGGCCCGCAGACCAATTCGGCTGCTAATGGCCCCTTGATCATATCGATTGTCGATCGCGGCCGTCCAGAGCATCGTGTCCATCCCGCGTTCGCGATAATTGAAATCGGCTTGCAGCAAGGTGGTCGATTTGCCGGCGTTCATCGACGAATAATAGAAATAGAGCTTCGCCATTAATCGGCGTCCGCCTCTAAATCGCGCGACACTTTGGGATCGCGCAACAGCTTGTCGATGTGCGTGCCTTCATCAAAGCTTTCATCCGCCAGAAACTTCAGCTTGGCGGCATATTTCTGCCGCACACGGGCGGCAACTTCGCGCTGGAGATACGCCGTGTTGGTCCGAAGCGCTTTCAAAACCGCCTCTTCTTGCCTGCCCAGCAGAGGCTTAACGAACACCGTTGCATGGCGCAGATCGGGTGACATCCGCACTTCGGTGATCGACACTGGGTTTGAGGTCAGCAGATCATCATGCACATCGCCGCGCATCAGGATTTCTGACAAGACGTGGCGCACCTGTTCCCCCACGCGCAAAACGCGGACGGAACGGGTTTCTTCGGTCTGACTGGTCATAGGGCCTCCGCGCGCCCCCTTTCCAAAAGGAAAGGGGGGTAAGAGTTACAGCTTGCGTTCGCGCTCTTCGACTTCGAATGTTTCGAGATAATCGCCTGGGCGAATATCCTTAAACTCGGTGAAGGTGACGCCGCATTCCAGACCCGCACGGACTTCGGGGACATCGTCCTTAAAGCGCCGTAGCGAGGCAATTTCGCCGGTGTAGATGATGACATCGTCGCGCATGATGCGGGCCTTCAAGGCCTTGCGGATAAAGCCATCGACGACCAGCAGACCTGCTGCCTTGCCATATTTTCCAGCCGGGAAGACTTCGCGAATTTCGGCACGGCCAACGACCGTTTCGAAATATTCTGGGCCAAGTTCCCCCGCCATGCCGGCGCGAATATCGTCGATGAGATCATAGATCACATCATAATATTTCAACGCGACGCCATTGCGCTCTGCAATCTCACGCGCTTTGGAATTGGGACGCACGTTAAAGCCGATGATCGGCGCGCCCGATGCCTTGGCGAGTGTCACATCGCTTTCGGTGATACCGCCAACGCCAGAGTGCAGGATACGCACCTTAATGTCGTCATTGCCGGCCTTAGCCAGCGACGAAATAATGGCCTCAACCGAGCCCTGCACATCGCCCTTGACGACCAGAGGATATTCCACGGCCTGCTTTTCCTTAAGCGCTGAGAACATGGATTCCAGCGATGCCGGGCCAGATCCTGTGCGCTTGCGCGTGGCAACTTGCGAACGATAGGACGCGACTTCACGCGCCCGGGCTTCGCTTTCAACAACCGTCAGCGTGTCCCCAGAAGACGGAACACCGCCCAAACCCAGAACCTCAACCGGGGTTGAAGGACCGGCTTCTTTCAGCTGCATCCCCTTGTCATTCACCATCGCGCGGACACGGCCGCTTTCGGTGCCAACAACAAAGATATCGCCGGTGCGCAGCGTGCCACGCTGCACAAGAATGGTGGCAACAGGGCCCTTGCCCTTGTCCAGCTTGGCTTCAATCACCTTGCCTTCGGCATGACGCTCTGGATTGGCCTTCAGCTCTAAAATTTCAGCCTGAAGCTGAATCTTCTCCACCAGCTCGTCCAGACCCTGTTTGGTCTTTGCAGAGACTTCGACGTCCTGAACATCACCCGACAGCGATTCAACCACCACATCATATTGCAGCAATTGTTCCCGCACCTTTTGCGGTTGCGCCTCATGCTTGTCGCATTTGGTGATCGCCACAATCATCGGCACGCCTGCGGCCTTCACATGGTTGATGGCTTCCACCGTCTGCGGCTTCGGGCCATCATCTGCGGCCACCACGATGATGACGATATCCGTCACATTCGCGCCACGCGCACGCATTTCGGTAAAGGCTTCGTGACCCGGTGTGTCGAGGAAGGTGATCTTCGACTTATCCTTCATCGTCACCTGATAGGCACCAATATGCTGGGTAATGCCGCCGGCTTCACCGCCGACAACATCTGTCCCGCGCAGTGCATCGAGCAGCGACGTCTTGCCATGATCGACATGGCCCATGATCGTCACAACGGGCGGACGTGCCTTGAGTGTTTCGGGCGCATCCACATCTTCATCATGCGAAATATCGATATCTGCATCAGACACGCGCACAATGTTGTGGCCAAATTCCGTCACCAGCAGCTCAGCCGTATCTTGATCAATGGTCTGCGTCAGGGTGACGGGCATGCCCATTTTGAACAGGGCTTTGACCAGATCGGCACCGCGTTCTGCCATACGAATGGCGAGTTCTTGGACCGTAATTGATTCTGGAACCTGCACATCGCGGATTTGCTTCACAGCAGGGCCACCGGCCTGATGCGCGCGCTTATCCTTTTCACGGGCACGACGCAGAGCCGCGAGAGAGCGGGCGCGCACGCCTTCATCATCGCCCAGAGCGCGCGTGACAGTCAGCTTGCCATGTTGGCGGCGATCATCCCCGCCACGATTGCGGTTCGGGCGTTCAGGCTCCCGACGGGGTGCCGGCGCATTGCCATGACGCCGGGGCGCGCGACCATCATCGTCTTCAACAATGGCGGGTGCGGCAGCCGCAGGCGCATTGGCGGCGCGTTCTTCAGCAAGTGCCGCCTGACGGGCCTCTTCTTCCGCCTGAAGACGGGCCGCTTCTGCGGCTTCTTCCTCAGCACGACGATTATCCTCGGCACGACGGCGTTCGTCATCGTTATTCGACTTGCGGGCCTGTTCATCGCGACGCCGCGCTTCCTCCAGCGCCAAAAGACGAGCCTCTTCAGCCTCTCGCAGCAGCTTTGCCTGCAATTCTTGACGCGAAAGCGCCGGTTCCGCTGGCCGGGGCGGCGGGGGCGGTGCCTTGACCGCTTCAGGCGCAGGCGCGGGGGCCGCTGCAGGCGCAGGTGCTGGAGCCGCAGCAGGCGCAGCTTCGGCCTGGGGCGCTTCCCCTTCGCCGGGCTTCATCACGCGACGGCGCTTGACCTCGACCACCACGGTGTTCGAGCGCCCATGGCTGAAACTTTGTTTGACCTGGCCTGTTTCCACAGTCCGCTTGATGCCAAGCGGCGCGCGCATGCCCAGCTTTGGTTTATCGTTCGAGTCGCTCATTCGCTTAATCCAGGTCCTTTAGTCACAATATGCGCCGCGTCCCCGTGGACCCCCGGCGCAGTTTGCGCAAGGGCATCGGGGATAGAGCGTCCTATAAAATGGTGCCAGCGGTCGATAGCTTGCTGAATACGGTCGGCCGCATGCCGATCCGTCACAGCAATATGCACGACATTCTCGCGGCCCAAAGCTTGGCTTAGCATAGCGCGTCCGGCGGAAATTACCAACCCTGTCCGCCCGCTTCCTTCTGCATTTAAACCAACGCGCAAGGCTTGGTCGAGCCGACGGTTGCCATCCTCCCCCGCATCGCTGGCATGGAGCAGCAAAAAGACACGGCCCGCACGCGCGGCCTCACCAATCCGGTCAGACCCTGTCAGCACCGTTCCTGCCCGTGCCTCTAGCCCAAGGCGGTCGAGCGCGGTTCGCTCCAACGCTGCTTCTACCTTCGCCGCAAGATCATCTGGCACGTCAATGGGCCCGGTTTTGAAAGCCCGCGCAAGCGCGCCTTTCAGCTTACCTTTGGCAATTGCCTCTTCTAGGTCTGCCCGATCCACGCCAATCCATGCGCCGCGTCCGGGCGCACGCGCCCGAACATCGGGGGCAACCCGATTGTCAGGCCCGAGGGCAAGGCGAATGAGGCCCGATTTCGGACCCCGTTCACCTGTAATTACACAGCGACGTTCTGGGTCATGCTGAGGGTCCCGCATCGGCGGTCTCCTCGTCGGCGAACCAATGGGCTCGGGCCGCCATGATGATTTCATTGCCCTGCTCTTCGCTCAGGCCATAGTCGGCAAGCACACCGCCCTTCGGCGCTTCGCTGCTGCCCCGGCCGCGACGATCGTCGCGACGCTTACGCTCGACCAGTTCATCGGTGGCCAGATCTGCCAGATCATCTAGCGTCTTGATGCCCGCCTTACCCAGCGTCACCAGCATGGCTTCCGTCAAATGGGGAAGCTCGGCCAGTGCATCTTCAACGCCCAATGCCTGACGCTCTTGGCGGTTCGCCACTTCGCGGCGATCCAGAGCTTCTTGGGCACGGTTTTGAAGTTCGGCTGCGATTTCTTCATCTAGGCCCTCAATGGCGGCCAGCTCATGCGTTTCGACATAAGCGACTTCTTCCATCGCGCCAAAGCCTTCGGCAACGAGCAACTGAGCCAGCGTTTCATCAACATCCAGTTCCTGCTGGAACATTTCGGACTTTTCGATGAACTCACGCTGACGCTTTTCGCTCGAATCCGTTTCGGTCATGATGTCGATAGCCGAGGCGGTCAGCATGGACGCAAGACGCACATTCTGACCACGACGGCCAATGGCGAGGCTCAGTTGATCGTCAGGGACGACAACTTCGATCCGCTCTTCTTCTTCATCGATCAGAACGCGGCTGACCGTGGCGGGCTGCAAAGCGTTCACCACAAAGGTCGCCATGTCGGTTGACCAAGGGATGATGTCGATCTTTTCGCCCTGCAATTCCTGAACAACCGCCTGAACGCGGCTGCCCTTCATGCCGACGCACGCACCGACTGGATCAATCGAGCCATCATGGCTGATCACGCCGATCTTTGCACGGCTTCCGGGGTCGCGGGCGCAGGCCTTGATCTCGATAACGCCATCATAAATTTCCGGCACTTCCTGCGCGAACAGCTTGCGCATGAAATCAGGATGCGCGCGGGAGAGGAAAATCTGCGGCCCGCGATTTTCACGGCGGACATTCAAGATCAGCGCACGGACGCGATCATTGATGCGCAGCACCTCGCGCGGGATCTGTTGGTCCCGGCGGATAACGCCTTCGGCGCGGCCCAGATCAACGACCACATGGCCAAACTCAACGCGCTTCACCACGCCGGTGATGATTTCTCCGGCGCGATCCTTAAATTCTTCAAATTGGCGCTCGCGCTCCGCATCGCGCACCTTTTGGAAGATGACTTGCTTTGCGGCCTGTGCTGCGATGCGGCCAAATTCAATCGGCGGCAGCGGATCAACGATGAAATCGCCAATCGCGGCACCCGGCTGAAGCTTCTCGCCGTCCTTCAGGCTGACCTGCTTGAAGTAATCCTCAACCTCTTCCACCACTTCGACCACACGCCACAGACGCATGTCGCCCGAATTTGCGTCAATCTTCGCGCGGATATCATTTTCCGCGCCATAACGGGCACGCGCCGCACGCTGAATGGCATCTTCCATCGCTTCGAGCACAATCGCTTTATCGATCAGCTTTTCGCGGGCAACCGCGTCGGCAATGGCAAGGAGTTCAGCCTTATTGGCAGAAATGGCGTTGGACATGGTTTACCTTTCCACAGAAATAACGTCCGCCCCGTCCGTCGAGAGCGGTTTGGTGGCCTTGATCAGGGCATCGGTCAGCAGCAACTTGCCGCTGGTGATGACTGAAAACGGGACGCGCACAGTCTCGCGCGTTTTCGATGTTGTGATGAGGATGGTGTCGCCATCCAGCCCCTCAATCTGTCCATCAACTTGTTTGCGGCCCTCCACAGGCTCTGCAAACCGCAGGCGCGCATCAAAGCCCGCCCAATCGGCATAATCCGACAAGCGCGTCAGCGGCCGATCAATCCCGGGGGAACTGACTTCCAGCCGGTAGGCCTCTTCAATCGGATCCGCTGCATCCAGCACGTCCGACAAGCGGCGGGACAATTCCGCGCAATCTTCGATGATCAGCTGACGCGTCTCAGGGCGCTCGGCCATCACCTGCAAAGTGGGGTCCGATGTTCCGCCGAACATTTTGACGCGCACAAGCTTCAAACCCAAGGCATCTACCTCAGGCTCAATCAGCTTTATCAGTGCGGCAATATCCGCCATCGAATCTCCGGAATTCAAAAAACACTCTGCAACGCCCTTTGGCCGCCGGAACCTGCCGGTTCCGACCTCAACATGTTTACCGATGTCGAGAGGACACGACGCTCTATACGCAGGCAAGGCCGATGGAGCAAGCAGAGTCTTGCACCCTAAGGCGCCGACAACCTTAGATCAGGCACAGGAGCGCAGAGCCTGATTTGACCTTGTTACCAGCCTAAGCTACGGAACATAAAAGGAACAATGATCGCAATCGACCGATGCACGAGCCGCTTTCCCGCAAGATCATTCATATCGATATGGATGCCTTTTTCGCATCCGTCGAACAGCGGGATCATCCTGAGTTGCGCGGAAAGCCCGTTGCCGTGGGCGGCGGCGGCCCGCGCGGTGTGGTGGCAGCCGCCAGCTATGAGGCGCGCAAATTTGGCGTTCGATCGGCCATGCCGTCTGCCAGAGCGCGGCGGCTCTGCTCAGATTTGATCTTCGTTCCGCCCCGGTTTGATGTTTATCGCGCCGTTTCCGCGCAGATCCGCGATATCTTTCTGTCCTGGACCCCCTTGGTCCAGCCTCTTAGTCTGGATGAGGCCTATTTGGATGTCACAGATAATCTGCGCGGAGAAGGTTCGGCCACCCGCATCGCCCAAGCCATCCGATCAGAGATTAGGGCGGTCACCACGCTCACGGCATCTGCAGGCGTGTCTTACAACAAATTTCTCGCCAAGATCGCGTCTGACATTAACAAGCCGGATGGGCTGTGCGTGATCCGCCCTGAAGAGGGGGCCGACTTTGTCGCGACGCTTCCCGTGCGGAAATTTCATGGTGTTGGCCCGGCGACTGCCACAAAGATGGAGCGGTTCCAGATCAGCACAGGGGCCGATTTGCGATCCCGCAGTCTGGACTTTCTGACCGCCGAGTTTGGCAAGTCTGGCCATTATTTTTACTGGGCCGCGCGCGGCATTGACCACCGTCCGGTCAACCCAAATCAAGAGCGCAAATCCCTCGGGTCTGAGACAACATTTCGTTCCGACCTGACCAGCTATGCTGATTGCATGGCCGAACTTGAACCATTGATTCAGGGCGTTGCCGCCCAATGCCAGCGCCGTCAGATTTCGGGCAGAACCGCGACACTCAAGCTGCGATATACTGATTTTCGAACGGTGACCCGCAGCCGCACAAGTCTCCACCCGATCAACACGGCCTCAGACATAACGGAGATTGTCGCGTCACTTCTTTCCGGCCTGATGCCCCTGCAGCAGGGCATCCGCCTCTTGGGCGTTACCCTGTCAGGCTTCACCCAACCCACCAGGCGGATGCCCGCTCAACCCGCCCTGTTTGGCGACGATGTTTGAACCCTGACCGATAGGATTTGCCGCCAGATCGACTTGGATTTGCAATGGAAAAACTAGTTTTCTGAGTAATTTTTAGCCTTTACTTGCAGTATCATGCCACCTTGGCGCCATCTTAAATTGCTCGGCCATTGCCTTCCTGAAAGAAAAAGATGTGCGATCCGCCGAACAGGCGCTGGGCCGCACAATCTTGTCACTACGCAAATGACACTATGGCGCAGGTGGGCTACCACCTGCGTCCTTTTTTATCACTTTTGGCATATAACAAATTGCCAAAATGAAAACTCGATGCAAAATGGTGTTATTTTCATTTCTTATGGTTTAGAAATGAAGCTACGCCTGTTCATTCCTGCAGGGGGCTGCGGAGCGAGCGGTAGCAGGCAGGCCATGCGTTTGTCCGCATGCCCAGACATCGGGGGGAGAACCAAGCATCATGTTCGAGGGAAATATAAAGGCACATAGCCACCTAGCTCTTCATATCATGATCCTCGCCGCCGACGAGCAAACGACCGCACAATGCGCGAATGTCGCAAGCTCTTTGGGCCATGTCTGTCATATCGCGCGCACTGAAGACGAGGCGCGCGGACTTTTGGCGCAGCATTCGCAGATCAATCTTGTCATATGCAATGCCATAACCTCGACCGCGCACGGCCTGGACATGCTCAGCGCCCTTCGCGATCACACCCAAAATGGTCGTAATTTTATTGCCATTTTGCTTGCAAGCGAACCAGATGTTAACCTCGCCGTTGCTGCCATGCGTCAGGGCGTGTCTGATATGTTGTCTTTGCCTTTGTCTCATGATGACATGGCCAAAGCGATGGAGCGCGCCAGTGCGCGGCTCCTGACATTGAAGGACGCAACAGCTCAGCCAGATCTGACCGATTCAATTTCCCTGATCCAGAGCTCGCTCAGCGCCCTCATGAATAAATTGGGCGTCCAAGAGCCAAGCTTGGCCAAGATGGAGCTGGATGTGGAGGCCACATTGTCTGAAGTAAGCTCCATTGACCCTGCCATGCTCAGGGCGATTATTAAGGCGCGTCGGAACCGACAGAAGTTTTTTGAAGGCGACCTATTTTCAGATCCCTCTTGGGATATTCTGCTGGAGTTGACGGCCGCGCATCTCAATGGCCGCCAGGAATCGGTGACAAGCCTTGCCATCGCCGCATCGGTGCCAGCCTCGACCGCCATTCGCAAAATCCGCGAACTGGCCGATCGCAACCTCATCCACCGGTGGACAGACCCCAATGATGCGCGGCGAATCTTCGTGGCGCTGACAGACGACGCCGCCAAGCGCATGATGGCAATGCTGGCCAGCGCCCAAAAGGCCAGCATCATCTAGCCACCGCTGCTGGCCCAAATAAGCTCGGGCCAAGCCTTGCCAAACCTCCGCCTTTCCGCAAAGCTCATGCCTTCAGGAGACTGGATGATGACGACATCGGCCTATGAAGCCATCCGCATTGAAAAACGCGGCGACGCAGATTGGGTGACGCTTAATCGGCCAGAAGCGCTCAACGCCATTTCGTTGCAGATGGTGCGTGAACTGACCGACTATTTTGACCGGCTATTCAATGACGATAGCGTGCGCGTCGTCGTGCTGCGCGGTGCTGGACGCGCCTTTTGTGCAGGGCTGGACATTAAAGAGTTTGCCGAAGGCCGCAAAGACCCGGTGCCTTTTGGCGGAGGCTTTGGCTTTCAAGGCTATCTGGCGAATGTCTATGTGAAGATGCGGCGCTGCCCGCAGCCCATTATTGCTGCCCTACAAGGTGCGGCATCTGGTGGTGGCTTTGCCTTTGCGTTGGCGTCTGATGTCAGGATTGCAGGCGAAAGCGCCCGCATGAACGCGGCCTTCATCAAATTGGGCTTATCTGCCTGCGATATGGGGGTCAGCTATTTCCTGCCCCGCGCGGTTGGCAGCAGCATCGCGTCAGAACTGATGATGACGGGCCGCTTCATCACAGCGCAACGCGCGCTGGCGACGGGCCTCGTCTCCGAAGTTGTCCCCGATGATCAGCTGGACGCAGCGGCAGAGCAGCTCGTGCAGGAAATGCTTGCCGCCTCTCCCCGTGGATTGCGCATGACAAAAGAGGGCCTGTCGCTGGCCATTGATGCGCCGAGCCTGGAGGCGGCGATGGCGATTGAAAACCGCAACCAGCTCATGACCGGCGCCAGCCCGAATGTCGCTGAGGGCATGCGCGCCTTTCTGGAAAAGCGCGCGCCCAATTACATTCGGGATTAAAACCAAGAGCGAACCCGCACTAGCTTGATCGGAGTTATCACTCACAGTCTTGAAGTAAATTGGTTTCACAACATACCCCTGACTCAGGCATCCCGCCGACATTCAAAATGTCAGGAGAGTTCCATGAACAAGACGATGATCTCGCTTTTTGCGCTGGCTGTTGCCGCCGCAGCGCCCAGCCTTGCGGCCGAACCGGTGGCCGCATCTTCCACCAAACCGATGACCAACAAGAGCTGGTGGCCAGAGCGCCTTGATCTCTCTTCGCTCCGCCAGCATTCGCCGGCGTCCAATCCGATGGGGCCGAATTATAATTACGCAGAAGCCTTCAAGACCATCGACATGGACGCGCTGAAGGCGGACATCAAGAAGACGCTGACCACTTCACAAGACTGGTGGCCGGCCGATTATGGCAATTACGGCCCCTTCTTCATTCGCCTCGCCTGGCACAGCGCCGGCACCTATCGCACGCTGGATGGCCGCGGCGGCTCTGATGGCGGGCAGATCCGCTTTGAACCGCTCAATAGCTGGCCAGACAACGTTAACCTCGACAAGGCGCGCCGTCTGCTCTGGCCGATCAAGCAGAAATATGGTTCCAAGATTTCATGGGCTGATCTGATGATCCTGACAGGCACTGTCGCCATGGAGCAGATGGGCTTCAAAACCTTTGGCTTTGCCGGCGGGCGCATTGACGATTGGGAAGGCGATGAAGTTTATTGGGGTCCGGAAACCAAGTTCCTCGAGGATCAGCGCTATCATGGCGAACGTCAACTAAAGCGTCCCCTCGCTGCCGTCCAAATGGGCCTGATCTATGTGAATCCGGAAGGTCCCAACGGAAAACCCGACCCCCTTCTTGCAGCTAAGGACATCCGCGAAACCTTTGGCCGGATGGCGATGAATGACGAAGAAACGGTTGCCCTGATTGCTGGCGGCCACACCTTTGGTAAGGCCCATGGTGCCCGCAACGCCGCCAAGTGCCTGGGCGCAGAACCCGCCGCTGCCAGCATTGAGCAACAGGGCATGGGCTGGAAAAATAGCTGCGGCACGGGCGCAGGAGCTGACACCACAACCAGCGGCCTTGAAGGCGCTTGGACGGCAAGCCCGGCAGAGTGGACGACCCAATATCTCGACAATTTGTTTGCGTTCGACTGGGTCCAGACAAAGAGCCCCAATGGTGCCATCCAATGGATCCCCAGCGACAAGAGCGCCGCAAATATGGTCCCTGACGCGCACGACCCGAATAAGCGTCACGCGCCCATCATGTTCACGACCGATCTGTCGCTGAAATTCGACCCGGCCTATCGCAAGATATCGGAGCGCTTCCGCAAAGACCCCAAAGCCTTTGAGCTGGCCTTCGCCAAGGCTTGGTTCAAGCTGACGCATCGTGATCTCGGTCCGCGCACCCGCTATCTGGGCAAGGATGTACCGAATGAAACCCTGTTGTGGCAGGATCCGGTTCCGGCGGTCGACCATGTCTTGATCGACACAACTGATGCCGCCGCGCTGAAGGATCGGGTTCTGGCCTCTGGCCTGACCGTGCCTGAGCTCGTCCGCACCGCTTGGGCCGCTGCTGGCAGCTATCGCGCCTCTGACATGCGTGGTGGGGCAAATGGCGCCCGATTGCGGCTTGACCCCCAGCGCAATTGGGCGGTTAACAACCCGGCAGAACTCAAGAAGACGCTGACCATCCTTGAAGGCATTCAAAAGGAGTTCAACAAGGCGCAGAAGGGCGGCAAAAAGGTTTCACTGGCAGACCTCATCGTCCTTTCCGGCAATGCCGCTGTTGAGCAAGCCGCTAAAAACGCAGGTCACAGCCTGACCCTGCCGTTCACGCCCGGCCGCACCGATGCCAGCCAAGCGCAAACGGATGTTCAGTCCTTTGCAGCGCTGGAGCCGGCAGCCGATGGCTTCCGCAACTATTACACGCCAAATGCAATGCTCTCGCCTGCAGAAATGCTTGTTGACCGGGCCAATCTGCTGAGCCTCACGGCACCAGAAATGAGTGTTTTGGTCGGGGGCCTTCGGGTTCTTGATGCCAACACCGGCAGCACCAAGCATGGCGTGTTCACCAATCGCCCGGGCACTCTGACCAACGACTTTTTCGTCAACTTGGTCGATATGTCGACCAAATGGTCAAAGTCGGCACAGGCGGAAGGCCTGTATGAAGGGGCTGACCGGACCAGCGGCAAGGTGAAGTGGACTGCGACCCCGGCTGACCTCATCTTCGGCTCCCATTCCGAATTGCGGGCCATTTCGGAAGTCTATGCGGCGAATGACGGACAGGAAAAATTCGTCCAAGATTTTGCCAAGGCATGGACAAAGGTCATGAACCTCGATCGCTTCTGATCAAGGCTCTGGTCGGCGGGGACAAGCGCCATCGTCCCCGCCGATTTTTTGATTTGCGCCAACAGGTTTTCAAACATGCGTGCACTCACCAAGGGCCTTATTCTGGGCCTGCTCTCTTTGAGCCTCACATCCCCTGCGGTGGCCCAGCAAAAGCCCAATGCTGAGCTTGGCAAACGGGTGTTTCAGCGGTGCGCGGCCTGCCATGGTCTGACCGCAAATGCGCCACCGCGATTTGGCCCAAATCTGCATGGCGTGGTTGGGCGGAAAGTTGCCTCGGTGCCGGGCTATAATTATTCGCCCGCGATGAAAGCTCAAAAATTCGTCTGGACCGAAGCACAGCTGGATAAATGGCTCAAAGGCCCGCGTGCGCTTGTGCCTGGCACGGCCATGCCCTTTGCCGGTGTGCCCGATGCGGCAGAACGCAAAGCCCTCATTGCCCATCTCAAGGCCTCAACCCCCTAGCGCCCGCCTTTTTTCGCCGATAGGGATGGCGAAGAATGAAGCGGAGGGGCACCATGGCCAATATCTATCCAGTTCCAACCAAATGGGCACAGACAGCCTATCTTGATGCTGCCGGATATGCGGCCGCCTATGCGCAGTCCATCGACGATCCCGATGGCTTTTGGCGCAAAGAAGCCGCACGAATTGATTGGATAAAGCCCTTCACCCGGGTCAAGGACACCAGCTTTAACGAGCAGGATTTTCGCATCCGCTGGTTTGACGATGGCGTGCTCAACGTCTCGGCCAATTGTCTCGATCGCCATTTGCCTGACCGCGCCGATGACATTGCCATTATCTGGGAAGGGGATGACCCCGCCCAGCAACGCAAAATCAGCTATGGGGAGCTGTACGCAGAGGTGTGCCGCTTTGCCAATGTCCTGAAAGCACGGGGCGTCCGCAAGGGAGACCGCATCACCATCTACATGCCGATGATCCCAGAGGCGACGATGGCGATGCTCGCCTGCACCCGCATCGGGGCCATCCATTCCATTGTCTTTGGCGGCTTTTCTCCCGACGCTCTGGCGGGGCGAATTCAGGATTGCGGTTCTCGCATGGTCATCACCGCCGATGCCGGCATGCGCGGCGGAAAACTGGTTCCGCTCAAAGCCAATGTCGATGCCGCGGTTCAGAACTGCCCGTCGGTCGATACCGTCCTTGTCGTGCGTCATGTCGGCAATGACATTGCCATGCAGCCGGGCCGCGACATTTGGTATGCGGATGCCCGCGACACTGTGGAGGCCGATTGCCCGCCCGAACCGATGAACGCGGAAGACCCGATGTTCATTCTCTACACCTCTGGCTCCACCGGAAAGCCCAAGGGCGTTTTGCATACGACAGGCGGCTATCTCGTCTGGGTTACGATGACGCATCATTATGTTTTTGATTATCGCGCCGGGGATGTTTTCTGGTGCGCCGCCGATATTGGCTGGGTCACGGGCCATAGCTATGTCGTGTACGGCCCGCTTGCCAATGGCGCGACGACCGTGATGTTTGAAGGCGTGCCCAACTACCCCAATCATAGCCGCTTTTGGGAGATTGTTGACCGGCATCAGGTCAATATCTTCTACGGCGCGCCAACGGCCCTGCGCGCCCTCATGCGCGAAGGCGATGATTGGGTGAAGCGCACCTCACGCTCCTCGCTGCGTCTGCTGGGCTCGGTTGGGGAACCCATTAATCCCGAAGCCTGGGAATGGTATTATCATGTCGTGGGCGAGGCCCGCTGCCCCATTGTCGACACTTGGTGGCAAACCGAAACGGGCGGTGCGATGATCACCCCCCTGCCCGGTGCAACGCCGCTCAAGCCCGGTTCGGCCACCCACCCCATGTTTGGCGTCAAGCCCGTTCTGGTCGATGCGGAAGGCAATGTTCTGGAGGGGGCCACCGACGGCAATTTGTGCATCACCGATAGCTGGCCGGGGCAAATGCGCACCGTCTGGGGCGATCATGATCGGTTCTTCCAAACCTATTTCACAACCTATCCGGGCAAATATTTCACCGGCGATGGCTGTCGACGGGATGAAGACGGCTATTATTGGATCACGGGTCGCGTCGACGACGTGATCAACGTCTCTGGCCACCGCATGGGCACGGCCGAAATCGAAAGCGCGCTGGTTGCCCATGCCAAAGTGGCCGAGGCCGCCGTGGTCGGCTTTCCGCATGAGATTAAGGGACAGGGCATTTACGCCTATGTCACGCTCAACGCCGGCGAGGCTGAATCGGCGGAGATGCAGGCAGAGCTAGTGAAATGGGTGCGCCAAGAAATCGGCCCCATCGCCACCCCCGATGTCATCCACTTCACACCTGCGCTTCCCAAAACGCGCTCCGGCAAAATCATGCGCCGCATCCTGCGCAAAATCGCCGAAGGGGATGTGTCGAATTTGGGGGATACGTCGACGCTGGCCGATCCATCGGTGGTCGACGCATTGGTGAGCGCGCGGCCCTGATAGGGGCACGAGACGTCTTCTAATCCTGTGAAGTTGGTGGACAGGGCTGGATTCGAACCAGCGTACGCTTGCGCGGGCAGATTTACAGTCTGCTGCCTTTAACCACTCGGCCACCTGTCCCCAGGCGTTGCGATCCAGCGCTTGCGGCTGGACGCGAGACGCGCCCAATGGCGAAGCCGCGCCGCGCTGTCAATGCGTCAGTCGTGAATGAGGAGCCATTCCTCTGTCGACGCGCGGTTGGCGCGCAGCGTGTTGGCCGGATTATTGGGGTCTTTATAGCCGATGGACATGCCCGTCCAAAGGATCCGATCCTCGGGCAGGTTCAGGAAATTCCCAATTGTCTTGGGATAGACGGCCCAGCATTCTTGCGGGCAGCTATCAAGCCCGGCTTCACACAAAAGCAGCATGATCGAATTGAGCAGTGCCCCGGCATCGGCCCATTGCGGATGCTCCATTTGGCGGTCCAGCGAGACGAACAACCCAACGGGCGCACCAAAAAACTGGAAATTGTTGAAGAACCATTTGCCCCGCCCGGCCTTATCCTCCCGCGGAATGCCAATGGAACTATAGAGCATTTCACCGACTTCGGCGCGACGCGCGGCGTAGGGATTTTTCAGCTCGGGCGGATAAACATTATATTCCGGAGCTTCCATTTGCCCGCCTGCGGCCAGCTTTTCCGCCATGATCGCCTTGAGCTTTGCCATCGAGTCGCCATGCACGATGTCGACATGCCAAGGCTGAAGATTGCCGCCGCTTGCCGCGCGCGAGGCGCGGGCGACCACATCCTTGACCATTGCGATATCGACAGGCGTGTCGAGAAAGCCCCGCACAGACCGACGATATTCAATGGCTTCCGAAACGTTCATGATGTCTTCCTTTTGCCTAAGCATATGACCACAAGTTTCCCTTGCCGTAAACGTCAATTTGGGCAAGGGATTTGCCAACTCAACCAGACACGAGGAATGATTCATGGCCACAGCCTATATCGTCGATGCTGTTCGCACTGCTGGCGGTCGCCGCGGTGGAAAGCTTGCCAGCTGGCATCCTGTTGATCTTGCTGCAGCAACGCTGGATGCGCTGGTCGCGCGCTCTGGCATTGATGGCGCAAAGGTTGATGATGTCATCATGGGCTGCGTCACGCAGGCGGGCCAGCAGGCCATGCAAGTGGGCCGCAATGCGGTTCTGGCGGCCAAGAACCTGCCCGACAGCGTGCCAGCTGTCACCATTGATCGCCAGTGCGGATCATCGCAACAGGCCATGCAATTTGCCGCGCAAGCCGTCCTGTCGGGTACGATGGATGTAGTCATTGCGGCAGGCGTCGAATCGATGACGCGTGTCCCCATGGGCTCCAACGCCATGTTCCACATGAAGGAAGGCCTGGGTCATTATAAATCCCCGCGTCTGGATGAAAAATATCCCGGCATCATGTTCAGCCAGTTCATGGGCGCTGAAATGATCGTGAAGAAGCACGGCTTCACCAAGGATGCGCTTGATCAGTTTGCCCTATCCAGCCATCTCAAGGCGATTGCCGCGACACAGGCGGGCGCATTCGATGCTGAAATCGTTGCGCTGGATATTGAAACACCCGAAGGGCCGCAAATTCACAAGGTGGACGAAGGCATTCGCTTCGATGCGACGTTGGAAGGCATTGCCGGCGTCAAGCTCTTGCAAGAAGGTGGCTCGCTGACCGCTGCCTCTTCATCGCAAATTTGTGATGGGGCGTCCGCCGTTCTGATCGTGTCGGAACAGGCGCTCAAAGACCATGGCCTGACGCCCATTGCGCGTATCCATAATCTCACCGTCACTGCGGGCGACCCGGTCATAATGCTGGAAGAGCCGCTCTTCGCGACAGACCGCGCCTTGCAGCGCGCGGGCATGAAGATCAGCGATATTGACGCTTATGAAGTCAACGAGGCCTTTGCTTCGGTTCCGCTCGCCTGGTTGAAGCACACCGGGGCGGATCCAGAAAAGCTCAACATGCATGGCGGGGCAATTGCGCTCGGCCACCCCTTGGGCGCATCGGGCACGAAGCTGATGGCGACATTGCTCAACGTGCTGAAGGCCAAGGGCGGCAAATATGGGTTGCAGACAATGTGCGAAGGCGGCGGCGTTGCCAACGTCACCATCGTCGAGCGTCTTTAAAATCAACGTCTCAATAGAAAAGGAATAGGTTCATGAAACTCGATTCTTCCGTTTCCGCTGTCATCACAGGCGGTGCATCTGGTCTTGGTGCGGCAACAGCGCGCGCCCTTGCCGCCAAGGGCGTGAAAGTCGCCATTTTTGACCTTCAGGCTGAAAAGGGCGAAGCCCTTGCCAAGGAATTGGGCGGCGTGTTCTGCGAAGTGAATGTGACGGACGACGCGTCTGTCGATGCTGGCTTTGCAAAGTCCCGCGCGGCCATTGGCCAAGAGCGCATTCTTGTGAACTGCGCAGGCACGGGCAATGCGATCAAGACGGCCAGCCGCTCCAAGGAAGATGGCTCGATCAAGCACTTCCCGCTCGATGCCTTTAACTGGCTGGTTCAGATCAACCTCGTCGGTACGTTCCGCTGCATCGCCAAGTCGGCCGCGGGCATGATGACGCTTCCGGCGATGGAAGATGGGGAACGTGGCGCTATCGTTAACACCGCCTCCGTTGCGGCTGAAGACGGCCAAATGGGTCAGGCTGCTTATTCTGCGTCCAAGGGTGGCGTCGTTGGCATGACCCTGCCCATTGCCCGCGATCTCGCGAGCGAAAATATCCGCGTCAACACCATCCTGCCGGGCATTTTTGACACGCCGCTCTTGGCGGGCGCGCCACAAAATGTGCGCGATGCGCTGGGGGCCACCGTGCTCAATCCCAAGCGCCTCGGCAATCCTGCGGAATATGCCAATCTTGCCCTGTGCATGATCGAAAATGGCTATTTCAACGGTGAAGATGTCCGCCTCGACGGCGGCATCCGCATGTCGCCGCGTTGATATAAAAAAAGAGGAGACGGCCCCTTCGCAAAAACGGAGGGGCCTTTTTCTATGCCCAAACCCCTGCCCCACCGCCTTGATCCGGCGACCTATCCCATATCCATGACGGCGCAGACGCGCTTTCAGGACATGGATATCAACGGCCATTTGAACAACGTCGCCTTTGCCGCGCTATTCGAAAATGCCCGCGTGCAGCTCAACCGCAATGTCCGCCCTTGGGCAGACCGCCCGGAAAATGAGCGGACGATGGTCGCGGCCGTGGAGATCAACTATCTGCGCGAGGGCAATTTCCCAGACGATGTGACCGTGTGTTCCGGCATTGGCCGGATCGGCACCTCAAGCTGGACGATCGAACAGGCCATGTTCCAGAACGGCGCGTGCATCGCGACATGCAATACCGTCATTGTGTGCCGCACCGATAATCAGGCCAAGCCATTGCGCGCAGAGATTGTCGACGGGTTGACCGCGCAAATGGTGCAGCAAGCCTAATTACCGAGTTTAGTCGGCGAAGTTTGGCTTGCGCTTCTCCATCTCAGCCATGACGGCTTCCATCTGATTGGGTTTGCGGATGACCTTGATCTGCTCATCGCTTTCCGCCTGAAGCAGTTCGGCATCGGTCGCAGCGGCCATCATATTGCACAGCCGCTTTGCCCCGCGAATGGCGTGCGGATTCTTATTGGCAATCACTCGTGCCAATTCCATCGCCTTGGCATGAGGATCATCTGAGACATGGGTGGCAAAGCCCATGTCCTTGGCTTCGACACCATTAAATTCGCGGTTGGTGTAGATCATCTCGCGCAGCACATCGTCCTTCACCTGCGTGCGCCAGAGCGGCATGCCAGCCACATCGGGCACAAGACCCCATTTCATTTCCATAATGGCGATCCGGGTATCTGGGTGAACGATCCGAATGTCGGCCGCCGCCATAATCTGGCTGCCCGCACCAAAGGCAACGCCGTGCACCGCCGCGATCACGGGCACAGGCAGTTCGCGCCAGCCCCAAGCGGCATATTGGGCATTATTGGCGATGCCATGCGTGCGTTCTGCCAGCGATCCACCCGCACTGCTGGCACCGGGCGTCCGATCCGATTGCATGCTGGCAAGATCAAGCCCGGCACAAAAGGCCCGCCCCTCGCCGGACAAGACAACCACGCGCAGGCCCTCCATGGCTTTCAGCGCCTCAACGGCGTCAACCAAGGCGGCCCATTGGGCCGTATCGAGCGCATTCATCTTATCCACGCGGGTCATGCGGACATCGGCAATGCCATCTTCCAGCATGGTGATTGAAATACGGTCGTTCATGGCCTTTTTCCTTTGAGTGCAAATTCGACCAGCGGCAGCTGATCATTGCCAAAATACATGTCGGTTTGATCAACAAAGATCGTCGGCGATCCATAGCCGCCCCGGGCGACCAGTTCATCTGTATTCGCCCGAAGCCGCAGCTTACTGGCATCGGTGACAGACGCCTGCGCAATAGCCGCGCCATCCAGCCCTGCTGCATTGGCGACCGCGATCAGCACATCTGGATCGTCGAGATTTTCCTGCCGCCCAAAATAACTTTCAAATGCTGCCTCCACAAAGCCGCGCAAGGCGGGCTGATCATCCTCCAGCGCACAGGCCATGCGCATGGCATTCACGCTTTTGGCCGGATGATAAACGGATGGGAAGTTCATCGTCACCCCCGCCAGCGCCGCCCAATCGGCCAAGACCTTCCAGCTGTGTTGAAGCCGCCTGCTGCCCGCATCCTCACGCGCGGCATAGACCGCTGGGTTCACCGCATTGAACACCCCGCCGACAAGGATCGGGCGCAGCACGGCTTTCTCTCCAGTCCGCTCCAGCAAGGGCCAGAGATTGGCGAAGGCAATCCGCGTCCAGGGGCTGGACAAATCGAAGAAAAACTCAACGCACGGCGCGGTCATCGCTCTGCCTTCCCGGCAGCAGCCTGTTGCCGCGCCAATTCTTCCGCAAAAGCCTTTTCCATAGCCATGTTGAAACGCTCTAATTCGCCGGGATCAACAAACGCGTTGGCGTCGCCCGCTTCCAGTCGCTTGCGCTTGGCGTGCAAGCCAAAAAAATTATCGTGGTTGCCGAGGAATATATCGGCCTTCTGCTCCCGAAATTTGGGGAAGCTTGCCTGAAAATTCTTCACAATGCCGGCATAGGCTTCTGGATGGAGGCTTTGCCCGGCAACCGTTGCGCTGCAATGAAAGAAGACACGCCGCAACGCACCGTCCTGACCCCGCGCATCCATAGACCATGAGGTGCAGCCGGGCGAATGGCCGGGCGTCAGATGGGCGCTCAGGGTCGTGCCGCCAACGCGCAGCGTCTCTCCATCCGCAATAACCTGATCGACATGGACCGGCGGAAATAGTTCCCCCTTGCTTGGGCCATGGCCGATATCGCCCGCTTCCAGAAACGGCTTATCTGCGGCGCTCGCAACCATAGTCGCCCCCGTCCGCCGCTTCAACCCAGCAAGGCCACCGGCATGGTCAAAATGCGCATGGCTGTTGAGCAGATAGCGGACATCGCGCAAACGAAAGCCCAGCGTTTCGATGTTGCGCGCGATTTGCGGCGCAGATTGCGGAACCACGCCATCAATCAGAACATGGCCTTGCGGGTCCGTGATAAGCCATGCGCTCACGGTCCGAGTGCCGACATAGTGGATGTTCGCAAAGACCGTGAAGGGCGCGTAAGGATCATTCCAGCCCATGGTCTTTGCAAAGCCGGTCACCGGCGCGCGCTCGGCAGCGGCAATCACGGCATCGCTGGCGAGCGGCGCCGCCGCTACACCCGACAACAAGGCAGCTGCGAGAAGCGTCACGTCTTCACCTTCTCCCAATATTGATCGCGCAGCAGCCGCTTATAGAGCTTGCCCGTGTCATGCCGTGGCAATTCTGCGAGGAAATCAATCCGCCGGGGAATTTTGACACCCGACAGTTTTTCGCGCGCATAATCGGTGAGTTCGGCACGCAGCGCGTCATTGGCATGGGCCATGTCAATCGGCTGCACAACGGCGATGACTTCCTCACCCATTTCCTCATGCGGGCCGCCAATGACGGCGACATCCTGCACCTTGGGGTGCGTCACCAGATGGTTCTCAATCTCTTGCGGGTAGATATTGACCCCGCCGGAGATAATCATGAAGCTCTTGCGATCGGTGAGGAAGAGATAGCCATCCTCATCCATCCAGCCCACATCCCCCAAGGTCGACCAGCCTTTGGAGTTGCGGCTCGACTGCGTTTTTTCGGCATCGCCATGATATTCAAAAACACTGTCGCTTTCGAAAAAGACCGTGCCTTCGCTGCGCGGCGGAAGTTCCGTCTCATTATCTTCCGCCATGATGTGGGCAATGCCCGTCACCGCTTTGCCGACCGAACCTGCGCCTTCCTTGTCCGCAAGGCGCAACCAATCTGCCGACCCTATATACGTAAAGCCATTCCCCTCAGAGCCGGCATAATATTCCTCAAGAACCGGGCCCCACCAATCGATCATCGCGCGCTTCACCGGCATCGGGCACGGCGCTGCTGCATGGATCGCGCAATTCAGGGTCGACAGATCATATGTGTGGCGCACCTCTTCGGGGAGCTTGAGCATCCGCACGAAATGGGTGGGCACCCATTGGCTGCACGTCACCTTATACTTCTCAATCGCGGCGAGCGCGGCCTCGGCATCAAATTTCTTCATGATGACAACGGTGCCGCCAATCTTATGCACCGTCATCGACCAGCGCAGGGGCGCTGCGTGATAAAGCGGCGCTGGCGAGAGATAGATGCTGTTCGGCGTGAAGCGGAACAGACCCATGGCGAGCATCACAAGGCTGTTGGACTGATCAATGGCAGGATCTTCGGACAGAGGTATTTTCACGCCCTTGGGCCGCCCGGTCGTGCCAGAGGAATAAAGCATGTCGATCCCGGCCCGTTCATCCGCGATCGGCGTTTTGGGCAAAGGCGCCAGCGCCTCTTCCAATGATCCATAACCTGGAACCACGCCGCCAAGCGCATAGCGCTTGACCTGAGTGGTCAGCTTTGCCGCTGCCCCCGCAAGGCCGGCGGAGATGATGAACAGCTTCGCACCCGAATTTTCCAGAATATAGTCGGTCTCATCCGCCGTCAGGCGCGATGAAATGCACACATAGCGCAAGCCCGCCCGCTGCGCACCCCAAGTGAGATTGTAATAATCGGGCGTATTTTCCAGCATGAAGGCGACGACGTCATCATGGCCAAGGCCGTGCTGACGAAACAGATGCGCCACTTGATTAGAGGCCTCATCCAGTTGACGATAAGTGCGCGTTTCCCTCGTTTCCGCAACAATAATGGCGGGTTTGTCGGGCGTGGCCTTTGCATGAATGAAGGGATGCATGTGACAGATCAATCCTCTCTTACGCTGTTCGATTCTGCGAACTTGACGTTAACGTTAGCGTGCAAATCCGGCCTGATCCAGCACCCATGATTGCGGGGGCGGCAAAGGCGCGGTAAGCACAAAGCATGAGTGACAACCACTTTGAATTCGACGCCGCCCGGTTGATCCGAACAATGGCGAAAAACGGCCATAATCTGCTTATTGGCACGCAATATCATGCGCATGGCGATGGCTGGTGCGAACTGGCTTTGCCCTATAGCGAAGCGCTGGTCACGGATACCGCATCGGGCATTTTGGCATCCGGGCCAATCTTTACCCTCATGGATATGGCGACCAGCCTGTCCATTTGGTTGAAGACTGGGATCTTCCAGCCGCAGGCAACGCTGGATTTACGGATTGATTATCTGCGCCCTGCCAAGCCCGGCCAGACTGTGATCGGGCATGGCGAATGCTATCATGTCACGCGCTCTATCGCCTTTATTCGCGGCCATGCCCATGATGGCGATCCTGACAAGCCGATTGCGCATGTCGCAGGCACCTATTTTTTCACGGCAAGCGCATGACAACGATTTTTTCTCCCTATGCACAATCGATGGGCTTTACCTCTGAACGCGATGGCGACGGGCGGCTTGTTATCTCTATGCCCTTTGGGGATGGCGTGCGCGGCCGGCCGGGGTTCGTCCATGGCGGCGCACTGGCGGGGCTTTTGGAGACCGTGGCCTATCTGACGCTCGCCGACGCACTCGGTGAGGATGATAAGCCTTTGTTAAAGCCGGTGAATATGACCGCAACCTATATGCGGGGTGCCGTTGAGGCGACGACCCATGCCCGCGCGACCATTGAGCGACTGGGCAAAAGAATTGCGAATATTGAGGCCGTGGCTTGGCAGGAAGACCCGGATAAACCGGTTGCCATTGCCCAAATTAATGTGATGCTGGATCGGAGCGGGCGCTAAACCCGCCCCGACCAAGATTTGGCTTGATTAGGCCTTTGACCAGCCCTTGCGCGCCCAAAGCAGAATCGCAACGCTCACGACCTCAACAACCATGGGCTGAACCGCGCCGGGTGCAACACCATCCAGAATGATGGTGACGAACCGCCCCAACAGGGCAAGACCTAGGAGCAGAGCGGCAGCGCCTGCCGCGGCCCCATATTGCTTCCAACTGGCATAGGCGCACATGATGCCAATGCTGAGGAAGAAGGATCCGAAATCAGCCCGGATGCTTGCGCGACCAAGTTCGCCGACGGCGTCGACGGCAAAATTGGCGGCCTGAGTGTCCAGCTGAAACCAGAACAAGACCCCCATCAAAAAGTAAAAGGCGGCCATAAGGCCAACCAATATGCGTGCAACCACGATAAACTCCCCTCTCCTTTAAGTCTCGCTTAAGCGTCGATGCTGGGCGACCCGATATTGGCGTGTGCCACGCCGCCATCCACCGTGATTGTATCGCCCACGACATAATTCCCGGCATTGCTGGCGAGATAAATGGCGGCAGCCGCCATATCTTCCGCCACGCCAATGCGATGATTGGGGATGTTGCGAGCCACGGCATCGCCATGATCGCGTGCGGCGCGGTTCATGTCGGATGCAAAGGCCCCGGGTGCAATGGCTGTCACATTGATCTGATCTTGGATCAGCCGCGCGGCCATCCGCTTTGTGAGATAAAGGATCGCCGCCTTGGACGCGTGATAGCTATAGGTTTCCCAAGGGTTCAGGCGGATACCGTCAATCGACCCGATATTGATGACCTTGGCCGGTTGCGCTTGAGAGGCGGCGGCCTTGAGTTGCGGATAGAGCGCCTGCGTCAAAAAGAATGGGCCTTTGACGTTCAGGTCCATGACCTTGTCCCAACCCACTTCGGGGAAATCCTCAAATGGCCCGCCCCAAGCGGCCCCTGCATTGTTCACCAGAATATCCAGCTTCTCTTCCCGCTCTGCGAAAGCCGCAGCAAGAGCCTTGCAGCCGTCGACCGATGAGACATCCATGGGTAGTGCGATGCAATTGGGACCAAGCTCTTCCGCGGTCTGAGCACAGGCATCTGCTTTGCGCGATGAGATGTAGACCTTTGCCCCTTGGGCGATGAAGCCTTCGGCAATGTGGCGGCCGAGATTTTTTGATCCGCCAGTGACAAGCGCGACGCGGCCTTCAAGGCTAAACAGTTTTGTAATATCCATGATCAATATCCATTCATGCGAGCCACGCGGTCTGCGTGGAAATGCGTGTCACCAAAAAACTCAGCCAAAGCGCGGTCGCGCTTCATGTAAAGGCCAATGTCATATTCATCGGTCATGCCGATGCCGCCGTGCATCTGCACGCCTTCGCGCACCGCAAGGTTACAGGCCCGGCCCGATTTGGCCTTGGCAGCCGCCACGAACAATTCGGCGCGTGGATCCTCATCATCCATGAGATGCTGGGCCTTGAGCACAATCGAACGCGCGCCCTCCATTTCTCCATAGAGATGCGCCGCCCGGTGTTGGAGCGCCTGAAACTCCCCAATCAACTGGCCAAATTGCTTGCGCTGCTTAAGGTAAGTGAAGGTCATATCCATTGCGCCACCGCCAACGCCGACCATTTCGGCCGCTGCCCCAATGCGTCCAGCATCGAGCAAGCGGGTGAGCGGACCCCAGCCGCCATCGACATCGCCGATAACGGCATCTGCCGTCACTTCGACATTCTCCAGCGTCACGCGCGCGGCCAATTGGCTATCGACCAGCCGATCTGCCGCAAGCGACAGCCCGGCTGCATCACGCGGAACCGCAAATAGGGTGATCCCCTGCTCTTCACCTGCAGCGCCCGCCGTGCGTGCCGCGACAATCAGCATGTCGGCGACATGGCCGTGGACAACAAATTGCTTTTTGCCAGACAGGCGAAAGCCATTACCCGAACGCTCGGCCACCAGCGCGGTCGCGGCCGGACGATGCTTTGCGCCTTCGTCAATCGCAAGGCCGATCACCGCATCGCCAGATACAATGCGCGGGAACCATTCCTGCCGCAGATGCGCGCCCGCGCCTTTTAAGGCTTCGACCGCGGCAACAGCGGTTGTCAGGAATGGCGATGGAGTGAGGTTGCGGCCAATTTCTTCGAGCACAATCCCGGCTTCGACATGGCCCATGCCAAGGCCGCCTTCGGCCTCCGGCACAAGAATGCCAGTAAAGCCCATTTCCGCAAATTGCTTCCAAAGATCGCGGGCAAAGCCAATCTGATCATTGGTGTCGCGCAAGGTGCGGAGGTGTTTGACCGGGGCTGTTTCGGCAAGGAAAGGGGCCACCGTATCCTTGAGCATTGCCTGATCGTCTGTGTGGTAAAGTCCCATGGATCAGGCTCCCGGCATATCGAGGATGCGTTTGGAAACGACGTTGAGCATGACTTCACTCGTGCCGCCTTCAATGCTGTTGGCCTTGGTGCGCAACCAGGTGCGCGGCCGCGCACCCTTTTTGGAGCGGTCGCTTTCCCATTCCAGCGCGTCAGAGCCGCCCGCCGACATGACGAGTTCATGTCGCTTCTTATTCAGCTCTGTGCCAATATATTTCATGAGGTTGGAATAAGCAGGGTGCGCCCGGCCGGTCTTCCATTCATCCATGAAGCGCTCGCTGTGCGCGCGAAAGACCATGGTCTCGACATCGAACAAAGCCATTTCAGCCCGCAGCACCGGCTCTTCGACCGCCACATCCTTAAAGGCTGCGCCAATCGACGCCATGCCCTCGCCAAGACCTCCGCCAGAGATCATCTCCCGCTCATGGCCCAGCAGATATTTGGCCACATCCCAGCCGCGGTTCAACTCGCCGACAATCTGGTGCTTGGGCACTTTCACATTGTCGAAAAATGTCTCGCAGAAAGGCGATGCGCCCGAGATGAGCTTGATCGGCTTGGTCGTAACGCCGGGTGTCGTCATATCGAACAGAAGGAAGCTGATGCCCCGATATTTGTCGTTCTTGTCGGTGCGCACCAGACAGAAAATCCAGTCTGCCTTATCGGCATAGCTGGTCCAGACTTTCTGGCCGTTGACGAGCCAATGATCGCCCTTGTCTTCACCAAAGGTCTGGAGCGACACGAGATCTGAACCAGAGCCCGGCTCTGAATAGCCCTGACACCAGCGAATTTCTCCGCGCGCAATCTGCGGCAGATAATGTGTCTTTTGTTCTTCCGTGCCGAATTTCAGCAAGGCCGGACCAAGCATCCAGATACCAAAGCTCGACAAGGGGGAACGGCAGCCAAGCTTGGCCATTTCAGAGCGAAGGGCCTTGGTTTCTTCAGGAGAAAGGCCAGCACCACCATAGGCCACGGGCCAGTCGGGGACTGTCCAGCCCTTGGCGGCCATCACCTCAAGCCACTGCTTCTGCGCGGGGTTTTTGAAGACCCATTTGCGGCCACCCCAGCAATTGTCATCCTCGCTCTTCACCGGCTCACGCATTTCAGGAGGGCAATTGGCCTCTAGCCAAGCCCGCGTTTCCTTTCGGAATGTCTCAAGGTCAGTCATCGGGGTCTCCTTATTCTTCTGGGGACTTTCTAAGTCTGCGATGCTTCCTTCCGCAAGCGTCAAGTGGGGAGGAACGCATTCCGTAACGGCAGATTGAAGCGCGTTGACCAAGGCCGATCCACTCGACAGGATGTGTTTGAAAAAGAAATGGAGAGAGCCATGAGATTCGCTGGAAAAACCGTTGTCATCACGGGTGCTGCATCGGGCATCGGCAAAGCAAGCTGTCTGCTCTTTGCCTCTGAAGGCGCAACCGTCATCGCAGCAGATATTGATGAGAAGGGCGGCACGGAGTTAGCCGCCACGTCAAACGGTAAAATCCACTTCAAGCGCACCGATGTCTGCAAGCCAGAGGACATTAAAGCGCTGATGGATTTCGCGGCCGAAAAAACAGGCGGGATCGATGTGGTCTTCAACAATGCAGGCGCAGGCGGCGACCGCGCGCCGATTGAGGAAATTGACCCAGAAGGCTGGGATCGCACGATGGATCTTCTCCTGCGCTCGGTCGCTATGGGCATTCGCTACGCCGTGCCGCACATGATTGGCCGCGAAGGCGCCTCCATCATCAACACAGCGAGTGTCGCGGGTATCGGCGCTGGCTATTCGCCAACGGCCTATGCTGTCGCTAAGGGCGCTGTCATTCACCTCACCAAGGTCGGCGCGACAGACCTGTCAAAACATAATATTCGCATGAATGCGATTTGCCCCGGCTTCATCCAGACCAACATCTTTGCGTCCACGTTGGAGATTCCCGAGGACAAGCGCGACGCCGCCAACAAAATCATCTTTGAGATCGCCAACCACACCCAACCGGTCAAGCGCGGAGGGCGGCCCGAGGATATTGCCAACATGGTTGCCTTCCTCGCTTCTCAAGAAGCGGGTTTCATCACAGGCGCGCATTTTGTGGTCGACGGTGGCATCACAACGGGTCAGCCACAAAGCTGGAACCCGGACGCCCCCGGCATGTTTGATGCGCTGGAGAATTTTGTCGGCGCCAGCGACGCATGAGCATGAGCAAATCGCCGCCGCTTCCGCTCCGGCTGAAACTCTCCCATGGCTTGGGCAGCATCGCCTATGGCGTGAAGGACAGCGGCTTTTCGACATTTTTGCTGTTGTTCTACAATCAGGTTCTCGGCCTGCCCGCGACAATGGTGTCGACCGCGCTTATGCTGGCGCTATTCCTGGATGCTCTGATTGATCCCTTTATTGGCCATATGAGCGACCGCACGCATACGCGCTGGGGCCGACGTTTGCCCTGGCTCTATGTGGCCGCAATCCCCTTGGGCTGTTCGTGGCTCCTGCTCTGGTCACCCCCATCAGGGACGCACGAGGAAATATTTGTCTATCTGGTGGCCGTTGCCTTTTTGGTGCGTGCGCTCGTTTCTTGCTGCGAAGTGCCGTCCATCGCACTCGTGCCGGAATTGACGCAGGACTATGATGAGCGCACCGGCCTGATGCGGTTCCGCTTTCTATTTGGCTGGGCGGGCGGGCTGTTGATGCTGTTCCTTGCCTATAGCGTCTTCCTCGTCCCCGATGCGGGCCACAAAGTTGGTCAGCTTAATCCCGATGGCTATTGGAGCTATGGATTATTTGGCGGGGCCCTCATTGCGCTGACCGTGCTGACCTCTGCTGCCGCACAGCACCGCCGGGTCGCCCGTTGGCCAGCAGAAAAGCCCAAGCCCTTGCGGGTTGGCATTGCTTTTCAAGAGATACGAGAAGCGCTCTCCAACCGCGCATTCCTGATTTATGCAGGCGCTGCTGCCTGCGCGATTATCAGCCAGGGCATCACCTTTTCCATTTCAAACTATCTCTATCTCTATGTCTGGCGCTTTGACCAGCTGGCCTTCGCCATGTTCCCGGTCGTCCTGTTCCTGAGTGTCGTGGCCGCCTTCTTCCTCGTCGTGCCGCTCAACCGGAAATGGGATAAGCCCCACACGGCCGCTTATGCCGCCATCATTGGCGCCAGCCTTTGGATCATGCCCTTTCTGCTTCGCCTTGTGGATCTCTGGCCGGAAGCTGGCAGCGCCATGTCGACATGGGGCGTCTTTCTCTTTTTCTTTCTTGGAAACAGCTTTGCCGTCACGGTGATGATTTCAGCCTCATCGATGATCGCCGATATTGTCGAAGCCTCTCAGGAAGAGACGGGCAGGCGAACCGAAGGCACATTTTTTGCGGGCAATTTCTTCATTCAAAAATGCGCAACAGGTGTCGGCATCTTTGCCTCTGGCCTGATTATCAGCTGGGCGGGCCTATCGGCACAGACCAGCCCCGATGTGGTTCTGCCCGAAGTGATTGATCGGCTGATCGCCGCCTATATCGGCCTTGTCACCCTGCTGGCCCTTCTCTCTTCGTTGGTCTTTGTGCGCTTTCCAATTCGGCGCCATGACCATGAAGAGCGGGTTCGCAGATTGGCAAAGGCGGCAAACTAAACTCCAGCATCAAGGGGGCTGGAAAACCGCTCCGAAAGCTGACAGTGACGTAAACGTAAACATAGAAGAGGACGACTCAGATGGACTTCACCTTCACCGACCGCGAGGTTTTTTGGCGGGATCGCGTTAAGAACCATATCGACCAATATATCCGCCCGCGGGTGAAGGATTATTATGCCGAGCAGGCCACCGGGGATCGCTGGAAAGTCCTGAACGTTATTGAAGAGGAAAAGAAGCGCGCAAAGGCCGCCGGCATCTGGAACCTCTTCATGCCGCCACAGGGATCAAACCCGCATCTCGATTCCAGTGTCGAATTTGACGGGCCCATGCTCACCAATGTCGAATATGCCCTGTGCGCCGAAGAAATGGGTCGGGTTGGGATGTCGTCTGAAATCTTCAACTGCTCCGCGCCGGATACGGGCAATATGGAAGTGCTCAACCGCTATGGCACCGCAGAACAGAAGAAAAAGTGGCTGATCCCGCTGATGAATGGGGAAATCCGCTCTGCCTTCCTCATGACGGAACCGGCCGTTGCCTCTTCTGACGCCACCAATATTGAAACCCGCATCACACGCGACGGCGATCATTATGTCATCAATGGCCGCAAATGGTGGTCATCGGGGGCCGGTGATCCGCGCTGCAAAATCGCCATCGTCATGGGCAAGACTGATTTGGGGGCGCAGCGCCACCAGCAACAGTCGCAAATCTTGATGCCGCTGGACGCGCCGGGCGTGAATATTCTGCGCCATTTGCCTGTCTTTGGTTATGATGATGCGCCGCACGGCCATATGGAAATTGAGCTGAAGGACGTGCGCGTTCCGGCCGAGAATATTCTTTATGGTGAAGGTCGCGGCTTTGAAATCGCGCAGGGCCGCCTTGGGCCGGGGCGTATCCACCATTGCATGCGCACCATCGGCGTTGCGGAAGAGGCGCTGGAGAAAATGTGCCGCCGCCTCACCAGCCGCGTTGCCTTTGGCAAGACCATTGCCGAACAGACCGTCTGGCATGAGCGCATTGCCCGTGCCCGTATCGACCTCGAAATGACCCGTCTGCTCTGCCTCAAGGCTGCGCATATGATGGACACGGTCGGCAATAAGGCGTCGGCTGCTGAAATCGCGATGATCAAGGTTCAGGCCCCGAATATGGCGCTCAAGATCATCGACGATGCCATTCAGGCGCATGGCGGTGGCGGCGTTTCGGAAGATTATGGTCTGGCCTCAGCTTGGGCGCATCAGCGCACACTGCGTCTCGCCGATGGGCCGGACGAAGTGCACAACCGCGCTATTGCCCGGCTTGAATTGGGCAAGCATGGCGACACACGCCCGCGCGACCTCTCCTCCGGTGATATGGCAGCCACACGATGAAGGCCGCTGTCCTTATCGAGCCCAATAAGCCGCTCGTCATTGAAGATCTGACGATCTCCAAGCCGGGTCCGCACGAAGTGCTGATCCGGACGGCGGCCTGCGGCCTGTGCCATTCGGATTTGCACTTCATTGAGGGTGCCTATCCGCATCCCTTGCCCGCCGTGCCGGGCCATGAGGCGGCCGGCATTGTTGAGGCGGTGGGCAGCGAAGTCCGCACGGTAAAGCCCGGCGATGCTGTCGTTACCTGCTTGTCGGCTTATTGCGGGCATTGCGAGTTTTGCGTGACGGGCCGGATGTCGCTTTGCCTTGGCGGGGATACCCGACGGGCACCGGGCGATGCTGCACGGCTTTCCCGCGCCGATGGATCGGCTGTCAACCAGATGCTCAATCTGTCGGCCTTTGCCGAACAGATGCTCATTCACGAACATGCCTGTGTGAAGATCAATCCCGACATGCCGTTGGATCGCGCCGCCATTATCGGCTGCGCGGTGACGACGGGTGCGGGTACAATCTTCAATGCGTGCAAGGTCACCCCGGGTGAAACCGTGGTTGTCGTCGGCTGTGGCGGCGTGGGCCTTGCCACGATTAATGCCGCAAAGATTGCGGGGGCCGGCCGGATTATTGCGGCAGACCCAATCCCAGAAAAGCGCGCGCTCGCCATGAAACTGGGGGCAACCGACACCATTGACGCGACTGCCGAGGGTGCTGCCGCGACGATTATGGAAATGACCAAAGGCGGCGTCGATCATGCGATTGAAGCCGTCGGGCGTCCTGCCTCTGCTCAGCTTGCTGTCAACGTCCTGCGCCGGGGCGGCACAGCGACGATTTTGGGCATGATGCCGCTGGCAGAAAAGGTCGGGCTTTCGGCGATGGACTTGCTCTCTGGCAAGAAGCTGCAAGGGGCGATTATGGGCGGCAACCGCTTCCCGGTTGATATTCCGCGGCTGGTTGATTTCTACATTCGCGGCCTTCTCGACCTCGATAGCATCATCGCCGAACGCATTCCGCTGTCGGCGATTAATGATGGGTTCGACAAGATGAAGAAGGGCGATTCCGCGCGCAGCGTGATCGTATTCGATCAATGACCGAAGCACTTGATGCGCAGACGCTGTTTTCCGGCGTTGTCAAAGCGGAAGGGGCAGATGCGCTCAACGAAGCCAATCTGACCGCCTGGATGCAGGACAATGTGGCCGGGTTTGAAGGCCCGATTGAGGTGTTCAAATTTGCTGGTGGGCAATCCAACCCAACCTATCGCATCAATGCGACAAGCGGGTCTTATGTTCTGCGCCGCAAACCCTTTGGCCCGCTTTTGCCCAGCGCCCATGCCGTGGATCGGGAATTTAAGGTCATCAACGGCCTGTACCCAACGGGCTTTCCCGTGGCCCGCCCCTATGGCCTGTGCACCGATGAGAGCGTGATCGGCAGCTGGTTCTACATCATGGCGATGGTGGAAGGACGGACAATCTGGGACGGGGCGATGCCCGGTGCCACACCCGAATTCCGCCGCCAAACCTATTTCGCCATGATCGACACGCTGGCCGCGCTGCACAACACCGATGTCGCGGCAGCTGGCCTGTCTGATTATGGCAAGCCCGGCAATTATTTCGGCCGTCAGGTGGATCGCTGGACGAAGCAATATCGCCTGTCGGAAACCGAACTTATGCCGGTGATGGAACGCCTGATTGAATGGCTGCCCGCAACCCTGCCGGAACAGACAAGAACATCGGTCGTTCATGGTGATTACCGCATCGACAATATGATCTTTGCCGCAGACGCGCCCAAAGTGGTCGCCGTTCTGGATTGGGAATTATCAACGCTGGGCGATCCACTGGCCGACTTTACCTATGTCGCCATGGCGTGGGTAACCGACAATGCGGGCCGTTCCGGCGTGCAGGATTTGGATCGCAAGGCCTTGGGCATTCCGGAACTGGACGAAGCGGTTGAACGCTATTGCCAAGCAACAGGTCGTGACGGCGTTCCCGATATGAATTGGTATTTTGCCTATAATTTCTTCCGCCTCGCCGGGATTATTCAGGGCATTAAAAAGCGCGTGATCGACGGCACGGCCAATTCCGCCCATGCCAAGGAAATGTCTGAACGCGTCAGCCCGCTTGCAGAAGCTGCCTGGGCCTTTGCGGTCAAGGCAGGCGCCTGACCCAGAAATGGCCTGAACCAAAAAAGGCCTATAAAAGGAGAAGAGAATGTCGCTGTTCGACATGACGGGCCAAGTGGCCTTGATCACCGGATCATCTCGCGGAATTGGCAAAGCCATTGCCGAAGAAATGGCGCTCCATGGGGCCAAGGTCGTCATCTCCAGCCGCAAGCAGGATGCATGCGACGCCGTGGCAGCCGAGATCAATGCGCGCCACGGCGCCGGCACCGCAATTGCCGTTGCCGCCAACATCTCCTCCAAAGAGGGGCTTCAGCATCTTGTCGATGAAACGCGCCGCGCCTTTGGCAAGATCACGGCTCTTGTCTGCAATGCGGCTTCTAATCCCTATTATGGCCCCTCGGCGGGCATTGCGGATGATCAATTTCGCAAGATCATGGACAATAATATTTTGTCCAACCATTGGCTGATCCATATGGTCGCGCCCGAGATGACGGCCCGTGGCGACGGGTCAATCACCATCATTTCCTCCATTGGCGGCCTGAAAGGCTCCACGGTCATCGGGGCCTATTGCATCTCTAAAGCGGCGGACATGCAGATGGCACGCAATTTGGCGGATGAATTCGGGCCGCAAGGTGTCCGCGTCAATTGCATCGCCCCCGGCCTTATCCGCACCGATTTTGCCCGGGCGCTTTGGGAAAATCCAGATACGCTGGCGCGCTCGACGGCCCGGTCGCCGCTGCGCCGCATTGGCGAACCAGAAGAAATTGCGGGTGCCGCTGTCTTCCTCGCCTCACGCGCGGGCGGATTCACTACCGGCCAGACCTTTGTCATTGATGGCGGCCAGACGATCAGCGGCAGCTGACCTCAAGTTATAGGAGACGCAATATGGGTGCATTGGACGGCAAAATTGCCATTATCACTGGGGCTGGATCCGGCATTGGCCGCGCCTCTGCCCTGCGCTTTGCAGCAGAGGGTGCAAAGCTTGTTCTGGGGGACAAGACGGACGCGGTGATGGACACGGCAAAGCTGGTGAAGGACGCAGGCGGCACCGCCATTGCGCTGCAGATTGATGCCGGTGTGGAAGCCGATGTTGAAAAGCTGGTCGCCACCGCCAAATCAGAATTTGACGGGCTGCACATTGCCTTTGCCAATGCGGGCGTGTCCGGCGGCATGGCGGGGATTTTTGATCTGACCACAGCTGAATGGACAGAGCTTTTGCGCGTGAACCTCATCGGCCCTTGGTTGATGGTGAAGCATGCGGGCCGTGCCATGATGGATGCGGGCCAAGGCGGTTCCATTATCCTCACGGCCAGCGTCGCGGGCATTCGCTCTGGCGCAGGCGGCCCGGCTTATTCAGCCTCTAAGGCGGGCGTCATCAACTTGGCGCAAGTCTCTGCGCAGCAAATGTCGGAAACGGGTGTGCGCGTCAACGCCATTTGCCCCGGCCTCACCGAAACGGGCATGACCAAGCCAACTTTTGATTATGCGCGCGAAAAAGAGGTGATGCACAAGGTTGGCCGTTTAAACCCGCTGCGCCGGGCCGCTCAACCAAGCGAGCTCGCCAATGTTGCGCTGTTCCTTGCCTCTGATCAGGCCAGCTATGTCAATGGACAGGCGATTGCCGTTGATGGCGGCCTCTCCTCCTCTCATCCGGTTACGCGTCAGCTGACCGGCCAAACGGCGGTATAATATGCTTCAAGTGTCCAGCCCCACAGAACTTGGCCTTCTGCCCGACCGGCTTGAGCGGATCGGCGCGTTCATTCAGCGCAAATATATCGATACAGGTCTGTTGCCGCATGGCGCCCTGCTCATTGGTCGAGGGGATGAAATCGCCCATGTCTGGACGTCGGGCGTGGAGCAAGATGCCATCTTCCGCATCGCCTCCATGACAAAGCCCATCACCTCAATTGCGCTGATGCAGTTGGTGGAACAGGGGCTGATCTCCCTGCTGGACCCTGTAACCGATTATATCCCAGAATTTGCGTCGCTGGGCGTCTATGTCGGCGGTGGGGGCGTGACACCCTTTGTCACCCGCCCACCCGCATCGCCTGTGCGCGTGATTGATCTGCTGCGTCATACAGCGGGCTTCACCTATAGCTTTCAAGATATTGGCTATATCGACGCCGCCTATCGCAAAACCGATGTCGAAAATTGGTCCAAATTCGATAATGATGAAGTCATCGGCCTGTTGAAGGATCTGCCGCTGGAATTTGATCCCGGCACAGCTTGGAATTATTCCATCGCAACCGACATTGTAGGCATCATCGTGTCGCGCGTCTCTGGCCTGTCGCTGGGGGATTATTTCCAAAAGCATATCTTCGGCCCGCTCGGCATGGTGGACAGCTTCTTCATGGTGCCCAAGGACAAGGCCCATCGCCTGCCGCCCGCCTATGCTTATCACCCGGCTGAAAAGATGAAGCTGTTTGATAAGGCGGGTGAAGAAAGCGGCTGGGCGCGGCACCGCAAGTTTCAGTCTGGCGGGGGCGGCCTTGCCTCTACTCTCTCCGATTATCACCGGTTCTGCCGGATGCTGCTCAATGGCGGCGCGCTCGATGGTGTGCAGATTATCAGCCCCAAGACGCTGGAGCTGATGACGGCCAACCATTTGCCGGGTGGCGGGGACTTGATCCAGCATTCAAAGGCTTTGTTCAGTGAAGCCGAAAATGGCGGCATTGGCTTTGGTTTAGGCTTTGCCTGCAATATCGACCCTGCCGCCACCGCTTTGGCCGGATCAAAGGGAGAGTTTTTCTGGGGTGGCATGTTCTCAACGGCATTCCTCGTCGATCCTGTCGAGCATATGACGATGGTGTTTATGACCCAATTAATGCCGTCCACCACCTACCCGCTGCGCCGGGAAATCCGATCAATGATGTATGCGGCCTTCGCCGCCTAGCGAATATCCCCCTCCCGCAGGCGGGAGGGGTTAGGGGAGGGCAAGATGCCCCTTCCTGTCACATAGGTTCATACCCTCCCCCAGCCCCTCCCGCCTGCGGGAGGGGAGCAGAAAGGAAGAAAAATGCAGTCCGTAACCACCGAACGTCATGGCGACGTCCTTGTCATTCTCGTCAACAATCCGCCGGTCAATGCGCTGAGCTGGCACGTCCGTCAGGGTCTAAAGGATGGCATCGAAGAAGCACTGGCCGATGAGGCTATCAAGTCCGTCGTGCTGCGCTGTGCGGGCCAGACCTTTATCGCAGGGGCCGACATCACCGAATTCGGCAAGCCGTCGCAAGGCCCGGATTTCAACGAGGTTCTGAACACGATTGAACTGGCGGGTAAGCCCGTGGTTGCGGCGATCCATGGAACGGCACTGGGCGGTGGTCTGGAAACCGCGCTCGTCTGTCATTACCGTATTGCAGTTCCGTCCGCGATGCTCGGCGTACCGGAAGTCAAGCTTGGCCTGCTGCCCGGCGCTGGCGGCACGCAGCGCCTGCCGCGTATCGTCGGTATCGAAGTTGCCGCGCAAATGGTCTCTTCAGGCGACCCGCTGCCCGCATCCAAGGCGAAAGAACTGGGCCTTGTTGACGCATTGGCGGGGGAGGCAACGCTTGCCGACGACGCCATTGCCTTTGCGCGTGAGATGATTGCCCAAGGCCCGCGCCCAACGCGCGACCGGCCGATCAAGGGCGATGTGGCTGTGATCGAACAGCTCAAGGCCGCCAATGCGCGCAAGTGGAAGGGCTTTGATGCGCCCTATGCCAATTTGGCTTGCGTAGAAGCCGCGACCCGCCTGCCCTTTGAAGAGGGCTTGGCGTTTGAACGGACCGAATTCATGAAGCTGATGATGGGCAGCCAATCTGCGGCCCAGCGCCACATGTTCTTTGCCGAACGACAGGCCGCCAAAATTGATGGCCTGCCCAAAGATGTTCAGCTGCGTGACATTCAGAAGGTCGGCGTCATTGGCGCCGGCACCATGGGCGGCGGCATTTCCATGAACTTCCTTCAGGCGGGCATTCCCGTCACCATTGTTGAAATGGCAAAGGATGCGCTGGATCGCGGCGTTGGTGTTATTCGCAAGAATTACGAAGCCTCTGCCGCCAAGGGCCGCTTCTCAGCCGAAAAGGTTGAAAAGATGATGGGCCTGCTCACCCCGACGCTCAGCATGGATGACTTGGCCGATTGCGATCTGGTGATCGAGGCCGTCTATGAAAGCATGGACGTGAAGAAGGATGTGTTCGGCAAGCTCGACAAGATCGTGAAACAAGGCGCCATTCTCGCCAGCAACACCTCCTATCTCGATGTGAATGAAATTGCGGCGTCCACCAGCCGTCCAGCGGACGTATTGGGCATGCACTTCTTCTCACCCGCCAATGTCATGAAGCTTCTGGAAGTGGTGCGGGGCGATCAAACCGCGCTGGATGCGCTGGCGACGGTCATGGCGCTGTCGAAGAAGATCAAAAAGGTCGCGGTTGTCGCGGGCGTCTGCCACGGCTTTATCGGCAATCGGATGCTGTCTGAACGGCAAAACCCCGCCAACCAGCTTCTTCTCGAAGGGGCAACACCGGCGCAGATTGACAAGGTCCATACCGATTTCGGCATGCCCATGGGGCCGTTCCAAATGGCCGATCTGGCGGGCCTCGACATTGGCTGGCACCGGGACCCGTCCCGGATTGAGACAATCCGTGATGCGCTATGTGCCGCAGGCCGCTTGGGCCAGAAGAATGGCAAGGGCTTTTACGACTATGATGAAAAGCGCAACGGGACACCAAGCCCAGAGGCGCTGGCCATTATCGAAGACTTCCGGTCCAAATCAAACCTCGCCAAGCGCGAAATTAGCGATCAGGAAATCATTGAGCGCACGCTCTACCCCATGGTCAATGAAGGCTATAAAATCCTGGAAGAAGGCAAGGCCCAGCGCGCATCGGATATCGATGTCGTCTGGATCTATGGCTATGGCTGGCCCGTCTATCGTGGCGGCCCCATGTTCTGGGGCGACCTGGAAGGGGCAGGCAAGATTGTCGTCGCCCTTGAAAAGCATGGCGTCAAGGTTGCGGACAGCTTGAAGGCAAAGGCCTGAACGACTAACAGCGCCCGACTCTCCGTCGTCCCACAAGGGAGGACGGAGCCAAGGCGAATTGGAGCATAAAATGAGTGATATTGTCGCAGCAGACGAGCTTCGCCTGCTGATCGAGCGCATTGAGCGTTTGGAAGAAGAGAAAAAGGGCATCGCCGACGATATTCGCGACGTCTATTCCGAAGCCAAAGCGCGCGGATATGATGCCAAGATCATGCGCCAAATCGTGCGTCTGCGGAAAATGGAAAGCCATGACCGTCAGGAAATGGAAGCGATCTTGGATACCTATAAGGCAGCGCTCGGCCTCGCCTGATCCTGACCCCTTCCCTTGCGACAGCTTGACCAGATACTCTGGTTCATGAAATTATTGAGCCGCGTAGGACATAAGAGGAGAAGGTTCATGTTGGTCACGACGACGCATTCCATTGAAGGCCGCAAGGTTGAAGATTATCTGGGCGTGGTAACTGGCGAAGTAATTGTCGGCGCGAATATCTTTAAGGATTTGTTCGCGGGCATTCGTGACATTGTTGGCGGCCGGTCGGGATCCTATGAATCAACGCTTCGGGACGCGCGGATGACCGCGCTCAATGAGCTGAAGGATGAGGCCCGCGCGCTGGGGGCAGATGCCGTGATTGGCGTCGATCTGGATTATGAAGTATTGGGACAAGGCGGGTCGATGCTGATGGTTTCAGCCTCAGGCACCGCCGTTAAATTGGGATAAGTTACGGATATGGCAGGTCATTCCAAATTCAAAAATATCATGCACCGCAAGGGCGCGCAGGATAAAAAGCGGTCGGCGCTTTTTTCCAAGCTGTCGCGCGAAATTACGGTAGCTGCAAAAATGGGCCTGCCAGACCCGGAAGCCAATGCTCGGCTGCGCGCGGCGGTGCTCGCCGCACGCGCGCAATCCATGCCGAAGGACAATATCCAGCGGGCGATTGATAAGGCCTCTGGCTCTGACCTCGAGACCTATGAAGAAATTCGTTATGAAGGCTTTGGCCCAGGCGGCGTCGCCATCATCGTCGAAGCGCTGACCGATAATCGCAACCGCACGGCCACCAATGTCCGCACCGCTTTTTCCAAAAATGGCGGCAATCTCGGCACCGGCGGGTCGGTGAGCCACGGCTTTGATCGGCTGGGCCTGATCGAATATCCCGGCAAAGCGGGCGATGCGGATAGCGTGTTCGAAGCCGCCCTTGAAGCGGGGGCCGATGATGTTGAATCGTCCGAGGACGGCCATTCCATCTGGACCAGCGTCGATTCCCTGCATGAAGTGGCCAAGGCGCTCGAATCTGCGCTTGGGGAGCCGGAAGGCGTCAAGCTCGCTTGGAAGCCGACAACGATGGTTAATGTGAGCGAAGACGATGCGGGCAAGTTGCTTCGGATGATCGACACGCTTGAAGAAGATGATGACGTCCAGACCGTTTGGGGCAATTACGACGTCTCGGATGAGATTATGGAAAAATTGGGCTGATGGGGGATTCCCCCACCCCATCGGGATCACACTCTGCGTGATTATTCTGGGCATTGATCCCGGCCTTGGCACCACAGGCTGGGGCCTTATTCAGGCAGAGGGCAATCGCTTGTCCCATATTGCCAATGGCCAAATCTCAACCAACAGCAAAGAGAGCCTGCCCGATCGGCTCGTGCAGATTGACCGGGAACTGACTGATCTGATCCTCACCCACCAGCCCGATGGGGCGGCGGTTGAAGAGGTCTTCGTCAACAGCAACCCGCAATCGACGCTCAAACTTGGGCAGGCGCGCGGTGCCATTCTCCTCTCCTTGGCGCGCACGGGGCTCCAGCCGGGGGAATATGCCGCCCGACTGATCAAGAAAGCCGTTGTCGGCATCGGCAATGCGGAAAAGAGCCAAGTGCATGCCATGATCAGCCGCCTATTGCCCGGCGCTAAAATTACAGGCGCAGATTCGGCCGATGCACTGGCTGTTGCCATCACCCACGCCCATCACATGGCCAGCGCGCGGCGGATCGCCTGATCTTATCCCCGACGCGGGCACGAAAAGCAGAACAAATCCTTCGACATGCAGGGGCTGCGCGCTAAAGAGGGGGCATGATCGCCCGCTTGACCGGAACCCTTGTCGAAAGCGCCGCTGACCATGCGGTAATCGATGTGAATGGCGTCGGTTATCTCATCTTGGCCTCCAGCCGAACGCTCAGCGCCATTGGCGGCACGGGAAGCCAAGTCACCCTCTATACCGAACTTCAGGTGCGCGAAGATTCTATGACGCTCTTTGCCTTTGGCAGCGCGGGAGAGCGGGACTGGTTCCGCCTTCTGACGGGCGTGCAGGGCGTGGGCGGCAAGGTCGCGCTCTCGATCCTCTCCACACTGGATGCAGAGGAACTGAGCCAAGCCGTGGCGCGACAGGATAAGGCGATGGTCGCCCGCGCCAATGGCGTTGGCCCCAAGCTGGCCGAACGCATTGTGCGCGAATTGAAGGACAAGGTTGGCCCGGTTGCGATTGGCCCTGCGGGCGCGACCCCAATGAGCGGCTCTGGTGCTGCCGCCGACGCCATTTCGGCGCTGGGCAATCTTGGCTTTAAGCCAGCCGAGGCCAGCGCTGCTGTGGCGGCTGCAGAGGCAGATTTGGGCGCTGGTGCGACGCTGGATGCGTTGGTGCGTCTGGCGCTTCGAAAGGCGTCTAAATGAGCGAGGACGATCGCCTGTTAGCGGCCGGACGGCGGCCCGAAGATGTGGACGCGGCCTTGCGGCCCAAAGCCCTTGATGAATTTGTCGGGCAAAAGGCTGCGCGCGATAATTTGCGCGTGTTCATCGAAGCCGCCAAATCGCGCGGAGACGCGCTGGACCATGTGCTGTTTTTCGGCCCGCCCGGTCTGGGCAAAACCACGCTTGCCCAAATCGTCGCGCGCGAAATGGGGGTTGGGTTTCGGGCAACATCCGGGCCAGTCATTGCCAAGTCGGGGGATCTCGCCGCGCTATTGACGAATTTGGAAGATGGCGATGTTCTCTTCATTGATGAAATCCACCGCCTCAACCCCGCGGTTGAAGAAGTGCTCTATCCGGCGATGGAGGATCGTGCGCTCGACATCATGATCGGCGAAGGGCCTTCCGCTCGGTCGGTCAGAATTGATCTGCCCAAATTTACACTGGTGGGGGCCACCACGCGGCAGGGGCTACTTACAACACCGCTTCGGGATCGCTTTGGTATCCCCATTCGCCTGAATTTCTATAGCCATGCAGAGCTTGAGCAGGTCATCCGTCGGGCCGCAGGGCTTCTTGACCTTGGCATTGCAGATGACGGCGCGCATGAAATCGCCAAGCGGTCGCGCGGCACGCCGCGCATTGCCGGGCGCTTGCTGCGCCGGGTGCGGGATTTTGCCAATGTGGCAGGCGAAGCAATTGTCACGGCAAAGGCGGCAGATTCAGCGCTCAATCGGCTTGAGGTCGATGGGCTTGGCCTTGATGCCATGGATCGCCGCTATTTGACGATGATTGCCGATGTCTATCGCGGTGGCCCGGTGGGCGTTGAGGCACTGGCGGCGGGACTGTCTGAACCACGCGACACGATTGAAGATGTGGTGGAGCCCTATTTGCTGCAACTGGGCCTCATCGCCCGCACGGCGCGCGGGCGGCTGCTCAACCCGCCGGGGTGGAAGCATTTGGGGCTTAATCCGCCCGCAGGCAGTCAGGATGGATTGTTTGACGCCTCTTAATGCACCGCATGGGATTCATTTCCCGAACAAGATCGTCTAAAGCCCATTTAATGACTGCATCCTCGCCCGATATGCCCACAACCGGCCGCTTCGTTGGACGTGAACACCGGTTTCCGGTGCGCGTCTATTTTGAAGATACGGATTTTTCAGGCGTGGTTTATCACGCCAATTATCTGCGTTTCATGGAACGGGCCCGATCCGACATGCTGCGCGTGGCGGGAATTGATCAGCGCGATGCCTTTGCCAATGGCGAGGGGGTTTATGCCGTAGCCGATTTGACCATTCGCTATCGCCGCCCGGCCCGATTTGATGATGCGCTGGTTATCGTCTCCACCGTGGAGCATTTGCGCGCGGCGGCCTGTGTGATTCAGCAACGAGTCATGTTGGGGGATGAACTTATGGCCGATGCCAAGGTGACGGCAGCCTTCATCACACCCGATGGACGCCCCCGCCGCCAGCCGCCTGCTTGGATGAATGCCTTTCAACGCCTTTTGCCCGAAAGCCCCGATATGATTGAAGAGAGCAAATCAATATGACGCCAAGCCTTGCCACCGAAGCCGCCAACCTATCCCCTTGGGCGCTGTTCCTTCAGGCGGACATCGTTGTGAAACTGGTCATGCTCGGCCTTTTGGTGGCCAGCATCTGGACATGGTCCATCATCTTTTCTCACTGGATGAAGATGAAGCGCACACAGCGCGACTGCGCCTTGTTTGAGCGGGATTTTTGGAAGGCCGACGATACCGACGGCTTTTACAAAGCGCATAAGGACAGCCCACTTCCGACCGCCCGCGTCTTTCAAGCGGGGATCATTGAATGGCGCCGGTCCACAGGGCGGTCTGCTGTTGATCGGGAGGGCACAAGGCAACGGCTGGCGGGCGCAATGGGCACGGCCATTGCCGCTGAAATCGAACGACTGGGCGAACGGCTCAATATGCTCGCAACGGTGGGCAGCGTTGCCCCCTTTGTCGGCCTGTTCGGGACGGTCTGGGGCATTATGCGCAGCTTTACCGCCATTGCAGATCAGCAGAATACGTCGCTCGCCGTCGTCGCGCCCGGCATTGCAGAGGCCTTGTTCGCAACGGCTATTGGCCTGTTTGCGGCAATCCCGGCTGTCATCGCCTATAACCGCTTTGGCCATGGGCTGAACATGCTCGAGGCCCGGCTAACCCGCTTTGCCGATGGCTTTCACGCCACGTTGAGCCGAGAGCTGGAGCGGTAATCCATGGGGCCTGTTCACTCCTCTCGGCCCGGCAGCAAGCGCGCGCCTATGGCCGAAATCAATGTGACGCCGCTGGTCGATGTCATGTTGGTGCTGCTGATCATCTTCATGGTGACAGCGCCGCTTTTGGTCGCAGGTGTGCCCATCACCCTGCCCGATAGTCGCGCCAAGGCGCTGGATCAGGCGGACAAGCCCGTCCAGCTCTCAATGGATGCAACAGGGGCACTGTTCCTAGACGATGCGCAGATCAGCCGCGCCGACCTCCCCCAACGTTTGGCAGAGATTGCCGCAACAGGTGGGGCCGAAGGTCCGCAAATCTTTCTGCGTGCGGATCGTGGGCTGGATTATGGGGACGTCATGGCCGTCATGGGTGAAGTGAACCGCGCTGGTCTGAAGCGCGTTGCCCTGGTGACGACAGAGGGCACAGCCAAAGCGGAGGCGCGCTGATCTGATGGATCGCGCCGAACGAACAGGATTATGGGTTGCCGTCATCGGCCATGCCCTGCTGTTCGGGGCGCTGTCTGTCAGTTTGCTCAGCCCCAAACCAAAACTGCCGCCCGCCAATCCGCCGATTGCGGTCGATCTGGTTGACGCAAAATCGCTCGTATCGGCCGCGCCAGATGCGGTTCAACAGGCCAGCGCCCCGCCCGCACCAAGCGATGCACCGGCCGAACCGGACGCCCCAACGCCAACCCCGCCCGCGCCAAAGCCTGAAAGCCGGAAGGCCGCACAAGCCCCAGCCGACAAGCCGACGCCTCAAAAGCCGCGCCAGTCCCGGCTTGATTCCTCCCTTGCCAGCCAATTGTCACGCGCGGCCAGCCGTGAAAGCGCCAATCCCGGAACGGGCCGCGGAACAGCAGCGCAAGGTAGCGGCACACCCGCCGCGCGCACAGCCGCACAGTTGGAAGCCAGCTTCATTCAAGCGCTGTTTTCCCAAATCAAACGCTATTGGCGCGCGCCGACGGGTGTGGATGCCGAGCTACTGAGAACCAGCATTGTGGTGACCTTAAGGCCGGATGGGTCAGTTGGCAGCATCACGATCAAGAGCCAATCCGGCGAGAATGAGAATAATGCGAACCTCAAGGCGCTGCATGCTGAGCGCGCGTCAGCGGCAATTCGTCGCGCAGCGCCTTTCGCCCTTCCGCCAGAACATTATGCCATTTGGCAATCGATGGAACTCACCTTTGATAAGAGGTTAAAATAACATGCAGACGCGTTATGCCACGGCCCTAGTTTTGGCGACTCTCTGTGCCTCAGCACCCCTGTCCGCCCAGATTTCGGGCACGATCACGGATGACAATCCGACGGACTCCTTCATTGTCGCCGTCCCGCCGCTGGCAACGCCCGCTGATGTTGAAACGCCTGCGGGCCAAACGGGGGAATTGGGGCGACGTGTCGCGGAAATCATCTCCAATGATCTGAACGCAACCGATGTGTTTAATCCCAAAGGCCCGGCGGGATTGCGTGGCACGACAATGGCAGATGTGACTGCCCCTGCTTTTTCTGAATGGGCGGGCATGAATGCCGAAAATCTGGTGCATGGCTATGTACGCAATAATGACGATGGCACACTGACGGTTGGGTGCTATCTTTATGATGTCGGGCTAAAGTCAGAAATGGTGCGGCAGGGCTTCGTTGTTCAACCCCGTGATTGGCGGCGGGCAGCGCATAAATGCGCCGATGCCATTTATGCCCGTCTGTCCGGCGAAAGCCCCTTCTTCGACAGCCGCATCGCCTATATTGCGGAGACGGGTCCGAAGGGGAACCGGGTCAAGCGGCTCGCCATCATGGATTCAGATGGGGCCAACCACCGCTTCATCACCAATGGTCAGGCCATTGCCCTGACCCCGCGCTTTTCCCCCGACTATAAGTCGATTGTCTATGTGTCCTATGTCGAGCGGCGGGCTCGTGTTTATGTCTATGACATTGCCAGCGGCCGCCAAAGGCTGGTGACCGAAAGCCCAAATCAAACATTTAGCCCCCGTTGGTCGCCCGATGGAAAGACGATCCTCTATTCCATGATCGTGGGCGGCAACGCCGATCTCTATACGGTGCCGGCGCAAGGCGGCACGCCAACTCGCCTGACCAATTCCCCAGCAATTGAAACCGGTGGCAGCTACTCCCCCGATGGAACGAAAATTGCGTTTGAAAGCGACCGGTCCGGCAAGCAGCAAGTCTATATCATGAATGCCGATGGGTCTGATCAACAGCGGATCAGCTTTGGCGGGGGCAGCTATGCAACGCCCGAATGGAGCCCGCGGGGCAATTTGATTGCCTTTACCAAAATCACAGGCGGCGCCTTTCGCATTGGCGTGATGAGCCCAGCTGGCAATGGCGAGAAGCTGTTAACGGACAGCTGGCAAGATGAATCCCCGACATGGTCACCCAATGGCCGCGTCATCCAATTCTTCCGCACCCAGCAGGGGTCGGGCAAGGCCAGTGTGATGCAAGTAGATGTCACAGGCGCGAAGGAGCGCCGGATCGACACACCTGTCGATGGATCTGACCCAGCCTGGGGCCCGATCCTCCCGTAACCAGAGCGGCGTCAGACCTATTTGCATTAGGGTGAAAGGCTAGGCTCTCTTGACCTTTGGCCTGCCATACCCAAATCATGACTTAAGGGGCATAATGCCAAGAAAAGGAGCCATAGATGAACAAGAAGATCGCAAGCCTGATGATGGCTGCAAGCCTCATGGCCGTTGCTGGCTGTGCCAAGAAGGAAAAGCCGCAAGATCTGCCGCCGCCGCCCGTTGGCGCTGAGGGGCCGACAGGTCCAGTCGCACCCGCTGGTCCAGCTGCGGGATCGCAGGCAGATTTCATTGCCAACATCTCGTCAGACCGGATTTTCTTTGACACCGACAAGTTCGACGTTGGCACCGAAGATCAGGCAACGCTTGCCAGTCAGGCCGAATGGCTCAAGCGCTACCCCAATGTGCGCATCACCATTGAAGGCCATGCCGATGAGCGCGGCACGCGCGACTATAACATTGCGCTGGGTGCCCGCCGTGCCAATTCCGCTAAAAATGCCTTGGCCGCCCTTGGCATTGACGCCGCGCGGATCAACACCGTCAGCTATGGCAAGGAACGCCCCGAAGCGCTTGGTTCCACCGAAGCCGATTGGGCGCGCAACCGTCGCGCTGTGACGGTGACGGTCCAATAAGCCGCCCCGGAGCGCATTAAAAAAGGCCCCCGGTCAGTTTGACAGGGGGCCTTTTTCATATTCGAATTAGACCGCTTTAGGCGACGCGCTTACCGGTCAGCGGGAAGGTGCCAAAAGCCCCTGCCTTCACATTCCCCGTCACATCGTCGCCATCAATGGTCGCCGTGCCCTCAAGCGTCATTGGCATTGGCACCGTCATCTTCATCGACCAGGTCAGCGTATTGCCGTCAACCTTACCGTCGGTGATTTCGGCAGACCCTTGCGCACCCGTATTGGTGCCAGTCCAGCTGTCGCCATCCACATTGACAACGATGACCGACTTTTGGTCGCCAAGGGGCGATTTGACGATGCATTCATAGGAGCCAGACAGACCCATTTTACTCTCCTTCACGTTTGGCCGAGGCAGATTTACCATCGGATCCTGACATTAGGTCGACAGGCAGACCCAATTTTTCAAGTTGTGGACGCACAATTTTCGCATCTCCCACGACAACCCAAAGAAAATCGTCAGGTTTCAAGACAGAGCGGATAGAGTCATCCAACGACTCCCGCGTCATAGCCCGATAGCGCGAGGCAAGGCGATCATAAAAATCATCTGGGCGGTTGTAGAGCGCATTGCGCTGCATCGCGCCGAGCACATCCTCGCCCGTTTCAAAGCTCCCGGGCAATTCACGGATACTGCCGGTGATAATGCGCTCCACTTCCTCCGCTGTAACGCCGTTATTGCTCAGAAAATCCTGCATGGTTGTCCGGAGAGCGGCAATAGACTCCCCGGTGCGATTAGCCTGTACGGGCGCAAAAATCATATAGGGCACATCGCCCACCACCCGGCTTACCATGCCGCGCACGCCATAAGACCAGCCTTTGGTTTCCCGAAGATCCATATTGATGCGCGACAAAAAGCCAGACCCCAGCGCTTGATTGGCCGTCATCAGGGCTTCGAGATCATCCGTCCCCTTTTTGGGCAGCACTTGTCCGCCAAGGATCAGTGATTGAGGCGATCCGGGACGATCCACCAGCACAATCTTGCGCGAAGGCGCACTGGCCGGGGCGCTGATCGCCTTAACGCCTGCCACGCCGGTCGCGCGCCAATCCCCAAAGCGAGCATTCAATGCGGACTTGATCCGGTCAAGCGGCTGATCACTGACGACAAAAATGGTCGCCTTATCCGGCCGAATCCATTGCTGATGAAAGGCAAGAAGCTCATCGCGCGTCACCGCAGACACGCTGGCCACATCGCCAGATCCCGTAAAGGACGTGCCATAGGAATGGGCCGTGCCATAGAGCAATGGCGGTAATGTGCGCAGCGCAATGGCTTGCGGATTGGTGAGTTCAGACTGAATGCGCGCCAATTGCTGACGCCGCAGTCGCTCCACCTCGGCTGGGACAAAATCTGGCCGACGCGTAACGTCCGCGAGCAGATCCAGCGAGGGATCAAGATTGGCCGAAAGCGCCGACAGGCCAATTGTTGTCGTATCCATCGATGCACCCGCCCCAATGGATGCGCCCAGCCGCTCTTGCGCTTCGGCGATCTGAGTAGACGTCAGGCCAGCCGCCCCTTCATCCAACAGCGAGAGCATCAACGACTGGGTGCCGGGACGCGTACGGGGATCTGCCGCATTGCCGGCATCAAAGCTGATCGAAACTTGCGTCATCGGAACAGCCATGCGTTGCACATAGACAATCGGCACCCCGTTGGAGAGGCGCGTGCGCTCCACCTTGGGGAACGTCAGATCGGCAATTGTCCCGACGGCAGGCCACACCTCTGCACGGGTCGGCTGAGCCGCCGGGTCAGCACTGGCAGGCACTACGGCGGGGGCAGACTGCGCGGCTGGCTTGCGGCTTTCTTCATAGGCCTCCCGCTCCCCCGGCAGAACCGTTAGAGAGAATGCGGGTCTGGTGATCCATGTCGCCAAGGCTTTGCGAACATCAGCAGGCGTCACACGGCCCAGGGCCAGGAGATCTTTTTTATAGGCGCTGCTGTCGGCGCGATAAAGTTCGCCTTCCGCTAGCACCGCTGCTTTGCCGCCCACTTGTTCTAATCCATCAATTCGCGCGGCAACCGACCGTGTGACGACACGGGCGACTTCATCTTCTGTCGGGCCGGTCTTTATGAAATCGGCCACCAGCGCATCCAGCCTCTGTGCGACAGCTGCGGGATCAACGCCGGGGCGCACGTCCGCCGACACCTCAAACCAGCCCATTTGGGCGTAAGGGACATAGCTTGTGGAGACATTTACAGCGAGCTGCTCTTTACGAACAAGGGCATTGTCCAACCGAGAACTGGCCAGTCCGCCCAATACGCCGGCGCCCACACGCAGGGCAGCAAGGTCGGCATGATCAAGGCCGGGAACCGTCCAGCTGCGCGACAGGCGCACAGTTGCCACGCGGTCCTTCAGCACCTCTGCCTTTGGCGCCTCTAACGTTGGAATGGGCGCATTGGGACGCACCTGCTTTGGCCCAGCGGGAATACGGCCAAACCATTTTTCTACCAGCGGCTTTGCCGTCTTCACATCAATATCACCCGACAAAACGAGCACGGCATTATTGGGGCCATAATGCTGGCGGAACCAAGCCCGGACATCGTCCATCGAGGCTGCATCCAAATCTGCCATCGATCCGATGATCGAATGGCCATAGGGATGTCCTGCTGGCACAGTCCCCTTGATTTGCGCATAAGAGACAAGGCCATAGGGCTGATTATCCCGCTGACGCTTTTCATTTTGGACAACACCAATTTGGTTGGCGAGCTTTTCGGGTGTCACTGCACCCAGAAGATAGCCCATCCGGTCGCTTTCCAAAAACAACACCCGATCAAGCGCGCCTGTCGGCACGGTCTGGTAATAATTGGTGCGGTCGAAAGAGGTGGTGCCATTAAAATTTGTCGCGCCCAAGGACTCCAGCGGCTTGAAATAATCGCCATCGGCATTTTCAGAGCCATTGAACATCAAATGTTCAAATAAATGGGCAAAGCCTGTCTTGCCCTGCGGCTCATGCTTGGACCCGACATCATACCAGATGGACACAGCCACCACCGGGGCTTTGCGGTCTGTATGCACAAGGACCCTCAAGCCATTGTCCAGCACAAAGCGCTCATGCGGAATATCAACCTGTTTGACGAGCGTTGCCACAGGGGCAGGCCGCACGGGCGCACGCGCAGAAACGGGCGCAACAGCCAGTGTGACTGCAACCAAAGCAAGCGAGATAAAGCGCATCGGAAACCCCAAATATCTTAGACTATAAGATGCTTTTACCCGCCGGGTGCGGGCAGGCAACTCCCAAACGGGCAGCCTTTAGGTGGGGGGCTGCCCGCCCTTCTTCCATCAGGGACGATATCGACGTTGGGCATGGCGCACCGCATCAGCCCATTCGAAATGCACAGGCTTAAACTGCTGCTTGGCGAACATCGGCATCTGATCGGTGTAATGCGGCGAATTTGGACGGGTCGTTGCCGACCCATAAGGCTGAATGGACTGCGACATCACTTGGCCCTGCCTGTCCCAGCGCGTCAGCATGATGAAGCTGTCGCCATGGCGCACCCGCATCTTGTCATCCCGCTGGTCCTTGTCCCACATGGTGGTGGCCCGCAGGGTATCGGTGCCCCCGATCATCGGCAGGTCAACCGCACCACGCCGGAGCCGCTGAATATCAGCAAGCTTGGGGTCAATACGGCCAAAGCGATCGACCATATCATCGACTGACTCTTTCAGCGCCGCCCGGGGATCAGGAAGGGCTTCACGCTTCCAGTGCAGCGTTGCGGCAGCCCGGATCACCCGCTCCGCCAGCGCATCAGCGGCCCCAATATCGTCGCTTGTCCAATCCCAGCTGGACAGCAGACGCTGCGCACGGACAAGCTCTGCATCATCGCCAACTTTCGCTGCCAGAACCTGCTTCATCCAGTCGCCGACCCAACTTTGTTTTGAATAGGCCTTGTCAAACTTGATCGTTAGCAACTGTTCCGGCGTCAGCTTGCCCGACGCGGACAGCAATTCATTGGCGCGAAGCCCTCTATTGGTCATCCCAAGCTCTATGCCGAGCAGGGGCGAGTAATCAGCCGGATCAAGCTCTGACCCCGGCCCTGCCGCCAGAAAGGGCGTGTTGTTGGCATTTTGGACAAAGCCGCTCTTGGGCGACACAATTTTGGGATAAGCTGAAAAAGATACAGGCCCTTTCCAGATGTTGCGCGACACATCCCCCGGCAATGTCTTTCGATAGTCAAAGCCCGGTGTGCGTGCGGGGAAGAGCGCGTTGTAAATATAGGCAATCCGTCCGGTCTTATCGGCGTAGATAAAGTTCGTCGCCGGAACGCCGCCAATCGCCATAGAGCGCGTCCACTCTTCCCAGTCGCGCGCCTTGGTATTGCGATAATACTGCTCCACCGCCTTGGCATTATCAATGCCGGCATAGCGGATTGCAAAGGCCCCCTGATCGTTGAAGATGACCGGGCCGTGGACGGATCGATAGACCGTCTTGGGCACAGGCACAGTGAAGGGCCCGAAGCGCACGGGCAGCCAAACCCGTTTCCGTTCCAGCGGCAACCATTTTCCATCCAGCCGATAGCGATCTCCGCTCTCATCCAGAACCAGCTTGTACACATCGATCAAATCCGGCCTGTTGACGGTATTGGTCCACCCAAGATTGCGGTTATGCCCCAGCAGAATGAAGGGTGATCCGGGGAAGAGAGCCCCCGCCATATCCAGCCCCTCGCCCGAATGCATAACGGCTTCATACCAAGCGACCTGCCCTTCAAAGGGCTGATGCGAATTGGAAATCAGCCAGGTCTTGCCATCGGCCATTTTGGTGGGCGCGAGTGCAAAGGCATTGGACCCATTCATATTGGGCTCGCGACCCGCCGGCGTCATGGGGGCGGCATTTTCAGCAGGAGCCGCCTTACCGCTGGTGAGCGCACCAATCACGCCATCTAGGCCATAGAAAAAGGGCGCGCGCAGGACAAAGCCCGTCACAATATCTTGACCCGTCACCGGAAACAGCTTGGGCAGGCGCACCTCGCCCCGGTGCGTGGCGGCATAATGGTTCAGCCCGGCAGCATAGCCTTCCAAGACTTTGCGAACATCATCGGGCATAGAGGGATAATATCGGTTGGCCGTGCCGCGTGCGTCCAAGAGGGCAGCGACATAATCCACCTGCGCTCCATCTGGCCCGGCAAGCGCGCCATAGCGCCCGCGCGTCATCGCAATCACGTCTTGAAGGGTTGAGAAATCATCCTCTGCATGCGCAAAGGCAAGGCCATAAGCCGCATCCGCATCGGTGCGGCCATTAATATGCGGCACGCCGAAACGATCCCGCACAATTTCCACATCATAAAGGCGCGCAGCAGGGGCTGGTTCTTCCTGCGCAATCAACGGTTCCCACACCGCCGATGCAACCGCGAGTGTAGCGACCGAGCCTAAAGCCCATTTTGCCCAAGATGTCATGCGTGCCCCCTATGCCCTCTGTTCTTTCGACCATGATTGACGAGCGCGCCGCTTTCGGCAAGTCAGACGAAAATTTATCTGGAGTTTCCAATGCGTCGCCTGTTTGTCTGTTCCATCCTTAGCCTGCTTCCTATGTCCGCTCTCGCGCAGACGGCGCCTGCCGATCTGATTACGCCGGATGCCGTGAAGGCGCATGTTCAGTTTTTGGCTGACGATCTTTTGGAAGGGCGCGATACAGGCGCACGCGGGCATGAGATTGCGGCGCGCTATGTCGCCAGCCGCTTTACCGCCATCGGCCTGACCCCAGTGGTCAAGGACAGCTGGTATCAGCGCGTTCCCTTTGTTGAGGTGCGGCCAAATGAGGATGCAAAGCTCATCATTAACGGCGCAAGCTTCACGCACAAAAAGGACGCCGTGATTGGCGGCAATGGCCAAGTCGACGCCGAGGTCGTCTTTGGCGGCTTCTGCCTTGAGCGGCCCGATTTTGGCCTGCGCGATCTGTCACGGATCAAGGTGAAGGGAAAGATTGTCGCCTGCCTGTCCGGCTATCCAAAGGGCCTGCCGAGCGACATTGGTGCCCATCTGTCTGCGGAAAAAACAAAGCGCCTGTCTGAACAAGGGGCCATCGGCACGCTGACCATTCGCACTTTGGAGCGAGAAAAGCAGATGCCCTGGGCCCGCGTCATCTCCTCTGGCGATGAACGCTCCGTGCGTTGGGCCAATGCAGATGGCACCCCCTTTGATGCCGCCCCCAATGTGCGGGCCTCCGCCACCTTGGATCGGGCAGCCGCCAAGACTTTGTTTGCAGGGACTGGCCGGACATTGGACGACATTTTGGCAGAGGCGGATCGCAAAGGCGGCAAGCCGCGTGGTTTCGCTCTGAAGATCCGGGCGACCCTATCCCGCACGGCGAGCCTCAGCCCCTTTACCAGCCCGAATGTCATCGGCATGCTCCCCGGATCAGACCCGGCTCTGGCGAATGAATATGTCCTCGTCATGGGCCATCTCGACCATATCGGGATGCGCAAGGGAGAGGATGGCGATCTCATCAACAATGGCGCGATGGATAATGCCGGCGGCATCGCCTCTCTGCTGGAGGCCGCGCGCGCCATGGCCGCCGCCCCCAATCGTCCGCGGCGTCCGGTGCTGTTCGCCGCCGTTACAGGCGAGGAGAAAGGGCTGATGGGCGCGGATTATCTCTCGCGCTTTCCAGTGACAGGAGCCGGGCGGGTTGTCGGCGTCGTCAATCTCGACATGCCGATCCTAACTTATGACTTTACAGATGTGATCGCCTTTGGTGCCGAGCATTCCACCCTTGGCCCGATTGTCGCGGCGGCAGCCGCCCGCGATAAGGTGGGCCTGTCGCCCGATCCCCTGCCAGAAGAAGGCCTGTTCACGCGGTCAGACCATTATCGTTTTGTTCAGCGCGGCATCCCATCCGTCTTCTTGATGACGGGCTTTGCGGGTGAAGGTGGCAAGTCCTTCCGCGATTTTCTGGCGACGCATTATCACCGTGTATCGGATGATCTGAACCAGCCCTTTAACTGGCAGGCCGCCGTCAAATTCGCACGGATTAACATGCTGATCGCAACAGAGATCGCCAACATGCCGCTTGCACCCTTATGGTATTCCGACAGCTTCTTTGGAAAAACCTTCGCGCCGGACGCACAGAAAGCAAAACGACCCTGAACTGATCGAAGTCAATGCGCCCCCTCTTGTGTTGCGATTATGCAACACTACATCCGTTAGGAAAAGGAAGGGGAAGTTATGAACCTCGAAAAGATGACCGACCGTGCCAAGGGCTTTCTGCAATCTGCGCAGACAGTCGCCATTCGCCTGAACCATCAACGCATGACGCCCGATCACCTGCTCAAGGCGCTGCTGGAAGATAAGGACGGCATGTGTGCCGGGCTGATGCAAGCGGCAGGGGCCGATCCGGCCATTGCTGTGCGCGAAACAGACGCCGCCTTGGCCAAAATCCCAGCTGTTTCAGGCGCAGGTGCAAATCAGCCGCCAAGCGTCGACAATGATCTCGTCCGGGTCATTGATCAGGCCGAACAAATTGCCACCAAAGCAGGCGATAGCTTTGTGACGGTGGAGCGGCTTTTGCTCGCGCTCACTTTGTCCTCAACCATCGCCGCGGGCAAAACATTGGCGGCCGCTGGCCTGCGCGCGGAAGAGCTGAACGCGGCCATCAATGCGCTGCGCAAAGGCAAATCGGCCGACACCGCTTCTGCCGAAGACCGTTATGATGCGCTCAAGAAATTCGCCCGCGACCTGACGGAGGCGGCGCGTGAGGGCAAGCTTGACCCAGTGATTGGGCGGGATGAAGAAATTCGACGCACGGTGCAAATCCTCGCCCGGCGGACAAAGAATAACCCGGTGCTGATCGGCGATCCCGGCGTCGGCAAGACAGCCATTGCCGAAGGGCTGGCGCTGCGCATTGCCAATGGCGATGTGCCCGATTCCCTGAAGGACCGCGCGCTGATGGCGCTTGATATGGGGTCGCTCATTGCCGGGGCGAAATATCGCGGCGATTTTGAAGAGCGGCTAAAAGGCGTGCTTGATGAGGTGAAGGGCGCCGAAGGGCAGATCATCCTCTTCATCGATGAAATGCACACGCTGATTGGCGCGGGCAAAACCGATGGCGCAATGGATGCCTCAAATCTCTTAAAGCCCGCTCTGGCGCGCGGAGAATTGCACTGCATTGGGGCCACCACCCTCGATGAATATCGCAAATATGTCGAAAAAGATGCCGCCCTTCAGCGGCGCTTTCAGCCTGTCTTTGTAGGCGAACCAACGGTTGAAGACACCGTGTCCATCTTGCGCGGCTTGAAAGAAAAATATGAACTGCATCACGGCGTCCGGATTACCGATGCCGCGCTTGTGGCCGCAGCCACCCTGTCCAATCGGTACATAACGGATCGCTTCCTGCCCGATAAGGCCATCGACCTGATGGATGAGGCCGCCAGCCGCATCCGCATGGAAGTGGAATCCAAACCCGAAGCCATTGAGACGCTGGATCGCAAGATCATTCAGCTCAAGATTGAGCAACTGGCGCTGGAGAAGGAAAAGGATGCAGCCTCCAGGGATCGGTTGGAAACGCTCAAGGGCGAACTCGCCAATTTGGAGGAGCAATCCGCCGCACTCACCCAACGCTGGCAGGCGGAAAAGGATAAGATCCACGCTGAATCCCGGATCAAGGAACAGCTTGAGACCGCGCGGACGCAGCTGGATCAGGCGCAGCGCATTGGCGATCTCGCCAAAGCGGGGGAGCTGTCTTACGGCACGATCCCGACACTCGAAAAGCAGCTCGCCGATGCGCAAGGGGCCGCCGAAGGGGCGATGTTGCGCGAAGAAGTGACGCAGGATGATATCGCCGCCATCGTCTCCCGCTGGACGGGCATTCCCGTCGATAAGATGCTCGAAGGCGAGCGCGAGAAACTGCTCCAGATGGAAGCCGAACTTGGCCAGCGCGTCATTGGTCAGGCCGATGCCGTGCGCGCCGTGTCCACCGCCGTGCGCCGGGCCCGTGCCGGCCTGCAAGACCCCAATCGCCCGCTAGGCTCCTTTCTGTTTCTGGGGCCGACGGGTGTCGGAAAAACCGAACTCACCAAGGCGCTCGCCAGTTTCCTCTTCGATGATGACAGCGCAATGGTGCGCATCGACATGTCGGAATTTATGGAGAAGCATTCGGTCGCCCGGCTGATCGGTGCCCCGCCCGGCTATGTCGGCTATGATGAGGGCGGTGTTCTTACCGAGGCAGTGCGGCGCCGGCCCTACCAGGTCGTGTTGTTCGATGAGGTCGAAAAGGCACATGGCGATGTGTTCAACATCTTGTTGCAGGTGCTGGATGACGGCCGCCTGACCGATGGCAAGGGCCGAACGGTGGACTTCACCAATACGATCATCGTGCTCACGTCCAACCTAGGATCGCAATTTATTGCGGGCCTTGGCGAAGGCGAAGGCGTGGAGACTGTCGAACCGCAGGTGATGGATATGGTGCGCGCCCATTTCCGGCCAGAATTTCTGAACCGGCTGGATGAAATCATCTTGTTCCACCGCCTCAGCGCCCAGCACATGGCCCCGATTGTTGATATTCAGGTGGGCCGGGTCGCGAAGCTTTTGGCGGAACGCAAGGTGCAACTCGACCTCACGGATGCGGCCCGCGCCTGGCTGGGCCGGGTGGGCTATGATCCCATCTATGGCGCCCGCCCCCTGAAACGCGCGGTGCAGAAATATCTGCAAGATCCACTGGCGGATAAAATTCTGAGGGGCGACGTGCCGGACGGGTCAACCGTTCATGTCGATGAAGGCGATGGGCAGTTGATTTTGACGTGAGGGGTTCGGTGCGCTGGCAGTGCTTAGCTTAAGACGCGGGCAGCATGTCGCACGCCATTGTGAGCCGAGGATCCTCATCCTCAAATGGCAGGGTGCCATGCCAGAAATAGGATGGAAAAATGACAAGCTGGCCAAGCTTTGGCTTCACGATCCGGCGGGGCGCTAAGGGGGCGGCCAGGTCAATCGCTGGTACACCAAAGGTCAACGACCCATCCTGTGTGTCGTCCCGGACCACCGAGCTAGGTAAGGCGACATAAAAGGCCGAACTCATCCAGCCCTTATGATGAATATGAGAGGCATGATGCCCCCCTGTATGGAGGCGGACAGACCATGCACCCGCAAAATCCACACTATGCGCCTTGCGGCTCAAAAAAGGATGCGCGGGGTCTTCGGGCAGGGCGCGGACGGCCGTTTCCACAGCGTCGCGAATATGCGCCTTTACAGCTTGCAAAACTCGATCGTTCCGCTGGAAAATATCCCCTCTGGTCTGGGTGCCACCACGTGGTGACTGTTCCAAGGGATGATGGCTGGTCTTGTGCAATCGGCTCAAATGCTCTGACAGCGCGCTCAGGCCGCCAATATCGGCGGAATTCATGACGCCAGACAGATCAATCGAGATAACAAATCGATCATAATCGGCAAGCCACGCTTCGCGGGGGTCATTGCGAAGCCGCCAAATAAGCGTGAGCCAAGACCAACCCGATTGATCAAGCGGGTCAAGCTGCGTCGCGGCCAGCGCCGATACTTCCGCCTCCGCCAAACTTCCATCCGCGATCAGCAGCGGAACCAAATGAAGATGGCCGCCAATATTCTGAGGCTCAACGGCCAAAACGCGCCGAAGTTGCGCAATGGCAACGGATGTGTTGCCCTGATAGGCAAAGCCCAGCGCGAGGGCGACGAGCAAATCTGAACTGGCCCCAAACCGATCACAGGCGGACGCAGCAAGGCTCTCAAGCTCTGCCCCCATTCGCAAATCCTTAGCTGCGGCGATTGCCGAGGCCCACAGCCTGCGATTGTCTGGACGCCGCTCTAACGCGGCCCAATAGCTGTTCAGCGCATCAGGCGCGCGCCCAAGTTGCGGCAACAATCGGGCCAGGCTTTCATGCGCGGCGATAAGCCCGGGGTCTCTATCCAATGCCTCAATATAGGCATTCAGGGCCGCCTGGTAATTCCCCTGATCGGCTTGAAGATGCGCTTGCAACATCCAGCTTTCAGGAGGGCGATTGCAGGCATCGAATGCTTCAATGACGCGCAGGGCCTTGGCCTCTTGGCCGTGCGCGCGGAACTTGGTGGCTAGATTATGCCGCGCGGCTTTGTTTTGCGCATCAAACCGAAGCACTTTTTCATAACAGTCGATCGCAAGATCGGGCAAAGCTGCTGCGTCGGCTGCAAGGCCGCACCAGGTCAGTATGTCGCTGTTCGTCGGATGATGGGCCTGAATCTCGGCAATAAGTGCCGCCACATCATGTCCCCGAGGGGATTCTGAAAGAGCGGCAAGCAGCCCTATGATAGCGCGCGTCTCTTGTGGGTTACACTCAAACACCCAGCCAAAATAGGTGGCTGCCTGTTCATGATCTGCACGCTCCGCACAGATCACCCCAAGATCAAGAAAAAGCGCAAGCGCTTCAAAATGCCGTCGACCTGCGGCGCTCAATTGATCAAACGCGGCCGCCAATAGGGCTAAATCTTTCTGGCCAAGAGCAGATCGCGCGCGATCAAGCGCGCTGCGATCCGCGACTGACAGCTGGCCGTCATGCGGTGCTGGCCGAAATGCCGCCCGCTGCGATGGTTTAACTGCCTTGATTGGTGCCCGTCCGATTTTGTTCGATGAAGCGTTGGGCCTCGCTATTATTTCGGGTTCGCAAAGCTTCCCATTCGCGGTTCGTTTTGCACACCTTTTCTTTCTTCACGAGCGAACCCGTCACATCAAGAACTCTGCAGCGCACATAATCTGGATCCCGGCGATCCTTGGGCTTTTCTGACGGCGCGGCCACCTCAGCCGACACCGCTGAGGCCAAGAACATGCCGACTATCCCGATTGAAATAATCTTTCTCATATAATCAGACCCCAATATTCATGCTGTTAAGTTATCAAATTTTGGCGCTACCGCCAAAACCGAGGGCGTCGATAGCGTTGAAATAGTTGAGAATTGCTCTCTGCTCAATCGCACTCAGATGCGGGTTCCAGACATCTAGCATCAATATGGCCCTGAACTCCGACGATTTATTCCACGCCTCATGTTCAATCGTATCGTCAAAGGCAAAAGCTTTCCCCGGTCGCCACTGCCGCGTTTCACCACCGACGCGAAAGCCGCAATTCTCAGGAACAATCAAAGGCAAATGCACCACGGCGCGCGTGTTTGTCACCCCTGTATGGGGCGGAATATGCGCGCCCGGTCGCAGGATTGAGAACATAACATTTGGCGCCCGCCCCGGAATAAATGCGCTTGGAATCGAGCGAACGGCCTCAGCCGTCACCGGGCAGCGCGCAAGAACAGCCTCATTTGGCCGCCCGAATTCCCATAAAAACAGAGCGCCCCAATCAAGCGAGTTGTTCAAATCACCCCATTGCGCTTCGGGGCCGCCCTTATCCAACCGAATATAGGGCCGCAGGCTCTCTCCCGGATCTGAATACAGCGCCTCAAATTCAGCGCGGATCGCCTCCGCCTTGGCATTTAGATCTTCAAACCAAGGGAAATGATAATCATCGAAAAACTCATCCGCTGGCAAAAAGGGGTAATAAAGCCCCGCACACTGATTTGTATAAACCTGCCGCTGTCCAGTTGAGAGCTTTACAAAGGCATCAACCCGCCTTTGGCTTTGGCCGTCGGCCTTACCCAGAAACCCGGCAAAAGCAGCTTCAACGGCGGCAACAAGTTGCCCCCCCCGTGCTTCGAGAAAAGCCTTTCCAGTGGCAAGGTCACGCGCGACATCTGGCGCTAAGCTCTGAAGACTATCTGCCAGCTGGACCGCCGCACGCCAAGCCGAGAGGGCCTGAGCGTCATCCTGTTCGCGCTGATGCAACTGACCTTTGCGCAGCCAGGCCATGAAATGAAGCCTATCAAGATCCAGCGCAGCCTCCAGAGCTTTGAGTTCGCCATCGGATTGGTTGGCGGCACGATACGCTGTCGCCAAATTCATCCAAAGCGGCACTGCCTGAGGATCAAGGGAGACGGCATCGCTGAAATGCCGGATCGCCGCTTCGGGATTCCCCTCTCGCAAAGCGCTTAAACCAGCCGAATTCAAACTGACGGGGGAAGCGGAAGCTTGGGCAGTCATTGCAATCCTTGGCGCGCGCTATGCTATCGGTTAACGCATTGCAGACCTTCATGAAAATGTCGAGATAATGTGATGCCTGCCGATCAGACCGCCCTCAATCTCTTGCTGACTGATACAGACTGGCTGGTGCATCGCTATGATGACAGGCAAGATGCGTTCCAGTTCCGGCAGGTGCCCTGGCCCCGCCGAGCGGAAATCCCCTTTCTGTCCAACGAAAATCTCGCGCAGGTCGGTGAGGCACGGTCGCTGGCAGCTGACGACATTGGCCTTTCCCAAATCTCCCAAAGCCCCCTACATTTCATCTTTCACTCCGCCTTTTGCGCCTCCACCCTTCTGACGAAGGTACTCAGCGACGGCGGCCTATCGACGCTGAGTGAACCGCAGGTGCTGAATGATTTAATTGGCGCACTGCGCCGGGGCCAATCTGGCCCAGATGTGGCTCGGCGGCTGGATCAAAGCCTTGCCTTGCTCGCGCGGCCGATGGCTGGAACGGATGCCGTCGTCGTAAAGCCCTCCAATTTGGTCAATCATCTGGCGCGGGCCATGCTGACGCTTCGCCCGAAAAGCCGGGCCATCTTGCTCTATGCCCCCCTTCCCATTTTCCTGACATCCGTTGCCCGTAAAGGTCTCTGGTGCAGATTATGGGTGCGCGAATTACTGGAGTATCAAATCGATCTGGGGATGATGCATTTCGGCTTCACGGCAAAAGATTATCTGCGCATGAGCGACCTTCAGGTGGCAGCGCTTGGCTGGCTTGTACAGCACCAGTCGTTTCAATCCCTAGGACGGGGGCCGATGGCTGAGCAGGTGTTGATGATTGATAGTGAGCGCCTAACCCAGCATCCCGAACAAGTGCTGCCAAAGCTTTGCCAACACCTCGCCCCCCAAATGGATCAGTCTCGTATTGAGGCGATTCTCAAGAGTAGTGCCCTCACCCAACATTCCAAATTTGGTTATGCCTTCACTCCGCAAGAACGATTGCAAGAGCAGCAGCAGGCACAAAAAGCCCATGCCGATGAGATTGATAAGGTCACATTATGGGCCCAGGAACTTGCGCGCTCGGCCGGGGTTACCCTCCCCTCTTAGACCATATTGCAACGCTTGCCGGGCGGCGTGCAACGCAGATGTACATCTCCTGAGCACAAAAGAAAAGGGCGGGTCAAAAGACCCGCCCTTCTCCATTTAGAGTGTCAGCCAGATTAGAAGCTAACCTTCACCGAAGCCGCATAGCGACGGCCCAAAGTGTCGTAGGTTGACGGGAAAGTGTTCCCGCTGTTGTACGCTGTCGAACCGATGGTCGCACCTGTCAGCGGAGCCTGCTTATTGAACAGGTTCTGCACGGTCAGTGTAAGCGACAAGTTATCGGTGATCTTCACGCGCGATGACAGGTCGAAATAGTCGTAAGATGGGATCTTACCAAAATCGACTTCACCAAAGCCTGCCTTCGTACCCTTAAACGCCGGACCATTGACGTTCTCAATGTCGTCGGGCTCTTGAACGAAGCTATCAATGTGACGCCACAGAAGCGACACGTCGACCTTTTCGAAGCCAAGCGTGGTGCGGACCGACCACTGAAGCTCGGGCTGCAGCGAACCACAGCTGGAGCTGATGTAGCCAACGCAGTCACGGTTGAGCGAGCTCGGCGACGCCTGGAACGTGGAGCTGTTCGTCCAGTTGCCGTTGAAGGCCATGGCGAGGTCAGCAAAGCCCAACTCACGCTTGTAGTTGATCGACAGGTCAATACCGTCGGTCTTCAAGCCACCCAAGTTCGACGAAGCCAGGAACAAGCCCGGTGTCGATGAAGGCTCACCTGCAAGTTCACCTGTTTGCGGGTTACGGCGGATCGACAAACACGCCGGGTTGGTGACCGAGAGGTTACCAGCACCGAAGCACGCGTCGATCGCGTCACCAGCGCTCGGCGAGCTGACTGCGCCCGAGACCTTGATGTTGTAATAATCAATGGTCATCGAGAAGCCATCGATCGCAGCAGGCTGGATCACGGCGCCAACGGTGAAGCTGTTCGAGGTTTCCGGCTTCAAGTTCAGGTTACCACCGCTGGTGGAGTTCGCCTGACCTGCTGTCGGTTGCTGCAGGTTGTCGATGTTGAACGTCTGCGCACCTTGAGCCAAGCAGACATCGCGCAGGACACCGGTCGGCGCAGAGCGAATGCGCGTGCCGCTGTCGTCGAGCGAAGCGCAAGGATCGTTCGACAGGTTCGTCAAGCCGGTGTTCTGCGGCGAGAAGAGTTCGCTGATGTTCGGCGCGCGAACAGCATGCGCGAAGTTACCGCGAACCTTCAGGCCATCAAACGGGGTCCAGCTGCCGCCGACCTTGTAGGTCGTCGTCTTGAAGCTCGGGCTGCTGGGCGCATCGACCGAGTAGCTCGAATAGCGAACGCCAGCTTCCAGCGTCAGATCCTGAATGAACGGCTTATCCTGAACGAGCGGAGCAACAATTTCTCCGATCGCTTCATAGACATTGAAGCCACCCGAAATATCAGGAGCAGCACCGCCAGCACCGGCGAGATCGCCGCTCTTCGCCAGAGCGTCTGACGCCTGCGAAGCGGTGTACTTGCGGTATTCACCACCAGCAGCGAACGAAATCGCATCGGCTGCAAGCGGAACCGAGAAGCCAAAATCGCCCGAAACAAGAGCCTTTGCCTGTGCTAGGGTCGTCTTGGTCTGGACAGTCGAGCTCTGCTGCATGAACGCAACCGCAGCGGGGCTCAGATCGGGGCCGCTCGAGAAGAAGTTCGCAGGAACGCAACCATTGCTCGCATCAATACATGCTGTCCGGCTCGTCGCACGGATTGCCTGGCGGATACGCGAGTTCAGCAGATAACCCTTGATGGTCTGTACCTGCTCAGATTCGCCATAGCCTGCCGACATGTCATAGTTGATGCTATCGGTGATAGCACCGCGGAAGCCGGCGACGTAATCAAACACGGTGTTCTGATATTCGCTGATACGCGGGCCTGCTTCGACAGCGCGTCGCGCAATCGTCACGGTCAGTTCGCGATAATTCGGGTCGGTCGGGCTGATCGCAAGAGCAGCGGCCGAGCACTGAGCCGACGTCAAAAGCTGACGGCCCGACGCAACAGCATCCGCATCCGAGTTTGCGCAAAGAACATCACGTACCGACTGGGTCAGGAACGGATTGCTCACAGGCAGCTGTACGGCGATGCCAAAGGCGCCCGACGGAGCGATAATCGTGTTGACTTGGTTCTTAGAGAACAGCGCACGCGAGTAGAACTCAACACCGTCAGCCAACTCATAATTGCCCTGGGCAAACATGTTGTAGCGCTTGAACGGCGTCTGGAAAATGTTCAGCGGGTTGTAGTTATAGGGCTGCGTGTAAGCACCAAGAACGTCGCCAGTTGCGGTCGACGTGAACTGACGCGAGCCGAGGCCCGAAATCGACATACGGGTCGGGAAGGTCGTGCCCGAACCTGCATTGTTGCCCGAGAAGGAGTCGATCGTGTTTTCACCGATCTTGCGATCGCCCTGATACACGGGATCAGCTTCTTGGTAACCAAGGCTCAAAATCACGTTGCCGCGGCCATCGTCAAAGCTGGCGCCCGTCGTAACGTCCGCGCGCATCGTGTTGCCGTCGCCCTGTTCGGTGATCTGCTCCGAGAATGTCGCCTCAAAGCCGGTAAAGTCACGCTTGGTGACAAAGTTCACAACACCCGAAACAGCGTCGGCACCATAAGTGGTAGACGAACCGCCCGTGAGCACGTCAACGCGCTCAACAAGAGCGAGCGGAACGTTGTTCAAGTCGAACTGACCTGCAAGCGTTGCAGGAACGACACGACGGCCGTCAAGAAGGACGACGTTGCGGTTCGAACCCAGACCACGCAGATTGACGAAGGAATTTCCGCCGTTGCCGTTATTAACAGCAGAACCGACGCTCGGGACGATGCCCGGAATTTCGCGCAGCACTTCTTCAGCAACGTTGCTCTGGAGAAGATCGATTTCGTCAGCCGTTGTCACATTGACGGGCGCCGACCGCTGAAGGTTCGGGTTGGCGATGAGCGTGCCGGTGACGACGATTTCGTCAGAAGCCTTTTCGTCATCAGCTGCCTGCGCGAACGCAGGCGTGGCGAGCAGTGCAAAGCCGAGCACGACGGGCGCAACGCCAGCCTTCAGGCTTGAAATTTTATTGGAAGTTTTCACTGTCCAGTCCCCTTTGTCTGGATAGCAGCCCCACAAATGAGGCTGCTTGGTTTCAATCGCCGACGCAGAGTTTTTCACCCTAAAAGGGCTAAAAAGCACACACCTGCGCGAGCTTGCCGGGGGCTTTGCGCCGTTGCGGACAGCAAAGCAATCGGATTTGCGTCGCTAAGCAACCAGTTCATCTGGGATTGTGACGTTTGTGCAACACTGGTAGGTTGCCAAGAGTCCCGCAGAAACCGGAGAAGTGAGATGGAGAGAAATGGCCTGCACAGGGCAAGTTTTAACCTTGTTTCAATTCTTTGCGCGTTAGGCGCCTGGTCCATTCCCGGAACCGCAACCGCCAATCCTGCTCAACCCCTGTCTTCGGCAGGCCTGTCGCCCCTTCTCTCCTGCCGCGCCCTTTCTGACGGGCAAGCGCGTCTGATCTGCTTTGATCGTGAATCAGAAAAATTAGAGGCGCAGACCACGCGTCGCGATCTTGTCATTCTGGATCGGGATCAAATTGCCAAAGCACAAAAGGACCAATTTGGACGATCTTCAGCCCCAAATCTTATGCCGGCCACATCCAATGAAAGCGACACCAAAGCCCCTGACTTCATTGAAGATCGACTTCAATCTGCACGGCTTTCGTCAGACGGAAAATGGGTATTCACCCTGACCAATGGTGCGGTCTGGGGCCAGACGGAGCTGAAGGGCATCCGATCCCCCAAAGTCGGAGACGCAATCCGTATCCGCAAAGGCGCGCTGGGGAGTTTTCTTGCTTCGATCAAAGACCGGCCTGCAATTCGGGTGAAGCGCATTAGATAGAGGCGGAACAACTGGCCATCCCCAACCCAAATGGCTAAATGCTCCTCATGACCGACCCGTTTTCCCTCTTCGACGCATGGTTCCGCGCGGCGCGTGAGAGCGAGATTAATGACTCCAACGCGATGGCGCTTGCGACTTCGGGTGCGGATGGGCGGCCCAGTGTGCGGATGGTCTTGCTCAAAGGCCATGGGCCGGATGGCTTTGTTTTTTACACCAACCAGCAAAGCCGCAAGGGCGGGCAGCTAGCGGAGAATAAACAGGTCGCGCTTTTGTTTCATTGGAAATCTGTGCGGCGGCAGGTGCGGATTGAAGGCGCAGTCGCGCCCGTTTCGGCGGCAGAAGCCGATGCCTATTTCGCGTCGCGTGGACGCGATTCACAGCTTGGGGCGTGGGCCTCGCTTCAGTCAGAGACGCTCAGTCACAGGGATGTGTTCGAAGCTCGGTTTGAAGAGGTGCGTGCACGCTATGAAGGGCAGGATGTGCCCCGCCCGCCGCATTGGGGCGGCTATCGCGTGACGCCAGAACGGATCGAGTTTTGGGAAGACCGGGAACACCGGCTGCACCACCGCCGGCTTTTCCTGCGTGCGGGGGAAAGCTGGACCGAAAGCCTGCTTTACCCCTGATCAAACAGGATAGGCCGGTCCGCTAGCCGGTGATGAACTCGGCCATCCGCCTTTGCGCCGCACGGCTCTCGGGGAAGGTGAAGATGGGCCAGTCATGGATCATCCCCGCCTCTTCCTGATAGACGTGATCGGGCAGGCGCGCTTGGAGTGCGCGGGCATCCGCGACCAAAATGTCATCGCCCCCACTCAAAACATAAAGCGGCGGGAAGCCGGACCAGTCGCCATGAATGGGGCTCACACGGGGATCCTGCACAGACAAGGCCCCCGCATAGATCCGCCCCGCATCGGCAATGCCGCTGCGCGTCAAAATGGCATCGCGCGGCTCGATGATCGCCTGATCTGGGTGATCCGGCTCTGCATTGAGCCAAGGACAAATGAGCAGCGCGCGCACAGGCATGGGCAGGCCCGCATCGCGCGCGGCCATCAGCGTCGCGGCCGTCAGCCCTCCGCCTGCACTGTCGCCGCCAACCACAAGATCTTCGGCCGAACAGGACGCCAAGACTTGGCGGTAAAGATCCAGCGCAAAACGGGTTGTTGCCTCGGCCGAATGTTCGGGCGCGAGCGGATAGAGCGGCGCGATGATCGAAATATTATGCGCCTCGGCCAAATGGCAGAGGAAGGCCCAGTGAAAATTTGACGCCGCATAAATATAGCCGCCGCCATGGAAGTAGAGGAGCGTGCGGCCGCTGCCTTGCTTTGGCGCGATATGCCAAACAGGATGTCCGTCAAAAGCCTCTTCCCGGATAGTGAGCTTTGCCCGCTGTTTGGCGGTTGGCAATTGGGCTGGAGCCTGTCGCGCCTTTTCAATGGCTTGGCGCAGCGTCGGGCCGCCCGTGAAATTCTTCCGGACAAATCCTGTGGTGCGCAAAATAAAGGCAAAGGCCCGGGCCTGTAAACTCGCCATCGCATCAACTCCCCCAAATTGTGCAAGCAGCCTAAACGTGCATCCTTGGAAAGCAAGGGGCGCGCCCGATCAGGCGGCGATCATCTCTGCGGCCGCGCTGCGCGTTTCTGCGATCCACCCGCCGCCCAGCACTTGATCTCCCGCATACAGGACGGCCGCTTGGCCGGGGGCGACGCCATATTCAGCATCGTCAAACACAAGCCAATCCCCCTGCATGCGGGCGGGCACGGGTTTGGCAAGCGAGCGCACCTTTGCCAATACGGGCCTGTCTTCTACCGATGTGAGCCAATTCGGGTCAGTGATGCGGGCCGCCGATACGGCAAGTACCCGCTTCGGCCCAACCACGACCTGCTGTTTTTCCGGATCGAGCCGGACGACATAAAGTGGTTCTGCCAAGCCACCAATTTCCAGCCCGCGGCGTTGGCCTACGGTATAATGGATCAGCCCGCGATGACGGCCGAGTTCCCGACCTTCCATGTCCACAATCGCGCCATCGGCTTCGGCCTCTGGTCGGACCTTGCGGACGACCGACGCATAATCGCCATTGGGGACAAAGCAGATATCCTGACTATCCGGCTTTGCCGCAACGCCCAGACCCAGATCGGTGGCAATGGCGCGGACATCCGCCTTGGGCATGCCGCCCAGCGGAAAGCGCAGATAATCAAGTTGCTCTGGCGTCGTCGCAAAAAGGAAATAGCTTTGATCGCGCGCAGGATCATGCGCCCGGTGCAATTCAGCACCCACCGCCCCTGCGACCCGGCGGACATAATGTCCTGTCGCAAGACAATCTGCCCCCAAATCCCTGGCCAGGCGGAACAGATCGGTAAACTTCACCCCCATATTGCAACGAACGCAGGGAATGGGCGTCCGCCCGTTCATATACTCATCGGCAAATTGATCGATCACCGTTTCCCGGAATCGGCTTTCATGATCGAACACATAATGCGCAATGCCCAGCTGGTCACAGACGGCCCGCGCATCGCGAATATCGCGGCCAGCGCAACAGCTTCCAGCCCTGTTCACCGCTTCCCCATGATCATAAAGCTGCAGCGTGATGCCAATGGTTTCGGCACCTGATTGCGCGGCCAGGGCGGCCACAACCGACGAGTCCACCCCGCCGGACATCGCAACCACGATGCGGCGAGCCTTGGCCGGGCCGTCAAGCTGAAACAGATCGATCATAGAACGCGCCCATAATGGCAAGCGGTGCAAATTGCAGCACAAAAGCGGGCGATAATATTTATCTGTCCAAATAGGCTTTTTGTTAACCTTAGAGCTTTATTCATCGCTCAATTGCCCCGCCTGACGGGGTCTGATCAACAACTCGTGTTGAATGAGGTGAACAATGAGCGAGAATAGCAAAGCTCGCCCGACACAGATAATTGGCCCCTTGGGTGAACCGCTTACGTTGGAAACGCTGCCATTGCCGTCCACCAAACGCTGGGTGGCTCGGCGCAAGGCGGAAGTTGTGGCGGCTGTGAATGGCGGATTGTTGACGGTCCATGAAGTCTGCGAGCGATACGGCCTGACCGAGGAAGAATTGGCCGAATGGCAGCGCGCCAATGCGCAATCCGGGCTACCGGGTCTGCGCGTCACCCGACTGCAGCATTATAAAAGCCTGCAAGAGCGGCGCCGACGTTACTAGCCCGTGATTTTGGGTGCCCAAGCGGTCCGATTGCTTGCGCCGCTTGGGCTTGCTACGCTTCGACTATGACAAACATGTTGCTCTTGCTGTTGCTGGGAGGCGTTCTGGGCTGGGCCGTGACAGCGTTGCACCGCGACTTTCAAGCCACCGAAGCCTTGACCAACATCCTTGTCGGCAGTGTTATCAGCTTCATTGCTGCACTTATCACCAATGGCGGCACGCTGTTCGGCGGGCTTTCCGCATATGCCTACGGTGCGGCTGCAGGATCCGCATTGCTCAGCCTTGCATTGCTGCGCTGGGCAAGCCCCTTTGGCCGGAGGTCAGGCCCCTAAACGCTATTGCGAGGGCCGCAACTCAAACACTGCCGTCACCGTGACGGCAATTTCCTGCTCTCCTGCCATAATCTCGGTCCGCGCCGGGCTGGCATCGGATGCGTTGGACCGCGCCATCAAATAGGGCATGGGTGCGGCGACATCGCCAGCTTCCCTGATCGAGACGATCCGGTGCACCGTCATGCCAGAGGATCGAGCATAGAGTGCAGCGCGGGCTTGCAACGTCTGAAGCGCCGAAATGCAGGCGCGATTCTCGGCCGCTGTCTGATCCTCAACAAGGAATATCGGCCCATCAATCTGATTAACGCCCTGCCCGACAAGCGCATCGATCAAGCTGCCCGCGCGCGACAAATCCCGAACGCGAATCGAAAGGCTGTTGGTCGCCTGATATCCGGTGACAATGGGCGCTTCATTTGGCGCATAGCGATATCGCGGCGTCAGCGAGACCGCATCGGTCCGTATCTCGCGATCTTTGAGGCCCGCCTGCCTGAGAGCCGCTTGCACCCGCGCCATGCGCACCGCATTCTCGTGCATCGCTGCTGCCGCATCGGTGGCCTGCGTGACGACGCTCGCCCTGAGCATCAACAGATCAGGCACCACCTGTTCTGCACCGCGCGCCTGCAGTTCCAACCGCGTCCCTTCCACCGCCACAGCGGCTGGATCGGTCGCCAATGCAGGTGAGGCAAAGGCGAGCAGGGTCGCGCTCAGACCTATGAAAAACCGTTGGTACATGCGCCATTCCCTTCGCCTATATGTTCACGCCCAAGATCAGGATTTACCGTCTCGGAGGTCCGCTCCGGCCCGTATTTATCTGACGATAGATGAACAGGAGAATGACAGACCCGATAATGGCGGCCACCACATGCGCCCCTTCATCTGGATCATACCAGCCGACGGATCGACCCAGCAGAGTCATCAATACGGCCCCAGTAATGCCCAACAAGACGGTGATGACAAAGCCGCCGGGATCTTTGCCGGGCATCAGCAACTTGCCAATTGCACCCGCAATTCCACCAAGTAGAATGGTCATAAACCAACCGGATCCACCAAAGATTTCCATCCTTACTCTCCTTGCCCATCTCTGGTTGGGATGGTTCGGCAGAAAAGCCGACATTGCAACCCAAAAAAGGTTAGGTTTTCATTGTCTGGCCCTTGCCTAAAATATGGCTTATATTCAGGAGCTTGGCGCATCGATGAAGAGAGCGCGGCAAATGACTTGTGCTCGGTGACTTATTTCGATAATACACCTTATTCAATCCCCTTGACCCGCGAGTCAGGCTGAAAGCGACTATAATGAACGTGGAAACCAACTTTACCCGCCATGCGGATGCCCTCGAAGATTCTGTGGACTTTGAGGCCGCACGAAAGAAGCGGCGGACCATCATTATTGCAGCGATCATGGGCGTCATTATTGTCGTCGTTCTCGCGCCGCGATTCCTTGGCGGGGGCAATTCGCCCACCGCACAGACAGAGGCCGCACGGCAGGCCCCGCGGGTAACAGTCATTGTGCCGGGGTCCAATATGGTCGACAGCGTGATCAGCGCGACCGGGTCTTTGGCGGCGCGACGGGACATGCCCGTTGGTGCAGTTGGTGAAGGCGGCATGGTCACGCGCGTTTTCGTCGAAGCGGGCGACTGGGTCCGCGCAGGTCAGATTTTGGCCAGCGTCGATCGTCAGGTTCAGTCGCAACAATCGGAGTCTTTGAGCGCACAGATCCGCATCGCAGAAGCCGATGCCCGACTTGCTCAAAATGAACTCGAGCGCGCCAAAACGCTTGCCGAACGCGGCTTTATTTCAAAGGCGGATATTGATCGCAAAAGCGCGCAGCGCGATGCAGCAGTCGCCCGTCTCAATGTCGCCCGCGCCCAATTTGGCGAAAATCGTGCGCGCATTGGTCGTCTTGATATTCGCGCACCTGCCAGTGGCCTTATTCTAGCCCGCAATGTGGAGCCGGGTCAGGTTGTCGCTGGAAGTGGGGCCGTCTTGTTCCGGATCGCCAAGGATGGGGAAATGGAAATGCGCGCCCAGCTCGCCGAGGCTGATTTGGCGAAGCTGACGGTCGGGGCAAGCGCCAAAGTCACCCCTGTTGGAGCAGCGACAGCCTTTACAGGGCGAGTCTGGCAGATGCCGCCTGTGATCGACCCCGCTTCCCGTCAGGGCATGGTGCGCATCGCACTGCCCTACGCCAAGGAGATCCGCCCGGGTGGTTTTGCGACGGCCTCTCTCAGTTCTGGATCGGCAATGGCCCCCTTGCTGCCGGAATCAGCCGTTCAAAGCGACGAGAAAGGCAATTATGTTTTTGTCATCGGCGCGGGCAACAAAGTGAGCCGTCGCCCTGTGAAGGTTGGCAATGTGTCTGATGAGGGAATTACCATCGTCTCTGGCTTGAATGGGCAAGAACAAGTGGTGCTCTCCGCAGGCGCGTTCTTAAATGAGGGCGAAGCCGTTATTCCTGTCCGCAAGACAGGGAATTGAGACTAATTTTATGAACTTCCGGAACATATCGGCCTGGTGCATCCGCAACCCGGTTCCGCCAATCGTCCTGTTCATTGCCCTGTTGTTGCTTGGCATTGTTAGCTTCAGCCGGATGGATGTGAACAACAACCCGGACATTGAGTTTCCGGGCGCGCAGGTCATCATCAGCCAACCGGGCGCTGCACCGACAGAGCTTGAAAAACAGGTTACGCAGATTGTTGAGCCATCTCTGCGCGCCATTAATGGCGTCGATGAGATTAACTCGACCGTGCGCGAAGGCATGTCGATGACGTTTGTCCAGTTTCAGCTGGGGACAGACGTGGATCGTGGCGTCAACGACATTCGTGATGCGCTCACCAAGGTGCGCAGCGATCTTCCCGATGGCATTCTTGAGCCGCAGGTCAATCGCGTCGACACGACTGGGGAGCCGATTGCCTATATCTCGGCAGAAGCCGTTGACATGTCGCTGGAACAGTTGAGCTGGTATGTGGATGATGTTGTGGTCAAGCGCCTGCAAGGTGTCCCGGGCGCTGCGGCGGTTAACCGCGAAGGTGGGGTCAACCGCGAAATCCGCGTCATTCTCGATCCGGCAAAAATGCAGGCGCTCGGCATTACAGCGGCACAGGTCAATAACCAACTGCGTCAGACGAATGTGAATGCCGCAGGCGGGCGGACGGAAATTGCAGGCGCGGAACAATCGGTTCGCGTGTTGGGCAATGCGCGCAATGCCTTTCAGCTGGGCGACACGAACATTGCGCTGGGCGGTGGCCGCTTTGTCAAACTCTCGTCCATTGCCGAAGTCCGGGATCTTTATGGGGAGCAACGGTCGCTCTCGACCATGAACGGGCGGCAAGTGCTCAGCTTTTCGGTGCAGCGCGCCAAGGGCGCATCGGACGTCAAAGTCTATGATGCTGTCTGGGTGGAACTGCGCAAGATCCAGAAAGAAAACCCGAAGATCCACTTTACGGAGCTATATACCTCGGTCGACTATACCAAGGCGCAGTATAAATCGTCGCTTGCGGCGATGATCGAAGGGGCCATCCTGGCCGTTCTGGTGGTCTGGCTCTTCTTGCGCGACCGGCGCGCAACCATCATCTCCGCTATCGCAATTCCTTTGTCCGCGATCCCGACTTTCTGGTTCATGGAACTACTAGGCTTCAGCCTGAACCAAATTTCCATGCTCGCGCTCAGCCTTGTGGCCGGCGTTCTGGTGGATGATGCCATCGTCGAAATCGAAAATATCGTGCGCCATATGCGGATGGGGAAATCCGCCTATCAGGCTGCGATTGAAGCCGCCGACGAAATCGGCCTTGCAGTGGTCGCCACAACATTTTCGATTGTTGCCGTCTTCTTGCCCGTTGGCATGATGCCCGGTGTGTCAGGTCAGTTCTTTAAGAATTTCGGGTTCACAGTGGTCGCCGCTGTCATGCTGAGCCTTGCAGTAGCGCGGATGATCACACCCATGATCGCCGCCTATTTCCTGAAAGCCCATGGCGAAGAAAAGCATGGCGAAGGCAAGGTGATGGATTGGTACATGGCCGTCCTCAAATGGACATTGGGCAATCGGCGCTATGTGATTGGCGCAGGTGCCCTGTCTCTGGTGGCCACCGTCGGCATGGTGTTCATGTTGCCCTTTCAGTTCCAGCCGACAATGGATTTTGATTATTCTCAGGTTCGGATTGAAATGGTTCCGGGCACGACGCTCAAGCAAACGACTGAGCTGGTTGAACGTGTCCAGACCCAGTTGAACAAAGAGGCGCCCGAAGTCATGGCCGCCTTTGCAGATATTGATCCGGGTCGGGCCACAATTTATCTGCGCCTGTCCCCCAATAGAGACATTACCTCGGACGAGTTCCAAAAGGCTTGGGGCAAACGCTTTGCCGAGATTCCGGATGCGCGCGTTACCTTTCAATCGCAAACTGGCGGATTTTCTGGCCGCGATGTTACAATCACGCTTGGGGGAAGCGACCCGGTTGTTCTTGCAGCAACGGCACAGAAGCTAGCCGACGAAATGCGCGGCGTGAAAGAAATCGTTGCCCCGCGCATTGGCGGAGACATGCTGCGCCCTGAAATCACAATCAAGCCGCGGGCCGATCTTGCCGCAAGCATGGGCGTGACGACATCTGCCTTGTCGCAGACAATCCGCATCGCAACATTAGGTGACATTGATCAGAACAGCGCGAAATTCTCCCTGTCCGACCGTCAGGTCCCCATTCGTGTGTCCTTGTCAGAAGAGTCGCGCCGAACGTTGTCGACCCTCGAAAATCTACCTGTTCCAACATCAATGGGGGGGTCTGTGCCGCTCAAGACAGTGGCAGAAATTTCCTTTGGGGCAGGCCCGACGACGATCCAGCGATCCAACCAAAATCGGCGAATCTCCATCGGCGCTGATTTCGCTGTGAACCCAAAAACGGGCAAGCCCTATGTGAACAGTGAGGCCATGGCCGCGATTGACGCCTTGCCCGTGATGAAAAGCCTTCCACAAGGCGTGTCTAAGCTAACCTTGGGCGACGCCCGCTGGCAGCAGGAAATGGTGACCAATTTCATGATTGCCTGCATCACCGGCATCGCCTTGGTCTTTGCTGTGCTTGTTCTTCTTTACCACCGCTTTGTCCCGCCACTGGTCAATATGGGATCGCTATTGTTGGCGCCGCTGGGAGGGTTGATCGCTCTAAAGCTCGTCGGGTTTGCGATTTCAATGCCAGTGCTGATCGGCATTTTGATGCTGTTTGGCATCGTCGCCAAAAACTCAATCCTACTGATCGACTTTGCGCTTGAAGAAATGGATAAAGGGGTTCCAAAATTTGAAGCGATCTTGGATGCTGGACACAAGCGGGCCCAGCCTATTGTGATGACAACGGTGGCGATGGTCGCCGGTATGGTGCCGACAGCGCTTGCCCTGACGGGGGATGGTGCCTTTGCCCAGCCCATGGGCGTCACGGTGATTGGCGGCCTAATCGTGTCGACATTCCTCACATTGCTCATCGTGCCAGCCAGCTTCAGCCTTGCGGTTGGCTTTGAAGGACGGGTCGGCCCTTGGCTGCGGCATCATTTGACCACTGGCGGTGACACCGAAGCATCCCTTCATGCCCCCCGCTTGTTGCCTGTCAATTTCATCGCGCGCGTCAAGGCGCGGCTGCTCCGGCGTGGAGCAGCGGCCGAACCGGCCGAGTGACGCCATAGGCCGCCCGCCGAACAAACTGCTGCACCTGCCCGCCGCCGGACTATTGTCGGCAGCGGATGATCTCCGCCGCATGAAACGCATGGCAACAGGCATGCTGGTGGTTATGGCGCTGGTCTATATTGCCACCCGCATCATTGGCCCCGTTCACCCGGCGATTGGCTTTGTTCAGGCCTTTGCCGAAGCCGCGATGGTCGGCGGCTTGGCCGATTGGTTTGCTGTCACCGCCTTATTTCGCCACCCTATGGGGCTGCCCATTCCCCACACCGCGATCATCCCGCGCAATAAGGATCGGATTGGGGAGGTCCTTGCAACCTTTCTCAAGACCAACTTCCTGACCCCCGCCGTTGTTGCCCGCCGCATGCGCCAAGTGGATGTTGCGGGCGCCATTGGTCGGTTCCTTGCGAGCCCGGACCGCAATGGAACAGGTCGGCTTCGGGATGGAGCGTCACGCCTGCTGGCAGATATTCTCGAAAGCCTCGACGATGATCGGCTGGGCGGTGCTGCAAAATCGGCGCTGGTGGATCGCTTGCATCGCTTGGATATCGCCCCGCTGCTCAGCCAGACGCTCACAGCGGCCATGCGCGAAGGCCGCCACAAGCCCTTGCTGGATGGGATTATCAATCGCGCCAGCCTGATCATTGCGTCGAATGAAGAGATTATTCGGCAGATGGTTCACGAGCGTGCCGGGCGCATTTTGCGGTGGACGGGGCTTGATGAAAATGTGGCCAATGCGGTCATCACCGGGCTGAACAAGCTTGCATTCGACATGGCGGATGACCCCGACCATCCCATTCGGCTGAAGATTGACGACATGCTTCTGGATCTCGCACGGGATCTGCAAAGCGATGCCGCCATGCAGCGGCGCGTCAACGCGACCAAAGACAATCTGGTCGATAATCCAGCCATGCAAAGCTGGATTGACGGCCTGTGGCAACAGGGTCGGTCTGCCTTGTTGCGCGCCGCGCGCGACCCGGATCGGGCAATGGCTGGCCGTCTGGGTGAGGCGCTACGCCATTTGGGAGAAACGGTGCAAAATGAGGACGGATTGAGGCGCTCGATAAACCGTTTTGCGAGGCGTGCTGCCGTAGGGACTACCGCCAGCTATGGCGATGGCATTGTCAAACTTGTTTCAGAGACAATTCGCGGCTGGGATGCCGGGAAGGTGACCGAGCGGCTCGAAAGCGCTGTCGGGCGAGACCTTCAATATATCCGCATTAATGGAACATTGGTGGGTGGGCTTGTCGGCCTTGCCATCCACGCGCTTGACGTCTGGCTCTAACCGTCGCTGACACGCTCAATATCTGCGCCCACTGCTGAGAACTTCTCTTCAAGCCGCTCATAGCCGCGATCCAGATGATAGATGCGGGCAACCTGCGTTTCGCCTTCGGCAACGAGCCCTGCGATGATCAAACTCATCGAAGCGCGCAGATCCGTTGCCATGACCGGAGCTCCAACGAGCCGTTGAACACCGCGGACAACCGCCGTCCGGCCCTTCACTTGAATATCAGCCCCCATACGGGCCAATTCGGGCACATGCATATAGCGATTTTCAAAGATGGTTTCGGTCAGCACACTGGCCCCATTGGCCCGCAGCAACATGGCCATGAATTGGGCCTGCATATCGGTCGCAAAGCCCGGGAAGGGCGCAGTTGAGAGCGTTAAAGGATTGAGCTTTCCATCCGACGCCACGGTGATGCCGCCCTTGCGCTCGGTAATGTCGACGCCCGCTTCGCGCAGCGCGGCAAGGGTTGCGTGCATATCATCGGCGCACGCGCCATCCAATTCCACCTTGCCGCCTGCCAAGCCAACGGCACAGGCATAGCTGCCCGCTTCAATGCGATCAGGCATCACCGCATAGGTTGCCCCGTGCAGGCGCTCCACGCCCTCGACCACCAGCTTTTCCGTGCCAATGCCATCAATATGCGCGCCCATCGCGACGAGCAGACGGCATAGATCCACAATTTCAGGTTCGCGCGCGGCATTTTCGAGAACGCATGTGCCCTTGGCGCGCACAGCGGCCATCAGCGCATTTTCGGTCGCGCCGACAGAAACAACCGGGAAAACGATTGTGCCGCCGGGAAGCCGCCCGTTTTTGGCGCGTGCGGTCACATAACCCGCCGTTGTTTCAATCTCAGCGCCAAAGGCTTCCAACGCCTTAAGGTGCAAATCAATCGGGCGATTGCCAATGGCGCAGCCGCCGGGAAGTGAAACAGTCGCCTCCCCAGCCCGTGCGAGCAGCGGCCCCAGCACAAGAATGGAGGCCCGCATTTTGCGGACAATATCATAAGGCGCCATGGTCGCGGTGACCTTGCCGGCCCGCAAGGTCATGACACGTCCAAAATCCTCTGGCCGCGCGCCTTCGATCATCGTTGAGCAGCCAAGCTGATTGAGCAAATGTCCAAAGCTATCAACATCGGCCAAACGTGGCAGATTGCGCAGCGTCAGCGGTTCATCCGTCAGCAGCGCGCAGGGCAGCAACGTCAATGCGGAGTTCTTCGCCCCTGAGATGGGAATGCGGCCATTGAGGCGGTTACCGCCGCGGATAAGAATTCTGTCCATGTTCTGGCTTCTAACGTCCGCCCGGCCAAGGGCAAGCCCAAGCCAACTCTATGCGGCACCGGGCGCGGGCCGACGATAGACATGAACCGGGCCGAACGCACCGTCACTCATGGTAAATCGTGTAAAGCCAAGCTTGGATGCAACGCGATCCGACGCGACATTGGCGGGATCGATAATGCACCGAATCTCTGACACGACTTGCCCATCTGCCCAATTGAGGATGGCTGCCATAGCCTCTGTCGCAAGGCCCCGCCCCCAAGCCGCCGGAACGAAGGCCCAGCCCGCTTCGGGATAGCCTTCCAGCGCGTCAATGCCGCGCTCAAAGCAGGCAAGGCCGCCATTGCCAAGGAACGCACCCGTCTCGCGGTCAAGAAAGGCCCAATAACCATAGCCAAAGAGCGGCCACAGCCCGATAGCTTGGGTAAATTTGGTCCAGCTTTCCGAGCGGGTCCGCGGCTTTCCGCCAATAAAGGCCGTCAGTTCAGGATCGGCCCAGGCGGCCGCATAAGCTTCCCAATGCGCCAGTGTGAGTGCGGTAATCGTCAGACGCGCGGTCTGAAGGGTCGGGGCGATATTGGTCACATCCCGACCCTAATCAAATTGCGCGCGCACGCCAAACGCGTTGCTTAGGCCGCCACTGAAGGGCGCAGCCGGGCATCTTCATATTGGCTGTCGACCGAGGCAATCAGATTGCGGTCATCATGATTCCAAGGGTGAAACCCGGGCAGGAAAAATGCCGCCCAAGGCTTCAGCAAACGGCGCAACGGGCCGGGCGTCCCCAGCAGATACCAAAGGACACGCGCCTTTGCCTGCCACCCCGTAATGCCATCTTGGGCCAAGAGCTCCAGCATTCCATGGAAGCGATTCGTCCAGAAATTCTTGGTCACAAGCAGCATCATGATGCTCTTGACCTTCCACCGCTTGAATCGGGTCCAATCGCGGGTGGCGTGCAGCCATGTGTCATAGGCCACGCCTTTATGCTCGATTTCCTCGATCGCGTGCCATTTCCATAAGTTAATCTGCTCTTGATCTGCCCCCTTAAAGGCGTCCGCATCGGTCAAAAACTGTGACGCAAGGATGGCGGTGTAATGTTCCAGCGCCATAGTGACGCATAGATTGAGAATCTCTGGCCGCCCTTTGGTCAGCTCCAGCGAGTCGGTCACTTGCTGCTCAAGAATAGTCAGATCATAGCCTGCATCGGCAATGCGCTTGTTAAAGGAGACATGCTCACGCGAGTGGATGACTTCCTGAACCACGAAAGCCTTGATCTCCCGTTCCAGCTTTTCCGGCGCGCCAGCGCGAAAGGCCTTGACGCTTTCAATGAAAAACGCCTCTCCTTTGGGAAAGGTGATAGACAGGGCATTGTAAAAAGCCGTTGCAATCGGGTCGCCGCCCATCCACCAACGGGCCTGAGGAGCGTTGCGGCCAAAACGCCGATCACGCGGGGTAATGGTGAGATCAAGGGGCGTCTTCAAGCTGGCAGCGGACATGCGCGAATCTCCTCTTTATGGTCGAAAAATAAAGGTTACTAACAAAGATGTCAATAGAGCGTCGTCGCCTCTCTCCGGAAGAAAGTCGCGCAAGCGCGCTGGAGGCAGCCAGCGCGATTTTGATCGAAGCCGGGCCTCAAGCCGTGACCTTAAAGGCTGTCGCGGCGCGCATGGGCCGCACTCATGCAAATCTGCTCCACCATTTCGGCTCTGCTGCCGGGCTGCAAATGGCTTTAGCCGCCCATTTGGCCGGAACCGTGTGCGATTCCATCGCAGAGATCCTGCTTAAGACAGGCGAAGAGGGGGAAGGGCCAAATCCGGCGCGGGTCGTCAACATGGTGTTTGACGCCTTTGACAAACAGGGTGCAGGCCAATTGGCGACATGGATGATTTTGTCCGGCAATGAAAATGCGCTCAACCCCGTGGTCGATGCAATCCATGAGTTGATCGATGAAATCGGCCAAGGCCAACCCGACAAATCCATGCATGAAGACACGCTCACCCTTGTGTTGATGGCGATGGGGGATGCCCTTTTGGGAGAAGCCCTGGCCCGCTCCTTGGGCGTGCCGCGCGACACGGCACGCGACATTGCCACGCGTCTGCTCGCCAACTCCCCAAGGCTGTCCGGGCTGGTGGATTGAAAGCCGTCAGAACAAACTGCCGCACCCTGTCCGGGCAAAGCTTCCTATTTTCGTGGTTTCGCCTAAAGGGGGCGAATGCATTTCCTTGATCAGGCCAAGATTTTTATCCGCTCCGGCGCTGGCGGCCCCGGCGCTGTGTCGTTCCGTCGCGAAAAATTCATTGAATATGGCGGGCCAGATGGCGGCAATGGCGGCAAAGGTGGCGACATTGTTTTTGAAGCCATAGAAGGGCTGAATACCCTTATCGACTTTCGCTATACGCAGCATTTCAAGGCACCGCGCGGCGCAAATGGCGCGGGCAGCAACCGCACTGGCGCAGGTGGGGATGATCTGATCATCAAAGTGCCCGTTGGCACCCAGATTATTTCTGAAGACAGAGAACATGTGCTCGCCGACTTTACGGAGCCGGGCAAGCAAGTCGTGTTCCTGCGTGGGGGCGATGGGGGCCGGGGCAATGCCAGCTACAAAACCTCGACCAACCGCACCCCGCGTCAACACGGCATGGGCTGGCCGGGCGAAGAAATGTGGGTTTGGCTGCGGCTAAAACTGCTGGCTGATGCGGGCCTTGTTGGTCTGCCCAATGCCGGCAAGTCGACCTTCATCAACGCCGTCACCAATGCCAAGGCGAAAGTAGGGCCTTATCCCTTTACCACGGTGCGGCCGCAATTGGGCGTTGTGAGCCATAAGGGCCGCGAACTCGTCATTGCCGATATTCCCGGCTTGATTGAGGGCGCGGCCGAAGGTGCTGGTATTGGCGACCGCTTTTTGGGCCATATTGAACGCTGCCGCGTGCTGCTGCATCTGGTCGACGCGTCGGGCGATGATCCGGTTGGCGCCTATCGTGTCGTGCGCAAAGAGCTGGAAAATTACGGCGCTGATCTGACCGAAAAGGCAGAAGTCATTGGCCTCAACAAAATTGATGCCGTTGACCCGGCCGAGCTCAAGAAGATTGCGACCAAGCTGAAACGCGCCAGCAAGGCAGACATTTTTCTATTGTCCGGCGCCAGCGGAGACGGCATTCCCGCTGTGCTGGATCGGCTGATTGAGGCCGTTGGCCCCGCTGCCAAAGCCGCGACGGGGCAAGAAGGGGAGGAAACGGGGTGGTCTCCGCTCTAGACGCCGGGAATTGCCCGCGCCTTGTCGTTAAAATCGGCTCGTCGCTGCTCGTCGACCCTAAAGGCGCTGTGCGCCGCCCTTGGCTAGAAACTGTTGTGGCCGATATCGCCGCGCGACGGAAAGCAGGCCAGCAGGTTATCATCGTGTCGTCCGGTGCCATTGCGCTTGGCGCGCGCCGTTTGGGCCTGCCCAAGGGCGGCCGTGCCAGCCTTGAAGATGCACAGGCTGCTGCTGCCACCGGCCAAATTGCTCTGTCGCAATGCTGGGCAGATTTACTCGCAACTGAGGGCCTGACCGCCGCGCAAATCCTCGTTACGCTGGAAGACCTTGAGGATCGGCGGCGTTATCTCAATGCCGCGGCGACATTGGAACGACTGCTCGGCCTTGGCGTTGTGCCCGTGATCAATGAAAATGATAGCGTGGCCACCGCCGAAATCCGCTTTGGCGACAATGATCGACTGGCCGCTCGCATCGCGCAGGCGGCCTCGGCCCAAGCCGTTGTTCTTCTCTCCGATGTAGATGGCCTCTACACCGCCGACCCGAGCAAGACCGCCGATGCCGAACGCATCCCCGAAGTGCGACGCATTGATGCCCGTATTCGCGGCATGGCGCAGGCAGAAAGTTCTTCGGGCATGGGATCCGGGGGCATGGCCTCCAAGATTGAGGCTGCACGCATCGCCAATGCGGCGGGGGCGGCCCTCATCATCGTATCCGGCTTGCATGATCACCCTCTGGAGCGGCTGGCCGCGGGCGGGTGTGGGACCGTTTTTACTGGCACCGCCTCTGGAACCGCGCGCAAAGCTTGGCTGGCGGGGCGTCTGACCGTCAAGGGGCGCATTTATGTGGATGCGGGTGCGGCGCAAGCCTTGGCGTCTGGCGCAAGCCTGTTGCCCGCAGGGGCGGCGCGCGTGGACGGCCGCTTTGTCCGGGGCGATGTGGTGGATATTGTCGCGGCAGATGGACAGCCCATTGCCCGCGGCCTTGCAGAATATGACGCAGAAGATGCCAGCCGGATTTGCGGCAAGCGCACCGATGTTCTGGCCGATGTGCTCGGCTATGCGCCGCGCGCAGCACTCGTGCATCGCGATCATTTGGTCATGCTATGAGCGAGCGGACGCTTGCCGTAACGGGTGCGACGGGGTTTGTCGGCGCGACGCTTCTAAGGGCGGCGCTGGCATCGGGATATAAGGTTCGCGCGCTCACCCGGCGGCCACAGCCCGCCACGCTGGGCGTTGACTGGGTTGAAGGCGCGCTGGATCGGCCCGAGAGCCTGGATCTATTGGTGCAGGGTGCCGACGCCGTCATCCATGTGGCCGGGGTGGTCAATGCACCCGACCCATCAGGGTTTGAGCGCGGCAATATTCAGGGCACGCAGGCCATATTGGACGCCGCCAAAGCAGCAGGCATTGCCCGCTTCGTCCATGTCTCCTCACTGGCGGCGCGCGAACCCAGCCTGTCCGTCTATGGCTGGTCAAAGGCCGAGGCAGAACGAGTCGTTGCCGCCAGTGGCCTAGATTGGGTCATGGTCCGCCCGCCTTGGGTCTATGGCCCGGGGGATATGGATACGCTCGATATGTTCCGCATGGCCCGAACCGGCGTGGTCATGGTGCCCCCCAATGGCCATGTCTCGGTCATCCATGTCGGTGATCTGGCCCGGCTCCTCCTCAGCCTCACACCACCCGGTGTGGCACAAGGGCAAATCCTAGAAGCCGATGATGGCCAGCCCGGCGGCTGGACCAACAAAAGCATCGCCAAAGCCATTGCCAAAGCTGTGGGTCGAAACGCCGTAATCCTTGCAACACCGCGGTTGGTGCTCCGCATCGGCGCTTGGGCAGATCGCTTCCTGCGGGGAGATAAGGCGAAGCTCACCGCCGATCGGGTGCGCTATTTCTGCCATCCCGATTGGCGCATTGATCCTAAGCTGCGGCCTGAGCCCAGCCTTTGGCAGCCGCAGGTGGACACCCGGCATGGCCTTAAAGAAACCGCCACAAGCTATCGCGCGGCAGGTCTGCTCTAGACCAACTCCCCCGTCAGCATCACAGGAAGCTGACCGCTTTCCCCGCGCGCTTCTGACATGAATATATCCTTGAGCGGCTTTGCCCGCTGCACCGCACCTAGGCCAAGGCGTCGAATGGCCAATGCCGTGCGCCCGGGGACGCCGAAGAGGCGCACCAGACTATCACAGGCAAAGGTCACAGCCATCACATCCGCACTGCGCCAGCGTTGATAGCGGGCGAGCAATTGCGCATCGCCAAGGTCCAGACCCAGTCGTGCGCCATCGACAAGAACTTCCACCACGGCCGCCACATCGCGCAGACCAAGATTAAAGCCTTGGCCCGCAATGGGGTGAATGCCGTGGCCCGCATCCCCAACCAGCGCCAGCCTTTTGTCCGTCATCTTGGCTGTGTGACGAAATTGAAGCGGATAGAGCGCGCGCGGCGCTGCAAGCTGAAGATCCCCCAAGATATTGGCGGTAGCTTTCGACACTTCTGCCAAAAACGCGCGATCCCCCAATTTCACCATCGCCTTGGCATCTGCTTCGGGGAGCGACCAGACAAGGGCAGACCGTGTGCCGGGGTTCATCGGCAACAGGGCAACAGGGCCACCGGGATAAAAAATCTGGTGCGCCGTGTCGCCATGCGGAATGCTATGGTCCATGGCGGTGACGATGCTCATCGACGCATAATCCCATGCCGCCACAGATATGCCAGCCTCTGCACGGGTGGAGGAGTGCCGCCCTTCGCACACCAGCAAAAGCGGCGCGTGATGCACGCTGCCATCGTCCAGCGTCGCTGTGACGCCATGATCGCCCCGATCAACACTCACGGCGCGCGTGCCAAATTTGCGCGTGACATGGGTGGCTTTTTGAATGGAGGCCCAAAGCTCTCGCCGCAGCACGCGATTTTCCAGCATCCGGCCGAGCGGCAGGTCTTCTGCTTGCGTCTCAAAATCGAGCGGCGCGCCCTGTGCGCCATCGCGCACTTCAATCCGGCGAATGGGCCGCGCCTCATCCACCATGTTCGGGCCAATGCCCATCGCATCAAACAGCTTCCAGCTGCTCGACGAGATTGCTGTCACACGGCCATCAAATTGGGTGGTCAATGTGCTGCTGGGATCAACCGGATCAATGACGACAGAGCGCATGCCATGCAGATCAAGCCCAATTGCCGTGGCCTGCCCAATGAGGCCGCCGCCGAGGATGATAACGTCATGTGTGTCCATGGATTTTCCATACGTCCGAACCTGCCTTTGAGACAAGCCATACACCCGTACACTTGACCTAGAGTCAGCGGGTGGCGCATGAGGCGCAAGTGTAGGTTCAGCGCACGCAAGAAAAGGAAGTGCGGCATGGCATCCCGAGCGCCCGAATGGCGTGAATCGATCAAACGCGGTGCAATCCGCAGCGGCACTATGCTGGGGTCAATTGCGCTTGTCCTGAGCGCGCTGATGCTGGCGCTCGTGCTGATCAGCTACAGCCCCAGCGACCCGGCCATGAATACAGCCGCAGGCGGCCCCATTCAGAATATTATGGGCGCAGCAGGCGCATGGACTGCGGACATATTGTTGTGGACTATGGGGCCTGCCATTGCCCTTCTCATCCCACAAATGCTCATCCATGCCCGCCGTTTATGGGTTAGAGACCCCGTCACCGGCTGGAAAAAGCGGGCAGCGATCAGCCTCGCCGCCATTGCCCTTGCCGATACGGGCCTTGCCCTGATCTGGCCGGGCGCAATTGAGGATTTGCCGGGGGGGAGCGGTGGCGCAATCGGCATGGCGACAGGCGGCATGATCACCTGGCTGATGGGCTTTGCCCCCAGCGCCGATTGGCTCTTCTGGGTCCGCTGGACGATGATTGCCCTTATCCTTCCCCTGTCCATTTATGTCTGGTTCCGCAGCCTGAACTTAACCGCCGCTGAAAAATCATGGTTGCTGCGTCGCAAAGACGCAGTGCAGGCCCCCGTGCGGCCCCGCAATGTGCCAGATCTGCCCTTTGACATGGACGACGACGCAGCGGAGGCCGCAGACACGCTGGGCCGCGCCCCAGAGCCGCGCACACCCCCTATCATTGATGAATCGCGCAAGAAAACCATTATCGCCGACAAACCAACCCCGGCTGCTCCCAAATCAGATAATAGCAAGGAACAGGCATCTCTGCCCTTGGGCGATGGCTATGCCCTGCCCCCGCTTGATCTGCTCGCGCCCGCGCCCCCCTCCTCCGGCGATAAGCTCGACAAGGCCGCGTTGGAGCGCAACGCCCGCTTGCTCGAAACCGTGCTCGATGACTTTCACGTCAAGGGCCAGATTGTCGAGGTGCGACCCGGCCCCGTTGTCACCATGTATGAACTGGAACCCGCATCCGGCATCAAGGCCAGCCGCGTGATCCAGCTGGCGGATGATATTGCGCGCAACATGTCTGCCCTGTCAGCCCGCGTGGCGACCATCCCCGGCCGGACCGTGATTGGCATTGAACTGCCCAATCAGAAGCGGGAAAGCGTCGTTCTGCATGAACTAATCGCCAGCCAAAGCTTTAATGAACAAAGCGGACAGCTTCCCATTGTGCTGGGGAAGAATATCGCGGGCGACCCTGTGATTGCCGATTTGGCTCCCATGCCGCATCTGCTCGTCGCAGGGACCACGGGTTCGGGTAAATCCGTTGGGCTCAACGCGATGATCGTCTCACTGCTTTATCGCCTGACGCCCGATCAGTGCCGCATGATCATGATCGATCCCAAAATGCTCGAACTGAGCGTTTATGATGACATCCCCCATTTGCTCTCCCCCGTGGTGACGGAACCGGCCAAGGCCATCCGCGCGCTCAAATGGGCCGTCGAGCAGATGGAGGACCGCTATCGCATGATGGCCTCTGTCGGGGTGCGCAGCCTTGCCAGCTTTAACGAAAAGGTGCGCTCGGCACAGGCCAAGGGTGCTTTCCTTGGCCGCCGCGTTCAGACGGGATATGATTCCACATCTGGTCAGCCGATTTATGAGGAAGAGCAGCTGGATTATCAGCCGCTACCGCAGATCGTGGTGATCGTCGATGAGCTGGCCGATTTGATGATGACCGCGGGCAAGGAAGTCGAATTCCTGATCCAGCGTCTGGCGCAAAAGGCCCGCGCCGCGGGCATCCACCTGATCATGGCGACGCAGCGCCCCTCGGTGGACGTCATCACCGGCGTCATCAAGGCGAACCTGCCCACGCGCATTAGCTTTGCCGTGACGTCCAAAATCGATTCCCGCACCATTTTGGGGGAACAAGGCGCCGAACAGCTGCTGGGCAAGGGCGATATGCTCTATATGCCGGGCGGCAAGCAAATTGCCCGCGTGCATGGCCCCTTTGTCTCTGACGAAGAAGTGCGCGCCGTTGCCGACCATTGGCGCGGACAGGGCCATCCCGATTATATTCAGGCCGTCACCGAAGAACCGGAAGAAGGCGGCTGGGATATTGACGGTGCCCCAACGGGTGAGGATTCGGCGGAAGACCAGATGTATCGCCGCGCACTTCAGGTCGTGGTGGAAAGCCAAAAGGCCTCCACCAGCTATATCCAGCGCCAGTTGCGCATTGGCTATAATTCTGCCGCGCGCCTGATTGAGCGGATGGAGGCGGAGGGCAAGGTGAGCCGCCCGGATCATGTCGGCCGCCGCGAGGTTCTGATGGATACAGACGGCCACGCAATCTGACACAGTTCAGCGCGCGTTCAAGCAAGATGGGCAAATGCAACCGCCCTTGAGTTGAAACGGACTATATGACGCGATCCTTCCCCCTGATGGCCGCCCCCCTCTTTGCCCTTGTTGCCGCCGCACCAGCGGCTGCATCGCTGGCGGATGTGCAGGCCCATTTAAGTTCGGTGTCGTCTATGACTGCCGGCTTCACCCAGACAGATAAATCGGGCCGAACCGTGTCGGGCACCCTTAGCCTGAAACGGCCCGGCAAAATCCGCTTTGAATATCAAAAGGATGTGCCCCTTCTCATCGTGGGCGATGGCAAGGCGCTGACCTTTATCGATTATTCGGTGCGTCAGGTGCAGCGCTGGCCCATTGGCAATACGCCGCTGGCCGTGCTGCTCAATCCCAATCGCGATCTGACGCGCATCGCCAAAATCCTACCCAGCACCCGATCCCGGGTTGTGCTGGTGGAAGCACGGGATCCGCGCCACCCCGAATATGGGGTCATCACCCTTGCCTTCACGCGTGAGGCATCTGCCCCGGCGGGCCTCATGCTGGAGGGGTGGACCGCGCTGGATTCCCAAAACAACCGAACAACAATTCGCCTCAGCAATCAGCGATTCAATGTCGATATTTCCGACAAAACGTTCTCCTGGCGCGACCCGCGACCAAAAGGACCTCGCAACTGACCTGTTATTCATCTTGGCGACAGGAACATTGCCTTATTTAGGTCTGGCTTTCGCGGAGGACTTAGCGGGATTCCCCCCTTGTTGCCCGTTCCACCCTGCGGCAAGCCGGCGTGACGAACGCATCTTTGGCCCCCGCTCCTCGCCCCCGGAGCGGGGGCCATTTGTTTATCCGTCAGATTTGGCGCGCCAAAATGGCCAAGCAATCCCGCCCCAACTGCTTGGACCTCTGGGGCGACCAGGCCCGTTCCGGGTCGGCATTGCTGTCATGATCCTTAAAGGGCATTTCCAGAGTCATTGAAACACAGCCCAGATGCGCAAAGCGATTGGCGAGCTGATTGGTCGACATGGTGAGATTGGCCTTGCCGGGCGCGGATTTGGGATAGCCCAAGATGGTCTGAAAATCCGGCGTCAATTCGGCCAGCGCCTCACGATAGGCATAGAATCGCGCGCCCTGATCCTCCGTCCAATTGGGAATACCTTCAAAGCCCGCAATGAAATTGGCCGGAATCGCTTCATCTCCATGAACATCCATGGCCCAATGAACACCCGTGCGATCCATTTCGTCGCGCACACAAAAAACCTCTGGGCTTTTCTCCAGAGAGGGTGTCGCCCATTCCCGGTTCAGGTTCACACCCCCGGCATTGGTGCGCAAATGCCCGCGCGCCGACCCATCGGGATTCATATTGGGCACGATATGCAGCGTGCAGCGGTCGCGCAGATCGCGCGCCACGGGGTCGGCAGGATCAATCAGCCGCTCCAGCGCGCCTTCCATCCACCATTCGGCCATCGTTTCACCCGGATGCTGGCGGGCATAAAGCCAAACTTGAATGGGGCCATTGCCCATGCGCAGCATATCCATGGGGCGGCCATCCAGCGTTTGGCCCAGCGCGTGCGCCGAAACACCGGGGGCGGCCGCAATCCGCTGCACCAGATCATGATGGCGTTCCATGGAATAGGGCGCAAAATAGGCAAACCAGACAAGGTCTGAGGCGGGCGTATATCGAATTGTGAGAACGCCATCGGCATAGCTGGTCTCGGAACAGCGCCAATCCGCGCGATCTTCAGACACGCGGGCGCGATAGGCCGGCCAGCCGCCCGGATAGGCAGATGCGCCACAATTGGTGATGTTGAGCGTCACCTCCCGCCCCTTGGCCCCCGCCACACGGAAGTGGAACCATTGGTAAAAGTCCGAATGGGCGTCCTTGCGAATCTCCAAGTGGGCGGTGTCGCCTTCAATCGACAGGACTTGAATGTTGCCGCTGTCAAAGCCGGCGCTGATGCTCAGTGTCATGGGATCCTGATAGTGCGTCCCGACTCCCCCGGAAAGTCCTGAAACAATGCACGGGCAAGCTTATCTGCCGCAAGGCCCGGTTGCGCCGCTGGGGCCGTATCTGGGGCCTCTGTTTGGGCGCGCCCTTCCCAGACAACCAGATCATCACTGGCCCGCTTCATCTGAACGCTCAGGCGGGTATCGACCAGCGACTCGGTCTTTCGACCAAGGCCAAAGCTGGTGCCAATGCCCACGCCAATACCACCGCCGGAAGAGCCGCCGCCAATCCCCACGGTCACGGGCGATTGGCGCGCCACGGTACGTTCTGACCGGCTATAGCTTAGAATTAGGCGATAGGCGGGCGTCCCCGAATCATTATAGCCCAAGCGCAGGACTTCGCGCCGGACAGCGGCAGCATAAGCCCCAAATTCAAGACTTTCAGGCGCAGTGCCTGCGGCTGGTTCAATGACGATATTGCCCGTCATTGGCTTGGTGCCCAGGTGAAATCGCGTCACTTGCACAAGAGGAATGGAGGCCGCGCATCCGGAAAGGACCAAAAGGAGGAAAGATAAAAATAGATGTCGCATCGATAACGCTCCTTAATTGGCGGGCCTTGCCTTGACTTTACTCAATGCGCTCTTTAGGCGGCAGCCTTCATTTTTCATTCTTATCTTAGAACAGGCAAGCGATCATGAAGATCCGCAATTCACTCAAGTCGCTCAAGGACCGTCACCGGGATAACCGCGTGATTCGCCGTCGCGGCCGCACCTACGTCATCAACAAGACGCAAAAGCGTTTCAAGGCGCGCCAGGGCTAATCCCGGCGCATCTGCGCGCCTTTGGCGCGTCAGACGCTTTTGATGATCGGGGCAGAAGCCCTTGGCAAGCGCCTGATCTTTTTGGATCGGGCGCTTGATCCGTTTGAAGGCGGGTGAAAGCCGAATCGGCCCCACCACGCCCTTCACAAACCCGGCCGAAATTTTGCCAATTAGGGCGTCACAATGTTGAACGACATTGTAGGCCGGTCCAACGCACCAAACAGCGCCGCAATCACGCTGGGGTCGCCTGCAAATTGCAGATCCCCTGACTGAATGGCCGCACCAATATCAACAGTCTGAAGAATCAGCCCGTCAAAGACCGCCCGCGTGGTCGTCAACGTGGCTGTTGGAGCCTCCAGCTTCTGCCCCATGCTGGGGAACAGCACCGACGGGCCAACGTGCAACGCGACCATTTCATTGCGGTCCTTAAAGACGATTTGCACTGATGTGTTGGGCCGCGTTGACTTGGCAGGATCAAAACGCGCGGCAAGTGCATCCATCAAATTCGATGTTGGCAAGGCCCGGATCACACCCGCGCCCGCGACATCAAGCCGCGACGGCGGCACGCCATGGCGCAACTCTTGTGCTGCTTGAAGGAACACATTGCGCCAGGTGCCAGCTTCCGCCTGAAACCCTTGCTGCTCATAGCTGGCGGCAAGCCACTTGCGCGCAAGCTGGTTCGCAGGGTCCGCAAAGACAATATGGTTGAACACGGTGGACGACCAGCGATAATCGCCCGCATCATAGGCCTTGATCCCGACAGCCAAAGCCTTTTTCGCGCCGCCCATGGCCGCGACATAACGCTGTGATTCCTCGGTCGGGATGTGGCGGTTGTAATTGGCAGGAACCCCGTCCCACCAGCCGAAATAATATTGGAAAACGGCCTTCGCATTATGGTTATAGGTTCCATAATAGCCGCGGGTCGAAAAATCCGTCTTGGCGTGCGCGGGTTCCCCCACCTGTTCGGCAATTTCGGTTGCCGTTTCACCGCTATTGGCAAGGCGCAGAACCTGATCATGGATGAAGCGATAGGTATCGCGATGATGGGTCAGGAATGTCTTGACGTTGTCCCGGCCCCAGCTGGGCCAGTTATGCGATCCAAAAACCACATCGGCCTTGTCCCCATAAGTGCGCAGTGCGGCATCAATGGCCTTTGACCAATTCAGCGTGTCCCGCGCTTTCGCGCCCCGCTGCGTCAACACATTATGAAACGTCGCGGTCGCCACTTCAGACGAACTGAGCGCCTTAAAGTCCGGCAGATAGAACATGAATTCGGCCGGTGCCTCAGAGCCTGCGGCATCAATAAATTCAAAGGTAACGCCATCAACCACAACGGGGGCAGCACCTCGTTCGACTTCCAGCGTCGGGCGGGCAAAGGAGGCCCGATTATTGGCGGGCAAGGCCTGACCAAGACCAGTGCCCACTTGGCCCGTTACGCCTCTTGGAAGCGCGGCCCCAAATTGAAAGCCCGCCCGGCGGCCCATGTAGATGCCGGCCAGCACATTCTCGCTGATCGCCTCATCGGTGAAGCCATGCGGTGCGATGATCGGAATTTTGCCAGAGGCCAGCACCTCGGGCGTCGCAATCGCGGCCACGCCACCATAATGATCCCCATGGCTATGGGTGAAAACGATGCCCGTAATGGGTCGATCACCCAACGTCTTGCGCACCAGCTCCATCCCGGCAGCGGCGGTCTCAACCGCCGTCAGTGGGTCGACGATGATCCAGCCTGTTTTGCCCCGGATGATCGTCATCACCGAAATATCATAGCCGCGCAGTTGGTAGATGCCGGGGACAACCTCAAACAGCCCATGCTCAGCATTGAGCTTGGACTGACGCCACAAAGAGGGGTTCACGCTCGCTGGGGCGTCGCCTTTCAAAAAGGCATAGCTATTGGCATCCCAGACAATATCTCCCTTAGCATTGCGGATGACGCCGCCTTCAATTTGCGCAATGCGCCCACGCGTCGCGTCAGCAAAATCGGATGGGTCATTTAAAGGGAGTTGGGTTGCGACACGCGCATTCGCCTCTGCCGTTGCCCGAGTCACGCTGCCGGGAGCGGGCGGTTCCCGTCCAAAAGCGGGGGCCGCCAGTATAAGCGCAACTGCGGTCGCCGTGAAAATCCGGTTCATTCTGCTCTCCCCTATGATGCCGGGCTATCCTGCCCGTTTACATGAAATTTGACCGCTCTCATCACCCGGTGCAAGCCGAAAGCGCAAGCAAATAGTGCCTGCCTAGCTCTTATGCCCCTTCAGCTCATCGCCGGTCAGGCGCACCACATGTAGGACGTTGGTGGCGCCCGGCGTTCCAAAGGGGACGCCCGCCATCACCACCACCCGATCACCGCCCTTTGCCAGCCCATGGCGCAGCGCCATGCGCTTTGCCTTAGCCACCATTTCCTCAAAGGAATGAACATCGCGCGTATGCACCGCATGGGTCCCCCAGAGCAGGCCCATTTCACGCGCAGTCCGCATTTTCGGAGTCAGCACCAGAATTGGAACGCCGGGGCGTTCGCGGGCGATGCGCCGGGCGGTTGACCCGGACGTTGTGTAGCAAATGATCGATTTGGCTGAGACTGTGCGCGTAATGTCAAAGGCAGCAGCCGCAAGCGCATCGGCCGTTGTTGGATCTGCATCCGTTTCGGTGAAGTGCAGACGCGCGCTATAGCCATTGTCGCTTTCAACGCTGAGCGCAATCCGATCCATCATGCTCACGGCTTCTTCCGGCCAGTCTCCGGCGGCGCTTTCGGCAGACAGCATGACAGCATCAGCGCCGTCATAAATGGCAGTTGCGACGTCTGACACCTCAGCACGCGTTGGCGTCGGCGCCTTGATCATTGATTCGAGCATCTGCGTTGCCACGACAACGGGCTTGCCGAGCTTGCGGGCTGTTTCCACAATCCGCTTTTGGGCAGGCGGCACGGCTTCTGGGGGCAATTCCACGCCAAGGTCGCCGCGCGCTACCATCACAGCATCGGCCAGCTCAAGAATGCCCTCGAGACGATCAAGCGCTGCGGGCTTTTCAATCTTGGCAAGCAAAGCCGCCTTGCCGCCAATCAACTTGCGCGCTTCGGCCACATCTTCGGGCCGCTGCACAAAGGACAGCGCAATCCAGTCTGCCCCTTGATCAATAGCAAAAGCGAGGTCGGACCGATCCTTTTCGGTCAGCGCGGCGAGCGGCACGACAACATCGGGCACATTCAGCCCCTTATTGTCCGACAGGACGCCACCGACCTCCACATGGGTCATCAGTGCTTTTGCACCAATCTCCGCCACGCGCAGAACCAGCTTGCCATCATCCAGCAAGAGGCGCGAGCCAACCTCCAGCGCCTCAAATACCTCCCGATGCGGCAGGCAAACGCGCTTTTCATCGCCCGGCGTGGGATCCATATCGAGCTGGAACTTGCGACCCTTGATCAGGTCAGCCTTGCCATCCTTGAACCGGCCAACGCGCAGCTTTGGCCCTTGCAGATCGACAAGAATGGTCGTCGGGCGTCCATGAAGTTTTTCCAGCGCTCTGATGGTTTCGAAGATTTCGACCCGATCCGCCTGCGATCCATGGCTCATATTGATACGAAACGCGTCCGCACCAGCGCGGAACAGTTTTCCGATCATCTCTGGACTACGGCTTGCAGGACCAAGGGTTGCTAGAATACGCACTTTACGGCCACGCGGCGGCAGATACTGGGTCAAAATTTACTCCACTTCTCGACCTTCTTCATAGCGGCTATTGGGAATCATTCAATCAAGAGGCACGGCGATTATGGATATAAATACACTTGATGACGCTACGGCGGCGGCAGCATTTCGGCGACTTATCCGGCACCTTCAACATCGCACCGATGCCCAGAATGTTGATTTGATGGGTCTGGCTGGGTTCTGCCGTAATTGTTTGGGCGATTGGGTGGCAGAAGCAGGCGCCATGCCCAAGGAAGACGGGCGCGCCTTTGTCTACGGCATGCCTTATGCAGACTGGAAGGCGCAGCATCAGCAGCCCGCGTCAGCAGAGCAACTTCGCCGCATGGAAGAAAGCCTGGCGCGCAACCCCAGCTAAGACCCAGCGACAAAGGCGGGCGCTTGCCAGTAGCGGCGCACTATGGCTAGAGGCTGGCCATCCCAGACCGGAGACCTATCCCATGCCGACCCTTGTTCTGATCCGCCACGGCCAATCTAGCTGGAATTTGGAAAACCGCTTCACCGGCTGGTGGGATGTCGATGTGACCGAAAAGGGCGCAGCAGAGGCCCGCGCGGCTGGCCAGCTGATGCGCGACAAGGGGCTTGATTTCGACAGCTGTTTCACCTCGCTGCAAACACGCGCGATCAAAACCCTCAACCTGGCGCTGGAGGAAATGGGGCGGCTCTGGCTTCCGGTGGAGAAAGACTGGCGTTTGAATGAACGCCATTATGGCGGACTGACCGGCCTGGATAAGGCAGAGACAGCCGCCAAACATGGTGACGAACAAGTGAAAATCTGGCGTCGCAGCTTTGATGTGCCTCCCCCACCGCTGGAACCGGGCAGCCCCTATGATCTGTCCAAGGATCGCCGCTATGCGGGGATCAAGGTTCCCACGACGGAAAGCCTGAAAGATACGATTGCGCGTGTGCTCCCTTATTGGGAAAGCCGCATTGCGCCGGACCTTAAGGCGGGCAAGCGCGTATTGATCTCAGCGCATGGAAACTCTCTGCGGGCGCTGGTGAAGCATTTGTCCAACATTCCCGATGATGAGATTACCGGCCTTGAAATCCCAACGGGTCAGCCGATCGTTTATAATCTGGCAGAGGATCTGACCGCGCGCGACCGCTATTATCTGGCGGATCGCTGAGCCGCCTTGGCACGATAAAGCGCCGCATCTGCACGGCTGATCACTCGCGCCATTGTATCGCGGGGCAGAATTTCGGTCAGCCCGGCGGACACGCTGACGCGCAACCGCGCAGAGCCAGCCACAATATCATGACTGCTAAAGTCCGCCATGAAGCGGGCAAGACGTGCCTGCGCCTCATCCAGCGAGACACGCGGAAGGATCAGGGCAAATTCATCCCCGCCCAATCGTGCAGCGATGTCCGACCGACGAAAGCTGTTGCGCAAGCCAATCGCAAGATGCTGCAAAACAACATCTCCTGCCAAATGGCCATGCACGTCATTCACACGCTTAAACGCATCGACATCCAATAAGGCAAAGGCATAGGGCATGTCGTGTCGCTCAACCGTTGCGAGCGCGCGCATCATCTCGCGGTCTAGGGCGCGTCGATTGGCAAGTGCTGTCATTGGGTCGGTATCGGCCATTTGCTCAAGTTCAAGGACGCGGCGCCGCAGAGCATCAATTTCGCGCAGCAACGCTGCCCTATCCTCCTCTCCACGAGACCCATATTTGTCGGATATCCTTGCCGGCGGGGACGATACAACGTCTTGCGGACAAAGGGCTGTTTTGACCATGGAGCAACCAACCGCAATTCGGCCCGACTGTTCCAGCGTGACGGGGGCAGATTGCACTTCGCGATTCACATGGTTAAGGCCTTTGGGCCTTGAGACAGAATGAGAGCAGGGCCAGCAACATGACAGCATCCGCGCCGCTTGTCGGCATCATCATGGGCAGTCAGTCAGACTGGGGCACCATGTGTCACGCATCCGAAATTCTCGCCGCTCTTGGGGTTGCTCATGAAACGCGCATTGTGTCCGCCCATCGGACGCCAGATCGTCTTGTCGATTATGCAAAATCCGCCAAGGGCCGGGGCCTGAACGTCATTATTGCAGGCGCTGGTGGGGCTGCCCATTTGCCCGGCATGGCCGCTGCAATGACCGCGCTCCCCGTGCTGGGGGTTCCGGTTGAATCCAAGGCGCTGAGCGGCATGGACAGCCTTTTGTCCATCGTTCAAATGCCCGGCGGCATTCCTGTCGGGACGCTGGCCATTGGCAAAGCAGGGGCCGTTAATGCAGGCCTGATGGCCGCTGCCATTCTCGCGCTCAACGACCCAGACCTTGCCGAGCGCTTAGCGGCCTGGCGACAGGCGCAGACCGACAGCGTGGCAGCCGAACCAGCATGACGACTCTCGCACCCGGCGCAGTGATTGGCATTATCGGTGGCGGCCAGCTTGGCCGTATGTTGAGCATGGCGGCCGCACAAATCGGCTATCGCTGCTTCATTTATGCACCGGAAAAAACTGGCCCGGCCGCCGATGTGTGCGCCAAATGGGTGCAGGGGGACTATGGCGATGCCGCTGCCCTTGCCGCCTTTGCCAAATCGGTCGACGTCGTCACATTTGAATTTGAGAATGTGGATCCAGCGCCTTTGCGGTCCATCTCAGATAACGCCCCGCTTTATCCGCCAATCGGCGCGCTTGAAATTGGGCAGGATAGAATTCGGGAAAAGCGGTTTGCAGCAGACTGCGGAGGCCGCACGGCCGATTGGGCCGAAGTCACCAGCCGGGCTGATCTGGACGTTGCCATGGCCCGCATCGGCACACCCGCCATCCTAAAGACAACGCGGTTCGGCTATGATGGCAAAGGGCAGGCCCGCATCCTGAAGCCAACCGATGCCGATGCCGCTTGGGATGCGCTCTGTGGTGGTGCTCCACTCATTTTGGAAAAGATGATCCGTTTTGAGCATGAGTTTTCCCTGATCTGCGCGCGCGATCAACAGGGCGGCATCGCCTTTTGGGATGCCCCAGAGAATGTTCATAAGGATGGCATTCTCGCGACATCAACGCTGCCCGCCCATGCCAAGATTTTGGAACAAGTGCCTGCCGCGCGCGCATTGTGCCGCCGCATTGCCGAACGGCTCGATTATGTTGGCGTCTTTGCGGTCGAGTTTTTTGCCAGCGATGACGGACCCGTGTTCAACGAAATGGCCCCGCGCGTTCACAACTCCGGCCATTGGACGATTGAAGGGGCCCTCACCTCTCAATTTGAAAACCATATCCGGGCCGTTGCTGGCCTGCCGCTCGCCTCAACCAAGCTGGCGGCACCGCAGGTTGAGATGCGCAACGTCATTGGCGCAGATGCCGATAAATGGCTGGAATGGGCATCAGATCCGCTGTCGCACCTGCATCTTTATGGCAAAGGTGCATCGCGCCCGGGCCGTAAAATGGGCCATATCACGCGATTGGGCGGCCTGTGAAACAAAGAACCCCTTGGTTTGCACCAAAGCGTTATGGCTATGGATCAGGCTTGCCAATCTCATGGCAGGGTTGGGCAGTGTGCGGCCTGATTGTGGCTGTGTGCTTGGTCGTCGGATGGAGTTTTGGCTTCAACAGCGCTGAAGCCAAATTTGGGACTGCCGCCTACTTGCTCATCTCTTTGCCGCTTATTGCCGCGCGCACCAGAGGCGGTTGGAAATGGCGCTGGGGCAGCGCCGACGAGGACTGCCCCTAAAAGCGCGACACCAGCGTAAAGCCGCCGCCCTGCACATCCGCCCAAGGGATGAAAGCCGTTTTCACCTCCTCGGGCCGGTCCTTCGTGATCAGCAGGCCAATGGACGTGCCGATCGCAGCACCCGCCAAAACATCCGTCCAATAATGCTTCTTGCCTTCAACGCGGGCCAGCCCGACGAAACCCGCGACAAGAAAGGCCGGGACGCCAACCGTCGCACCCTGACGGTTCATCAGACTGGCCGCCGCAGAAAAGGAGCGCGATGTATGCCCAGATGGAAAACTCTTCCGATCACTCAGGTCCGGACGGGTTTTAGGAAAGGTCTGCTTTAGGCCTTCGGTCACAAGAGAGGTCGCGCCAAAGCTGCCCGCGGCTTGGAATGCGCCTGCCTTATCGCCCTGCATGGCGGGTAGACCGATCGACACTGCGATTAAGGAATAGGCCCCGATGTCACTGGCCGTCTTCCACCCCTCAACACCTGCATGGGCCGGGACACATGGCGCAGTAGCGAGGAACAAGGCCGCCACAAATTTATACCGCATCACGTTCAACCCTTAATTTGGCGCGATGCGCAAAAATGCAATCAAGCAGCTTATGAGGCTGCGGGGATCTCAGCGGGCACGGGGGCTTGTGCGGCTTTAAAGTCGGGAAGCGGCTCTCCGGCTGAGACCGCCCCGGGGGCCGGCCAAGAGGCTGCCGCCACAAAGGCGAGCACCAGGCTGGCGACGAGCAAGGCAAAGCCGAACGCAGAAACGCGCTTCACCGGCACCATCCGCTCCATCAGGCCATCGCGCATGAAATACTGGTGCCGCACCGCCCCAATCAAATGCAGTGCGAGCAGCGGGATCATCGCCTTTGCCAAAATCGCATGCACCTCTTCACCAATTTCATGCACTTCATACCCATAATTGGGCAAAAGCGGCCAGGGAATAAGGTCAAAAATCATGAGGGGCGTTGGCGTTTTTGACGTCGAGACCAACAGCCAGCCCGACAAAGGTACGATCAACATGACCGCATAAAAACCCCAATGCACAGCTGTCGAGGCCAATTGCAAAACCGGACTATCCGCAACTTTGGCGGGGCGCGGCGTCACAAGGCGCAGACCAAGCCGCCAAAGCGTCAAAACCAAGATCGTGATGCCAATCGACTTATGCAGCTGCATCACCCAGGCCAATTCAGGCCCTTTGGCCAAATCCTCGCTGCGTTCGCCCAGAGCGAAATTGGCGACAAGAAGCAATGCAATCGCCCAGTGGAGCAGCATTGCGGTGGCGGAATATCGAGTCTGTGTCTTGGTCATACATGCATCATGCGAGAAGTTTGCTCAGTAGGAAAGCACCATTTTCAGGCTGCTTTCCGATCTCCGCGCAAAGTTTTCCCTTTTCGGCAGACAATTTTGGCGGCAGCATAGCTTAGAACAGACCAATCTGACCAACAGGGAGTCGTTTTATGGATCGCCGCATATCGCTTGAAGAATTCCGCGCCAACCGGCGTTCAATTTTGAAAACAATGGGTGTGGCCGCAATTGGCATCAGCTTTGCCGGTGCCTTGGCCGGCTGCGGTGAGAAAGAAGGCGCATCTGGGTCTGGCACGGGTGAGGAGCCCAAGCTCAATTTCTACAATTGGGACACCTATATCGGCGAAACCACGCTTGGGGATTTTAAGGACAGCAGCGGCATTGACGTGAACATGTCGCTCTTTGCAACCAATGATGAGCTCTTCGCCAAATTGCGGGCCGGCAATCAGGGCTATGACGTCATCGTCCCATCCAATGACTTTGTGGAGCGGATGGTGAAGGCAGATATGCTCATGCCGCTCGACCAAGCGCAAATTCCCAACATGAAAAATGTGGACCCAAGCTTTATCGACGTCGCTTATGATCCGGGCCGCAAATATTCGATGCCCTATACTTGGCTGGTGCTGGGCATTGGCTATCGCAAGTCGAAGGTGAAGGCCAAGCCAGACAGCTGGAAGGTCTTGTTTGACTCACCCGAGTATAAGGGGCGGATCGCCCTTTTGTCGGAAGCAGGCGACATGTTCCGGCTCTATGGCAAGTATCTCGGAAAATCGGTCAATAGCCTGACAGCAGACGATATTCAGAAAATCGAAGCCATGATGATCCGGCAAAAGCCAAATGTGAAAGCCTTTCACGAAGATAATGGGCAGGATCTGCTGATGTCGGGCGAAGTGGATCTGGTGCTCGAATATAATGGCGATATTGCGCAGGCCATGTCGGAAGACGATGATCTCGACTTTGTCGTGCCCAAAGAAGGCAGCCAGTTGAATTCTGATAATCTCTGCATCCCGAAGGGCGCAAAGCATCCGAAGAATGCGCATGCCTTCATCAACTATTTGCTGGATGCAGACGTGGGCAAGAAGATTACCGAGACGATCCTCTATCCAACGCCCAATGCCGCCGCCAAGGCACTGATGCCGGATAGCTATAAGAATAATCCAGTCATCTTCCCACCGGCGGACCGCCTCTCCAAATGCGAATATGCGGCCTATAATGAAACGCTGCAGCCGCTCTATGAAGAGGCCTTTACCCGCGTGCGCGCGGCCTAATCGCTTTAGCAGGGCACGGGGGGATGCAGGATTGGAAAGGCCATAAGACGGCGTTCGCGGCCATTGCCGCGGCGCCCATGGCTTGGCTGATTGCCTTTTTCATCATCCCTTTGGGCATGGTTTGGCTTTACAGTTTCGGGCGCAATGTCGGCCTGACTGAAATTGATGTTTCGGGCACTTTTTCTAACTATGCCCGCGCATTAGAGCCGCTTTATCTGGAGATTTTTGGCAAGTCGGTGGCGGTTGCCGCGCTCACTACTTTGATCTGCCTCATCGTCGGATTTCCAATCGCCTTGGCCATTACCTTCGCGCCGGAAAAGTGGCGGCCTTGGATGTTGCTGGCAATCATGCTGCCCTTTTGGACAAATCTTTTGATCCGCACCTATGCGCTGATCACCGTGCTGCGCACCAATGGCTATGTGAACATGTCCTTGGGCTGGTTTTGGGAACAGGCCAGCAGCTTGAAAGTCCTAATCGGACTTGCACCACTCCCAACTTGGGAACCGCTTCCCCTGCTCTATAACAATTTCGCGGTCGTCCTTGGGCTGGTTTATGTCCATCTGCCCTTCATGGTCTTGCCTCTTTATGCCGCGCTTGACCGGCTTGATAAATCGCTGATCGAGGCAAGCCTTGATCTGGGAGCAAGCCATTTCCGGACACTTACTCAGATCGTTGCCCCGCTGGCTGGGGCCGGGATTATCTCAGGTGTCATCATCACCTTTGTCCCCGCGCTCGGCGCCTATCTGACGCCAGACCTGATGGGCGGGCCAGATAGTCAAATGATCGCCAATGTGATCGAACGTCAGTTTAAGCGCGCCAATGATTGGCCTTTTGGCGCGGCGCTGTCCTTCCTCCTCATGTACGCCACTTTCATATTGATCGCGCTTCAGACCCTACGCACCCGCAAAGCGGAGGCGCGGCGATGAGCCTTTTCAACCGCAGCCCAATTGCTCCGCTAGAATATACACGGCGGCTGTGGATGCGCGCCTGGATCGGAGCGACGCTCTTCTTCCTTTATGCGCCGCTGCTCGTCCTCATCGTTTTCAGCTTTAACGATTCCAAACGGAACATTGTCTGGCGCGGCTTCACGTTCAAATATTATGGCAAGGTGTTTGAAAATGACGCGCTTGTCACAGCCCTTGGCAACTCCCTGACGATCGCCTTTCTCGCGACCCTATTCAGCATTGTTCTGGGCACATTGGCCGCCATCATGTTGTGGCGGTTTCGCTTTCCGGCCAAAGCGGGGGTGGAGGGGACAATGTCTCTGCCCATTGTTGTGCCGGAAATCTGCATGGGCGTGGCGATGCTGGTGTTTTTCGCGCGACTTGATTGGCCAACGGATCTTGTCTGGCCGCTCAATTTGTCGGCCATCACCATTGCGCACATCACCTTTTGCTTCCCCTTTGTCACAATGGTGGTGCGCGCGCGCCTCGCCAGTTTTAACAAGGAACAAGAAGAAGCCGCGCGCGATTTGGGCGCCAGTGAATGGCAGACCTTCCGCGATGTCCTCCTGCCCCATATGAAGCCGGGGATCATTGCGGGCGCGCTGCTGGCCTTCACGCTCAGCCTCGATGATTTTGTCATCACCTTTTTCACCAGCGGGCCGAACACCATTACCTTCCCTGTGAAGGTGTATTCCATGGTGCGCTTTTCCGTCACACCAGAGGTGAATGCCGCCTCCGCACTCCTTATTCTCCTCACCATCATTCTCACCACTGTGGCCCTGAAGCTGCAGGATTTCACCAAGGCCACGGCATGACCGAAAAACAGCCCGTCATCTCCATCCGCAATATCACCAAACGCTTCGGCAATATGGTCGCCGTCGACAATGTGTCGCTCGACATTTTGGAAGGGGAGTTTTTTGTCCTGCTCGGGCCATCTGGCTGCGGCAAAACGACGCTGCTGCGGATGCTAGCCGGGTTTGAAATGCCAAGCGACGGCCAGATTCTAATCGGGGGACAGGATATGGCGGGCGTTGCCCCCAATCGCCGCCCAGTGAATATGGTGTTTCAAAGCTATGCTGTCTTCCCGCACATGTCGGTGACGGACAATGTGGCTTATGGCCTGAAAATCGCCGGGCTAGACAAATCCGAGATCCGCCATCGGGTGGATGAAGCGCTCGAATTGGTCAGCCTTGGCGGCCTTGGTACGCGCATGCCCGATCAACTGTCCGGCGGCCAACGGCAGCGCGTGGCACTCGCTCGTGGCCTTGTGATGCGCCCCAAGGTGCTCTTGCTGGATGAGCCTTTGTCCGCACTGGACGCAAAGCTGCGCGCACAAATGCAGTTTGAGCTGGCCGAGCTTCAGGACAATGTCGGCATCACGTTCGTCACCGTCACGCATGATCAGGATGAAGCCTTATCCATGGCCTCGCGGATTGCGGTGATGAATAAGGGCGATATTGCCCAATTGGCCGAACCCGCTGACCTTTATGAACACCCCGCCAATCGCTTTGTTGCGGATTTTATTGGCTCGGTGAACATCTTTGAAGGCAAGCTGACCGTCGATGAGCCGGAACAGGCCATGGTCGATTGCCCAGAATTGGGCCGTGTCTTTCTCAATCACGGCGTCACAGGCGCACATGAAACCACCGTCTGGGTCGCCATTCGTCCCGAAAAAATCACCATGCTTCCCGCTGGCCGTGCAAAGGCGAAGGACAGCCCGGCGGGCACCAATATCGCACAGGGGCAAATTAAGGGCATGTCCTATCTGGGCGATGTCACCATTTACGATATCCGTCTCGACAGCGGCCGCAGCATCCGTGTCTCCCGCCCCAATTTATCGCGCTGGGATCAGGAAGACTTTAGCTGGGATGATAAGGTCTCGCTGCACTGGCACCCCTCCAGCCCGGTTGTGCTGCTGAGCTAGACCCGTTCATTTCCGCCCGACAAAATGGGTCTTGCGTGGGGGCCGGATTTGCGACCCGCGCGCCCGATAGGCGAGCACGATCACCGCGCCATAGACCATGAAGAGAATGGCGTGGTTTTCCTCTTGGCTGAGCACCGTCTTAATCATGAAGAATGCGGCCAACATTGCACAAAAGGGCAGAACGAAGCTGGCCTCCCGCTGTTCCGCACCGGGGCCGGGCTTGAAGTTAATCGCCAACCGGAAGGTCAGGATGATCGCTGCGAAGAGCATGCCGAAAAACAGCACAAAGCCAATCACGCCATAATCCAGCACGACCGAAAGCACATAGGTATCAATGGTGACAAGGCCACCCGGCGTGATGAAGCCCAATGCCTCTGCCCCCCGTCCCGGCCCATGACCGAATAAGGGGCTTTGCAGAATGACGGGCGGGGCCATATCAAACTGTATCCCCCGGGCATCATTGCTGGATTGTACGGTTCCACTGCCGAAAATGCGGACACGCAACGCATCAACCGACATGATAAGAATATAAAGCCCGATCAGGCCCGCCACATAGCCATAGGTAATCGCCGGGCCGATAATGTCCGCCCGGTTGGCGCGCATCCGGATCAGCCCTTGGAGGAAGAGATAGATGAGGCCGCCGACCAAGAGGCCAACAAAGCCCAAACGGGCCTGTGTGAACGCAATGGCCAGCACCACCGCGACCAACCCCGCGGCCAGCAGCAACCGCTCCCCAGATGTTCTGGCGATTACAAGCAGATGAATGACTAGCGGAGACGCTAACGCCAAAAACTCCGCCAGCGTCAGCGACACCCCAAAAATGGCCTGCGACCGATATTGAGACCCCCGAAATGTCGGCGTCAAAATGCGCGCGACATCGTCATTTTCGATCTTCAAAAAGGGCGGGATATAATCGGCCCAGAGAACATGCCGGGTGAATTGTTCGGCAATGGCAATGCACGATACAAGGATGGCGCACCACGCGATCATCTTGGCCCAACTCTCAATCCGGCCCGGCGTTGCGAACACAAACACCGCGACGAAGAACAGGGCAATCCATGCATAGAGCGCGTTGAACCAGAAGCGATAGGCCAGATACCAGACATCGGCATGGCCAATGGCAATCACCTGCACAATCGCAAAGCCGACCAAAAACTTCCACAACAAGGGAAAGCCCGACAGCTGTTCCGTCACAACGCCGCGCGCCGCGCGCGAGCTGGCCAGATGCACCAAGAAGACAAGCATCAACGCCAGCCCCACCACGCGCCGCAATGACAGCACAGGCGCGCCGGGAAGCGACAGGCCAAGATAATTGGGCCAGAGAAAGGTCACGGCGGTAAAGCCCATGAAGAACAGCCAGCTTGGCCCGCTGGCGGCGGCACGTTCATCGGGCATGACCCACAGGAATAGCCCGAAGAGGATCAGGATCGGCACAACCATAAGAACGATGAACGCCGGCGGCAGCACAGTGCCCCAAAACCCATAGAAAGTGCCGAGCAGGATCGCCGCTGCGTAAAAAGCGCCGTGCCGCATCAGCCGCGCAGCGGGGCCCAATTCAGACCGGAACGGAAAAAGCGCATCTTTTCGGCCCGCCAAGAACCGCGCCGACCAGCTCCCTGACCCACTAGCATGCGCAGCGAGGATGTGCGGCACAGAAATTCCTTTTCCCTGAACTCGGCTCCATCCAGCACCGCCAACGCCCCAAAGTCACCTGAAGAATTGTTAATTTGCAGTCTCCCGACCTTGCGGGACAGAAGCACCTCTGTGGGCAGGCCTTGGTCTGGTGACCGCACAGAAAAAGAAAAAAGGGCGCGGCTGTGGCCAAAGGTGAACGCGAACAGCTCTGGTCGCTTCAATATCTCCGGGCGCTGGCCGCAATCCTTGTCGCCATTGGCCATGCTGTGCAGATTATTCCCCTTTATGGGCGCGGCAACCTTGTGCGCGACATCCCAATTGGCGGGGCGGGGGTGGATATTTTCTTCGTCATCAGCGGCTTCATCATGTGCCATGTTTATGCATCCCGCCCGACCAACGGCTGGGCCTTTTTCAAGCGCCGTCTGGCGCGCGTTGGGCCGGCCTATTGGATCGTGACCGTGGCAACCTCTGCGGCCATCTTACTCGCCCCGGCCTTGTTCAGAACTTCGACGGTTGATCTGCCGCTTTTCCTCGCCTCCATGGCGTTTCTGGCAAGGCCCCACCCGATGCTGGGGGAGGCCATGCCCGTCTTCCTGATTGGATGGACGCTCAACTATGAGTTTTTCTTCTACACGCTGTTTGCGCTGTCGATCTTCGTGCTGCCCGCCCGACCATGGCTGGCCGTCATGTGCGTCTTTGCGCTGTGCTGGGTCGCGGGGCTCATATTTGACCCACAACAGCCTGTTGCCCGATTTTACCTTCACCCGCTGACGGCAGAATTTGCGGGTGGCATGCTGGTGTGGCTGGCCTTTCGCAAAGGCCTTTTGCGGTCGCCGATGTTTGGGGCGATGTGCATTATCCTTGGCATTGCCAGCCTCGCTTGGGTCAATTTCCATATCCCTGTGGGGCGGCTCGAGGCCGCACGCATCCTCTATTGGGGCCTGCCCGCTTTGGCCCTTGTGATGGGTGGAGTCTGCATGGATGCTGCCGGAAAAACACCGCACTCACCGCTTTGGAAGCTGCTCGGGGATGCATCTTACTCCATCTATCTGATCCATTATTTGGTGCTGGGTCTGGTGCGATTTCTCTGGGGGCATTTCGCCCTTAGAAGCCTGTTCAACGACATTCTGCTGATCCTCTTTGCCATCGGCCTATCGCTGATTGCCAGCATTGGCTTTTACCTTCTGATCGAAAAGCCGGCGTCTGCGCGCGTGCGGCAGATGCTCGAATGAGGGCGCTGCTGCGGCTCTGCCCGCCTCAATTGGCCTATGTCGCCGGGGCCTTTACCAGCAAAGGCTTGGCCGCGAGCGTCCAATTCCTGCAATCCATCATCCTCAGCCGAACATTGGGGCCGGAGTCGCTGGGCCTCTATTATATTGCCCTATCTGTCTATCGGGCAGCAGAAGCGGGAGCGCCTCTGGGGCTACAGACCTCTACCGTGCGCGAAGTGGCGGCGGCCCATGCCCATGGGGCTTGGGGAAGCGTGCAGGCCATTGCCCTTCGATCAGCCCTGATGTGCGGCCTGCTCTTCCTCATTGCAGGCGGCGCGACTTGGGCCTTTGCCGAGCCCATTGCCAATGCCCTAAGCAGCCCACCCAAAGCGGCAAGCGCGCTGCGCTGGATCGCCATTGCAATGGTTCCGGGCGGCATCGTCCTCGCCCTCAGCTCCGTCTTGCGGGGGCTGGGACGGCAGGGTCTGGCCAACATATTGGGGTCGCTCATCTTGCCGCTGATCGCCACGATCAGCTTTATCCTCTTCTGGCGCGGGCAAGGCTATGTGGGGGCCGTTCATAGCTTTATTGCGGGACAGACAGTCGCGCTCCTTTTTCTGGCCATCGCGCTCTGGCGGCTGATGCGGCATCGACCGCATAGCTTTGTGCAAGGCCACAGCCTTTTTGACTCCGCCTTTCCCTTCTGGATCGTCAGCTTGGCCTCACTTGCCAGTGACTCGCTCGGCATTTTGATGCTCGGCTTTTTCGGCGCGCCCCAAGATGCGGGCATATTCGGTATCGCGGTTCGCCTCGCTATGCCGCTCTCCTTTCTGGGGGCCTCCATTCAGGCTGTCTGCGATAGCCGCTTTGCTGGCTTCCACCGTCTGGGGGATCATGCAGCGCTGATGCAGGATTATCGCGTCTCGCAACGGGCAGCATGGGTGCTGTCTCTCCTCATGGCGCTTGGTCTGGGCCTATTTTCAGACCCGCTCTTACGCCTCTTCGGGCCAGAATTTGTGCGGGCGGAGCCTGCCTTTCGCATCCTTCTGATCAGCGTGTGCCTTTTATCCGCATTTGGCCCGGCGGGATCCTTTCTCTCCATGACGGGCAAGGCGCATGTTAACGCCTGGACGGCAGTCGCCACCATGCCCGTTGCCGCCCTGCTGATGGCCCTTTTGATCCCACATTTCGGGGCGGTGGGTGCGGCACTGGCAACAAGTGTGGCGCTCTCGCTGCGTGTCCTCATTCAATTGACCGTTACACTCCGGGACCTGCGCGACCTAACGCACCGGGCAAAGCAACCATGAGCCAGACCCTCGGCCAGTCTTTGTCCGGCCCCGATGCGCGGGGCAATGCCTTTGATTCGATCCGCCTCTTGGCCGCATCGGCCGTCATCATGTCGCACAGCTTTGCCCTGACCACAGGGTCGGACCTGACCGAACCCCTGTTCCGCTTGACACAGGGTCAGGCGACTATCGGGCTATCTGCCGTCGGCATCTTCTTCATCGTCAGCGGCGTGTTGATTTCGATGAGCTTTGACCGGAGCAAAACGGCGGCCCGCTTTGCGCTCAATCGTGCGCTGCGCCTCTTTCCCGGCCTATGGGTCTGCATCCTTCTGACAGTCTTTGTGCTGGGCCCGATGCTGACGGTGTTGTCCCTGACCGACTATCTGGCGAGCGAACAGACATGGGGTTTTCTGGGCGCACTCATCTTTTGGCCATTCAGTTCGGGCATGGGCGGTATGTTCTCTGACCACCCCTATCCCCATGCCGTGAATGGCAGCCTATGGACGCTAAAATATGAAGTCGCCTGTTACATTGGCGGCGCGGTCTTGCTGTTGACGGGCCGCTGGCGTCGGGCCCTTGTTCTGCTGGCTTGGGGAGTCTCTCTGATCGGCACACTCCTATTAAGGGATCCGCACCAACAGTCCGGCCTGCTTTACCATCTCGCGCAACTGCTTTGGCTGTTCCGTTTCTATGGCGCAGGGATGCTCTGCTATCTCTATCGAGATCGCATCGTCCTGCACTCAGGCTATGGCTGGCTGACCGCACTTGGCGTGGTGCTGGCCATGGCGACGCCCTTATTTACCGAAGCCTTGGTGCTCGGCGGCACTTACACTGTGCTCGTGCTCGCTTTTCATGCGCCGGGCTGGTTCAGGCGCCTGACCCGAAAAGGCGATCTATCTTACGGCGTTTATATTTACGCCTTTCCTATTCAGCAGGCACTGGCGCCCTTCTCGCTCAGCTTCAAATGGCCCGCACTTGCCAATATGGCGCTTAGCTTGCCATTGGTCCTGCTGCTTGCTTGGTTGAGTTGGCGCTATGTGGAGGCCCCCGCCTTGCGCCTCAAACGAAGATTCAAGGTGACACAAGACAGGGCTCGCCCGGTTTCCCGCGACGAGCCCTGAGGTGCCCCCTTAACGGGGTTTAGCGGTTAAACGAAACGTCAAACCGACGGCTGCGGGCCGCCGCCATCAATTCCGATGGAGAGGCCGGTGCTGCAATATTGAGCGTCAACGGTGCGGCCGACAGGGGCGAAACCAGCGACGGCGAAGCAAAGCTGCTCGTCGCAACTGGAGCCGTCGCAATGGGCGTCAGCGTATCGGCCAATGTCGGGGCAGCCAAGGTTGTCATCATGGTTGTGGTTGTCGGAGATGCCAACAAGGTGGAACTGCTCGACAGGCTTGTCTGCGTGCTCGTTGTGCTGGGGATTTGATAGCCCACGCCCGGCACGATCAGGCTTGAGACTGTGGCCAGACTCCCAGAGTTGATCCCCGAGATCTTCGTCGCAAAGCTCTTTTGCAGGTTGAGGAAGATATTGCCGGACTGGGTAATGTTGGTGTTGTTATTCTGAACAAGCTGGTCGGCCAGATTATTCTTCACAACAGCCCCTTGGACATTGTCGAGGCGGATCCAGAAATTCTTGGTGTCCGTGGTTGGGGAGATGGACGTATTGCCCTCAACCACAATGTCCTTCCCGCCGCGCACGGTGATGCCATTGTAATAATTTCCAGCATCCAGCACCAAGTTGTTCCGGATGGTAATCCTCTCATGTGGTGCGGTGCCAACTTCATCTTGAATGAAAATCCCCTGGCCGCCACTGCCTGTACCAGGCAGAATAATGTTGTTGCTGATGAGTAGATCGGTGGTGGGCTTGCTGGTCCCCGATGTCCAAACCTGAATAGCATCCGGATGCGCGGTTGGGCTGGAGCGGAAGTCACGGAAATCATTGGCGTCAATCTTGCCGCCTGCAACTGCCGTCAACTCCACACCATCGATCCGGATATCATGGAACTTGCTCGACAGGATATTGATGCCGGACATGGACGTTGTGGTCATGCCCACGGCAAGGTGCGAAAAATCAGAATTCTTGACCGTCACATTGCTTCCGCCACGAACAAAAAGGCCGCGGCCCAGAAAGCTTGCATCGGCCCCCGTTGAGGAGAATTTCACGCCGTCAAAGGTGACGTTGGTCGAATATTCGACCTGCGCGATATTGGTCCATTCCTTATCAACCGCAGGATTAAGCGCGCGTCCAATCGACAGGTTCTTAAAGACGACATTGCTGCTGTTATAGGCCTTAGCAAAGGCGATTTTTGCAGGATCTGTAGCGCTTTCTGAGATAAAGGTCACCGTAGAGGTGAAGGCCTTATTCACAAGGGAAAGAGTGGTGTAATTGCCGGAAAGCAAGAGAACGCTGTCTCCGCCCTTAACCTTACCAATTGCTGCATCAAGCTGTGTTTGGTTGCTGACCCGGTAAGTAGCCATTTTTGAATTCCTAATCGCTTGGTCCGGGCAATGCCTTGAAACTGCTCCAAAACATCCGCCGGTTATGAGGCCCGTTATTGCGATCAGGTGTGAAGTCGTGGTCACTCAACATGGTTAACGGATGCATTATGGAGATAAAAGTTAACTCGCTTTTTGTTAACCATATATGGATCAAGCTCGACCTTGGGGCCGATCCTCCCCCACCAGCGTCGCCTGCTGAGGCGGAGCAATTGGAAATCTACATTGACAGGAGGCATCCCGCGCTGGATCAGGCAGATCCCGCGATGACGAAAGGCAATGGACTGATTATGGAGCCATCCGACATTCTCTTGGCCGAACGCCTTGCCACCGAAGCGGGGCAGATTCTTTTGTCGCTCCAACAATCAGGCACACAGGAAGGGAAGGCACTGGGTGCGGCGGGCGATGCGGCTGCCAATGACCATCTGATGGCAAGCCTGCGCGCCGCGCGGCCTCAAGATGCCATTTTATGCGAAGAGGAAAAGGACAATCTCGATCGCCTCTCGGCGCCGCGCGTTTGGATTGTCGATCCGCTGGATGGCACGCGCGAATATGGCGAAGGGCGAAGCGATTGGGCCGTGCATGTGGCCTTGGCAGTTGAGGGCGCACCTGTTGTCGGTGCCGTGGCCCTTCCCGCTCTCAACCTAACGCTCTCCTCTGGGACACCGCTGCCCCTTGCCTCCGCCAATACCCCGCCGCGCATGCTGGTGAGCCGCACGCGCCCTGCCGCCGAAGCCGTTTATGTGGCGGAGGCTCTGGGCGCTGTTCTGCACCCCATGGGGTCAGCCGGCGCAAAGGCGATGGCCGTCGTTCGGGGAGAGGCGGATATTTATCTGCACACGGGCGGCCAATATGAATGGGATAATTGCGCGCCAGCGGCGGTTGCCAAAGCAGCCGGCCTGCATGTGAGCCGGGCGGATGGTCGACCATTGGTCTATAACAATCCCGATACCTATTTGGCGGATCTGCTGATCTGTCGTCCTGAATGGGCCGAAAAAGTGCTAGCTCTGGTCGCGGAACAGACAAAATAAGCTGTCTCGCTTTGCAGGGCGCAAAGGCCATGCAATAGCTGGACCGGAACGAAGAAGAGGATTTAGGTCATGGGTGATTTCCTTCATGTTGAGCGCCGCGGCCGTGTAGCCATCTTGCGGATGAACAAGCCCGAGACGATGAACGCGATCGGCACGCATGAGGACTGCGAGGATATCTGCTCAACCTTGCAGGCGCTCTCTGATGATCGTTCGGTCAGCTGCCTCATCCTAACGGGCACGGGCAAGGCGTTCAGCGCGGGCGGGAACCTCAAATCCATGCAACAGCGCCAGGGCATTGGCGTACTCGACCAGCCGGATTCCACTCGGGCCAATTATCGTCGCGGCGTGCAGCGCGTGGCGCGTGCCCTGCTCGATGTTGAAATTCCGGCCATTGCCGCCGTTAATGGCCATGCCGTCGGGCTGGGGGCGGATCTCGCCTGTCTGTGCGATATACGGATCGCAGCCAAGAGCGCGCTGTTCGCGTGCAGCTTTATCAAGGTCGGCATTGTCCCGGGTGATGGCGGCGCATGGGCCCTGCAACAGGTATTGGGCTATGCCAAGGCAGCTGAGCTGTTCTTCACAGGCGATCGTTTTGATGCCGACACAGCCAAGGAGATTGGCCTTGTCAGCCAAGTGGTCGAAGATGATCAGCTGATGGAAGCAGCCATGGCCATGGCAGAGCGGATCGTTTGCAACCCCCCCCGCGCTCTGCGCCTCACCAAGCGGCTGCTGCGCGAAGCACAGCACAGCCGCATGTCCGACATATTGGAATTGTCCGCGGCTTATCAGGCAATTGTCCATGAAACGGCAGACAATCGGGAGGCCATCAACGCCTTTGTCGAAAAGCGCCCGCCCGTCTTTACCGGGGAGTAAACGTCAGGCCGAGAGACGCGTCTTGGCCAGACCTTTGGCGCGCAGACCGGAATAGATAAGCTGGGAGACAGGGCCAGAAATGGCCCACAGCCCTGTCATCATGACCGCCCCCAGCAGCCCATCTGAAGCATAATGCCAGCCGAGGTGGATGGAGGCGATCCAGATCAACATGGCATAGCCAAAAAAGCCCCAGCCGATTTTTCGACTATGCTGAAAGGCCCCAATAACAAACAAAGTGGCCATGGCCACATGCATGGACGGCATAGCGGAAATGCCACTGGCAAAGACCAATGGCCCACCCTGAGACTGGCGCAGCATTTCTTGAAAATGGAGCGCCTGAATATTCAGGCCATAGCGTGCAGCTTGCTGGTCAAGGACCAACAACGCCTCATGCATGCGCAAATAGCCGGAATGTGGCCCAATTAATTCGTTGAAATAACAGGGGCCCGCCGAGGCCAGCCCCCACGCCCCCAAGCTGCCAATGAGGATCCAGGACACCACCCATGTCCCCACGAGCCGGGCGCGTATATTCTTATTCCGAATGACAATCACAACGGCCGCTGGAAACAGGAACATGATGGGCAGCCAGATAGCATAGGCCGTATCAAGAATGAGCGTTGGCACGAGTGCACCAAAGAGCATGTGGGTGATTTCCCATGCGTCCCGTCCCAACAACAGCCGATTCTCCATCTCAGCGATGAGGGTGTCCAGCGGGAACCCACGGCTTGGTAAGACCAACTGCTTAAAAACCTGAAAATGAGAGAGGGTGACAGCCGTGGCGATGATCGCCCCTATCAGCCAGCGCCGCTGGCTCTCATCCGGACCGTCTGCGCGCCCCGTCGCACTGGCAAGGCGCTGCGCACCTAGAACAAGCGCTCCGGCAAAGATGGCAAGGCCCAGATAAGACAGGTTCAGCAGCAAAAACGGCCCGGGCCGCAGTGCGGGCACAACAAAAAGGGGCGCACAGCCAACAAGAACGAGAACTGCCAAAAGCACAGCGGAGCGCGCAGCCAAGGGGCGCGCGCTCAATCCATCTGCAACATCCAAGGCTGCATCACGCCGTGATTTGCCCAACAAGCCTGATCCCCCAAATGGCACGTTGGGTTCGATGAGCCTGTTCACCCCCGCAACGCCGCCAGCTGAAAACCGCCTCAAAATGGCGGAAATCGTCCATCGCAGATGTGCGCCGCCTAGTAAATGACAAAACGATGACGCGACTAAGGGCGTCGGTGACTGGAGCCATGCCCCATTATTTCTGGATCCGGAGGCACCAGCAACAAAGGGTAAGGCCCCTAAGGCAGGTTATAGCCCTCCCTGATTTGAGGGGCGTATCATAACGCCATGTGGCGGTGAATGCCCAGACGCCGCTTGGAAGCAGGATGCAATGGCAGAGCCGAATTTAGCCCCTCATCTATCTGGGCTGAGCGACGAAGAGGCAGCACGGCGGCGCGACGTTTTCGGCCCCAATGAATTGCCACCGCATGGGCATCGTGGGATTTGGCGCATATTGGTTGATGTTATGCGAGAGCCAATGCTGGCTCTCTTGATCGCGGGCGGGATCATCTATCTCATATTGGGCAGTCGGCATGAAGCCTTGATCCTTCTGGCCTTCGCCTGCCTATCGATCCTTATCACAGTGGCGCAAGAAGCGCGCACAGAACATGCGTTGGAGGCGCTGCGCGACCTGACGAGTCCGCGCGCCCTGGTTGTGCGCAATGGCAAGCGAAAACGGATTGCAGGGCGTGACGTCGTGCCGGGAGATGTCCTATTTCTGACCGAAGGAGATCGCGTTCCTGCAGACGGATTAGTGCTTACCAATGACGCTCTGGAAGCCGATGAGTCGCTTCTCACCGGGGAGGCTTTTGCAGTGCGCAAGATTGCCGACAAAGAGGGCAGCGCGGGGGTTGTGCCGCGGCCGGGCGGTCATGATCAGGCCTTCGTCTATAGCGGATCGATGATTGTGCGCGGCGCAGCCTTATGCCGCGTTATCGCCACGGGCCCGCACAGCGAAATCGGCAAGATCGGGCATGCGCTGTCCGCCATTGAGACAGAAGCACCTCAGCTGCAAAGGCAAACTCGGCATTTGGTCTGGTGGATGGCGATCGTGGGTGGCGCGGTCAGCCTGCTCAGCACCCTGCTTTACGGCCTGATGCGGGGCAGTTGGCTTGAGGCGGCCCTGTCTGGGATTGCAATTGGCATGTCGATGTTGCCCGAGGAGTTTCCGGTCGTTCTGACCGTCTTTCTTGCCATGGGGGCCATCCACATGTCCCGTGCTCAGGTGCTGACACGCAGGGCGTCCGCCATCGAAACGCTGGGCGCGGCAACGATCCTATGCACAGACAAGACCGGAACTCTGACCGAAAATCGGATGCGGGTTGCAGAAATGCGGCTTCCAGATGGCCAGATCTTAGTCCCGCAAACAGGACTAGCCCCATTGGGTGCCGCATTTCAGAATTTGGCCGAGCTTGGCATTTTAGCGAGCGCCGAACAGCCCGTTGATCCCATGGAAATGGCTTTTCACGCCCTAGGCACAACCCATCCAGACCAACACCTGCACAGCCGCCAGCAGGCTGGGTGGACATTGCGCCACCATTACCCCGTCAAACCCCAATTCTTGGCTATGAGCCATGTCTGGGGAACTGGCGGATCGCAGGACCATGTGATTGCCAGCAAGGGGGCGCCCGAAGCCATTGCCGATCTTTGCGATCTGGACGGCCGCCATCGCAAGGACGTCCGCCAGCAGGTCGATGCCATGGCAAAAATGGGATTGCGCGTCTTGGCTGTGGCCGAAGCGCGTTGGCCCAGCCAAAACACCCTGCCAGCAACACAGCACCTTTTTGCCTTTGAATTCCGTGGACTTGTTGGCCTGACCGACCCTGTCCGGCCTTCCGTTCCAGAGGCCGTGCGCCAATGCCAACAGGCTGGAATTCGTGTCGTCATGATGACGGGCGATTATCCGGGCACTGCTCTCGCCATTGCCGCACAGGCAGGAATTGCCGCCGATAATGTCGTGACAGGAGATCTACTGGCCGACATGGGGGATGCCGAACTTGTCCAATGCGTTGCAGCCACAAATGTGTTCGCAAGGATCATGCCCGAACAAAAACTCCGCATTGTGGAGGCTCTCAAAGCGCAGGGGGAAATTGTCGCCATGACGGGCGACGGGGTGAATGATGCCCCCTCGTTGAAGGCGGCGCATATCGGCATTGCCATGGGAGAACGCGGAACCGATGTCGCGCGCGAAGCTGCCGCGTTGGTGCTGCTCAATGATGATTTTGAGTCTATTGTCCGGGCGATCAGGCTGGGGCGGCGCATTTATGACAATTTGAGAAAGGCGATGGGCTTTATTGTCGCCGCGCATATCCCAATTGCGGGCCTTGCCCTCCTGCCTCTGTTCACGGGCCTCCCGCTGCTGCTCGGCCCCATCCATATAGCGGTTCTCGAAATGGTGATCGATCCGGTTTGCGCCTTGGTTTTTGAAGCCGAAATCGAAGAGCCAGATGTGATGCAGCGCCCGCCCCGACCATCGGAGAGTCCCCTCTTCTCTCGCCAACTAATTGGCTGGTCTTTGTTGCAAGGGTCCATTGTGATGCTGCTCGTCACGGCGGTCACATTTTATCTGGCCAGCAGCACTTTGTCTGTCGCAGCCATCCGTTCTGGAGCGTTTCTCGCTCTGGTCTTGGGGGTCCTTGCGCTCATCCTCCTCAACCGCACCTTTGCGCGATCATCGCTAAAGACTATCCGGCGACCAAATACGGCCTTGGGCATCATCGCAACAGGCGTTCTGTTAATGTTGGTCGCCACCCAAACTCTGCCCGCTGTTGCAACCCTGTTCCGATTTGAGCCCATCTCTGGGGCGACGGCCCTGATTATCATCATAACAACAGCCCTGATGCTCGGCGGGCTGGAGGCTCTTCGGTTAATAGTGCGTCATCGGCTGCTCTCTGCATGACCTAGAGTGCGGCAAGCGGACACGCCGCGCGGGATATGGTCATCCAAGAGAATGCTGACCTCCCCCAATTTTGGGAAACTCGCCGGTATCGCTTTGTCGGGCCACAGCTCCTTTACATTGCCAACCGCCGCACCTTAAATGGCGCTGCTTGGCGGCACAGCGCCGGTTGGACCGGAATCGGCTAAGAGGAATTCATGGATCGTCATATTTCAACGGATGTTCTGGTGATCGGCGGAGGAACAGCGGGCTTCGGCGCGGCGCTCGGCGCGGCGCGGCAGGGCGCGCGGGTGCGCCTGATTGAGGGCACCAGCAAGATTGGCGGTGTCATGTCGTTTTGCCCCGGCATGCCCTGGGGCGGTGGCTATCCAACCGGGCGCAGCATCGGCGGGGTCTTTGCAGAACTCACCGACCAGCTTTGCGCGATGCAGCCGCCAATGGCCGAGGTTCGACCCTCAACGCTTGAGAACTTCGGATATGAAGTGATCTACGATCATGAAGCCGCTGTCTTTGCGATGTTCCAAATGCTTGAGGATGCGGGCGTCGACGTCCACCTCAACAGCTTTGTTGGCGCGCCCGTGCTTAAAGGGGATCGTGTCCAAAGCATCGCCTGCACCGACCGGAGCGGACCGATGACGATTGAGGCTGGCATGGTCATCGATTGTTCCGGCGACGGCGACCTCTCTGCAAAGGCTGGTGTGCCATTCATGGTGGGGGATGGGCGTGGCAATATGATGGGGGTGACGCTCTCCTTCTCGATGCTGAACGCATCGTGGGAGCGGGTCTTTACCAAAAAGGATCCCTATTTCACCGAGGAAGCAGCGGCGGGCATCGCCGATGGTCGGCTCCATCCCGATCTTGCCAAGCTGTATCTGATGCGTGGGTTCCACCGCGATACGGTGTTCTGCAACTCGGTCCATATCCGCGGGGTGGATGGGACGGATCCGCAGCAAGTGGCCCGCGCAACGCAAGAAGGGCGGCGGCGCTGCCACCAGCTTGCGCGGTTCCTGATCGAAAGCGTGCCGGGTTTCGAACAGGCGCGCATGAGCGAGCTGGGCCCCACGGTGGGCGTGCGCGAGACGCGCAAGCTCGAGGCGGTGCACCGCATCCTCGCAAGCGACCTATCTACTGGGGCCAAGCCTGCCGACGGCATCGTGTGCTGCGACAATCCCATCGACGACGTTATGCGCGGCGATTCTAAAATGACCCATGACGCGATTGTGGAATCGGGGGATTATTACACCATTCCCTTCCGCGCGATGGTGCCCGAAAGGATCGAAAACCTTCTGTTCGCGGGTCGGCTGGTGTGTGCCGATCCAGCGGCCTTTGCCTCGGTGCGCGGCATGCCACAGTGCATGGCCATGGGTCAGGCGGCTGGCACAGCGGCGGCAATGGCGCTGGCCAACGGGCTATCGGTGCAAACGCTCGACCATGCGGCCATCGTGGCCGCGCTTGCAGCACAAGGGATGCGCGGCATTGGGGGCGATGCCCTGCTCCGCCATGCCCCCGCTTTGCAGGCGATGGCCGCCTGATCGCGCGCGGACTGCCATTGTCTCAGCCGCTACGAGCGGCATTGATCCTGCAATTGCCAGCGATGTCAGCGGCATGGTCCTGATGACCCGGGGCACCTCAGCCACGCTAGCCGCCAAAACTATTATCCGTTCGGGTCAGCCTCAAGGCCCCGCTGCAAGGGCTTGCGCAGCACTAGAATGAGCGTGGCGCCCACAGCCGCAATGGCCGCATCCAACATCCAGAAGGTAGAAGGGGCCATCTTATCGAAGTAACTACCAACCCATCCGGCCAGCACATGGCCAATAAATGGCGAGAGAAACGCCACGCCCATCATTGTCGATGCAATGCGCGGCGGTGCGGCTTTGCTGACAATGGCAAGGGTCGTTGGCCAATAATACATCCAGCCCAGTCCCATGGTCAGCCAGCCAGCGACTGCCCAGCCCAAGGCAACACTATTTTCTTCGGTTTGGCCCCAATTGCCATAGGCCAATAGCAAAGCAGCAAAGGCGACGATGGCAGTGCCGATTCCCTGCTTGGTCACGCTGGCCGGTTCACTGCCCCGCTTGGCTTGCCAGGCCCATAAAGCCACCAGCGCGGGGGCAACCAAGATAGACCCGAGCGAGTCCATCGACGCAAACCAGCTTGATGGAATCACGCCCAACGGAGTCGCGAGATTCACATATTGGTCGACCCACAAAATGCCGACGCTCCACACCATGGGGTAGGCGATTTCAGCCGGCATAGTCAGCGCAATCACGCACAGGAGAACAATCACCCGCTTGCGTTCGCTTGGGGTCAGAGGCGGCGCCTTTACGCGTTCGCGCTGGGCAGGACGGTCATCCGGCAAATGCTTTTGACCAAGAAGATAACTGACCAGCGCAAGGAGCATCAGCACGGCTGCAACCGCAAAGCCCGCGTGCCAGCCATAAATGGCTGCGACCAGCCCAGTTACGAGGGGGCCACTGGCAGCACCGATGTTAATGCCAGTCGAAAAAATCGTATATCCGCGCGACCGCATCGATTCATCCTCGCGCGGGTAAAGCGAGCCGACTTGCGCCGAAATATTGCCCTTGAGAAACCCTGAACCAAGAATGAGCAACAAGAGCGCGAGCAGGAACGTCGAATAAAAGGACATTGCCAAATGGCCTGCGCTCATGAGCAGCACGCCGATCAGAACCGTCCGCTTTGCCCCCAAGATCCGATCGGCCACCCATCCGCCGATAAGCGGCGTGAAATAAACCAGCCCAGCATACCAGCCATAAATCATTGCAGCGAAGGCCATGTCGGTAATGGGCCCGTTAAACCCAATCAAATTCCTGAGCGTCGAAAGCCCAACAACCTTGGCTTCATTTTCAGGCAGCAACAGATCCTTGACCATGTAAAGGGTCAAAAGCGCTGACATCCCGTAAAACGAAAAGCGCTCCCAAGTTTCGGTGAAAGCTAGGTAATAAACACCCTTGGGATGGCCACCAAATTGCTCAGAATCCTGCGTTGCGCTGCCCATCACTATCCCCCGTATTTTGCACCCTCGCGTTTCTGAAGGACGTCCAGACTAGCGGTCGCGCGTCAGGATGTCAGGCACTCGGGCATTGTCCCACCGCGCGCGATGAGATGAAGTCATGGTCTTAGCGTTGGGGAGGACTTGCGCAAGAGGACAGGCGCATCTGATTTACCGTTGCGGGTCTCGTCGGATCATAACAGGCCGCAACGGCATTCGTGCAGACCCTGTTTTCGGGCAGGCAGCCGGGCCCAAAAAGAGCCAAGATTGACGTCCATGGCCGACGTCATCGCTGATGGGCCAAGGAGGCCCAAGAAAGATCACCGCCCGCGCAAAGGATCTGAAGCTCGAGCCCAGAGAGGCTAGGGCACCAGCTTTACCGAAGAATAAAGACCAATAGGTCCTTAATTTCCTTTGATTCCAATCGGATCAGGGATTGTGTCGCGATCGCCGATGGCATTTCCGTCAGTTGCGATCGCACCCGCGAGAAGCAATCCAGCAAGATGCGGGGATGCCATCGATGTGCCACTAATCGTATTATAGCCACCAGAGAGCCATGTCGATCGGATCGAGACGCCCGGCTCAGCAAAGTCGACAGGCGGGTTTCCAAAATTGGAAAATGACGCGAAGACGTCGGCGCCATCAATTGCAGACACCGTGTAAACATTCGCACCATTTACTCTCGCCGGAGAATAGTTGGCCGCATTCGCAGCGCTATTGCCAGCAGCGATAGCGAAGCGGATGCCTTTCGCCGCTGCATTGCCGACAGCAGTATCTAGGGCCAAGCTGATGCCGCCTCCAAGGCTCATGTTCGCGACATCACCCGGCCTCGCAGCTCCTGCCACATAGTCTACGCCAGCGATGACGCCAGAATTTGAGCCACTTCCCCGACTGTCCAAGACGCGAACGGCAACAAGCGGCGCACCGGGCGCGACGCCGACAACACCAATTGCGTCGTTCTTCGCGGCGATCGTGCCTGCAACATGCGTCCCATGCCCGTTCCCATCGACATAGGATGTCGTGCTCAAGAAGCTACGGCTACGCGCTGTATCTACCGAAAGATCGGGATGTCGGGGATCGATGCCCGTGTCGATGACCCAAGCCGTTGCGAAGGGTCCTGTCGGGAAGGTGCTGTTTTTCAAAACGCGGGCAACGCCCCAAGGGGTGATTTGAGCAGGCTGTGTTGTCGTACCACCGCCAGAGGGGCGCGCTTCTGCTCTAATGGGGACCAACGTCACGATCTGATCCTGCTCGCACGTCTCAATATTCGGATTTGCGGACTGCAGACGCTCTAAAGCTTGAATGGGTCCGCGTGCAGCAAAGCCTTTAATTGCATGCGTATAAACATGCGACACTGCTGCGCCAACCGAACGCGCGGCTGCCGAAGCATTTGCTTGTTCGGCTCCCCGACCGATAGAGCCATTTTTGAAAATGCAGATGAAGCTATCAGGAATTTTATCGCCAGCAACTTGAGCGTGGGCCGAAGGGGCCATCGCAACTGCTGATATCGCTGCAATAATTGTCCTTGCCGATGTTTTCATGACAGCCGCGATCCTTTGATTGCTGATTAATATTCACCAGCAATTACCAGCACTATTTACATTAATCAATGTTAACGTGGCTGTTCCGCTTCCAGCACTGGCTGGTCTTGGCGCGGCGCGCCATTCTCTGCATCACGAGCAGCGGAGTCTGCGAAACGACGGTGGCGTACGATGCGAGGGGTAATAACAATGTAAAGCTCGGTCTTGCTGCGCGTGGCACGCTCCTGCCGGAATGCAGCCCCCAAAATAGGAATGTCACCAAGAAGAGGAACGCGTGATTTACGCGTTATCAGATTCTCCTGGGTCAGGCCGCCAATGACAAAAGTCTCCCCATCGCGAACTGAAGCAGAGGTCTCTGCCTCACGCTGACTAATGGTTGGATAGCCTTGCGAATAGCCGGTCACGGATGAGACGACCCCATAAATCTGAGACGTCACGAACCCATCGGTGCTGACGCGCGGGGCAATTTGTAACGTCACACCCACATTTACATATTGCACCTGCTGCGAGACGCCGTTGACACCAGAAAGCGTAATGGCCGTCAGGATCGGCAACGCATCGCCAGTGATGATCTTCGCTGTGGAGCCACTTTGTGCTGCAATCCGCGGGCGGGAGAGGATGCGCCCCTCGCCCTTTTCCACCTGAGCATAGATCGCAGCCTGCATCACACCGGAAGGCAAGACATCGTTGGGATTAACGTTGAAGGGCAAGGAGGCACCAGTTTCAATTCGGCCAACCGCAATTTGTCCGGCATTATTGTTTAAATCGATGCCAAGGTTCCTCGCGCCTGTCTCTGTTAGCTCGACAAATTGCGTCTCGAGAATCACGCTATCGACGGGGATATCGATTAAAGCGATTTGCTGACGCACACGCTCAATCTTCTCAGCGGTTCCTGTCACCCAAATGGCATTCAGCCGACGATCAATAGCCAATCCATTGGCGAAAGACTGGCCGAGCGATGCAGGACGCCTTTGCTCTTGGCTCTGCGGCTGTAAAAAACTGGACTGGTTATTTGAGCCTAAAGAGCCAAATCCTGGCTCGCGTCGAATGAAGATATTGTTGGGTTCTATGCTTGTGCCTTCAACCAAAAGGCCAATGACCTCGCTGACATCCGCATATCGTAAGGGAATCATCTCAGAGCGCTCACCAGCCGCTGGCGACGCGGGCTCCTGAAGGGGACTCGCTTGATCAGCTGTATCCTTCAATGCCTCGGGCTCGCCGCGGTCAGGCACGTCTTGTGAGCTTGCCACTTTTAGTCGAACGAAAATGGTATTGGCTTCGGCAGGCTCAATAGTGACACGAGCGGGAACAGCCGTTCTAAAGCGCACAGCAAGATCGGCACGCTCGGATTGAAACTCGAGGACGCGAACCAAACCCCGATAACGAAACGAACCCGGCAACTGGGGAGACCGAAGAGCGCTCCGCAACAATAAAGTCGTCGCTTCTGGTTCGATGCGTGCTGTCTCATACTTCGGCTGGCTGGGCGAAAACTTCAGAAGAAAGACAGCCTCAGTGTCATCTTGTGTGATCAGCGTTATGCCTTCAAGTACAGCAGGCGCTTGAGCATAGCTCGGCGAAAAACACATGACGACTGCAAGCAGGGCACACAGGAGATCTCGCACCTGATTCAATAATCCTGGTAACCGGAACACTATGGAATTCCTCTAGCCTGCTGCTTGGCGTCTAGCCGATCACTCTTGGTGCCGCAACTAAGCGCCTAGAACCAAAGGCAAATATCCTTGGGCTGCTGGTAAATGCGTCGATTTGGATTGTGGCGCGCCCGGAACGATTCGAACGTCCGACCCTCAGATTCGTAGTCTGATGCTCTATCCAGCTGAGCTACGGGCGCGCATAGGAGAGGCGCGGTTAGTCGGCTTTTTCTAAAAGTGCAAGCCCGTTGCGACATGGAATGGCTGCTTCTAGAAGAAGGACTATGAAAGCTGCCCTCCCGCTTGTCGCTCTATTGCTCTCCGCCTGCGCAGGTCAGGGCGATTTTCCATCGCTTAACCCGCGCCCTATTGAGGCAGAGGCAGCCAGACTTTTGCAAGAACCGGACCAGCAGGTGGCCCTGCCCCGTCCTTCTGATCCCAAGATAGCCGCCCGAATCGAAGCCATCGCTCGCCCCGCACTGGACAGCGACTCCGCTTTTGACGCAGCAGCAGCCGATGCAGAGCGGCTAATGCCCAAAGCGGGGTCATCGGGCAGTGACAGCTGGGTCCAGGCCCAAATGCGCGTCTCCGCGCTCGAGCGGAGCCGCTATGCCGTTAAATCGGGCCTTGCAGAGCTGGATAACGTGCGCCGCGAGCTGATGGCCGCCCCCAAGAGCGAGGATCTGAACACACTTGAGGACAGGATCCGGCAGATTGAGGCGCTGGATGCGCGGCAGGACGCGGCGATGCAGCGCCTGCAGGCCGCCCTTAGCCGCTGACCGCCGCTTTATGAATTTGGCCGTTTTCCACATAATGGGCCACGGCCATGCGGTTCATTGTCGCCCAATTTTCATCTAAGTCCCGCATCATTCGGGCGGGGCGGCCGCCCCACATCTGAAAACTGTCAATCTGCTTGCCCGGCGTGAGCATGGCCCCTGCGGCGAGCATGGAATTCTCAGCCAGCACGCAACCGTCCATGACGATGGAGCCCAGCCCCACCAACGCATTGCGGCCAATGGTGCAGCCGTGCAGCATTGCCATATGGCCGATCAACGCGCCCTCTTCGATGATCGTCTTTGTGCCAAGCATGCCGCCCTTATCCGAATCACAATGGATGACTGTTCCATCCTGAATATTGGAGCGCGCCCCAATGCGGATCGAATTCACATCACCGCGCAGGACGCAATTATACCAGATGCTCGCCTCCGGGCCGATCTCCACATCGCCAATGATGCGGCACCCCGGCGCGATGAAGGCGGAGGGATGAATTTGCGGCGTATGGCCATTCAAGGTGATGATGGAGACGTTGTTCATGGGGCTGTCATGGCCGATTGACGCTGGCCAATCAACTCTGCGCTGCGGCCCAAATATCCCGATCAATGCTGTAGGTCACATGCCGCTTGAGCGGGCTGCCCTCTGGCACATTGGGGTGATCAAAGCCTAGCGCGACATGGCGGGTCATGCCCAACCGCTCCATCAGGCCCCAGCTCCGGTCATTCTCATCCACGGTAATGGCCCAAATGCTGTCATCGCTGAAATGGTGAAAGCCCCATTGGATGGCGGCAGAGGCAACCTCCTGCGCATAGCCTTGGCCCCACATATCGAAGGAGAGCCGCCAGCCCACTTCCAGACGATCGGCAATTGGGGTGTTCTGCGCCCCGCGGATCAAGCCGCACCAGCCAATCAACCGGCCATCTTCCTTGCGCTCCACGGCCCAGAAACAATGGCCCAGCCCCGCTTGCATCTGCTGCATCCTCAGGATCAGTGCATCCACATCCTCAAGCGTCATCAACGGACCCAGAAAGCGCATGACACGTGGATCGGTATTGATCGCGTGAAAGGCTATCCGATCCCGATGTTGCCAATCCCGCAGGATCAGGCGGTCCGTCTCAAGGCGGAACTCAGCCATTGAGGAGCTTGGCTGCATGCAGCGCGTGATAGGTCAACACGCCGGAACAGCCCGCGCGCTTGAACGCCAAAAGCGTCTCTAAAACCAGCTTATCCCGGTCGCCCGCTCCGGCTGCAACGGCGGCCTCGATCATCGCATATTCGCCCGACACTTGATAAGCGAAGACCGGCACTTCAAAGGCCTGCTTCACGCGCACGATAATGTCGAGATAGGGCAGGCCCGGCTTCACCATGACGCTATCGGCACCTTCTTCCAGATCGAGCGCGACTTCAAGCAACGCCTCTTCGGCATTGGCCGGATCCATCTGATAGGTTTTCTTATCACCCTGCAACAACCCGGCTGCGCCCACCGCATCGCGGAACGGGCCGTAAAAGGCGCTGGCATATTTGGCGGCGTAAGACATGATTTGCACGTTGGGGAAGGCTGCTTCCTCCAAAGCGTTGCGGATCGCGCCGATGCGGCCATCCATCATATCCGAAGGCGCGATGATATCCGCCCCGGCGCGCGCTTGGTTGAGCGACTGGCCAACCAGCACCTCCACCGTCGCGTCATTGAGAACATAGCCATGCGCATCGATCAGCCCATCATGCCCATGGGCGGTATAGGGGTCGAGCGCCACATCGGTGAGGACACCAATATCGGGCACGGCATCCTTGATCGCGCGAGTTGCCTGGCACATCAGATTATCGGGATTGAGCGCTTCACGCCCATCCTCTGTGCGCAACGCGCGCGGCGTATTGGGGAAAAGGGCAATACAAGGAATGCCCAGATCCCGGGCCTCCTTGGCCCGCTTCACAATCTCCGCCACTGGCCAACGCGACACGCCGGGCAGCGTTGCAATCGGCTCCTCCGCGTCTCCCGCGGTAATGAAGAGGGGCCAGATCAGGTCCGCGGGCGTCAGCACGGTTTCCCCATGGAGCGCGCGGCTCCAGGCAGAGGTGCGTGTGCGGCGCGGGCGGTTGGGGAGCAAGAGGGTCATGAGCCTATCCTAGCCGCGCCAGCGCGGCCTGCAAACGCTCAACTTCTGCCGATTTTTCAGCATGGTCGGCGCGGGCCTTGTCCACCGCTTCGGGTTTGGCTTTTTCGACAAAGGCCGGGTTGTTGAGCCGCCCGGCAAGCGACGCCGCTTCCTTGGACGCCGCCTCAATGCCCTTGGTGATGCGGGCGCGTTCGGCATCAAGATCAATGACGCCGGCCAGCGGAAGGACAAACGTCGCCTCATCAACGACCAGCTGAATAGCCCCGCCATCGGGCGCGGCATCGGTTGAGACGCTGTCCAGACGCGCAAGTCGGGCAAGGACCGCCTGCTGGCGCGTCAGCCGATGCTGCGTCGATGCATTGGCATCCCGAACAAAGGCATTGAGGCGTGCGCCCGGCGCAATGCCGAGTTCATTCTTCGCGGTGCGTACCTCGCTCACCAGCTTGATCAGCCACTCAATCTCCGCACTCGCGTCGGCATCGGGCGTTGCATTTGGTGCGGGCCATTTGGCGTGGATCAGATCATAGGGCCGGTCACCAAGCGCGTGCCACAGCTCTTCAGTGATGAAGGGCATGAAGGGGTGAAGCATAACCAGAATCTGGTCGAGCACCCATCCGGCAACCGCCTGTGTCTCCTCATCAATCTGGCCCTTGATCAGTTCCAGATACCAGTCGCAGAATTGATCCCAGACAAAGTGATAAAGGACATCCGCCATGCCATCGAAGCGCAGGTCTTCAAAAGCCTTGTTGAGCGTAGCAAGCGTGGCCGTCACTTCGCCGATGATCCAGCGATTGACCGCACTGGTCGCGGGCGGCGCCTCAACGCTCTTGCTGCCGCCAATGCCATTGGCCTGTGCAAAGCGCGATGCGTTCCAAAGCTTGGTCGCAAAGTTGCGATAGCCCTCAACCCGCTTTTCATCCATCTTCACATCGCGGCCCTGGCTTTCCATCGCCGCCATGAAGAAGCGCAGCGCATCTGCCCCATATTGGTCGATGAGGCCGAGTGGATCGACGACATTGCCCTTGGACTTGGACATTTTCTGCCCGTCCGCTGCCCGCACCAGCCCGTGCAAATAGAGCGTGCGCCAGGGCACATCCTTCATAAAGTGAATGCCCTGCATCGCCATGCGCGCATCCCAGAAGAACAGGATGTCAAAGCCGGAAATGAGAACATCATTCGGGTAATGGCGCGTCAATGTTTCGGTCTGATCCGGCCAGCCCAGCGTGCCAAAGGGCCAAAGGGCGGAGGAGAACCAAGTGTCGAGCACATCGGGATCACGCGTCAGGTCTTTGCCACCCGCCAGCGCCTTTGCTGCATCTTCATCTTCTGCAACGAACACGGTGCCGTCTGCATCATACCAAGCGGGGATCTGATGCCCCCACCAAAGCTGGCGGGAGACGCACCAAGGCTGGATATTCTCCATCCAGTTGAAATAGGTTTTTTCCCAAGTCTGCGGCACGACCTTGATCGCGCCAGAACGCACGGCCTCAATCGCGGGCTTGGCCAAGGTCTCGGCATCGACATACCATTGGTCGGTCAGCCAAGGTTCAATCACTTGGCCGGAGCGGTCGCCATAAGGCGTTTGGATCACGCGATCCTCCACCTTATCGAGCAGACCTGCAGCCTCAATGGCGGCGACCACTTTCTTGCGCGCCTCAAACCGATCGAGCCCCAGATAGTCTGCCGGGATCAGCCCATCGACCGTCTGCACAACGCGGGCTTCGGCATCGAGCATGTTGAACATGTCAGCGGCCTTGAAGCCTGCACGTTTGCCGACTTCGAAATCGTTAAAGTCATGGCCGGGCGTAATCTTTACCGCGCCAGACCCCAATTCCGGATCCGCATGCTCATCGGCCACAATCGGGATTTCACGGCCCGTAATCGGCAGACGAATGGTTTTGCCAACAAGCGCCTTATAGCGATCATCCTCTGGATTCACCGCAACTGCCATATCGGCGAGCATCGTTTCCGGTCGCGTGGTCGCAACCAGAATATGCCCACTGCCATCGGCCAGCGGATAGCGGAAATGCCAAAATTTGCCGTTCACTTCGCGCGTTTCGACCTCAAGGTCCGAAATTGCGGTTTTCAGGCCCGGATCCCAATTCACCAGCCTTTTGTCGCGATAGATCAGCCCCTCATTATAGAGATCGACGAACACTTTGAGGACGGCGCGGCTAAAGCCTTCATCCATCGTAAAGCGTTCATTGGCCCAATCCATCGAGCAGCCAAGGCGGCGCAGCTGGCGGGTGATCTGCCCGCCGGACTCTTCCTTCCACTCCCAAATTTTGGCGATGAACTCCTCGCGGGAGAAGTCGGTGCGCTTCTGCCCTTGGGCATTGAGCTGTCGCTCCACCACCATCTGCGTTGCAATACCCGCATGGTCTGTGCCGACGACCCAGAGCGCGTCCTTGCCCTGAAGACGGGCGTGGCGGATCAGAATATCCTGCAACGTATTATCCAGCGCATGGCCGATATGCAGGCTGCCCGTCACATTGGGCGGGGGATTGACGATCGTATAGGGTTCAGCATCGGGGCGATTGGGGCGGAATGCGCCCGTTTCTTCCCAATGGGCATACCATTTGGCCTCAATGGCCGACGGATCGAAAGTCTTGGGCAGGTCTGACATGAACCGGCCTTTGCCAGCCGCATGGCGGCCTTGCAACCCAGCCGCGGCAATGGGGGCGCGGTTTAGCTTTGTGCCTGCCCCGTAATCCGGGCGACTTCTTGGGCAACAACGCGTTCCACAATCTCTGGCAGATGGGCGTCCAGCCAATCCTTGAGCATGGGTTTCAGCATCTCGCGCACCAGCCCTTCAAGCGTATCTGCGCCCGCAATATCGGGTTTGACGATAAGGCGAGAAAGGCTGGAGAGCGCCTGTCGGCTGGCGGCGGCCGCATCGGCAGAGACAATCTGCTCCATACCAACGGCCTCGGTTAGCTCTAAAATGGCGTCGTCGGCATCTGCGGAGGGCGCGGCCGCATCAGAAGACGCCGCGCGCGACCGTGTCTTGGACGCCGGCTGCGCCCGGCCATCATCTTCGGCGATGATCTTTTTAATGGAGGAGAGAATCTCTTCCATTGAGGGTTCCTGCGCTGCCCCGCCCATTTGACGCGACTCCCTATTATTTGGCTGGCTGAACCGGGATGTCCGATGTCTGCGCTTTTGAGTCAACCGTGCGTGTCGCCTGCGGCTTGGGCTTGGGATCCTGATCCCAATCGACAAAAATGCCCTTTACCCGGCGATAATTCTGGGTTGGATCATAAAGTGCACCGCCATCCAGACCCAGATCGCGCGCTTCGGCCTGACCCATTGCAGACAGCAATTGGAAGCCCGCAACATAGGCATTGCGCTGCGCCACGACCAGTTGGACCTGCGAATCCAGCAGTTCGCGCTCTGCATCGAGAATGTCGAGGATGGTGCGCGTGCCGACGCTATTTTCCGCACGCACCCCTTCGAGTGCAAGGGAGCTAGCCTCGACCGCAATTTGCGCGGACTGAATAACATCGTTGGATGCCCGCCAAGATGCGAAGGCAGACCTTGTGCCCGCAATCACACCGCGTTCGACCGCAATTTGCTGCTCAATCGATTGGCTTTGGCGGGCCTGTGCCTGCCGCACCTGCGCCGAGGGGCCACCGCCCTGAAAAATCGGGATGCTGATCTGTGCACCAGCCGTCGTCGCCCGTGTCGATCCGGGCAATGTGCCAGGCAGCGAGTTCAGATAATCGGTGTAGGATGTGTCCCCAATCGCAAAGAGCTTTGGCATGCGCTGTGCTTTGGCCGCGCCAACATCATAACGCGCGGCATCGCGCGCCTTGCCTGCGGCTAGGAGGAGCGGATTATTCTTGAGCGCAACCTCAACGGCAGCATCCGGCGTGGCTGGCAAATTGGGCAGCGCCGGGGGTGAGACTAGGTTGTCCGGTTCACTGCCCACCAGCTGAATATAATTCTCCTTGCTGGCGATCAGCCGTGCTTCGGCCTGTTGCAGCTGTGCCTTTGAAAGCGCCAGACGCGCTTCGGACTGGGCGACATCAGTGCGTGTCAGATCGCCCACCTCAAACCGATCCCGCGTGGCATCTAAATTGACGCCAAGGACGCGAACCTGTGTGCGGTTCAATTCCACAATTGCCTGATCGCGGATGACATCCATATAGGCCGCCACAACCGCGCTGAAGAGATCCGCCTCTGTGCCGCGCAAATTGGCTTGGCCAGCTTCTACGCGGGCCCGCGCACCCTTTACAGCATTGCTGACCCCACCGCCCAGATAGAGTGGCACGCTCAGGCTCGCACGCCCCGTAAAGAACCGGTCCGGGCTGCCGATTGAGACGGTCGAGCTATGCAGCGTTTCGTTATAGGCGCCGCTCACCGCCACATTGGGCAAGCCATTGGCGCGGATAAGCGGTACATTTTCATCATTAGCGCGCTGAGCCGCGCGTGCGCCCGTCAATGTCGGGTTGGTCGTATAGGCCTTCCACAGCGCCTCACGCAGCGTTTCTGCCGATGCCATGCTGGGCAAGGAGATCGCCAGTAACAGGCCGATTTTGATCCGGTGGGACATTGTCATTCCTTCATCTGGGCACATGGCCCTATTTTCTTGAACCTCTTGTCCCCCCGGACGATCTGGTCAGAACGAAAACGCTTTCGGCTTTTCAAAGCCGGGAAGGGCAACGGCATCGGCATCCATGATTGGATCCAAGCCAAAGCCCGTGCCGGCTTTATACCCAATGGACAGCCGCGATACGCCCCCATCCATCACAGCGGCAGCCAGACGCCCCTTTTCCGCCAGCTGACGAATCAAGGCATCGGGCACTTGCTCAATGGCCCCATCGACGAGAATCACATCATAGGGCGCGCCCTTGGTGTGGCCCTTGGCGAGATCGCCTGTCACGACAGTGACCTTGGGCAGGCCCTTCAACTGCGCCTTGGCGGCTGCGGCAAGAGAGGCGTCGCTTTCCAGTGCGACGACTGAGCCCGCCAGCCCCGCAACCACGGCCGCGGCATAGCCAGAGGCAGCCCCCACGACCAAGACCGTGTCGGTTGGGGCAATCCCCGCCTCAACAATCAAACGCGCTGTCACCAATGGCGGATTCATCGACCGCGTGGCGGACAGGGGGATAGCCCGATCAACATAGGCCGTGGCGCGCCGATCCGCCGGCACAAACTCTTCACGCGCAACAGATTCGATCGCCGCAGTCACCCGCGGATCGGAAACGGCGTTGGTGCGAAGCTGGCTGTCCACCATCGCACGGCGCATGGCCGGGAAATCAAGATTGCTCACACTGGCTCCTGTGACACACGTGTCTTATAGATACAATACAGCTTGACTGAAGTTTTGCTTTAGCGCCGCCGTGCCGATGCGCCAAGCGGCAAGGTTTAAATTCATGCCCGGTTGACACTTAAGCCCTTTTCGACGCACAGACCGCACCGCACCGCGCGATCGAGGCCCGATGGCGGAGTGGTGACGCAGCGGACTGCAAATCCGTGCACGCCGGTTCGATTCCGGCTCGGGCCTCCACGCAATTCTAAGTGAAAACCCCAGCGACACTTTTGGATCGAAAAGCCCGCGTTTTTGGGAGATCTTGGGACCTCTGGCGCCTCCAAACAGTCTCCGCAGAGACAAAAAGAAGGCCAAATCCATGGGATTTGACCCAGAGTCTCTGCGCGCAGTGTGCCTGTGACGGTTTTGAAAATGCCCCCGTCTTAGAAGGTCGAGGCGAAACCCAGAAATCTCCTCTGCCCTTCCCAATCCAGCGGTATATCCCGCGACAGCAGTTTCTCGGGGTCCAAGTTTGCAGGAGCAGTGCCAGTCAGAAGAGCCTTTTGGATGTCGGGCGCCAAGAGGCCAACGGCAATCCGCTCTCGAGTCCATTCATTTATGGGTGCGGTCATGTGCTGGTGCGCCTCTGGGAACAGGGGCGATGCATTTAAATCTTTCAACTTGCAATGAGAGGTTCTGACAAGGTCCGCGAGAGCCAACCGTCTTTCTGTATCGTCGAGATAATGATCTTTGGACCGCAGCGTTTTGCCTCGACTGACCGGCCGACCGTCGAGCGAGAGGACGAGACTTCCATTTTCCAATTCTGCTGTTGGGTCGACCTCCTGCGCTCTTGCGAGCAGCGTCGCTTCGCATGCCTCAGGCGCAAGCAATACGGACAAATCCAAAATAACTTTTAGCTTCAACGGCGAATAGGTGATGCGTTTGATGGCGCTGAAAATTTCGCTCGGGGAGCTCTTTGCTTTCACGAGCGAGCCAAGCCGATCTTGCAACAATCGCTCAAGGCGGTCCGCTGAGATCCGATCGCCGGTCGGAGCATTCGCACCTGCCTTTATCTTACCCTGAGGAAGGAGTGAGGGGCTTACATAATAGCGGTAGATCTTCTTGCCCCGACCATAACCAAAGCTAGGGCCCATCGGTTCGCCTCCGGCGTCAAAGATCTTTGTATGGAGCGGGCAAGTCGCTGCCCGCGTTCTCCTGCTAACAAGCTTATGTCGATTTGCCGTCAGTTGTTCTTGAACGCGCTCAAATAGGTCTCGTTCGACAATGGCCTCGTGCTCCCCAGGGAAGGACTGGCCCTTGTGCGTGACCTCGCCAAGGTAAATTCTGTTCCGAAGTAAATAGGAGAGGCCGCTATGATTATAGATGTAGCCACCGCGCTCGCTTCCGTTTCGCGCAGTCCAGCGTTTTGTTCGGATACCCTTGCTATCGAGATCTCTTGCGAGCGCCATGAGTGAACCTAGTTCGAGGTAACGCTCAAACATCTGCCGAACCAGCTCTGCCTCCTCAGCATTTACGATTAGCCGCCGGTCACCGAGATTGTAACCGACAGGGATGCCGCCCCCCATCCAAATGCCGCGGGCTTTGGATGCGGCGATCTTGTCGCGAATACGTTCGCCTGTCACCTCTCGTTCGAACTGCGCGAAGGACAGCAACACATTGAGCGTCAAGCGCCCCATGCTGTTCGTCGTGTTGAATGCTTGGGTAACACTCACAAACGAGGCTTTGTTCTGATCAAAGACTTCAACGATCCTCGAAAAGTCAGTGAGGCTTCGGGTGAGCCGGTCAACCTTGTAGACGACCACTATATCAATCTGGCCTTGCGCGATTGCAGCGAGCAGCGCCTTTAGGGCTGGCCGATCCATATTGCCGCCCGACCATCCGCCGTCGTCATAATGCTCCGGAAGACACTCCCACCCCTCTCCTGCTTGGCTCAAGATATAAGCCTCGCAAGCGGCGCGTTGCGCATCCAAGCTGTTAAAGTTCTGCTCAAGGCCTTCGTCGGTCGATTTGCGCGTGTAAATGGCGCAGCGGAACTTGGTCTTCGCTTCGGTCATCGAACGTTGGCACCCCGAAGCCCAAAGAACCTGGGGCCGTTCCATCTTTGGCCTGTGATATGGCGGGCGACTTCGGACAGACTGCCATATTTCTGGCCTTCGTAAACGACGCCGCTTTCGATCACGACGACCTCGTGACGACGGCCAGCCCATTCGCGGGCCAAGCGCATACCGGGCTGAGGGGTAGGACGAAGGTCGCTGCCCTCTTTCGACAGTAGGCGCTTTGTGGTCGCGTCTAATCCTCCATAGGCTTCGGCCTGAATTCGCCATGCGAGTACGCGGCGCAGAAGATCACCAGCACGGTGTTCAGGTGCAGGACCAAAATAGCGTTGCCATTCTTTGCGGAGTTCTAAGAGCGAGAGATCAGTCAGTCGAATGATGTCTGCACAGCCACGTCGCCGATTGCTCAGTGGCGACTTCAATCGTTGGTTCAATTTTGTCATGGGTGGTCTCCATTTGGCGGGCACTATACCCGCCGCCACCGCCCAGAGCCCCTTAAGTCGTGACTGAAGAGGCTATTCACCTCGCCCGATCGCGAAGTGTCAAACTCACTAGTGCTCAAACTGCACTAGTAGTCCAGTGAAAAATCAGCATCCTACAAAGCTTATTTTACCGAGGGTTTAAATCCCCCCGCTCCAGCTTGATTTAAACCCGAAAAGCCTTTGCGTTCAGTGCGACAGGATTATCAGAGCACAAAAATGTGCTTGAGCCTTGGGCGTCCAAGTCCCGCAATAGCGTGTCTCTCTGGCACGTAAGCGCCGCCACGCCTGCAAGATTCAAGGCGAGCGAGGTTTTCCCCGATCCGCCTTTCACGCTGTGAACTGCAATAATCTTCGCCAATGGCATTTCCTATAAGGCAACCGGGGCGGCCGCTTTCGCAACTCCGCCCTTTAAGATTACCTCTTTCGCAGCTCAAAACTTCATGCTGGCCGATAGCGAGAAGCTTCGTCCGATATCATAGCTATTTACATCAAGCCGTTTGCTCCCAGCTTTCTGGAATTCAAGATGGCGTCGGCCCGTCAAGTTCCGCGCTTCAAATTTGAGTTCCAATTCGCCCCCGAACACCGTCACGCCTTCTCGCACAACAAAATCCAGGCGGAAGCCGGGCCGCTCCAGAACATCGGGCTGGGGCGGAGACCCAAATACGCCGCGGCTTATGACCCGGTCGCTAGCATATGTGACTAGCATTGTCTGCTGCGACAAGCGATCCTGATTTTCCAAGCCCAACTGCATATTGATAATATGGTCGGACTGGCCCGTCATTTTGGCGCCGTCTTTGAAATAGTCCGTCGCGGCCGTCGAAAAGGCACCATAGACTTGTGTCTTATCCCCTGCCTTCACGTGCAAACGCGATTTGGTGAAGGTGTAGTTCGCAACCACCACCAATTTGCGCGGCGCAAAAAAGCCACTCTCTGCCAGCGAAAAATCCTTCTGCGCGTCCAGCTCTGCGCCATAAAGTGTGGCGCGTGGCGCGTTGGCATAGGACGTGGTGAACGTCGAATTGATGAACGCTTCAATAGGATTATCGATGCGCTTGTAAAAGCCGGCTACAGAGACTTTTTGTTGGGGCGCATAATACCATTCAAGCCGCGCTTCGCCGTTATAGAGCTGACTATCCGTCAGCAGCGGATTACCGCGATACTCACGATTTGTCTCAGGGTCATAATAAGGCTGATTGATCAGTTCGCGGAATTGCGGACGTGCAATGGTTTTGGACCCGCTTATCCGCGCCTGCAATCCGGTCTCAATTTCCCAAGTTACAGTTGCTGCTGGCAGCCAATAGCTGCGATCAAGCAATGTGCCCACCGTCGACGCGCCAGGCGTTGCAAACACAGCGATGGGATCAACTGTGAGCTTGGCCGTTTCATAGCGCACTCCAACGTCCATGCTCAGCGCATCACTCACGCGCCAATTCACTTTGCCATAGCCAGCTTTATTGTCGAGCTGCGCAAGGAAGGCGGGGTTGCCTTCATCCGCCTCAATGAGCTGGATGTTGAAATTGTTCACAATGCTTGGCCCAAGAAGATAATCAGGGCGAAACAGGGTGATCGCACTTGGCAAACACGAAGAGGCCGTAGTCGGGACACCTTCGCAAATGGCTGGCGCCAAGAACTGGAATTGTCGGCGGGAGCTGGTCCGCTGTGTATCAGAATAGGCCGCACCCAAGGTCAAGTTGAGATCTGGGGTTGCCTTATACGCAACGTCGCCACTTACCGACCAAAGGTCTTCATTCAGATCCGAGAAAGTGACGCTTGCATCACCCCCATTGCCATTGTTCAGACGATTGACAAAATAGCTCCCCAAAGGGTCCGCTTCAGCATTGGTGCGCAGATACTCAAAGAACAGCTCGAAGGGGGCCTTACGCTTCGAATTTGCATAACCACCACGGACATCAAGGCTGAGCTCCGGCGTCAGCTTAAACTCGCCGACAAGCTGCGAGTTGACCAGTTGGCGTTCATACCAAGCGGTCGTCTGGCGCATACGATCAACTGTGGTTTGATTCTGGCGACCGACCGACAAGCGCGCTTGCTTTGAGGTGTCGTGGATATAAAGATTTGTCCAACGCAGCTTGTTATCACCGAACTCAAGACCCGCCCCGAACAAGCCGTTCATCACAACGCGATTTTCGGTGTTGAGCCCCAGAAACTCAGATTCAATGGTCGACAGGTCCACACTCAGCGACCTCTGCTGGGTCGGCTGACGCGTTTGCCATTTATTGCTATAGCCAAAAGATCCAATGATGCCGAAATTAGTATTGCCAATATCCCAAGACGAAGCCCCAGCAACGGAAAGCGAGAAATTAGCGGGCAAATTATTCCAACGCTGCATCAGCGCGTTCCGACCTGTCACCAATTCGCTGGCGATTTTCTGACTGTCAACCTTGCCTGAGCTCAGCCGCTCGCGGCTGTCGAAAAAGTCTTGGAGCGCCGAAGGAATATCCCGATTGCCATTGTCAAACCCTGTCCAATCGCTCTTGCTGCCATAATAGGTATAGCCCAGATTGCCGGTCGTTTCCGTATCGCCGGAAACGCCGCCGCCAATCGACAAAAACGAATCCTTGCTGACGGCCTTGGTCGTCAGGTTGATAACGCCGCCGCCAAATTCGCCGGGATAATTAGCGGAATAGCTTTTCTGAACCAAAGACGAGGCAATGACGCTGCTGGGGAACAAGTCCAGCGGCACGACGCGTTTCAATGGTTCGGGGCTGGGAAGTGGTGAGCCGTTCAGCAGCGCAAGCGAATAGCGATCGCCAAGGCCGCGCACATAGACATAGCCGCTGCCGACAACGCTCAAACCTGTAACGCGACCAAGCGCGCCTGCGATGTTACCTTCCCCTGTCCGCGCGATCTCAGCCGAGGAGAGGACCGAGATGACTTGCTGGGAAGATTTTTCGAGATTGCGATCCCGGCGGCCAGTGACAACAATGTCACCGCCAGGAACGGAAACTTCCACTTGCTCTTCGGCTTGCGGGGCCTCTTCCATGACAACTGTACCTTGCAGAGTTGGGCTCGGCATCGACGCGTCAGCCGCGCCCTGCGGACTCGGCGCCTGAGAATCCGCTGCGACCATGGATGAATCCATGGCTGGCGCTGTCTGGGCATAGACAAAAGTGGGCGAAGACAGCGCGGTTGT
>JBEDGC010000013.1:0-10115 GCA_041174825.1 Pseudomonadota bacterium | reverse complement strand
GGTCGGCGAAGGCAAGGGCGTCGTTAAATTCTTTAACGCGCAAAAAGGCTTTGGCTTCATCGTTCAGGATGGCGGCGGAGAAGATGTGTTTGTGCACATCAGCTCGGTTGAGCAGGCAGGCCTTGCTGGCCTCGCTGAAGGTCAGCCGCTTGGCTACACATTGGTCGATCGGGGCGGAAAGATTTCCGCGACGGATCTCGTCATTGAGGGCGATCCCCTGCCAGTGGAAGAGCGCGCACCGCGTCAAGACCGGTTCGGCGGCGAGAGCCGCGGCGGCGGTGGCGGCTTTGGTGACCGTCCGGCCCGCGTTCAGCGCACGCTGACCGGCGAAAGCGCCTCGGGTACGGTTAAGTTCTTCAATTCCATGAAGGGCTTTGGCTTTATCCAGCGCGACGATGGTCAGCCAGACGCATTTGTTCACATCTCAGCCGTTGAGCGCGCCGGAATGGGCACGCTGAACGAAGGGGATCGCGTGAAGTTCGACGTTGAAGTCGATAATCGCGGCAAGAATTCGGCTGTGAACCTCTCCCAATCTGACTAGACTGGGCGTTGCTGACCAACAGAGAACGGGGCGGTGCCTTTGCGGGCGCCGCCCTTTTTCTATGCACTACGCAGCGGCGCGCAGATGTTTTCCCATGATGAGCTTAAAGACGAAGAAGCACAGGCCTGAAAATGCCGCCAACCCGGCATGCAGCATCCAGAATGTTGGTGTGTCCAACCTGTCGTAGAAACCGCCAATCCAGCCAACGATTGCGTTGCCGGAGAAGAAGGCCAGATAGTAAAGCCCAATCACCGTCGCGTTCACGGCCTTTGGCGCGACCTTGGCGAACAAGGCAAGGCTGACGGGCAGCATATGGGCAAAGCCGATGCTGTTGAGGATGTGGAACACAACGGGCCAGAACAGGCCGATCTTTTCTCCCGCACCCTGCGTCGCGGCCGCTGTCACTAAGCAGAGCATCCCTAGAACAGAAAAAGCGGATCCGATGATGATCTTGCTAACCTCATCCGGTTCCCGAAAATGCTTGCCATACCAGCGGTAAAACAGCGCTACGATCGCCAGAAAGGAGACGCTGACGATGGCGTCAAGCGTCACCAGCCAAGTGGTTGGCATTTTCTGGCCCATCCAGACCAGGTCGAACTGACTGTCGCCCCAGACAAGATAGGCGTTGAAAATCTGATTATTGGGCACAATGGCAAGCGCCAGCACGGGGATGAGCAGTAACAGCGCAAAAAGGGCCGGCCAGTCACTTTTTTGCAGCTTTGGCGTTGCAGCGGCCGTCACGGCATGCTGCGGCTGGAAATCTTCTGCTGGTAGATATTTTTGACCTGCCAGATAAATGCCAAGGCCGATCAGCATGCCCACGCCTGCTGCGCCAAAGCCATAATGCCAGCCATAAACTTCGCCGAGCGTTCCCACGATCAGGGGGGAGGCGATCACGCCCGCGTTAATCGCCAGATAAAAAATCTGAAACGCATCGGCGCGCCTTAAGTCTTCGGCCCGATAGAGGGAGCCGACTTGGCTTGCGATATTGCCCTTGAACATGCCGCATCCCAGGACAAGGCAGAGCAGAGCGAAGAGGAAGGCCGCTTCAAATGCCATCAGAAAATGGCCGAGTGACATGGTGATCGCGCCCAGCAGGACGGTCCGTCGCTTGCCCAAGATACGGTCCGCAAGAAAGCCGCCCAAAATAGGTGTCAAATAAACCAAGGCCGCATAGGTCCCGAATATTGCCGAGGCGAGGGCCTGTCCTTCCAATCCGCCATAAAGCGCTGAGAAGGGACGAAAAAAGGCGATGTTCTCGACATGGCCGGGTAGCAGCAACTGCTTTGTCATGAACAGGACGAGCAGCGCCTGCATGCCGTAAAAGGAGAAGCGCTCCCATGCTTCGGTAAAGGCCAGATAGCCTAGCCCCTTTGGATGGCCCAGAAATGCGCGATCATCGGCTTGGGTTTCAATGGTCATTTTGGCTCCCCCCATTTTTGCTCGAGGCAGATTAGGCGAAGACGAAGCGCTGTGCGAGTATGAAACATGTCTTTGATTCAACAGGGTGTTTTGCGCTGATCCTCGCCTGATGTCATAGTCAGAGTTCGCTCTGGAGAAACAAGAGGGCTGTGTCCGGCTTGACAAAAGGGGCATCCTCCCTCATTGGCCGCCCCTTACCGCGCTTGTGCGCGATTCCGTCTTCAACAGTTACGAAAGTCTACTGGGCCATGGCCAAGCCGACCACTGTCAAAATCAAGCTCGTGAGCTCGGCCGATACCGGCTTCTTCTACGTCACGAAGAAGAACCCCCGGACGCAGACCGAAAAGCTGTCCTTCCGCAAATATGATCCCGTCGTGCGCAAGCATGTCGATTTCAAGGAAGCCAAAATCAAGTAATTGGTCGCACCGCTTTAGAGCGGTGCTGTCATGCCCAACGTATCTTCTATGCTTTGCATAAAGGCATGGAGGGTGACGGGTTTTGGCACAAAGGCGTCTGCACCCGCCTGGCGGATGCGGTCTTCCTCTGCTTTGGCGGCATAGGCCGTGACGGCCATGATGGGGATGCGCTTGAGCATGTCATCGTTTTTGAACAAATCGATGAGCTCTAAGCCGCTGATATGCGGCATGTGAATATCCAGAACAATCAGATCAGGGTTGATGTTGCGCGCATGGTCAAGCGCCAGTCGCGCATCGCGTACCGGATCGACCAAAAAGCCATTGGCTTTCAGCAAATCACAGAAGAGTTTGAGGTTGAGTTCGTTGTCCTCGACAACAAGCACCCTTTTTGCCACCGCAATATCTCGCCTTATTTCGGATGAAGATAGCTTATGGCCCTTGGCCCCTCAAATGAACTCGACGTCACAACAGCGGCAATTGCCGCCCTTGGCTGGATCTTGTCCGATGATCGGCGGGCAGAGCGGTTTCTGGCCTTAACCGGTTTTTCCCCGGATGATCTGCGCGCGCGATTGGCAGAGGCGGGCGTGCATGATGCGGTCCGCATGTTTTTAGAGGGGCATCAGCCAGATTTATTGGCCTGCGCCGAAGCCATTGGCGTATCGCCGACACTCTTGTTACCACCGCCTAGGGAGAATTGGGCATGAGCCGCAGACCACTTTTGGTGACTGATTGTGACGAGGTTCTCCTCCACATGGTCGTGCCCTTTGCCCAATGGGTGGACGAGGCGCATCATGTGCATTTCGACCTCGACTCTGGGGATTTCGTCAACGCCCTGCGCCACAAGGTATCGGGTGTTGCCCTGGGCCATGAAGAAATTTGGCCCCTGCTGCGCGGCTTTTTTGCGACGGAAATGCATCGCCAATATCCGATTGAAGGGGCGATTGAATCGGTTCAGGCGCTGGCCGAGCAGGCGGATGTCGTCGTGCTCACCAACTTGCATGATCATGAGCGGGATGGCCGGATTGACCAACTGCGTGCCGTCGGGGTGGAGTTTCCGGTCTTCACCAATCAGGGGGGCAAGGGGCCGCTGCTGAAACAGATTATTGCCGATTATAACCCGTCCGTCACCGTCTTCGTTGATGATCTTGGCCATAATCACGCATCGGTTGCAGAACATGTACCCGATGTCTGGCGGTTGCATATGGTGGGGGAGCCGCGCCTTGCGCCGCGCATCATGACGCACGCGACCGCGCATGCGCGCATTGACGATTGGGTAACGGCGCGCCACTGGATAGCTGAGAAATTTGAAGGAGGCCTTCCTTATGGGCAATGACACCGACACCCCTGAAGCCCGGCTTGCCACGCTCGGCATTATCTTGCCAGAACCAGCTGCGCCGATTGCGTCCTATGTGCCCAGCGTCGAAGTGGGGGGCGTGATCTATATTTCGGGTCAGCTGCCTTTTGTGAATGGCGTCGTGATGACGGGGCGTCTGGGCGAAGACCGGGATGTGGCGTTCGGGCAAGCCGCGGCGCGTGCGTGCGGGATTATGCTGGTCGCCCAAATGAAGGCAGCCCTTGGATCGCTGGATCGTGTGGCGCGCATCGTGAAGCTGGGCGTGTTTATCAGCTCGGTTGGGACGTTTACGGATCAGCCCGTGGTCGCCAATGGCGCGTCTGACCTGATGATTGACGTCTTTGGCGATCTGGGCCGCCATGCGCGCTCCGCAGTCGGCGTGCCGGTTCTGCCGCGCGGTGCCGCTGTTGAGATTGATGCCATTGTCGCGGTTCGGCCTGCCTGAGACCATGAGGGCCGCCGCGCGTCGATTGGCTGAGCAACAGCCATGACCACGGACGCGGGGGGCAAAGACATAGTGGCACGGTTGGAAGAGGGCGTTGCCGCACTTGCAAGCGACGCGTGGGATCGGTGCGCCGGGCCGATTAATCCTTTTCTCAGCCACGCCTTTCTGGCGGCGCTAGAGGTATCTGAAAGCGTCGGGCCGGGGACAGGCTGGCAGCCCGTGCCCATCTGCATTGACGGCGCCGATGGCCAATTGGCCGGCGCGCTGCCCGCCTATCTGAAAAGCCATAGTCAGGGCGAATATGTCTTTGACCATGGCTGGGCCGATGCTTGGCACCGAGCCGGGGGCAATTATTACCCAAAGCTTCAAATCGCGGTGCCCTTTACGCCCGTTCCCGGCCCACGCCTTTTGACGCAGGATCCCGCACTTCAGAGCCAGCTGATCGCCGCCGCCGAAGCCTTAACCGTGCAGAACGGCTTGTCGTCTGCCCATGCGACGTTTGTGGAGGCAGACCAGCTTGATCTGTTTCGCGCCGCAGGTTGGCTGATCCGCGAAGGCATTCAATATCATTGGTTTAACCAGGACTATCGCGACTTTGATGATTTTCTGGACGCGCTATCCTCCCGCAAACGCAAGGCCATCCGCAAGGAACGCGCAACCGCGCAGGCCGGGCTTGTGATCCATAGCCTTCGCGGGGGTGAGATCACCGAACGCCATTGGGATGCCTTTTGGCATTTTTATCAGGATACGGGCGCGCGCAAATGGGGTCAGCCCTATCTGGAACGCGCGTTCTTCTCCCTCATCGGGGAGACGATGGGGGATCAGCTGCTGCTCTATATGGCAGAGCGCGATGGCAAGCCCATTGCGGGCGCGCTGAACTTCATTGGGCAAGAGGCGCTTTTTGGCCGCTATTGGGGATGCAGTCAGGATGTGCCCTTTCTGCATTTTGAGCTGTGCTATTATCAGGCCATTGAAACAGCAATTACCCTAGGCCTGCAGCGCGTAGAAGCGGGGGCGCAAGGGGAACATAAGCTTGCCCGCGGCTATGTCGCAACGCCCACATGGTCGGCGCATTATCTGCCTGATCCGGGCTTTCACGCGGCCGTTGCTGATTTTCTGCGCCGTGAACAGGCCGCCGTTGAACGCCAAATTGCGTTTCTGGATGAGGTCACGCCGTTCAAGAAAATTGGCTAGCCGACCAGATTAATTTTGCGGCGTGACCGCCAGATTATCAATCAGCCGCGCCTTACCCATTTGGGCGGCCGCCACAATGCGCGCCGGGCGATCCAGACGCAGCAGCGGCTGCAACGTCACGGCATCAACAAGCGCAACATAATCGACCGAGGCAAAGCCCGCTTTTTCAAGCGCAGGGCCGACTTTGCTCAGAACGGCATCAATGGGCTGGCCCGCCTCAATGGCTTTTGCGGCAGTGCCCAGCGCCCTTGGCAGGGCGACGGCCGCCAAGCGTTCTTCTGGCGTCAGATAGGCATTGCGCGAGGAGAGGGCGAGGCCATCTTCCTCGCGCTGTGTGGGGAAGCCAACAATGTCGATATCCATATCAAGGTCTGCAACCAGCCGCCGGATGATGGCCAGTTGCTGCCAATCCTTCTCCCCAAAAAGGGCAAGGTCTGGCCGCACCTGATTCAAAAGCTTTGCAACGACAATGGCAACGCCATCAAAATGGCCGGGGCGGGCCGCACCACAGAGCTGGTCTGGCAAATCGGCAATGCGGATATGGGTGGCAAAGCCCTCTGGGTAAACTTCATCGACGGTGGGCATCCAGAGCAGATCAACGCCGGCTGCCTCCAGCTTGGCTGAGTCGGCGTCGGCGCGCCTTGGATAGGCCTCAAAATCTTCATTTGGGCCGAATTGCCGTGGGTTGACGAAGATAGAGACGACGACACGATCCGCCCGTCGCTTTGCCTCTGCCACCAAAGCTAAATGGCCGTCGTGCAGCGCGCCCATTGTCGGCACGAGTGCCACTGTCTCTCCCGCGGCGCGCAAGCCCTTCAGAGCATCTTTCAGAGTGGCACGATCATGGATGGTTTGCACGGCTGTTCCTGCACGGTTAGGAAGGGTTGCTGCCTCTAGCGATGCTGGGGGCCGCGAATCAAGGAAGGATAGCACCAAGTCCATGTCCGGGGAAAAGCCGCACATCATCGTCTTCGCCAATGAAAAGGGCGGTTCCGGGAAATCGACCACGGCGGTGCACACCGCCGTTGCCCTTTGTGTGTCCGGCCATCAGGTGGCAGCGCTTGATCTCGATACCCGGCAAAAGACATTGGCCCGCTATCTTGAAAATCGCGAGGCCACGGTGCGCAGGCGCGGCGCCACGCTTGATGTGCCGCGCTATGCGGTGCTTGGTCAGATGACTGAAGAGGCGCTGGACGCGACCATTGCGGCGCTTGGAGCCGGACAGGATTTTCTGATCATCGACACGCCGGGCCGCGATGATCCGGTGGCCCGCGCTGCTATTGCCCGCGCCGATACAATTGTGACGCCGATTAATGACAGCTTTGTCGATCTTGATCTGATTGGGCAGGTTGATGCCGAAAGCTTTCGGGTCAGCAAGCCGAGCTTTTACGCAGAATTGATTTGGGATTTGCGCAAAGTGCGCGCGCAGACGGACGGCGCAACGGTGGATTGGGTGGTGCTGCGCAATCGCCTGCAACATCTGGATGCGCATAATATGCGTCGGGTCGGGGCGGCGCTTGCCGAATTGTCAAAGCGCGTCGGCTTTCGCACGGTTCCGGGTCTGAGTGAGCGGGTGATTTATAGGGAGCTTTTTCCCAAAGGCCTGACTTTGCTGGATAAGAAGGAGCTGGGGGGCTTTTCTGTCAGCCATGTCGCCGCGCGGCAGGAATTGCGGGAGATGATTTCCGCCTTCGCCTTGCCCACCAACGAAGCAACGCAGAGGGAATTGGCCTTTCTATGATCAAGTTTCTACTTTTCGTCGCTGTTGTCGGGATGATCATCTGGGCCTGGCGGGGGGCTTTTACGCCAAAGGGCAGCATGACGGTGGAAGAGGCCGCCCGACTTTTGGGCGTGGATGAGGCGGCTGACGCTGCCACCATTGCCGACGCCCATCGTCGCTTGATCCAAAAGGTGCATCCCGATGCCGGTGGTAGTGCCGATTTGGCCGCACAAGTGAACCAAGCGCGCGATGTACTGCTGGCGCGGATCGAGCGTTAACCTCGCTCATCCCCTTTTCCCATTTGCGCGTTGATTTGCCCCTTGGCCTTGGGCAAGGGGAGCGCATTATCAGAAAATAGGGCTTTGTTGGCATGGCGCATCAATTTCACTCCACGTCTTTGCGGGAATATGACATTCGCGGCGTTGTCGGCTCGACGCTGACCGAAGAGGATGCGTGGGCGATTGGCCGCAGCTTTGCGACCATTGTCCGCCGTGCCGGCGGCAAGACCGTGGCTGTGGGCTATGACGGGCGCTTATCCTCGCCCATGCTGGAAGCGGCGCTAATCCGCGGATTGACGGAAACCGGGGCTGATGTGGTGTGCGTTGGCCTAGGGCCAACCCCCATGCTCTATTATGCGGAAGCCGTATTGGAGGATGTCGATGGCGGAATTCAGATAACTGGCAGCCATAATCCCCCCGACTATAATGGCTTCAAGATGGTGCACGGCTCTGCGCCGTTTTTCGGCAGCGATATTCAGAACATTGGGGCTTTGGCCGCCGCTGGGGATTGGGAAAGCGGGCAGGGCCATGTTCGTGACCACGCCATTTTCGACCAATATGTCGACCGACTGGTTGAGGGGTTTTCCGGGCACGCCTTCCGCATCGGCTGGGACGCAGGAAATGGCGCTGGGGGGGAAGTCCTTCAGGCGCTCGTCAAGCGTCTTCCGGGGGAACATCATCTGTTGTTCGCCGATATTGACGGCAGTTTTCCCAATCATCACCCTGACCCCACGGTTGAGGCTAATCTGGTCGATTTACGCCGTCTCGTCGCGGACAAGAAGCTCGATTTCGGAGTGGCTTTTGATGGCGATGCCGACCGTGTTGGCGCGATTGATGGGGAAGGCCGTGTGGTGTGGGGGGATCAGCTTCTCTCCATATTGGCGGAACCTGTTTTGAAGGAACGGCCGGGGGCCACGATCATTGCCGATGTGAAGGCAAGCCAGGCTTTGTATGATCGCATCGCAGAATTGGGCGGAACGCCCTTGATGTGGAAGACGGGCCATAGCCTGATCAAGGCAAAGATGAAGGAAGTGGACTCCCCTCTCGCGGGGGAAATGTCCGGTCATATTTTCTTCAAGCACCGTTGGTACGGCTTTGACGATGCCATTTATGCCGCCATCCGCCTGATTGAGGCGGTGAGCGAATTGGGTGGATCGTTAACGGCGCTCCGGTCCGCCATGCCCGCGATGATCAATACGCCCGAATTGCGCTTTCAGGTCGATGAAAGCCGGAAATTCGCGGTTGTTGATGAAGTACTCGCCCGGCTCGAAGCCGAAGGCGCCGATGTCAACCGAACCGATGGCGCGCGTGTGAACACAGCGGATGGATGGTGGCTGCTGCGCGCCTCAAATACGCAAGATGTGTTGGTCGCGCGGGCAGAAGCCAAGGATGAGGCAGGGCTTGCCCGCCTGATGGCGCAGATTGATGCCCAGTTGGCTGCATCAGGTTTGGTGCGGGGCGAGTCCGTCGGACATTAAATCACGCGGGTCGGGCGTCGCGTCGCATCTGGAGTCAGGGTGGCGATGTGCGGCCGGACGATGCCAATGCCCAAATTGCCCTGCCCATAATCGGCGACCAGCTCTTCTGTGTCATGCGCCGCCTTCAGCTCCTCCCAAAATCGGTGAACCTCAATTTCCGGGTCGAAGCGATTGGGGATGACATCGTGGAGCGCAACAAAGCCGTCCGCGGCCAATAGGGTCGTATAGAGCGTGTAATCGCGCCTGACCCCTTCATAGCTATGATCGGCGTCAATCATCAAAATGTCGATGCGTCGTCCATTGAGGAGCCGTTCAATCCTGCGGCGGGTCTGATCCAAATGGGAATCGGCCCGCACCAGATGGAGCTTTTGTCGGGCTTTTGCGAATTTGCGATACAGGCCTTCCTTCCATCTTGGATAGCCGCCGCCATTTCGGCCATAGGGCAGATCAAGGCTGATGATCGTCGCATTTTCCGCCGCATGTTGGCAGAAAAGGAAGAGCGTGCCCCCCTTTGCTGTCCCGATTTCAACAATGACCTGCGGCTTTTTGGCCCGCACGCGCTTCATCAGCTCGCTGATTTCCCAAGGATTTTGCAGCGGGCGGATCGCGCCGCCGCTCTCGGTCATGGTGAAGGTCACAAGCTTTTCAGTGTCGCTGGAAAAGGCCCGCTCCCCAAGCAATTTGGACATGCGCTCGGCCCCCATCCAATCGCGCAGATTTTTGATCTGATAGTTGAGATAGGCAAGGCGGTTGACGAGCGCGACGGCCTTACCCTCGCGGCGCATCTGCCGCAGTCGGGTTTTCAAGGATGCCAGCATGCTTTCCTCCAAATGGATGACATGCCCGGAGAGCTACCACAGCCGCACGACGCACCCTCGTGAAACATTGGTCATCTTGCCCGCGCCAGCCGACCCCTTTTTTGCTGGAGTTACAGGGCCTCGCCAGTGCACATGGGCATGTGCCAATTTTGCCCGCCCCGATTGACCAATGGTTTGCTGCCCGCGGGTGGCAGCCCCGGCGGTATCAGCTGGATATGCTGGAGGCCTTTCAGCAGGGCGAACATGCCCTGCTGGTGGCCCCCACGGGTGCGGGCAAGACGCTGGCGGGGTTTCTGGCAACGCTGGCGGATTTGGCCCTGTCGCCGTCTGAGGGGCTGCATACGCTCTACATTTCCCCGCTCAAGGCCTTGGCCGTGGATGTGCAGCGCAATTTGCTTCAGCCGATTGAAGAGATCGGCCTCAACATTCGCGTTGAAACGCGCACGGGC
>JBEDGC010000012.1:0-31083 GCA_041174825.1 Pseudomonadota bacterium | reverse complement strand
CCCCCGCCCCTGCGCCCGCACCCTTTTGGCCGCTGGCCGATGCAAAGCAGCTTCTCTCGGTCATCGAGTCCATTGGGAAACGGGGTCTGTTACCACGCGATTATGCGCCTCAGGCGCTGCGCGCCGCCATTGTGGCTGGCGAAGGCGATGCGCTCAATACGCTTGCAACACGCCTTTTTTCGAATCTGGCTGCCGATTTGCGCGATGGCCGCACGCCCATTGCCGCGCGCGGGGATTGGTTCGTTGACGACACGGACGCCCAGACCATGCCAACCGATATTGCGCTTCAAGTCGCCCTGGAAAGCCATGATATTGATGCGGCGCTCACCCGGCTGGAGCCCAAGCATCCAGATTACGCAGCTCTCAAAGCCGAATTGGCCCGCACCCCCGCCACCAGCACCAGCCGGATCGGCCAATTGCGGATTAACTTGGATCGCTGGCGCTGGCTGCCCCAATCCTTGGGGGATAAGCACGTGCTGGCCAATGTTCCCGAATATATGGTGCGGATTAACACCTATGGCCGCAATATTGCCGCCTATCGGGTGATTGTTGGCAAGCGGGACACGCCTACGCCGCAGCTATCGTCCACCGCGACGGGCATTGTTGTCCATCCGCCCTGGGTCTTGCCGCAAAGCATCATCCGGCAGGAAGTCGGGCCGCTGATTGCGCGCGACCCGGCCTTGGCGCGGGCGCGCGGCTATGTCTGGACGGGGTCTGGCAAGACGCTTTCGGTGGTGCAAAAGCCCGGCCCGACAGCCGCCCTTGGCCAGCTGAAGCTCGACATGCCGAACGACCATGCCATCTTCTTCCACGATACGCCCAATAAGACGCTCTTTGCCAATAACCCGCGCGCCTATAGCCATGGCTGTCTGCGCACGGACCGGGCGTTTGAATTTGGCATTTTGCTCAGCCTGTTACAATCCGGTGAGAAGCTGAACGATGCCACAGCGCGCAACCGTATTGCCGATAATCTGGTGCAACTGATCCGAGCGGGCGACACGGCCAAGGCCCCGTTTAAGGACACAATCCCCGTGCACATCGCCTATTTCACGGTCGCGACTGCAGGCGGAACAGCCTTGCAGACTTTTCCCGATCTTTATGGGCGGGATGCGCCTGTTCTGGCGGCATTTGCCGCGCCCCGGCAAGCGGCCCCTGCGCCGGAACTTGTTGCATCGCCAGCAGTTACACCCAAAGGCTGAGATGAGCGCGGCGCGGTCTGCACGCGTCGACGCGCGCCCAAAATGTGCGAGGCGCTGGTAATTTTGCTGCGACTCTGTTATACTTAACAGCGAAAGCGGGGTTTACCGCGCCGCATGGAGTGTCCCGCCCCCTTTTTTCCGCGCCCGGCGTCGCAGCAGCGATCCTTAGGGCGCATTTGGGAATGGGCGGACGACTTGATTAGAAAGGTCGCATAATATGTCTTCCAACGCGCTTGATTTCGTCGTCGGCGATTATGTCGTTTATCCTAAGCACGGCGTTGGCCGTGTGATTGAGCTGCAAAGCTCTGAAATTGCTGGCATGAAGCTTGAGCTTTATGTTCTGCGCTTTGAAAAGGAAAAAATGACGCTGCGCGTTCCGACCAATAAGGCGGAAAGCGTTGGCATGCGTAAGCTGTCATCCGACAAGCAAATGGGCGAAGCGCTGACCACGCTGAAGGGCAAACCCAAGGTGAAGCGCACCATGTGGTCGCGCCGCGCACAAGAATATGAAGCCAAGATCAATTCGGGTGACCTTGTGTCCATTGCCGAAGTTGTGCGCGATCTCTTCCGTCCGGAAGAAGCGCCAGAACAAAGCTATTCGGAGCGGCAGATTTTTGAAGGCGCCACCAGCCGTCTGGCCCGGGAACTCGCCGCCATGGAACAGACCGATGAAAAGGCGGCCGCCGCCAAAATCATCGAGATTCTGAAAAAAGCAGCGCCGCAATATCAAAAGGCGAATGAAGACGCCTAATTGTGTGGACAATCCTGGATGAAAAGGGCGGCCCAAGGGTCGCCCTTTTCATTTGCGGCAAGTTCGAATCTGTGTATTATTTGAGCAACACACCAAAGGAGTCGTGTATGCGTTTGACTGTCCTTTTTCCGGCTTTTCTGCTGTCTGCCTGCCTATCGCCCGCCAGTCAGGCAGAGCAGAACAAGACGTTGCCCATGGCCCTAAATGGGTTTCAGAGTGTCTCCCTGATGGGCCCAGATGATGTGCATGTTACAGTGGGCCAGTCTTTCTCTGTCCGCGCAACGGGACCGGCTCAGGCGCTCGACCGACTGGATATCCGTGTCGAAAATGGCGACTTGAAGGTCAGCCGCAAGTCCGATCGCGGGGATTGGGCGCGTGGATCCAAAGAGGGGAAGGTTCGAATCGATGTGACCATGCCCGAGATCAGCGGGGCCGCGCTTTCTGGAGCCGGGGACTTGCGTGTTGAGAATGCGCAAACACCGGGCGCATTTTCGGGGAGCTTGTCGGGTGCTGGCGATTTGCGTGTCACGGGGTTGCAAGCTCAGTCTGTGAGCATGTCGCTCTCGGGTTCGGGCGATGTCCGCATCGCAGGCGTTGCACAGGCCCTGAAGGCGCGCCTCTCTGGCTCTGGCGATGTCGATGTGCGCGACCTTCCCGTGAAGACGGCCGCGCTGAGCCTCTCTGGAGTTGGAGATCTTCAGGCGCGCGTCAGTGACCGCGCTGAGGGCAGCCTGTCCGGCGTTGGCGATATTGAGGTGATCGGCGGTGCGGTCTGCGCCATCCACAAGACTGGGGTTGGCTCTGTCCACTGCGGCGGGCAGGCAGAATAGGCAGCGCTAAATCAGCCCCAGCTCTGCCAAATCGCTGAGTAGAGCTGGGGGCAGTATAGCCTCCTCTGGCGACATAAGCCCGCCCAGATCCTCCGGCGCGTCCGCATCTTCCAGATAGCGCCAGCCCTGATGCGCGCGGCGCGGGGCGGGGCGCACCGGAATGACGCGGGCCTCCAGCACAATATCTATCCGGCCATCGGGGGTTGGATCAAATCGGATAATCCGCGCGCGCGCAATCAACTGATGCCGGACAATCCAATAGAGCGACCCTGCGCCCTCAATCTCGGCATGGTGTTTGGGCAAATAGCGCGTGGTCATGCGCACCTCACCGGCCTGCGCCCGCGCCTCGACGCGCTGGATAAGATCGGGCATGCCTGTCGCGCCAAAGGCGACCTTGGTCAGGTGCAGCGGCATTAGCCCGCCAGACCGATAATGGCAGCAAGCCCCAAAAAGCTGAAAAAGCCCATCACATCGGTCATCATGGTCACGAATACAGCGGAGGAGACGGCGGGATCGACATTCAGCCGATCCAGCGTCACGGGCACCAGAATGCCCGACAGGCCGGCGACCAGATTATTGATGATCATGGCCGCCCCCATCACCATGCCCAAAGTGGGATTGTCGAAGGCCAAACCAACAGCCGTTCCGATCAACAGACCCAGCGCAAGCCCATTGGCCAGGGCAATGCGCAATTCCCGACCAATCATCCGCATCGTGTTGGAACTGGTGAGCTCATTGGTGGCAATGGCGCGCACCACCACCGCCAAGGTTTGCGTCCCCGCATTGCCGCCCATGCCAGAGACAATGGGCATCAGAACCGCCAGCAGCGCGAATTTGGCGATCTCGCCCTGAAACATGCCAACCACGCTGGCAGCAATGATGGCTGTGCCCAAATTGACGACCAACCAAGTGAGGCGCGTGCGCACCGTCATCAGGATCGGCTCGTTGATATCGCCCTCACCCGCGCCAGAGAGTTTGAGGATATCCTCGCTCGCCTCTTCCTGAATGATATGGACCACGTCATCAACCGTGATCATCCCGACCAGCCGACCGGATGGGTCGATGACAGCGGCGGAAATCAGGCCGTATTTCTGAAAGCGCAGGGCCACTTCTTCCTGATCCATATCGACCGGGATGAGGGTCTGTTCGCGCTTCATCACATCGGTCATGCGCACGTTGCGCGGCGTGCGAAGCACCCAGCTTAAATGGCAGGTGCCGACCGGATGATGCTGGGGATCAACGACAAAGACTTCCCAGAAATCGGTCGTCAAATCCTGATTTTCGCACAGATAATCAATCACTTGGCCGACCGACCAATGTTCAGGCACCGCGATCAGCTCCCGCTGCATCAAGCGGCCGGCGGATTCCTCTGGATAGGACAGCGCCTCTTCAATGGCGGCGCGGTCATCGGGGGCCAGCGCGCGGAGAACGGCGCGCTGATCATCCTCCTCCATATCCTCAATAATGGCGACAGCATCGTCGGTATCGAGTTCGGCGGCAATATCGGCCACCTGTTCGGGGGCCAGACTGTCGATCAGGTCTTCGCGGACATAATCATTCAGCTCAGCAATAACATCGGCATCAATCAGGTCAGACAGCGCCCGGACAAGGTCATGCCGTGCATCGCCCGGCGTCTGTTCGATGAGATCGGCAATATCTGCCGGGTGCAAGGGCGCGACCAGCGTCCGCGCGCCGCTATCATCGCCCATATAAACGGCAGAGAGAACGTCTCGGATGAATTCGCGCTTGAGGTGATCATCTTCGTCAAGCTGCGTTGCCACAGCCGGTTCGGCGGTGCGGGTGATGTCGGTCTCGCTCATCGTCCCTCCAATCCGGCAGTCCTTGATCACGGCGTGGTTACGCCCCGGCGCGTGGATTGACAAGCTTTGGCTTTCATCCCGCAATAATCGCGCTAAACTTCAGGTATGACACGCGATTATCGCCTCTCGGTTCTTGACCAATCCCCGATTGAAGAGGGGATGACGGCAGCAGACGCGCTTGCCAACACACTCGACCTTGCCCGGACGTGCGATAGGCTCGGCTATCATCGCTATTGGTTGGCGGAGCATCATGCGTCGCCCGGCCTTGCGGGCTGTGCGCCGGAGGCGCTGATCGGCCCGGTTGCGCTCGCCACACAGCGCATCCGCATCGGCTCTGGCGGGATCATGCTGCCCCATTATTCGCCGTTCAAAGTGGCCGAGACCTTCAAGATGCTGGCCGCCCTTGCGCCGGGGCGGATTGATCTGGGTCTGGGCCGTGCGCCCGGATCGGATCAGCGGACAGCCTATGCCTTGCAGCGCGATCGGTCCCGCCGAATGCCAATGGATGATTTCCCAAGCAATTTGGCCGAAGTGCTGGCCTATCTGGGCGATGGCCTTCCCGGTGATCATCCCTTTGCGCCATTGAAAGACACGCTGCCCGCGGGCGGTGGCGCGATTGAGCCTTGGCTGCTCGGTTCCTCGACAGACAGCGCGACTTGGGCCGCAGAAGCGGGCCTGCCGTATTGCGTTGCGGATTTCATCAACTCGCAAGGGCTGGCGCAGGCCGATCTCTATCGGCGCAATTTCCAACCCTCGCGCTGGCTCGACAAGCCCTATGTGATGGTCGCCAGCTGGGCGATTGCGGCCCCAACGCGGGAAGAGGCGACACAGCTCGCCCTGCCCGCCCGCATGATGTTCCATCATCTAATCCGAGGCGAGTTAATCCCCGTGCCATCGGTCGAAAAAGCCGCGCGTTGGGCCGTGGATCATGATGGGCCGCACCCCAATCGGCGCTCCATCATTGGGAACCCGCAGGAGGTGGAGGCGGAAATTGACGCGGTCGCGGCCCATTATGGCGCGGATGAAATGATGCTGGTCAACATCATGCCCGATCATGCGGCGCGCCGCCGCAGCTATGCTCTCTTGGCGGCGCAATATGGGCTGGCGTCCCTTGCCCAAGCCGCTTAAGGGGCCTTTTTTACGATGATAAGAAGGACTTAAAGACATGGCCGATACCTTGACCTTTACGCTGGAGACCGGGGATGTTGTCATTCAGCTCCGCCCCGATCTTGCGCCCGGCCATGTCGCGCGCATTTCAGAATTGGCGCAGGAAGGCTTTTACGATGGCGTTGTCTTTCACCGCGTCATCAGCGGCTTCATGGCGCAGGGCGGCGACCCGACCGGCACCGGCATGGGCGGATCTGACAAGCCCGATCTGAAGGCGGAATTTAACGACGCGCCGCATGTGCGCGGCACATGCTCTATGGCGCGGGCGATGAACCCGAACAGCGCCAACAGCCAGTTCTTCATCTGCTTTCAGGACGCCAACTTCCTAGACGGGCAATATACCGTCTGGGGTCAGGTGACGTCGGGCATGGAACATGTCGATGCGCTGCCTAAGGGTGAACCGCCCGCCACGCCCGGCAAGATCATCAAGGCGACGGTTGCCTGAGACCGCCGCTCAATCTGTCTGATAGAGGGTCACCAGCCAGTCGCGGAACAACCGCACTGGCTGGAGATCCAAAGCGCGCGGCCGACAGGCGAACCAATAGCTATAGGGGCTGCGCACCTCGACATCCGCAAACATCCGCACCAGCCGCTCATCCCCATAATCTGACAAGAGATTCTGGTGCAAAAAGGCGATGCCAAGGCCTTGCGCTGCCGCCTCCAGCATCAGCTGGCCCGAATCATAATAGTCAATGGCCGCCGGTTCTAAATTGGGCAGCCCAACCGCGTCGCGCCAGGCGCTGAACGTATCTTCCAACTCCCGGTGGATCATCACCGTCATTTCCCCAACCTGTTCTGGTCGGGTGATGGCGTGCGGCCCCTGCACCAGTCGCCGCGCGCCAACGGTGTAGATATTGTCCCGATAAATGCGCACGCCATAAAGGGCGGGATCAAGCGACCCAGCGAGCGCAATGGCGCAGTCCAGCCCATCGCCCAAACGGGTGAGAGAATGCGCCGCCGTATCCAGATCAATGTGCAATGTCGGGTGGGTTTTGCGCAATTCGGGAATATGCGGGATCAATCGTTGCGACGCGAATAAGCTCGGCACGCCCAAGCGCAGGCGCATCACATGATCGCGTGAGGTCATCGTCTCAATCGCGTCCCCCAATGCCCCAATCGGGTCCACAACCAGCGCCATCAACTCCTCCCCGCTCTCATTGAGGCGGATGGATTGGTGGCCCCGATCAAACAGCGGGCGGCCGACAAAGGCTTCGAGAGTCTGGATTCGCCGACTGAGCGCGGGGGAGGAGAGGGACAACTCCTCCGCGGCCGCCTTGATCGACCCAAGACGCGCAACCTGAACAAAGGCTTCAATGGCAGCAAGGGACGGGAGGCGACGCATGCAGGACGGTTAGAGTGCAGTTGCAAAAATTGCAATCATGATTTTTCATTTCGCACTTGCACAAAAATCTGCTGCGGTGCATTCAGATCCTGCCTTTCAGGCATCCTCTCCTATACAAACTTTTATAGGCCAGTCCCTCGGGGCTGGCCTTTTTTTCGTTTTGTGCTGGGGCGTTCAGGTCATCCAGCTCACCAGCGCGATTTCGCACCTGCACAATAAATATGGTTTTACTGTTCTGCAGAGGCGGCTGTTGCCGACTCGCTCGGCTTTATCCGAACAAGAACATAGGGAATGAGCAGCGCAAGAATGGCCGCAGACAGGAAATAGGGCAGCGCGCCCCAGAGTTCATACAACCCAACGCCAATAGAGGGCCCAAGAACAAAGGATGCGCCATTAACCGAGGTTACCTGCCCGGCGACGGAGCCTTGCAGTTTTCGATCAACGGCCAGAGAGGCCCCGGCGGTAAAGGCGGGCCTGCTAAACCCAAAGCCAATACAGGCAAGCGCATAGGCCGTGGCAATGCCATAAAGGCTATCTGCCACCCCGGTCGTGGCACAGCCAAGCGCGGAAATAACCAGCCCAATCACCATCATCACCCGTGGCTCAAGATTAAAGAGCGGGATCAACCCCCATTGCACCAGCAAGGCAGCCGCCGCCCCGATCATGAGAACAATGCCTATTGCCTCTTGAGAATGGGCCAGAGGCAGGTGCAGCCGATCAATCACCAAAAAGCCGACGGCCTGCCCGGTCATCGCTTGCGCATGGCCCATGATCAGGCCCAACAGCATCCAAGGCCAAATGCGCGGGTCTCGAAGCGCCAAGGGCTTGGCTTGGGGGGATGTTGCCGCAGTCACGCTGCCGCCGGTTGGCGCGCCGCCGATGGACGGGTAGCTGACCGCCGCCCCACGCCCCGCATCCGACGGGGTGTCGTCGCGCAAATAGCGCCAGACGAAAAACAAAACGACGCTGCCAAAGGCTGCAAAAACAAAGGCGGGTCCGGCCAATCCGACAACGGGAAGGCCCACCAGCCAAGGGGCGGCAGCGGGGCCCAAAATCGTGCCCAGGCCAAAGGCGGAGCCGAGCATGGTCAACGCCTTTGTCCGTTCCTTGCGCGATGTTCTAAGCGCGACCATGGCCTGTGCGGCTGGCGGGGCTGCCGCACCGAAAAAGCCGTAGAGCATGCGCGCGGCAATAAAGGCGAGCATCGTCACCAACGGACCCAATATGCCATGCAGGCCGAGCGACAGAACAATGCCGCACAACCCAACCGACGAGATAAAGCCCGCAAGGCCGAGCATGACCATTTCGCGTCGCCCGTCCTTATCCGAACGGCGGGCCCAGCGGGGTGCCGTGAACACCCAAATGGCCGCCGACACAGAAAAGGCAGCCGCAATCACGCTATCGGCAACCCCTATTGTCCGCCCCAAGGTCGGCAGAACCGATTGCAGCGCCGTATTGCCGGCGCCCGTGATCAACATGACCAGAAATAGCAGCGTAAAATCCCGCTTATTGGCCTTCAGATCAACCATTGCGCGTCCAATCATAGCTGCGGTTTAGTGTCGCAATATCAACTGTGTAATGGTGATACCAGCGGGCACGGCCAAGATCGCGAATGGCAGCATGATCGGGGTGATCGCGCCAGGCCTTGGCCGCCGCTTCATCGGCCCAATAGCTGATCGTGATGCCAAAACCATCCGCCCCCCGCGTGGACTGAAGCCCCTGAAAGCCGGGCTGACGCTCGGCCAGCGCCACCATATCAGCTGCGGCCTTTTGATAGCCGACCTCATCTTCGCTTGTGCGTTGCGCGGCAAAAATCACCGCGACCCAGCCCTGTCGCTCCGTGCTCATGCCCGTTCGTTAGTCCTGCTCTCCCCCAGAGGATAGCCCTTTGTTCGCCTGCTGATGGGCGACATAGAGGTTGCAAGCAAGGCGCAGAGCCGATAGCGCGCGGCTCATTCTTGTCATCGGGGGATTTTTCGTGACCAATGCCCAGCTGGATGTTGTTGCCGTCGGCAATGCCATTGTTGATATTATCGCCGCCGCCCAGGACGATCTGATCGTCGCCGAAGGCCTAACCAAGGGTGGGATGCAATTGGTCGACGCCCCGCGCGCCGACGCACTCTACGCGAAAATGGGTGCCGCCCACGAAGTCAGCGGCGGGTCTGCGGCAAACACCATTGCGGGCATGGCCGCCCTTGGCCGCCGCTGTGGCTTTATCGGGCAGGTTGCCGATGATCAGTTCGGCAAAGTCTTTTCGCATGACATTCGCGCGCTTGGCGTCGCCTTTTCCACGCCCATGCGCGGCGAAGAGCCGCCCACGGCCCAATGCCTGATCTTTGTCACGCCCGATGGCCAGCGCACGATGAACACCTTTCTGGGGGCCTCCCAATATCTGCCCGCCCAGGCGCTCGACCGGGGCATGATCGAGCAAGCCAGCATTCTCTATCTTGAAGGCTATTTGTGGGATCCTGAAGAGCCGCGCGCCGCCATGCGGGAAGCCATTGCCATAGCGCGTGGCGCGGGCCGCAAAGTCGCGTTTACCTTGTCTGACAATTTCGTGATTGATCGGCATGGAGATGATTTCCGCGCGCTTCTGGCCGAAGGGAAGATCGACATTCTCTTTGCCAATGATGGGGAAATCCGCACGCTGATGGGCAATGATGATTTGGAAGCCGCCGTGGCCGCTGCCGCCCCGCTGGTGGACACGCTGGTCGTCACCCGCAGTGAATTGGGCGCGCTGGCGATATCCGGCGGTGAACGGGCCGATGTGCCAGCCGAACCCGTCGACAAGGTGGTCGATACAACCGGGGCGGGCGATCTCTTTGCCGCAGGCTTTTTAACCGGGCGCGCCGAAGGGCGCGCGCTTGCGGACTGCCTCACCATGGGCGCGATTTGCGCAGCGGAAGTTATTTCCCATTATGGCCCCCGTCCAGAGGCCGATTTGCGGGCGCTTGTTGCCGCGCGCCTCGGCTAACACCAATCTCTTTTGCAGGATAAAAAAAGGGGAGGCTTTTGCCTCCCCTTTTCATATGGTGTGCAGCACATCCTTAGTCGGCTTTGTGCGCCTCATTTAGGCCCCGGCCAACATGGCTGCGCGACCGGCTATAGAGGAAATAGACCACCAGCCCGATGAGCGCCCAGCCAAGGAACATCAATTCCGTATATCCCGACAGTTGGAAGAACAGGAACACGCACCCGGCCGCCGCTAGCGGACATACAAGCCAAACAAGCGGCGTGCGGAACGGGCGGTGCCGTGTGGGGTCTGTACGGCGCAAGATCATGACACCAAGCGCCACTGTGAAAAAGGCAAACAGCGTGCCTGAGTTGGAAATATCCGCCAGCTTGCCCACTGGAAACAAGGCCGCGAACACAGCAACGAAAAGACCCGTGCACATGGTAACGACATGCGGTGTGCCATAGCGCGGATGCAGGCGCGAAAAGACATCCGGCAAAAGCCCATCGCGCGCCATGACGAAGAAGATGCGGGTTTGCCCGAACATCATCATCAAAATGACGGACGGCAGCGCCAATCCAGCGGCCACAGCGACGAGATCCCCGGCCCAGCCATGGCCGATTTCACGCAAGACAAAGGCCAAAGCATCATCCGATTGCGCAAGAGCACCGCCCGGCTGCGCGCCGATGGTGCCAATTGCACCTGCTGCGACCAACAAATAAATGACGGTGCAGATGCCCAAGCTGCCGATGAGGCCGATTGGAATATTGCGCTGCGGGTTGATTGTTTCTTCCGCCGCGGTGGAGACCGCATCAAAGCCGACATAGGCAAAGAAAATAGACGCCGCAGCCGCCGACACGCCCACTGTCACCATATTGTTGGTGATTGGATCAAGGACTTCATTGGCAAAAAAACCATTGGGCATGAAGGGCGCAAAATTGTCGCTGGTCACAGCCGGCAGCGCGAGAACCAGAAACAGCGCCAACGCCGACACCTTAATCGCAACCAGAACCGCGTTGAAACGCGCGCTTTCCTTCGTCCCGACGATCAGCAACGCCATACAGACAAGGCCAATCAACATGGCGGGCACATTGATCAGCCCTGCGGTTTCACCCACGGCAACAGGATCAAACGGACCCTTCACAAAGGTGTTGGGGATGTCTGTTTTGAAGACCTCCTCAACCAAACTGACCATATAGCCAGACCAGCCGACCGACACGGCAGATGCAGCAATCGCATATTCCAGCACCAGCGCCCACCCCACGATCCAAGCGACGATTTCCCCAAAAGTCGCATAGCTATAGGTATAGGCCGACCCAGATACGGGCACCATGGCCGCCAATTCGGAATAGCACAGCGCGGCCAAGCCGCAGACAATGGCGGCGATGACAAAGGAGATCATCATGGCAGGGCCAGCTTTATCTGCCGCCGCCGCTGTTAGAACAAAAATGCCAGTGCCAATAATGGCCCCAATGCCCAGCATGGTGAGCTGCAACGCGCCCAGCGTTCGCGTCAGCGATTTTTTCTCCGCCGTCGCTAGAATCGCATCAAGCGGTTTCACGCGTCCAAACAACATGAACTTCTCCCAAAGATATCTGCTTTGGGTCGGCAACCTAAGCGTTAATGCAGATCACGCAACAAAATATCAGCGTGGCAGCATTGCACCCATCTGTTTTCCCCCGAAAATATGGATGTGGAGGTGGGGAACCTCCTGATGGCCATGGCCGCCAATATTGGCGAGCAGCCGATATCCGGGTGCAGGAAGGCCCAATTCGCGCGCCACATGGCCGACCGCGCGGATGAAGCCCGCAATTTCGGTCTCACTGGCCTTGGCCGTAAAATCATCCCAGCTCACATAAGCGCCTTTGGGAATGACGAGCACATGGATGGGGGCCTGCGGGTTGATGTCGTGAAAGGCCAGCGCCCAATCATCTTCATAAACCGTGCGGTTGGGAATTTCCCCCCGCAGGATTTTCGCAAAGATGTTCTGATCATCATAAGGGGCAAGCGCATCAATGGGCATGGTCACTCCGTCCGTGCAGCTTTTTCAACAAGGCCCGACACGCCATCGCGCGCCTCTAATTCCGCCAGCACCGCCCCAATCGACACATCGCAATCCGCGAGCAGCATGAGCAGGTGAAAGACAAGATCGGCGGCTTCTTTGGTGAGCGCTGTCTTATCTTCGGTGAGGGCGGCAATCACCGTTTCTGTTGCCTCTTCCCCCAATTTCTGAGCGATTTTGCCGCGACCGCGTGCCGCAAGTTTGGCGACATAGGAGGAGGTTGGATCGGCCGCACGGCGGGCGTGGATAATGGCTTCCAAGCGGGTCAGGGTGTCAGACATAAATGCCATGTGCGCGCAGGCGGTGCGGCGCGTCAAGCCACCGGGTGACGAACGGGCAGCCCTGCGGACGCCAATGCGCGATGCGCATCGCCCAGCGTCGCCTCCCCAAAATGAAAGATCGATGCCGCAAGCACGGCGCTGGCATGGCCCTTGGTGACGCCCTCTACCAAATGATCGAGCGTCCCAACCCCGCCAGAGGCAATGACAGGCACGCGCACGGCATCGGCAATGTTGCGGATCAAATCCAGATCATAGCCATCGCGCGTGCCATCCCGATCCATCGAGGTGACCAAGAGTTCGCCCGCCCCCAAATCGGCCAAGTGCCGCGCATGGGCAATGGCATCTAGGCCCGTTGCCTGCCGTCCGCCATGGGTGAAGACTTCCCAATGATCGCCCGACCAGCGGGCATCAACACTAGCGACCACACATTGGCTGCCAAAGCGATCGGCAATATCGGCAACAAGCTCTGGCCGCGTGACCGCTGCACTGTTGACCGCGACCTTATCGGCCCCCGCCAGCAACAATGCCCGGGCATCGTCCGCAGTGCGCACGCCGCCACCCACGGTCAGCGGCATGAAGCACACTTCTGCTGTGCGCGCGACTACGTCGAGGATCGTGTCGCGCCCTTCATGACTTGCAGTGATGTCCAAGAAGCACAGCTCATCAGCCCCCGCCGCGTCATAGGCGCGTGCGGCCTCCACCGGATCGCCCGCGTCGATCAAATCGACAAAATTCACGCCCTTCACGACACGCCCATTGGCGACATCGAGACAGGGGATAACGCGAATGCGCACAGTCATGCCGCCGCAACCCTCAGTGCATCAGCAAGGTCAAGCCGCCCATCATAAAGCGCACGGCCCGTAATCACGCCCTCAATCCCATCCCCCACATGCGGGGTAAGGGCATGAATATCCCCAATGTCGGCGACCCCGCCAGAGGCGATCACAGGAATGTCCGTCGCGCGGGCAAGGGCAATTGTGGCCTCCACATTGCAGCCTTTCAAAAGGCCATCGCGCCCCACATCGGTAAAGAGCAGGGCGGCAACGCCGGCATCCTCAAAGCGGCGGGCCAGATCAACAACGGGCATGTCAGAGGTTTCGGCCCAGCCATCGGTTGCGACAAAGCCATCGCGCGCATCGACCGCCACAACAATCTGGCCCGGGCAGGCGCGCGCCGCGCCTTTGACAAATTCAGGGTCTTTGAGCGCTGCTGTGCCAATGACGATGCGGGCAATGCCCAGCGCCAGCCAATGATCAACCGACGAGCGGTTGCGAATGCCCCCGCCCAGCTGCACCCGGCCGGGAAAGGCGCGCACCACCGATTCGACCGCCCCAGCATTGACAGCATGGCCCGCAAAGCTGCCATCCAGATCAACCACATGCAGATGATCAGCGCCTGCATCGGCAAAGCGTTGCGCCTGTGCCGCAGGATCATCGCCATAGACCGTCGCCCGATCCATATCGCCCTGCGCCAGACGGACGACGTGGCCGCCTTTCAAGTCAATGGCTGGAAAGATGATCAGGCTCACGGATGCCACTCCAAAAAGCGGGAGAGAAGGGCGATGCCATAGTGCTGGCTTTTTTCCGGGTGGAATTGCACGCCGGCCAAATTGTCGCGGCCAATCGCCGCCACCAAGGGCGCACCGTGATGGGTGTGGGCCAGCACATGATCGCCGGAAAAGGCAAAACTGTGCAAAAAATAGGCCTCCCCCGGCAGGATCAACGGATGGTCAGCCACTGGCACCACATCGTTCCAGCCCATATGCGGCACTTTGATCGCTGGATCAGAAGGCGTGATCTGGCGGACACTGCCCTTGATCCAGCCCAGCCCTGTATGGCGGCCATGTTCTTCACCCGCTTCGGCCATCAACTGCATGCCAACGCAAATGCCCAAAAAGGGGCGGGCCTTTTTGCACGTCACCTCATTCAGCGCCTCAATCATGCCGGGAATGGACGACAGGGCGCCCATGCAATGGGCAAAGGCCCCAACGCCGGGCAGGACAATCCGGTCTGCCGCCAGCACGCGAGCCGGATCAGCGGTGACGTCCACCGCGTCTGCGCCCGCTGCCCGCAGCGCATTCCTCACCGATTGGAGATTGCCCGCACCATAATCGATGAGGGCAAGGGTCACAGCCGCCCCTTGGTCGAGGGGATGGCATCTGCCTTTCGGCCATCAATTTCCATCGCCACGCGCAGCGCGCGCGCCAAAGCCTTGAAGCAGCTTTCAACAATATGGTGATTATTGGCACCATAGAGATTTTCAATATGAAGGGTGATTCCCGCCGCTTGGGCAAAGCTGTGGAACCAATGTTCGATCAGCTCTGTATCCCATTCGCCCAGACGCGGGGTGCCAAATTCTGCCTTGAAGACAAGCCAGGGCCGCCCCGAAATATCGAGCGCGCAGCGCGTCAGCGTTTCATCCATCGGCGCATAGGCATGGCCATATCGGGTAATGCCCTTTTTATCGCCCAGCGCCTTCAACACGGCTTCGCCAATGGCAATGCCGGTATCTTCGGTTGTGTGGTGCTGATCGACATGCAAGTCGCCGACCGTCGTCACCTTCAAATCCATCAGCGAATGGCGCGACAATTGCTCCAGCATATGGTCGAGAAACCCGATGCCGGTGGAGACCTCATAAAGGCCGGTTCCATCAAGATTGACCTCGACCTCGATCTTGGTCTCACTTGTGCTGCGCTGAATCGTGGCGGTTCGCATGGGCCAAGGCCTATAACGCCCTTCGCCGCGCGTGCAACCGCTTGACCCCGCATGCCCAAACGTCCAACGTTAGATCATTATGACCGATGACATGCCCGACAGCCTGATTCCCTATGATGATATCGTCCAAGAGGCGCTGCGCGCCGTGGTGGGCCGGGTGTTGAGTGGCATCCAATCCAATTTGGATTTGCCGGGCGGGCATCATTTTTACATCACCTTCAAAACACAGGCACCGGGCGTTGCGATCCCCGATCATCTGCGGCAGCGCTTCCCCGATGAGATGACCGTTGTTCTCCAGAATAAATTTTGGGATTTGGTCGTGGATGATCAGGGCTTTGAAGTCGGCCTGACCTTCAGCCAAGTGCCGACCAAGCTCAGCATTCCTTTTGCCGCGATCACCGCCTTTGTAGATCCAGCGGTTGAATTCGCCCTGCATTTTCAAGTGCCCGATGATGACGAGGCCCCAGCGCATGGCGTCGCCGAAAATGACGGGCCGAGAGCCGCCCCGATTGAGGATGGATCCAACGTCGTCACGGTGGATTTCGGCCGCAAGAAATGAGCGAGACGCGGGTCGAAAGCGATAGCTTTGGGCCGATTAGCGTTCCTGCAACGGCCTATTGGGGCGCACAAACCCAGCGCAGTCTCGAGCATTTCCCCTTTGGCGCGACTGAGCGAATGCCGATGGAGATTGTCCGCGCGCTGACCATCGTCAAACTCGCCGCCGCCCGCGTCAATCGGGCGCATGGCCTGCCCGCCCAACTTGCCGACGCGATGGAACAGGCCGCCCATGAAATTCTGCGCGGGGAGTTGGCGGATCAATTCCCCTTGGTGATCTGGCAAACGGGATCCGGCACCCAGACCAATATGAACGTCAATGAAGTCATTGCCGGGCGCGCCAATGAATTGCTGACGGGCAAGCGCGGCGGGACAGGCCCTGTCCACCCCAATGATCATGTCAATAAAGGCCAATCTTCGAACGATGCCTTTCCAACCGCGCTGCATATTGCGGCGTCAACCGCCGTGCGACATCGCCTGCTTCCGGCGCTCAGCCAGCTTCAAGCAGCGCTTGAGGCGAAGGCGCGGGACTGGGCCGATATTATCAAAATCGGCCGCACCCATTTGCAAGATGCAACGCCGCTGACGCTGGGTCAGGAATTTTCGGGCTATGCCCATCAGCTCTACCGCTGCGCAAAACGGATTGAACCAGCCATGATTGCCGGGACGGATCGGCTGGCCATTGGCGGCACAGCAGTAGGCACGGGCCTCAATGCCCCGCCGGGCTTTGCACAGGCCATGTGCGCTCAGATTGCGCAGATCACGGGTCAGCCCTTTGCGCCTGCCCAAAACCGCTTTGAGGCGCTGGCCGGGCAAGAGCCGCTGGTGCATCTGTCTGCCACACTCAGCACTTTGTCGGTCGCGCTCACCAAGATTGCCAATGATATTCGCCTCTTAGGGTCCGGCCCGCGCGCGGGGCTTGGCGAGCTACGCCTGCCGGAAAATGAACCGGGCAGTTCCATCATGCCGGGCAAGGTCAACCCAACCCAATGCGAAATGCTGACCATGGTGGCCGCCCAAGTCATGGGCAATCATCAGGCCGTGACCATTGGCGGGCTTCAGGGGCATTTGGAGCTAAATGTGTTCAAGCCCATGATTGGCGCGAACATAATGCGGTCCCTTGATCTGCTGACAACGGGCATGACCAGCTTTACCACCTATTGCATTGCCGGGCTGGAGCCCGATCGCGCGCGCATTGCGGACCTTCTGGATCGCTCCCTCATGCTGGTCACCGCGCTTGCGCCCGAAATTGGCTATGACAAGGCAGCCCAAATCGCCAAGCATGCGCACGAAACGGGCAGCAGCCTGCGCGCAGCGGCTTTGGCGCTTGGGCTGGTCGACGCCGCCACATTTGATCGACTGGTTCGGCCAGAGGCGATGCTGTCGAACGATTGACCTTCGCGTCGGACCGTTGCAAGAGCGGCCATGGCCCAAACCGACCCCAAAGACCCGCATAAGTTTAAGCGCCGCGGCATATTATTCATTGTCTCCTCGCCTTCAGGCGCTGGAAAGTCGACCATTTCGCGCAAGCTTCTGGCGTCTGATCCGGGGCTGGAAATGTCGGTCTCGGCAACCACGCGCCCGCCCCGCCCCGGCGAGGTGGATGGCAAGGATTATCATTTCGTCAGCCTCGATGGCTTTCGCCAGATGGTGGCGGACAATGAATTTCTGGAATGGGCCCATGTCTTTGACAACCGCTATGGCACGCCGCGCGCGCCGGTGGAAAAAGCCTTGTCCGAAGGACGCGATGTCTTGTTCGATATTGATTGGCAGGGCGCACAACAGCTCTACCAACAGGCTGGTGGCGATGTTGTGCGCGTCTTCATCTTCCCGCCCTCGCTCGATGAGCTGGAGCGCCGCTTGCGCGCCCGTGGCACAGATAGTGAAGCGGTAATTTCAGGCCGTATGGCCCGCGCCAATAGCGAGATCAGCCATTGGGATGGCTATGATTATGTCCTCGTCAATGATGATGTGGACCAATGCTTCACCCATGTGAAGGCGATCCTGGATGCCGAACGGCTCAAGCGCAGCCGCCAAACCGGGCTGATCGGCTTTGTCCGCAGCTTGGCCAAATCCGCCAAGGATTAAGCGCGCAGCAATTCCAGAAAATGGCAGGCGGCGAGAAAATCCCGCCGCCGCGCATCGCGGGCGTCCAGCGCCCAATCATCTTCGCCCCAAAGCTCGGCCTGCCAAAGCTCATCTAAATGAGCGAGGTCAAAGGCATCGCCGGGTAAGACCGCCTCTTCCAATAGGGCGAGACTAATCACCAGAGATCCGCTGATCGTGACGATGGGGGACAGGGCGGCGAGTTGATCGGCAGACGCTGCGGCCACGGCAGCGCCGAGCCGCAGAACCGTCGCCATCGGCTGGGGCCGATGCATGACGCCTTCCACCAGAGTGAAGTCAACACCATAGCGGCTGCGCGCCCAATCGAGCAGCGGGTCCCAACGCTCGGCCTGCCGTGCGATCAGCTCTGGCGGACTATCTGCGCGATAGCAGAGCAATTCCGTTTCCCCATAAGCGGCCATCCCAGCGGCAAAGGCCCCATGCTCTGGCGCGACACGGTCAATCGCGGCATTGGCAAGGCCCGTGAGCGGCATGGTCTGGGGCAGAATCTCCTCGCCCTGATTGGCCCATTCCGCTGCCACTTGGCTGGCCAGACGCGCATTGGGCAGGATTAACAAGGCGCGCGCAGGCGTGCGCACAGGCCGCCCATCGAGCAAAAGGCCGTAGTCGTCTGTGACCGTCACTTGTTTGTAAAAGCGCTTCATTCCGCCTTATCCCGCCAGCGCCGTTTCAGGTGGATGGGTAGCCGATAAAATCCGCCAATGCCTGCGAAGAAGAGCAGATAGCCAAACCAAGGCATAAGCTCTGGCAGCAATTTTCCGGCAAGATTGGCAATGCCCGCAAAGACGAGCGCAACCGCGCCAAAGCGCACAAGGTTGAGCAGCATGAAGCGTTGGCGCGCGACATCTTCTGGATCGGTCATTGGACGGCCTCGATGATTTGGTCTGGGTGGCTGGCAATATGAAAGGCGCCTGCCGCCCACAGATCGTCTGCATCATGATAGCCCCAGTCCACGCCGAGCGACCGTGCGCCCGCGGCCCGGCCCATCGCCATGTCAAAGCTGGTATCGCCAATCATGATGCATGTGTGGGGGGCGGCCCCTGCCTCTGTCATCGCCTCATGGGCCATGGACGGGTGAGGTTTTGACGGGTGACGATCCGCCGTTTGCAGGGTGACAAATCGATCCCTCAGGCCATGATGGCGCAAGCACAAATCAAGCCCCCGATCTGACTTTCCGGTGGCCACACCCAATAGCCAACCCGCGGCCTCCAGCGCATCCAGCGCCGCGACAATGCCATCAAACAAAGGTTCGTCCACATCACCCTTGGCGCGCATCGTCTGAAAGGCGGTTTTATAATCTTCGGCCAATTGAATATGGAGCGCGGGCGGCGCATCCGGCAGCAAGGCCTGCATAGCGGGAACTAGGCTGAGGCCGACAATCTGGCGCGTCGCCGCGCGCGTGGGCGGCACCAGCCCCGCCCGAACAAAGGCCGCGTCCACGCATTGGATAATATTGTGCTGGCTGTCGACCAACGTCCCGTCACAATCAAACAGGGCGAGCTTGTTCATCTCCAGCTGCCTCAGCGGCGCTTGGTCCGCGCGGGACCGGGCGCTGCCGCCTTGCTGCGGCTACGTCGTTCGCCCTTGCGATCCTTGCGAGCGGTTTTGGCCTTTTGCGCCTGCACCCGCTTTTTGCCCTCTGTCGTCTCTGAAAACTTAATTTCATCGAGCGGCAAGGCATCCCCATCCATCAGGTTGAAGCCCAAATCTTTGAGGCTCTCGGCAAAATGGGGTGGCAAATCGGCCCGCACTTCCAACTGCCCGCCATCGGAATGGTCCACCCGCAGGCGGCGCGCATGAAGGTGCATTTTGCGGCTGATCGTTCCCGTTAAAAACGCGTCTCTGCCGCCATATTTGCCATCGCCCACAATGGGGTGGCCAATGGCCGCCATATGCACGCGCAGCTGGTGGGTGCGCCCGGTAAAGGGCTGAAGCTCAACCCAAGCGGCATTATTGCCCGCCCGGTCGATGACGCGATAACGGGTGCGGGCGGCCGCCCCTTCTTTTTCATCAACCTGCATCTTCTCGCCGCCAGATCCGGGCTGTTTGGCGATGGGCAGTTCAATCATGCCATCTTCAATTGACGGCACGCCGACAATGATGGCCCAATAGACTTTGCGCGCGGTGCGGCTGGAAAAGCTTTTGGAAAAAGCGGCGGCCGCCCGTGAGGTACGCGCCACAAGCAGCACCCCCGATGTGTCCTTATCCAGCCGGTGGACCAGCTTGGGCCGCTGATCCAATTCATACCAGAGCGCATCGAGCAGACCGTCGACATGTTCGGTCGTCTTGGTGCCGCCTTGCGTGGCAAGGCCCGGCGGCTTGTTCAGAACAAGCGCCGACCGGTCCTTATGAATGACGCAGCTTTCGGCAAAGGCCATCTGATCCTCAGTGAGGCGGGGACGTTCCTTTTTCGGCTTGGCAGAGGCGACCACGGGTTCCGCCGGGGGGACACGAATCTGTTGCCCAGATTCAATCCGGTCGCCCGGCGTGGCGCGCTTTCCATCAATCCGCAGCTGGCCCGTGCGGGCCCAGCGCGAGACGGTGTTAAAGCTGGCATCGGGCAGATGCCGCTTAAACCAGCGGTCAAGCCGAATGCCATCATCTTCGGCATCGACGGTGAATTGGCGGACATGCTCTGTCATGCGCGCACCAGCTGATAGCCCAGCGCCAAAGCACCGATTGAACCGATGACAGAGGCACCGGCATAGAGCGCCGCCAGACCCCATTGGCCGCGTTCAATCATCTGAAATCCTTCAAGGCTAAAGGCCGAAAATGTGGTGAACCCACCCAATATGCCAACGCCGGCAAAAAGGCGCATTTCCTCTGACACGGTGCCTTTGAGCACCAAAGCCGCCAGCACGCCCATCAACAGCCCGCCCGCCAAATTGACGAGGAAGGTGCCCATGGGCCAGCCGCCTTTGGACGCCACCATCGTGGCGACCAGATAGCGCGCGCCAGCGCCAATGGCGCCGCCGAGCATAACAGGAAAAATCGGGTACATGGCGGTGCCTTAGCCCGACTGGGCCAAGAAGAGAAGCTTTGCCGCCCGAACGCCTGAAACAGACCTCTAAAACAGGCCGCTAAATAAAGAGATTGCCCGTCACACAGGTGACGCAGGCCCCGCCGACATGCACATCCGCGCCTGCGATGCGGATATGCACCTGCCCATCGCGCCCAACCTCTCTGCCTTGCGACGCAAGATAGGTGTCGCCATCCCCAATCTGCCCTTTGAGCAGGCGATAGGCCGCAACTGCGCCATTGCCACTGCCACAGACGGGGTCTTCGGCAATGCCGTCTGCTGGCGCGAAGGATCGGACGCTAATCCCCTCTTGCGTGATCGCAAAAAGCGTGAGGCCCGTTGTCCCCTGCGCCCGATCATAATCGGCAAGCGCCGTCAAATCAGGGGCCAAAGCTGACAAGGCCTGAGCAGACGCAACTTCACCGATCACCCAGCGCGGGCCAACATCCAAGACTTGCGGCGCATCGGCCAAAAGACCCGGGCCGCCCAGTGCGGCGGAAAGCTGCTCTGCATCAGGCGCTGGGCTGGCCGCATAGCGGGGGAGCCGAAAGCTGCGCATGGCCCCGTCTACCGAAACATCAACCAGACCCACCGCGCATTGCTGCACCAGTCGTTCCTCAATCGGTGTGACCCGTCCCGCCTCCAGCACAGCATGGGCCGTGCCCAAGGTCGGATGTCCGGCAAAGGGCAATTCGGCACGCGGCGTAAAAATGCGCACGCGATAGCTGGCAGCCGGATCCTCGGGCGGGAGGACAAAGGTCGTCTCCGACAAATTCGTCCATTGCGCCATTTGCTGCATCTGAGCATCCGACAGGCCGTCTGCATCCAACACAACGGCCACCGGATTGCCGAACAGGGGTCGGCTGGTGAAGACATCCACCTGCTTAAACGCGCGCATGAAAGGCCTCGCTCTGGTTAGGCAGAGGTTGAAACGATCTTGACGGGCAGGCCATCCCGCGGCTTGGGGATGGGCCAAGCCTGCCATTTCGCGCCACTACCTGACGGCAAAGCGATGCGATCTTCACGCAGCATATGCCACATCAAAATCTTGATCTGCATATAGGCGAAATGCAAGCCAAGGCACATATGCGCGCCGCCGCCAAAGGGCACCCAAGCATATTTATGCCGGGCTTTGACCTGCTCTGGCGCAAAGCGCATCGGATCAAATTTGTGCGGCTCGGGCCAAAGGTCCGGCATCATATGCGTATAGGCCGGGCTGACGCCGACATAGGTTCCGGCTTTCAGCTGATAACCGCCAAATTCAAAATCCCGCACCGCCCGACGCGGGATGGAGGGAACCGGCGCCATCAAGCGCAGCGATTCCTTAAACGCATAATCGGTCAGCACCAGATCGTTGAGGCGGTCATAAGGAAGATCATCCCCGGCAATGCCAAGGCCCGCCATTTCGTCGGCCAATCTGTCTTGCCATTCCGGATTTTGGCCGAGCAGCATGACCATAGAACTGGCCGATGAGGTGATCGTATCATGGGCGGCCATCATCAGAAAATTCATGTGATCGATAATCTCATCATCGGAGAGCATCGACCCATCTTCATTGGTCGCGCGGCAAAATTGGCTGAACATGTCTTGTGCATTGCCCGCCCGACGCTTGGGCACTTCGCGCCCGAAATAGTCTTTCAAAAAGGCGCGACCCGCCACGCCCTTGGCCATTTTCGTGCCGGGTATCGGAACGCGCACCACACCGACCGAAGCCTGCACCATGTCGACAAAGGCCTGATTGATCCGATTGGCCTCTGGCCCCCAAGGAATGCCGAGAAAGGATGTCGCGGCCAGATCGAGCGTCAGCGCCTTAATCGCAGGATAAAAGGCAAAGCTTTTGCCGCGCCATTCGCGCAAGCGGGCCGCAATCCCAGCATTCAGGGCTTCGGCATAAAGTTTCATCGGCTCTGGCTTGAACGCCACCGACAGCGCTTTGCGATGCCCGCGGTGCTGTTCAAAATCCATCAGCATTAGACCGCGCGGGAAGAGCAGGTTGAGCACGGGGCCCCAGCCCTGTTCAGAGGAGAACAGCTTGTCGCGATCAAACAAGACCAGCTCATTGGCGTCGGGCCCCAACAGCTGAATATTGCGGCCGCCAAAGCTGCGCGCGCGGTAAATCGGGCCATAGGTTGCCGCCATGTTGCGGGTGAAGGCATGCGGATCACGCAGCTGCATGAAAGTTGTCCCAACCAGCGGCCACCCATCGGTGCCGGGGATCTCATCCGTTGCAGATCGGGGTAAAACAGGCAGCCAATGCGGATTGGCCTCATGAGTGTGCGCGTAAGCCATCAAATCTCCTCATCGCCGCGAAATTATCCTGTCGCTGACGGACCAATGAGTTAGGCGGCCGCGCTATGGCTTGCAATGCCCAGAAAGGGTGGCGCGGAGGATAAATCTTCGAATATGAACCAAAGCCCTAAGTCGCTTTTAACAATTTGTTAATTTCTATGTTCGTAACCTTATTCCGGCATAATATTTGTTATGTAAATTTTGTGCGCAAATAGGGGAAATGCCATGGGTTGGGGACTCCGGCGCAAGAAAAACAAGGAAGTGAGTGCAGAAGACACCGCCCCGAAAGTGAGCTTGATCACGGAGGGCATGACCGTCCGAGGCAATATCGACGCCAAAGAGGATATTATTGTCAAAGGCGAGGTGCATGGCGATGTTGTCTGCGGGACCTTTGTACTTGCAGAAACTGGGTTTCTAAAAGGCGATTTGGTGGCCATGCGCGCCCAAATTGCCGGCAAAGTGGAAGGGCTGATGAAGCTCGGCAGCTTGCGCCTTGCCGGGTCGGCCCGAATTATTGGCGATGTGGAGTATGAAACGCTTCAGATGGAAGCGGGCGCTGAAATTCTTGGGCAGCTCATCCCCAAAACCGCTGGCACAGGGGAATTAAAGCTGGTGGCTGGCAACGCAGCGGTTGATGTCCGGCCTGCACCGACCGAATTAGAGGATGCAAGGACGTTTGGCTTCGCTTAAAGAGCGGGGATGACGACCGATATTAACCATATTCCAACGCTGTCGCTCGCTGACCAAGATCGTGATCCTGAAGGCTTTGCCCAAGCCTTTGGCGCGTCCTTTAGTAGCTTTGGTTTTGCGGTTGTGACCGATCACGGCATTGATCCAACGCTCATCGCGCGTGCCTGGGATCAAACCCGACAGCTTTTTGACCTGCCCGAAGAGGCCAAGCGCCGTTATTATTCAGCAGCACTTGCAGGGCAACGGGGCTACACTCCCTTTGGCACCGAAATTGCCAAAGATGCAGCGCATGTTGACCTGAAAGAATTTTGGCATGTCGGCCGCGATCTGCCCGCCGGGCATCGCTTCCGCGATCATATGCCCGACAATATCTGGCCCGCAGAACTTCCCGAATTTGAAGCCATATTCACGGCCATGTATGCCGCCTTTGATCGGGCGGGAAACCAGCTTTTATCCGCCATTGCCCGCTATCTTGGTCTTGCGCCGGATTGGTTTGCCGACAAGGTGGAGCATGGCAATTCGGTGATGCGCCTGCTGCATTATCCGCCAATCCCCGTCGATGCGCCGGGCATTCGCGCGGGCGCGCATGGCGATATTAATTTGATTACGCTGCTTCTGGGCGCGGAAGAGGGCGGCTTGCAGCTATTGACGCGTCAGGGCGACTGGCTCTCCATCGCCCCACCCGAAGGCGCGCTGGTCATCAATGTGGGCGATATGCTGGAACGGCTGACCAATAATCAGCTGCCCTCCACCATTCACCGCGTGCTCAACCCGCCGCCGGAACGCCGCCACATTCCGCGCTATTCCATGCCCTTTTTCCTGCATTTAGCCTCTGATGTTCTCATCGAGACCTTGCCGGGTTGCATGGATGCAGACCATCCCAATCTCTACCCCAACCCCATCACCGCCAATGATTTCCTCGTTGAGCGGTTGATCGAAATTGGTTTGAAGACTTAAGGCGCAGGGGTGAACTTCACCGTGCGGCAAAAGGGGCCAACACAGCCCTTGACCCTTAAGCTGCCATCGGCCTGTTTTTGCAGCGTAGAGCGATAGGTTTTGCCCGCCCGCGGATCGTAAATTTTACCTTCCCATTCATCGCCCGAAGGCTGAAACCCCGACAAAAGCGTAATCCCCTCAATGGGTCGCGCGCGCAAAGCAGGATCAGGATTATTGGTGTCCAATGCTCTGCCGCCGCCCGGAGGTGCTTTCAGAACTTTGAGGACTTTGCCACAAACAACCGGACCGCATTGGCCAATTTGGACGATGCTGTCTTTTTCTTCGGTATACCAGCGGCCATTAACGGGCGTGGCGGCAAGGCTGGGGGTGGCGATCATCGCCAAGGCAAGGCCTGTCAGAACGGGGCGCATAGGGCAAATTCTCCTGTCTCAAATCAGTCTTGGTTTCACGGCCAGTTGCTGCAATGCATAGGCCATGAAATGACGCATGGCGCAAGATGCTGTTTGGGCAGCCCTGCGCTGGAAGAGAGGAGACGCATATGTCGATCACAGGACGCTGCTATTGCGGGGATGTGCAGTATAAGGCCGAAGGCCCGGGCTTTATGAAGTTTGAATGCTATTGCCGGGAATGCCGCTATATATCCGGCGGCGGGCCCGTGATGGGCATGGCCGTTCTCAATGACGGGTTTGAAATCACCAAGGGCCAGGTCACCGGCTTTGCACGGACTGACATTCAGGGTGCTGTCACACGAGAATTCTGCCCGACATGCGGCACGCATTTGTTCACCCGCGCGCCCAGCTTCCCCCAAGGTGTTATTGTGAAAATCGGAAGTCTGGACAATCCAGACGATTTCGGTGGCGCGGACTTTGCGGCCTTTGCCTGCGATGCGCAGGCCTGGCACCGCTTGCCGACCGACATTCCCGCCCATGAACGATGGCCGCGATAACCCCATAAAGTATGCGGCCCTTTCATCTTCTGGGCGGGGCTGCCACATGGCGGGAATGAAGCCGTTCCTCCTCTCCTCCGCCCTTGTCTCTTCCGCGCTGATAACCCCGTTCAGCCCGTCCTTTGCGGCGGAGGGTGAGATTATTGTCACGGGGCAAGCGCTGCCCGTGTCGATCGGCGATGCGGCTTATGATGTGGCGCGGATTGATCGAGACCGGATCATCGCGACCGCCTCTGGCCGGATCGAAGATGTGCTGCGCGATGTGGCCGGGCTCAGCCAATTTCGCCGCAGCGATGCCCGCTCTGCCAATGCAACCAGCCAAGGGGCCACATTGCGCGGACTGGGCGGCAATGCCTCTAGCCGGGCTTTGCTCATGCTTGATGGCGTGCCGCAGAGCGACCCTTTTGGCGGTTGGATCAGCTGGCCTGCTTATGCGCCGGAACGTCTGGGCCAAGTGCGCGTCACGCGCGGCGGCGGGTCGGGCATCTATGGGTCTGGCGCGCTGGCCGGCACAATTGAAATGGACAGTATCGGCGCTGAGGCCAATGGCCTGTCTGGTAGTCTTGCCTATGGCAGCCACCAATCGGTTGAAGGGAGCGCCCTTTTGGGCGGGCCTCTTGGCAGCGGCTTTGGCTTTGTGTCGGGCAGTTACGCCCGCAGTGATGGCTTCATCCCCATCATCGCCGGGCAACGCGGCAGCGTGGATCGGCCCGCCCCATATGAGCAAGCAACGCTTGCCGTCCGCGGTGTTGCGCCCCTGTCGGACGAGACGGAACTTCAGGCTTCTTTGCTTGGCTTTACCGACCGGCGGGAACGGGGCACGCCTTTCTCAGAAAATGGCGGTGATGGCGCGGACGCAAGCCTGAGGCTTGTCCATCGCGGCCATTGGGGCGTGCAGGCGCTGGCCTATGTTCAGCTGCGCAAATTCACCAGCCGCGCCGTTGCCATCAATGCACAGCGCACAACCGCGACCCCCTCCGTCGATCAGTTTAACGTGCCGTCCACTGGATTGGGCGGACGGATTGAAGTGCGCCCTGCACTGGGCAAGATGGTGGAACTCCGGCTGGGGGCAGATTGGCGGCGGACCATTGGCGAAACCAATGAGCTGTTCACCTATGTGTCCAATGCGCCGACCCGCATCCGCGAAGCGGGTGGAACAAGCGATACGGCCGGGGCCTTTGCCGAACTCTCGGCCGCACGCGGCCCCGTCACCCTGACCGGCGGCGTTCGTGCTGATCGCTGGTGGATCAAAAAGGGCCGCTTGCTGGAACGCACGCTGGCGACGGGCGCGTCGTTGCGCAATGACATCGCCCCGGATCGACAGGGGTGGGAACCCACAGCCCGCGCCGGAATCGCCCTTGATGCTGGGTCGATCACGCTGCGCTCTGCCGCTTATCTCGGCTGGCGCTTGCCCACGCTGAATGAACTCTATCGTCCCTTTCGCGTTGGGGCCGATGCGACGGCGGCCAACCCGGCGCTCAACCCAGAAAAAATGCGCGGGGCTGAAATCGGGATGGATGTGCGCCCGGCAGATGGGCTGGTGCTGCGCGCCACCGCCTTCACCAATCGCCTGCGTGACGCCATTGGCAATGTTACCCTTGCCAGCGGCCCCGGGACATTTCCCGGTGTCGGCTTTGTCAGCGGGGCCTATCGTCAGCGGTTGAATCTCGATGCCGTGCGCAGCCGCGGGCTGGAGCTCGATGCACGCTACGCCTTGGGAGAATGGGCCGTATCGGCGAGCTATGCCTTGTCCGATGCGCGCATTGCAGCGTCGAATGCCGCGCGCGTGCTCAATGGCCTGCGCCCGGCGCAAGTGCCCAAGCATATGGCCAGCGCGACTTTGGGGTGGCGCACGGCATCGCTCACAGGGCGCTATGTCTCCGCCCAGTTTGAAGATGATGCCAATAGTCGGCGGCTTGGGTCTGCCGTCACGATTGACGGCCTCATCGCTGTGCCGTTGAACCAGCGGGTGTCGCTGGTCTTGCGGGGGGAAAACCTGACGGACAAAATAGTCGATACTGCGGTGAGCGCAACGGGCATTGTCGAACGGGCAACGCCCCGCACTCTGTGGATCGGCCTGCGCATCAACTGACAAAAGAGAGGCCGACACGTTTCCGTGCCGGCCCAGTAGAGTTCGCAGGAGGAACCTGGGAAGGGGCGCCGCTCACTATGGGAGAGGAGTGCGACGCCCCAAACTTGTGACTGCGCTTAATAGTTGTAAGCGCGTTCGCCATGGCTTGAGAGGTCAAGACCTTCGCGTTCTGCATCTTCGCTCGGACGCAGACCCATGGTCTTGTCGAGGATGAAGAAGAGCACGGCCGACCCAATGCCAGACCAGAGCAGGGTGATGGCAACAGCCTTCACCTGCGTGATGACCTGACCTGCCATGTCATAGCTGCCGACGACCGCCGGGAAGACGGTATAGTCGAAGAAGCCCTGACCGCCGAGTGCGGGATCCGCGACAATGCCCGTGCCAATCGCGCCGACAATCCCGCCAACGCAGTGAACGCCGAAGACATCAAGCGTATCGTCATATTTCAGCTTATTCTTCACGACAGCGACGAAGAAATAGCAGATTGGCGAGACGAGCAGGCCAAGGGCAATCGCCGTCATCGGTGCGGCAAAGCCCGATGCCGGGGTGATGGCAACAAGCCCGGCCACGGCCCCTGTGACAGCGCCCAGAAGCGAGGGGCGGCCATGATGGATCTGTTCCACAATCGCCCAGCTGACAGCAGCAGCCGCGGTGGCCACAAAGGTGTTGATGAAGGCGAGGGCGGCCAAGCCATTGGCTTCCAAATTGGAGCCCGCATTAAAGCCAAACCAACCCACCCAGAGCAGCGACGCGCCGATCATGGTCATGGTCAGCGAGTGCGGCGGCGTTGCTTCCCGGCCATAGCCCAGACGCTTGCCAATCATGAGGCAGCCGACAAGCCCGGCAATCCCCGCATTAATGTGCACCACGGTGCCACCGGCAAAGTCGAGCGCGCCCATGCCCCAGAGCAGACCAGCATCGGTCGGTGCATCGGCAAGGAAGTCTGGGCCAGCCCAATACCAAACCATGTGCGCAATCGGGAAATAGACGATCGTCAACCAGGCCACGACAAAGAGCATCAGCGGCGCAAATTTAATGCGTTCCGCAAAGGCCCCGACAATGAGCGCGGGCGTAATGCAGGCAAATGTCATCTGGAACACGACAAAGGCATATTCCGGAATATAGACATTGTTAGAGAAGGTGGCCGCCATCGTTGTGGCATCCACACCCTGAAGAAAGGCCTTGGAGAGACCGCCGAGATAAGGCGTGCCGCTAGTGAAAGCGAGGCTATAGCCCCAGCCCACCCAGACAAGGGCGGCGATCGAGACGATCATGAACACCTGCATCAGCAGGCTCAGCATATTCTTGGTGCGGACAAGCCCGCCATAGAAGAGCGCGAGCGCCGGGATCGACATCAGCAGCACCAGCGCGGATGAAATGAGCATCCACGTTGTGTCACCCTTATCGACCATGCCGGCCATTTGTTCGACGGTCGGGGCCTTAATTGGCCCATCCTGCGCCAAAGCAGGGGTGGTTGCGACCATCGTCGCCGCCCCTGCAATCCATTTTGTGAATTTGGTCATATGTCCCCTGCTTATCTTTAGAGTGCGACCGCGCCCGTTTCCCCGGTGCGGATGCGAACCGCCGCCCCAAGGTCGAGCATGAAGATTTTACCGTCCCCAATGGATCCGGTGTTGGCGGCTTGCTGAATGGCTTCGAGTGCACGATCCGCGACGGCATCGTCACAGGCGACCTCCACCTTCACCTTGGGCACCATGTTGGTTGAATATTCGGCCCCGCGATAAATCTCGGTTTGGCCTTTTTGGCGGCCGAAGCCTTTGACTTCGGTAACCGTCATGCCGGACACGCCAAGCGCGGTGAGCGCCTCGCGAACATCGTCCAGCTTGAACGGTTTGATAATGGCGATGATCAGTTTCATTAGACCCCCTTGGATTTGGTCAAGGAATTCTAAGCAAGGGGCGTGCCAATTTAGAAAATTGTCTGAAAACAGGGCGCTAAAGGATCTGGGGGCTTATAAATTCACCACCCGCGACAAGGCCGTCTGCCCGATTCACAAGCAGCTCCTTAGGGCTGCCTAAAAATTAGGCAGGCGCGTTTGTGCCTGCTGGAAGGCCAAGCAGCATGGGGCCCAAAAGCGCAACCAGCTTTACATCCATGGTGCAGCCTTCGGCGCGTTTGCGGGCCATGAAGGCCGCAACATCGCCCAAGGGCACGCGGTGGACGATGATATTCTCATCCTCCACCCCGCCGCCATCGCCCACCTTGGCGAGCCCGCTGGCCCGGACAAAGTAGAAGCTTTCACTGACCATGCCCGGCGAGGAATAAAACTCCCCAATCATGGTCACCTGCGCCGGGCGATAGCCGGTTTCCTCCTCCAGCTCGCGTGCAGCGGCGGCTTCCACCGCCTCGCCTGCCCGTTCATCGCCAATCAACCCTGCTGGCAGCTCTAGGCAGGGCGCACCCAATGGCTCGCGATATTGCTCCACAAGCAAAACATGCCCGTCCTCAACCGCAAGGATCACCGCGGCCTTAATGCCCCGCGCACGCGACACATATTCCCATTTGCCGCGGGTCTTGGCGGTGATGAATTTGCCCTGCCAGACAATTTTTTCGGCGTCCGCGTCCTGCGTCACAATGTGATCAATCGATCGGGCAGTTCATTTTTGTCATCTGCAGCCCGCGGGAAATGCGCGGCCAATATGTTGCCCATATCAGCAATGGCTGCCGCCATGCCCTCGGCAATGCGCCCCTCGCGCACATGCACGATCATATCGGCCATGGCATCGCCCCAGGCCGCTTGCGCAACTTTGGCGTGGATCGATTCATCCGCCACAATTTCTGCGCGATGTTCAGCCAAAGAGACATAGAGCAAAACGCCCGTCCGCCCGGTTGTTCGGCGTTCTGCACCCACTCTAAAATAGTTAATGGCGCGGCGCCGCACCCGCCCGGCAAGGATGGACCGGGGAGTGAGCCAAAGGCGCGCCGGCCGCCACAACAGCAACAGCCACATCGCCGCAAATTTGAGCGACGCAACCGTCATTGCCAGTTCAAGCACAGCGCGCGGCGTCCATTCAAAGGCCCAGCGGCCGAGCAGGCGATCCACAAGGCCCGTATAAAAATCCGGCAGCAGCACCAAAGCGATCAAGGCAAGCAGCGCCACCCCCGCCGACCACCACAAAGCAACATCGGCATAATCATCCGACTGATGCGTGATGATCGTGACAATCTCTCCCGATGTCCGGTCCTCGGCCGCACGCACGGCCGCATCCACCCGCGCCTGATCCTCCGGCGTTATCTCAAGCCTGTGCGCCATCACCAACTCCCCGAG
>JBEDGC010000011.1:0-45983 GCA_041174825.1 Pseudomonadota bacterium | reverse complement strand
GCCCAAGCGATTATCGACAGCGGGGTCAAAATTGTCGAAACGGCCGGTACACCCGCTGTTCGGGAATTGTGGGAGATGATGCAGCCGCACGGCATTCGCATTCTCCACAAATGTACGGCAGTCCGCCATGCCTTGTCCGCCGAACGTGCGGGCGTGGACATAATCTCAATTGATGGCTTTGAATGCGCCGGACATCCGGGGGAAGATGACATCCCCGGCCTCATCCTGATCCCGGCTGCAGCGGATAAGGTAAAGATCCCCTTGCTCGCCAGCGGCGGTTTTGGCGATGGGCGCGGTTTGGCTGCAGCCCTGTGCCTTGGCGCTGATGGCGTCAACATGGGCACGCGCTTTACCGCAACGGTTGAAGCCCCCATCCATCAAAGCTTTAAAGAGGCGATGGTCGCAACGGACGAACGCGGCACGGATTTAATCTTCAGAAGCTATCGCAATACTGCGCGCGTGGCGCGGAATGACGTGTCGCAGCAAGTTGTCGCCGCCGAACGCGAAGGTCAGCCCTTTGAAGCCGTAGCGGATCTGGTCAAGGGGGTGCGGGGACGCGAGGGCTTGACCAGTGGCGACATCAACCATGGCATCTGGTCGGCCGGCATGGTGCAGGGGTTGATCCACGATATCCCGACCTGTGCTGACCTTGTGTCTAGGATGGTCGCGGATGCCGAATCCATTATTCAGTCTCGACTAAGTGGTATAGTGACCGCTTAACTTGGTTTTTGCTTAAAAAGGGCACGCGTAGAATGGGCATGCTGGACGGGAAAGTTGTCGCCGTAACTGGGGCGGGGCGCGGCGTTGGTCGGGAGATTGCGCTGCTCTGTGCCGCTCATGGGGCCGCTGTGATCGTGAATGATCCCGGCGTTGGCGGCGGTGGCGAAGGCGGTGACGCTGGTCCAGCCCAAGATACGGTGAACGATATTTTGGCGGTGGGCGGCGAGGCCCATGCCAATATGGCGAGCGTCGCCGATCCGGTGGGGGCCACCTCGATTATCGAAGATGCGGTGCAGCGGTTTGGACGGATTGATGCGGTCGTCAATAATGCCGGCATTTTGCGCGACACCATTTGGCACAAGATGAGCCATGAGGATTGGCGCGCCGTTATTGATGTTCACCTGCACGGCAGCTTTAACGTCTCTAAGGCTGCAACGCCCTATTTCCGGGAGCAGCAATCGGGCAGCTTCATCCACTTCACGTCCACATCTGGACTGGTTGGAAATATTGGGCAGGCCAATTATTCCGCAGCAAAATTGGCGATTGTCGGCCTGTCTCAGTCGATCGCGCTGGATATGGCGCGCGCGGGCGTCCGGTCTAATTGCATTGCACCTTTTGCTTGGAGCCGGATGACCGCCTCCATTCCCGCCGAAACGCCCGAGCAAAAAGCCCGGGTAGAACGGATGAAAACGATGAGCGCGGATAAAATTGCGCCCTTGGTCGTGTATTTGGCCTCCGACGCATCCAAGGATGTGACCAACCAGATTTTCTCTGTCCGTAAAAATGAAATCACTTTGTTCAATAAGCCGCGCCCGGTGCGGTCGATGACCAAGGTGGAGGGCTGGACGCCGGAAGCCATTGCTGATGAGCTGATCCCGTCCTTCCGCCCGAGCTTTGCCCGTGCTGATGAAGTGTCGGCGCATGTTTTCCCTTATGATCCAATTTGAGGCCAAAGAGATGAGCACCAAGACCGTGGGCATGGACGCGGAGATTTTCAACCAGTTCATTGAGCAGCTGCACCGCTATGTGCGTGAACGCCTTATTCCAGCCGAAAAGCAGGTTTTGGAAACGGACCGAATCCCCGACGACATATTGGATGAAATGCGTCAGCTTGGCCTGTTTGGCTTGACCATGCCGGAGGAGTTTGGCGGGGCTGGCATGAACATCCAGCAATATGTTCGCACCATCCGGGAACTCAGCTACGCCATGCCCTGCTATCGGTCGATCACATCGATCAACATTGGCATGGTCTGTTCAGCCCTGAAAAATGGCGGCACGGAGGAGCAGAAGGCGGAATGGCTGCCCCGTCTCGCCGCGGGTGAAATTGCCTCTTTCGGGCTGACTGAGCCGGGTTCGGGGTCCGATTCCGCCGCGATGCAGACGATGGCGGTCAAATCCGGCAATGGCTGGGTGTTGAATGGCACCAAGCGCTACATCACCAATTCGCCTTTCGCGAATGTCGCCCTCATCATGGCGCGGACCAGCAAAGAGGCTTTGCCGAAAAACGCCCATGTCTCGGCCTTTCTTGTCCCGATGGACACGCCCGGCATAACGGTTGGGAAGTCGGATAGGAAAATGGGCCAGGCCGGCAGCCATATTGCCGACATTGTCATGGAAGATGTGAAACTGCCCGCGGATGCTTTGTTGGGCGGGGAAGAAGGTAAGGGCTTTGTGACGGCCATGCAGAGCCTCGACAATGGGCGCTTGTCCGTTGGCGCGGCCGCGGCAGGCTATGCCCGCCGCGCACTTGATAGCGCCTTGCGTTATGCCAATGAGCGCAAGGCTTTTGGCGAACCGATCGCCAATTTCCAGCTGATCCAGCAGATGCTCGCCGAAAGCGAGATCGAAATTTACGCAGCGGAATGTATGTTGGAAGACGCCGCGCGTCGCGCCGATGCCGGAGAAAATGTTCTGCGCAAGGCCGCTGCTGCCAAGGTCTTCGCAACCGAAATGTGCGGACGTGTCGTTGATCGCGTGGTGCAGATTTATGGCGGTGCGGGCTATCTGGCAGAATATGATGCCGAACGCTTCTTCCGCGATGCCCGCATCTATCGGATTTACGAAGGCACGACGCAGATCCTCCAGCTCCAAATCGCAAAGCATATGCTGCGCGAATGGGCGGCTCAGGCCTGATCCATGTATCAATTGCTCGGCGGTCTTTCGGTTATTGAAGCATCCAGCTTTGTCGCGTCGCCGACCGCTGGGCTGTATCTTGCCCAAATGGGTGCAGAGGTCATCCGCGTTGATCAAATTGGCGGCGGGCCAGATTATCGCCGCTGGCCCGTGACGCCCGCAAATGACTCGCTTTATTGGGAAAATCTCAATCGGGCGAAAAAATCGGTCGCCCTGGATTTGGGCACGCCGCAAGGGCGGGAATTGCTGCAAGACTTGGTGTGCAAAACGGGTCAGTTCATCACCAATTTCCCGGCAGAAGGCTTTTTGGCGCACGCAAAGCTGGCGGAAAAACGCCCTGATCTTGTGACCGCGCGAATCATGGGCTGGGCCGATGGTGCGCCCGCATTGGATTATACGGTCAACAATGCTGTTGGCTATCCGATGATGACAGGGCCGGGGCCAGAGCCTGTGAACCATGTTCTGCCGGCTTGGGATTTGGTGAGCGGGGCCTATGCCGCCTTTGCGATGCTTGCCGCCCTGCGGCGGCGCGATGAAACAGGTGAGGGCAGCGAAATACGCATTCCCCTATCCGATGTCGCAATTGGGACAGTCGCCAATCTGGGCGGCATTGCCGAAGTCTTGCATCAAGGGGCCAATCGGCCACGTTTGGGCAATATGGTCTATGGCCTGTTCGGGCGTGACTTTGTGACGTCCGATGGCGTGCGCACGATGATTGTGGTCGTCACGCCGCGCCAATGGGCCAATTTGGTAACGTCTTTGGGGCTAGAGGCATCCTTGGCAGCTTTGGAAGGCCAGTTGGGCGTTAGCTTTGCCAAGGATGACGGTCTGCGCTTCACCCATCGCGATGCCCTGTATCCGCTGTTTGAAGCGGCCATAGCGGCGCGCCCCCATGCCGAGCTGGCCGCAAGCTTTGATGCCGCCGGCATTGTCCATTCGGCCTATCGCACGATGTTGGATGCCGCGCATGACCCCCGCCTTGTGGGGGATAATCCCATGTTCAGCACGGTCGATACCAATCCTTCGGGCTTTACCTATCCTGCCGCAGGCGCGTTTGGCTCGGTGCCTCAGTTGGATCGTTCCGCGCCGCTGCCCGCGCCGCGCAATGGCCAACATAGCGAACAGGTGCTGAGCGAGCGGCTCGGCCTATCCTCGGGTGAGATTGCCCGCCTTATTGATTCTAAGATTGTAGGAATTGCATCATGACCCTCAGACGCGCCGCAATTATTGCCCCCATCCGGACGCCCGTTGGAAAATTCGGCGGTGCGCTGGCCAGCATGACCGCTGGCGAATTGGGCGGGGTTATCCTGAAGGCGCTGATGGAGCGGACGAAAATTGATCCCGCGCGGGTCGATGATGTCGTCTTCTCGCAAGGCTATGGCAATGGCGAAGCGCCCTGCATTGGCCATTGGTCGTGGCTGGCGGCGGGCTTGCCGCTGGAGGTGCCTGGCTATCAGCTGGATCGGCGCTGCGGGTCTGGCCTGCAAGCCATAGTCAATGCCGCAATGATGGTTCAAACCGGGGTGAGCGATATCGTCGTCGCCGGTGGCGTTGAGAGCATGTCGAATGTGGAGCATTACACCACCGATATTCGCAAAGGCGTGCGTGCGGGCAATTTGACCCTGCATGATCGCCTGACGCGCGGGCGCGTCATGTCGCAACCGGTGGAGCGGTTCGGCGTGATCACGGGAATGATCGAAACGGCCGAAAACCTTGCCAAAGATTATGGCATCAGCCGGGAGGCGTGCGATGCTTATGCGGCCCGGTCGCACCAGCGCGCGGCGGCCGCATGGAAGAACGGCCTATTTGCCGATGAACTTGTGCCTGTCAGCATTGCCCAGAAAAAGGGAGATCCCATCCTTTTTGACCATGATGAGGGCTATCGCGCTGATGCCAGCATGGACACATTGGGTAAGCTGCGCCCGCTGGAAGGCGGCGTTGTAACGGCGGGCAATGCCAGCCAACAAAATGACGCAGCCGCTGCTTGTTTGGTTGTCGCTGAAGACCGGCTGGAAGAATTGGGGCTGGAACCCATTGCCTTTTTCCACAGCTGGGCGGCAGCGGGCTGTGACCCCAGCCGCATGGGCATTGGCCCAGTCCCCGCGACGGAACGTCTGTTTGCCCGCAACGGCCTGTCTTTCGATGATATTGGCCTGATTGAATTGAATGAGGCTTTTGCGCCGCAGGTGCTGGCCTGCCTGAAGGGCTGGGGCTGGTCAGATGACGACAGCCGGCATGAGATTTTGAATGTGAATGGCTCTGGCATTTCGCTGGGCCATCCCATTGGCGCGACAGGTGGCCGGATCCTCGCCAATCTGACCCGCGAAATGCAGCGCCGTAATGTGCGCTATGGGCTGGAAACCATGTGCATTGGCGGCGGGCAGGGGATTGCGGCGGTTTTCGAACGCGCATGATGCTTGCCCATTGTCTTGAGGCGGCCCGAACCTATCGGGATGCGGCCAAAGCTGCTCTGGCAGAACGGCTCACCACGCATGCGATAGATACGCAGCAACGGGCAGCACACGGCTTTGCCTGGATCGCAACCAGCGTGGCCGCGCTGGAGGCTGTTTCGGATTGGCTGGTCGCGAATGAAGGGGGCTCCCCGCTCGATCAGCAGGTGGCCCATCTCATCTTTGCGGAAACCTTGGGTCAGCTGGTTGGCGGCCTGCCGATGGGGCAGAATGAACTGCTTCGGCCAAGCGATCTGGGTGTGCAGGATGCGGCCCGCGCGCTGGAGGCCGCTTCCTCCTCTCTACCCTTGGCAGATCATGCCAGCACGCGCCTTGCCGTGGCGCAGGCCTTGGCTGATGGGCAAAGCCCCAGCGAAAGCTTCCATGATGCTGAGCTGGATAGCATCCGTGATCAGTTTCGTCGGTTCACACAGGCCGAGATTTTGCCCCATGCGCACAATTGGCATTTGGCCAATGACCTGATCCCCGATGCAACGGTCGCAGCGATGGCCGATCTCGGCACTTTTGGGGTCTGCATCCCAGAGGAATTTGGCGGCCTTGGCCTGTCAAAGCTGGTGATGTGCGTTGTCACCGAAGAATTGTCGCGCGGGTGGATTGGCGCGGGGTCGCTTGGCACCCGCTCTGAAATTGCGGGGGAGCTGATCGCGATGGGCGGCACCCTTGCCCAAAAGGCCCATTGGCTGCCCAAAATCGCCAGTGGAGAGGTGCTCCCAACCGCAGTCTTTACAGAACCCGACACCGGGTCTGATCTGGGCTCCCTGCAAACGCGCGCGCGCCGCAGCGAAACGGGCTGGGTCATTGACGGGGCCAAGACATGGATCACCCACGCCAGCCGATCTGATCTGATGACCATGCTGGTGCGCACCCGGCCAGAGGAGAAGGGCTATGCCGGCCTTTCCATGCTGCTGGTGCCCAAAGCACGTGGGACGGAGACGGATCCCTTCCCCACGCCGGGTATGAGCGGCAGCGAAATTGAGGTGCTGGGCTATCGCGGCATGCGGGAATATGCGCTTCAATTTGATGCAATGTTGGCCCCTGAGGATGCGCTGCTGGGCGGTGAAGAGGGGCAAGGCTTCAAGCAACTCATGCGCACCTTTGAAGGCGCGCGCATCCAGACAGCGGCCAGGGCCGTTGGTGTTGCAAAGCGGGCGTTGGAGCTGGGTCTGGACTATGCGGTGAGCCGCAAGCAATTTGGCAAATCCATTTTGGCCTTCCCGCGCGTGGCCGATAAAATCGCGATGAGCTTGGCTGATATGATCGCTGCGCGAGAGCTGACCTATGCGGCAGCCCGCGCCAAAGACAGCGGCAAAAGATGCGATATTGAGGCGGGAATGGCAAAGCTTCTGGCCGCCCGTGCAGCATGGAGCAATGCCGATGCCAGCCTGCAAATCCATGGCGGTAATGGTTATGCGCTGGAATATGAAATCAGCCGCATTTTATGCGATGCCCGCATCCTTAATATCTTTGAAGGGGCCGCCGAAATTCAGGCTCAGGTGATTGCCAAAGGCTTGGTTGGAGGGCGCAACTAATGGGGCAGTGGGACGCCTGGATTGGACGCGAGGAGCAGCGCACCGACCGGATTGATCCTGCCATGCTCGCCCGTTGGTGCGCCACGCTGGATCGGGATTTACCTGATCAGGATGAGGTGCCGCAGGGCGTGCATTGGTGCCTGTGTCTACCCGATGCCGCAACGGCGCGATTGGGGGCAGATGGCCATCCTATGCGCGATGAGGGGCCGGAGAGCTTCCTTCCGCCCGTGCCGTTGCCCCGCCGCATGTGGGCGTCGAGTAAGGTTGAGTTTTTCAAGCCCCTGCGCCTCGGGGCACAGGTCACGCGTCAGTCAAAGATCCTGTCCGTGACGGCAAAGGACGGCAGCTCAGGCTCTTTGGTGTTTGTCGATGTTGGGCATGACACATTTGGGGAAGAGGGGCTGGCTGTGCGCGAAGTGCAGAGCCTAGTGTATCGGGACGCCGCCGGGCCGGACGCCCCTTTGGCGCCACCCGAACTTGCGGACAGCAGCTTTGACCCCGCGTCATGGGACGCGCATCGGCGTCTTGTCCCGTCAGAGACGCTCTTATTCCGGTTCTCGGCGCTGACCTTTAACAGCCACCGGATCCATTATGACCTGCCCTATGCGCAAGCGGAGGAGCGGTATCGCGGCTTGGTCGTCCATGGGCCTTTGACCGCGACCTTGCTGCTTGATCTGGCCCGCCAGAGCTTTGGCGATCAGGCAGTTTCGACATTTTCTTTCCGCGGCCTGTCCCCCGCGATGTGCGGTGAACCGCTGCATCTCGTGATGGGTGGGCCGGAGGATAGCATTCAACTTGCTGCCTTTGCCGACGATGGTCGGCAGATCATGGCGGCACAAGCAACACGGGCATGAATGACATGACAGCAGTTACCGAATCCGAAGATATTGCCGAAATCCGGCGGGCGGTTCAGGCGCTTTGTGCCGAATTTCCGGGGGAATATTGGCGCGCGAGAGACAGCGTTCGGGCCTATCCCGCAGAGTTTGTCGACGCGCTGACGAAATCGGGCTTTCTCGCTGCCTTGATCCCAGAAGCCTATGGCGGATCGGGCCTGAGTCTGGCGGCAGCCGCCGTTATCATGGAAGAAATTCAGGCCGCAGGCTGCAATGGCGCGTCGGCGCATGCCCAAATGTATATCATGAACACGCTGCTCAAATATGGCAGCGAAGATCAAAAGCGCACCTATCTTCCCGGCATCGCCAGCGGAGAATTGCGGCTTCAGGCCTTTGGCGTTTCAGAACCGACCAGCGGCACCGACACGCTGTCGCTGCGCACCGTCGCCGTGCGGGATGGCGATGACTATGTCGTCAACGGGCAGAAGATTTGGACAAGCCGGGCAGAATATTCTGATCTCATGCTGCTGCTCGCCCGCACCACGCCGCGCGATCAGGTGCAGAGCAAGACGGAAGGCCTCTCAATCTTCTTGGTCGATATGCGGACGGTGGTGGGCAAGGGTATGACGATCAAGCCCATTCGCACCATGGTGAACCACAGCACCACCGAAGTTTTCTTTGATGAGATGCGCATTCCAGCCTCCAGCCTGATCGGGGAAGAGGGCAAGGGCTTTCGTTATATTCTCTCTGGCATGAATGCGGAGCGGATCTTGATTGCGGCCGAGTGCATTGGCGATGCCAAATGGTTCATCAACAAAGCATCGGCCTATGCCAGCGAACGCAATGTTTTTGGCCGCGCCATCGGCCAGAATCAGGGCATCCAATTCCCCATTGCGCGATGCTATGCGCAGATGCGCGCCGCCGAATTAATGGTGCATCATGCAGCAGAGGTTTTTGATGAGGGCGGCAATCCGGGGGCAGAGGCCAATATGGCCAAGCTGCTCGCCTCTGAAGCAAGCTGGGCGGCGGCCGACATGTGCGTGCAAACGCATGGCGGCTTTGGCTTTGCCGAAGAATATGATGTGGAGCGCAAATTCCGCGAAGCGCGGCTTTATACTGTCGCACCCATCAGCACCAACCTCATCCTGAGCTATCTGGCCGAACATGTGCTCGGCCTGCCGCGCAGTTATTAAAGGAAGGAAACAGGCGTATGAAAATTGATGCCACGACAGCCGCTATTGTCACGGGCGGCGCATCGGGATTGGGCCGGGCCACGGCAGAGGCATTGACCGCCGTTGGTGTGAAGGTCGCCATTTTCGATCTGAATGAAGATGCCGGAACCGAAGTCGCCACGGCCATTGGCGGCCTGTTCTGCAAAGTCGATATCCTAGACGAAGCCTCGGTCGTCGCCGGCTTTGATAAGGCCCGTGCAGCGCATGGTCAGGAACGGATTTTGGTGCATTGCGCCATGGCGACACGGCGCGGCAAGACCCTGGCCTTTGATAAGGAAGCGGGTAAGCTCAAGCGCCTATCGACCGAAGATTATGCCTATGGCGTCCACGGCATATTGATCGCGAGCTATCGGCTCGCCTCGCTTTCGGCAGAGGGCATGGCAGGTCTGGCGCCGCTGGAAGATGGGGAGCGGGGCGTGATCACGCTCACGGCCTCTGTCGCCGCGCAAGATGGCCAGATTGGGCAGATCACTTATGCGTCCGCCAAGGCCGGCGTGAATGGCCTTGTTCTGCCGATGGCGCGCGATTTGATGGATCTGGGCATTCGCGTCAATTCCATCATGCCAGGCATTTTTGCGACACCATTGATGCTGGGAGCAAAGCCGCAGGTGCTGGAAAGCCTGGCGGCCTCCGTTCCTTTCCCCAAGCGGTTGGGCAAGCCCGAAGAATTTGGCAGCTTGGCGCTGGAACTGGTGCGGAATAGCTATTTCAACGGACAGTCCATCCGTCTGGATGGCGCCATCCGCATGGCCCCCCGCTGATCCAACACCCGGATAACGAAGGTAAAACCGATGAATTTTGAACTCGCCGACGACCACCGGATGTTGAAAGAGCTGGTGCGTAAATTTGTGGACGCGCAGCTTTTGCCGCTGGAAAATGCTGTTCTGGCGCGCGAGGCGGCGGGGCAGGGTAGCTATCTAACCAAAGACGAGCAGGCAAAGGTGGATGCTGTTTCGCGCGATCTTGGTCTTTGGGGTCTGGATGCACCCGAAGAAGTCGGCGGCATGAATTTGCCAATGGTCGCAATGGTCGGCGTCAATGAAGAGCTTGGCCGCACTGCGGTGCCCTATACTCTGCCGCCCGATTCCCCGAATTTGCGGATGATGATGGTCGCAGCCGATGAGCGGCAGCGTGAGGCTTATCTTGCCCCTTATGTGCGCGGTGAAACTATATCGGCCATTGGTATTTCAGAACCTGGGGCCGGGGCCGATCCTGCGCGCATGACAACGTCTGCCGTGCAAGATGGGGAGGATTGGATCATCAATGGCCGCAAAATCTGGATCACCAAGGCGGCTGAGGCAGATTTCACGATCCTAATGGCCGTGACCGACAAAAACCCAAATGGCCGAAACGGCATTTCCGCCTTTTTGGTCGATCGCGATACGCCGGGGTTCAATGTGCTGCGCCGCATTCCCATGTTGGATGGCACCTCAACCTATGAAGTCGCGCTGGAAGACTGCCGTGTGCCAGGCTGGAAGCTATTGGGAACACGTGGGCAGGGTTTTGCCCCGATGCAAGTTCGGCTGGGCACGCGCCGCATCGAAATGGCGTCTTGGGCCATCGGCATGGCGCAGCGCGCGTTGGATATGATGATTGAGTATGCGCCACAGCGCGTCACCTTTGGCAAGGCGTTGGCTTCCCGTCAGACGGTGCAAAATTGGGTCGCAGACGCCGCCACGCGGATCCACGCCATGCGCTTGATGACCTATGATTGCGCTTGGAAGCTGGATGAGGGCCGCGACACCCGGCTCGAAATATCGATGATCAAATCTTATTGTATCGAGTCTGCCTATGAAATTGTCGATCACGCCATGCAGCTTTATGGCGGCATGGGGATGACGCGGGAATTGCCGCTCTACCTCATGTCCGCAAAGCTTAGGACTATGCGGATTTACGATGGCCCAAGTGAGATTCACAATTGGGTGGTGGCGCGTCAATTGCTCGGTACGCGGGACTAGATGTGGCGTAGCGGTGAATGATGGCAGCAAATTATTTGTCCGGACAACTTGGCATCTCGAAAGTCCCGGCTAAGGAGCCTGATTATGAAGAAATTCTATCCCAGCGCCACCGCCGCCCTTGAGGGCTTATTGCGTGATGACATGCTGATTGCTGCAGGCGGTTTTGGTCTGTGCGGGATTCCTGAACGGCTGATCGACGCAATTGTTGCAAGCGGAGTCAAGGGGTTGGCTGTTGCTTCCAACAATGCAGGCATTGATGGCGAAGGTTTGGGCAAGTTGCTCCGCACCCGCCAGATCCGGAAAATGATCTCTTCCTATGTCGGCGAGAACAAGGAATTTGAGCGCCAATATCTGGCGGGGGAGCTGGAGGTGGAGTTCTGCCCCCAAGGCACGCTGGCGGAGCGGATGCGGGCAGGGGGCGCGGGGATCCCGGGTTTCTATACCAAGACGGGCGTTGGCACCGAAGTTGCCAAGGGCAAAGAGGTGAAGAATTTCGACGGACAGGAGTATATCCTTGAACGCGGCATCTTTGCCGATCTGGCGATTGTGAAAGCCTGGAAGGCGGATGAGAGCGGCAATCTGGTGTTCCGAAAAACGGCCCGCAACTTCAATCTGCCCGCCGCCACCTGCGGCAAGGTCTGCGTGGTTGAGGTGGAGGAGATTGTCCCCATTGGCAGTCTTGATCCGGATAGCATCCACTTGCCCGGCGTCTATGTGCAGCGCATGATCTTGGGCGCACCTTATGACAAGAAGATTGAGTTCCGCACTGTGCGGCAACGGGAGGCCGCATAATGAGCTGGACCCGCGACGAGATGGCGGCGCGTGCCGCCCAGGAACTTGAAGATGGTTTCTACGTCAACCTTGGCATTGGCATCCCGACTTTGGTCGCAAATCATGTTCCCAAGGACATTACCGTCACGCTGCAGTCGGAAAATGGCATGCTGGGCATTGGGCCTTTCCCTTATGCGGGAGAGGAAGATGCCGATCTGATCAATGCGGGCAAGCAAACGATCAGTGAGCTACCGCAAAGCGCCTATTTTGACAGCGCCCAATCCTTCGCGATGATCCGCGGCGGACATATTGACCTGACCGTATTGGGGGCGATGGAAATTTCTGAAGGCGGCGACATCGCCAATTGGATGATTCCGGGCAAAATGATCAAAGGCATGGGCGGCGCGATGGATTTGGTCGCAGGCGTCAAGAAGATCATCGTGGTGATGGAGCACACAGCCAAGGATGGCAGTCCTAAATTCATCCCCGCCTGCACGCTGCCGCTGACGGGGAAGAATGTGGTTGATATGATCATCACGGATTTGGCCGTCTTTCAGCGGGCCGATCATCAATCACCATTCAGGCTCATCGAAATGGCCTTGGGCGTGACGCTGGATGAGGTGAAAGCAAAGACGACGGCGCGCTTCGCCTTCGACGCTTAGGCAATTTTGTAAACGATATTGGTCAGGGTGCAGCGCATATTTCGGCTTGCGAAAGCCCGCGCCTCTGCCATGGGCAACCAATATCAGGAGTGTATTGAGTGGTTCTGACCTTTTTTCTGGCGGCTGTTCTGGCCAAAGCTGCGCCAGCTTCTTCTGCAGCGGTCACGGCCACACCGCTCTCTGCTCCTACATCGCATTGTGAAGCTGGCGAGGTGGCGCTGTTCACGAGCAGAATGGGCATGTCGACTTGGAATGATATGCGCACGCGCAAGCGGCTCAAGGGGGATAAGACACTCTCGCTATGCCTGGATCGCTTTCCAGCACCGCGACGGGTGAGTGTCCGCTTCGGCAAGTTGGGGAGTCCCGAACTCAATCTTGCATCAGGCACAACGGGCTTCCGCTTTTCAACTCAGGAGCGCGATGGGGGTGAGTTTTGGACGATCCTTTCCTTTGAGGATCGAGGCCTGTCCTGGTCGATTGTTCAGCCCGAAGGGGGCGATGCGCGCGATGTGTTCCTCTTAATGGGTCGCGGCACGTCCTTCATCGCGCGCACTGAGGCGATTGACGAAGGCGAACATTGGCTGCGCGCCAAGAAGAAGTTCGGCAAGAAGAAAGTGCGAGAAGTGCCGCTTGGTCTGGGTGATATCCCCCCGACTTTAGCGCAACGGAGCAAGGCGATAATGGATGCCCAAAGCATCGATGCCACGCGGCTTGTTGCGAACCTTAATCTTCCCAAATAATCTTGATCTTCAAGCTGTTTGCAGACTGCGGCGGGCGATGAGATACGCGTCCGCCGCGATCCTTAGGGGCTCAAAGTCCACATCGCTTCGTCCACGCGCAATCAGCTGCGCGAAGCGCGCATAGAGCGCCGAATATTCCCCTTGCGTCGGCTTCTGCGTCGAGGCCTTGCCATTGATGATAAGGGGGTGTCCCCCATCTTTGATGAGCAGTTTTGTTCCGGCAGATGTCGTCGCCGTGATGGCGCGATGGTCCTCCCGGCCGGAGCGCCAGTCAAATTCAGCGAATATCGCACCGGAAACGCCTGCAGCATTCAACTCTAATGTCGCCGCAATGGGTTGCTGCCCGTCGGCATGCATCGTGAAGGTGGCTGATCGAACAAGAATTGGGGAGGGAATGAGCCGGGTGATAATGGAGAGGGCATTGAGGCCCGCATCAAACACCCCAAAGCCTTTGGGCTGCCAAATCCAATCTTGGCCGGGGTGCCATTTTTGGGGATCTTCCCGCCAGTCGACGGTCAGCGATGAGAGCCCCTCTTTGGAAATGAAGCGCGCGGCCTCCCTGATTGCTGGCTGATGTCGCGCATGCCAAGTGGCAAAGGCTGTTTTCTTAGCAATATGGCTGCGTCTGGCGATATCAGCGGCCTCCCCCAGACTGCTGGCAACGGGCTTTTCAAGCAGTAGGTGCAGCCCTGCATCGAGGCACTGAACCGCAATGTCATGACGCGCATCGGGCGGCGTACAGATGGCAACTGCATCAAGGCCAAGGCCGCGATCGGCAAGCAAAGCGGTGAGGCTCGTGAAGCGAGGAATGCTAAGGTCGGTTGTATCCCTTGGGGAAACTGCGGCAACAAGCCTAAAATCCGGATTGGCGAAGATCGCAGGCACATGTTGCGTCTGCGCAATTTTCCCAAAGCCGATGATGGCAATGCGGCACTCAGCCATTTTTGACCGCTTTCACAAAGGCGCGTGCACGCACATGCACCTGTTTTGCTGTGTCCCCGGGTTTGTAGAGTTGGGAGCCGATACCAAAGCCGTCAGCCCCAGCCTGTTGCCAGGCAGGGATGTCGGATGGGGCAACGCCGCCGACAATGAACACGGGCAAATGCTGAGGCAGAACCGCTTTTTGCGCCTTGATCACCTCTGGCCGACCGGCTTCGGCCGGAAAGAATTTGAGCCCATGCGCCCCTGCACGCGCGGCCTGAAAGGCTTCGCTGGGAGTGAAATAGCCGGGAATTGAAATCAGGCCGCTTCCAATCGTCGCTGAGATGACGACGTCATCGACATTTGGTGAGACAATCAACTGCGCTCCAGTGGCGTGAATGAGCGGCACAATTATGGGGTCCAGGACGGTCCCTGCGCCAATGATCGCGCGCTCACCCAGCGCCTGCACAAGCCGTTCAATAGTGGTGAGCGGTTCGGGTCCGTTGAGCGGTACTTCCATCATGCAAATGCCCGCAGAGACCAGCGCCTCTCCAATTGCTTCGCAGCCGTCGGGCGCTAGTCCGCGCAATATGGCGATCAGGGGGCAGTCGGATATTGCGGCCTGAAAGCGGATCAGACTGGCCATGGCAATCGAGCCCTAATTTCGTTCATTCCTGAAATAAATGCTTCAGAACCAGAGATTTGGACATGTAATTTACGATTTAATCTTAGGCCAGTTGCATAGAAATTGGTCAGTTGCGGGTCGCCGAGAACGGCAATTGGGCCATTGGCCGCGAAGAGCTTCAGACCAAAGGCGATGTCCGACCCGATCAGGAGGCCGCTTGCCCATGAGGCGGCATCCGCTTGGCTCAGTTGACCAAGCAATAGCCGCGCTCTGATCTCAAATAGCCCAGCTCCTAAGCATGGTGATGCCAGCCCGTCGCGTATGCCAGCTTCAAATGCGGGGCCAATAGCGACAGGGGCGTCCAAGGCGTCGGACAATATGGAATGTCCGCGGAGCAGGGCGAATAGCTCCCCCGTCATCACGGTTCGGAAGGCGTGAATTGCGCCGTTCTTCATATGGACCCATTTTGTGTGCGTTCCCGGATGGCAGACGATGCCATTGGCGGGGATAAGCCCTGCTGCGACGGCGCCAATCAGTTGCACCTCCTCTCCCCGCATAACGTCAGCTGTCTCGTCGGGGGCGGAGCGAACACCGGGGATGATGGAGATGAGAGGGTCTTCGGTCATCACCACGCCTGTTACCAGCCGCTCTAGATCGGCGGGGCAGGCAATATAGGGCGCGTCTGCCCACCCAATGGAGGACCCGATCATTCCCGCCAAAAGCATATGATGGCCGGGAAATCGGTCCCGTAGCTGAGCGATGGACCCGGCTAAGGCCGCGCGACCAAGGCTGGCAACGCCGCCATGATCCTCTTCTTCGTGGAGGCAGTTTCCCTCAGCATCGATTAGAAAAAGGCGTCGATTGGTCGTGCCCCAATCAATGGCAACAAGGGGGAGGGCAGATGGCATGGCAGCTCCGTTCAACATGGGAAGAACCCGGGCCAATGCACATTGGTTCCTGAGGTGCGGAGCAAAGCGATGCGTTGCGCGTTCAAACAGAAATGTCAGACGATCTTTTCACCAGCGGCGCGATCACGGTTGCGGCTGACTGCGCCAATCTTCTGGGTGAAAGTCCAGTCTGGTTAGCTGGGGAGCGAGCCTTATACTGGGTGGATATTCACGCGCCTGCGATTTGGCGTCTGCGCTTAGGCGATCATCAAATTGATCATTGGGCGCCGCCTTTTGCCATATCGTCGCTCGTGCCTCGGGCAGCAGGCGGCCTTGCTGGGGCAGGAGAGAGGGGCATCATCAGGCTCGACCCCAATGCCAATGACTATGCGGTCATTGCGCATCCTGGGCAGGGAGAGACGGGCAATCGGTATAATGACGGCGCGGTTGACCCTGCTGGTGGATATTGGGTGGGATCGATGGATAAGGACGAGGCGCGCCCATCGGGCAAGGTCTATCGCGTCTCAGCTGATCATGGCTGGCAGGCGCTGGACAGTGATTTCATCATCCCAAATGGCCCGGCCTTCAGTCCGGATGGGCAGAAGGCTTATCTTGCGGATAGCGCGAAGCGGGCGGTTTATCGCTATGTATTAGAGCCCGATGGTCGCATCATCCGGCGTGACGACTTTCTAAAATTCTCACTGGCACAGGGCAGCCCGGACGGCATGGCGACAGATGCCAATGGCTGTTTATGGATTGCTTTTTGGGATGGCGGCTGTGTGCGGTGCTTTAACCCAGATGGATCGGAATTGCGCCAATTTGGGCTTCCCGTGTCCCGGCCAACTAGCTGCGCCTTTGGCGGTGACGCGCTTGACCAATTATTCATCACGAGTGCGCGAACAGGCCTTTCCGCGGCTCAATTGGCGCGAGAGCCGCTGGCCGGAAATCTCTTTGTTACACAACCGGGCGTGCATGGCTGGACCCAGCCGAGCTTCCTCGGCTGAAAGGAGAATGGAGCGCGCCAATGGCCAATTTCATGTTTGCAACGGGCATCGAAAACAGCATCCCGACCATCCATAATGGCCGCACGCGCATCGACCAGATGGAGACGTGCGGCCATTATCAGCATTGGCGCACCGATTTTGATCTGGTGGAGGATTTGGGCATCCGTTTCCTGCGGTTCGGCCCGCCCCTGCATAAGACGTTTTTGGGGCCGGGGCGCTATGATTGGGACTTTGCCGACATCACCCTTAAGGATCTAAAGGCCCGCGATATCACGCCAATTGTCGATTTATGTCATTTTGGCGTGCCCGATTGGATCGGCAATTTCCAAAACCCAGATTTTCCAATTCTTTTTGCGCGATATGCTGCAGATTTTGCCGAGCGATATCATTGGGTGCAGCTGTACACCCCCGTCAACGAGATGTTCATCTGCGCAGTGTTCTCCGCCCATTATGGTTGGTGGAACGAGCAAATGACGACCGACCAGTCCTTTGTGACCGCGCTCAAACACATTGTGAAAGCCAATGTGCTGGCGATGCAGGAAATCCTCAAACGCAGGCCGGATGCCATTTTCATTCAAAGCGAGTCATCGGAATATTTTCACGCCGACAGCCCCTCTGCCATTGCGCCGGCCGAGATTATGAACGCGAAGCGATTTCTCTCGCTCGACCTCAACTATGGTCGGCGCGTCAACAGCGAGATGTACGAATATCTGATGGATAATGGCATGACCCGAGAGGAATATCATTTTTTCCTCGGCAATCGGATCAAACAGCACTGTATTCTGGGCAATGATTATTATTGGACCAATGAACATCGCGTCCATGCCGATGGGGTGATGACTGCATCGGGGGAAGTCTTTGGCTATGGCGAGATCACGCGGCAATATTATAGCCGCTATGGCTTGCCCGTCATGCATACAGAGACCAATCATTGCGAGGGGCCAACGGGCGAGGAGGCCGTCAACTGGCTCTGGAAGGAATGGGCCAATGTTTTGCGGCTGCGCAATGTGGGCATCCCAACCGTGGGGTTCACCTGGTATTCGTTGACCGATCAGGTGGATTGGGACAGCGCCCTGCGCGAACAAAATGGCACAGTGAACGCCCTTGGTCTGTATGACCTGAACCGGAATATCCGCAGAGTTGGGGTGGCCTATAAGCAACTCATCAAAGATTGGCGGGACGTTTTGCCAGCGCAAAGCGTTTGCTTGGTCGTGCCGATTGTAACGCCGCAGCAATCGAACCGAATTGAAGCGGCCCAGCAGGAGCAGGCGGCAAGGGCGTTGATTGTGCGTCCTTCGGCCGATCCGGCTGGACTTGAGGAGGCCTGCCAATGACCATCGTCAGGATCGAGACATTTTATGTGCCACCGCGTTGGCTGTTCGTGCGCGTTGAAACCAATAATGGCCATGCCGGATGGGGAGAGGCGAGCCTTGAAGGGCATGCCGAAGCTGTGGACGGGGCCTTTGAGGCGCTGCGCGATCGGTTTTTGGGGCATGATGAAGATGCGATCGAGGATATTTGGCAAATTGACTATCGGGGCGGCTTTTATCGCGGTGGGCCGGTGTTGATGAGCGCGCTGTCTGGGCTGGATCAGGCGCTGTGGGATCTGAAGGGGCAAGTGCATAACATGCCCGTGTGGCAGATGATGGGCGGCCGCGTGCGAGAGAAGGTGCAGGCTTATGCTTGGATCGGAGGCGATCGGCCGGATGACATTGCCGAAGCGGCGGCGGCTCGTCGCAAGCAAGGTTTTTCAGCGGTCAAGATGAACGCGACGGCCGAAATGGGCATGATCGGCACGCCCGTGATGCTGGATGACGTGGTGCATCGGGTGAAGGCTGCCCAAAGTGCTGGTGTGGAGGTTGGGCTTGATTTCCATGGTCGTCTGCATCGGGGCATGGCGAAGCAATTGGCACGGTTGGTCGATCCACTGGGCCTGTTGTTTATGGAAGAGCCATTATTGTGCGAGAATGCAGAGAGCCTCTGCCGGTTGGCAGCACAATGCAGCACGCCAATTGCATTGGGGGAAAGGCTCTATTCGCGCTGGGACTTTAAGCCGTTTCTGGAAAAAGGCTGTGTGGATATCATCCAGCCGGATTTGAGCCATGCCGGCGGCTTGAGCGAATGTCGGCGAATTGCCGCCATGGCGGAAGCCTATGATGTCGCGGTCGCCCCGCATTGTCCGATTGGCCCCATTGCGCTCGCGTCCTGCCTGCAGTTGGCGGCCACGGCCCCCAATGTTGTTCTGCAAGAAACATCCATGGGTATTCATTACAATGTGGGGCACGATCTATTGAGCTTTGTGCTCAACCCAGAGGCGTTGACGCCGGTCGATGGGTTTCTCTCTATTCCCGCAGGCAAAGGCCTTGGCGTCTTGATTGACGAGGCGGCCGTGCGCGAGGCGCATGAGCATCGCCATCGCTGGCGCAACCCGATCTGGCGTCTGCCCGATGGGGCACTCGCCGAATGGTGATCAGGCGGCCAAGCTATCTGGATTTTGCGAGAGATAGGGGCGCTCGCCCGCCAATTCGTCATGCTGTTTTGGGCGCAAATAGCAAATCGACAATTTCCGGCCGAATATGTCATCGCCCCGCAGCCGCATTTCGGCCTGTGCCCCGTCTGGCAATGCCTGTCGGAGGGCGGTGAGCGCATCAATCACATCGTCCAAACTTGTGTGATCAGTAATTTCAATAAATTCTTTCACAAAGTTGCTCACCCGTTTCGCCTCCCGTTTCGGACTTTATCGGCTTTTATGGTCGGGAGATGACTTGGCTCAAGGCCGTAAAAACACGGAGTAGGGGATCGCGTAGGCCCTCAGCATGGCGGCTGAGGCGTTGAACGAGCGGGAGCGCGTATCATGATTGCTGTTTGTGCAAAGTTCCGGCACATTGGGTCATCTTTCCACGAAGAGCACTGCACATGGACCTTGTCATCGATATTCTGCGCATCCTTCTCGATGTTGTTTGGTGGATCATCATTGTGCAGGCGATCCTCTCATGGTTGATCGCCTTTAATGTCATCAACACGCAAAACCCCGTTGTCCGCCAAATCTGGATGGCGCTGGATCGTATGACACAGCCAATTTACGCCCCAATCCGCCGCATCTTGCCCGATTTTGGCGGGTTAGATCTGTCACCCCTTGTCGTGCTGGTTGGGCTGGCGATTATCAATCGCGTGCTGACTGAGATCCAATTTTCTTATTACGTCATGTGACGGCGCGGTTTTGGCGGCAGCTTCCAGACGGCCTAGAAATTGCCGTGCGCGTGACGCCCAAAGGGGGGCGTGACGCGGTAGAGGGCGTTGTCTTGGATTCCGCCGGAACGCCTTGGCTTGCGGTGCGCGTTTCGACGCCGCCAGACCAAGGCAAAGCCAATCAAGCGGTCATCAAGATCTTGGCCGGCCAATTTAACGTACGATCAAGTCAGCTAGCACTGGTCAATGGGGCCAGTGCGCGGCTAAAGCGCCTGCGTATTTCAGGGACTCCTGACGCCCTTGTCGCTCTTGCCATGAAGATTGAGGATAAAAATGACTGCTGAGTTGATCGACGGAAAAGCCTTTGCCCAGCAATTGCGTGCGCGCGTTTCCGATGCTGCGGCGCGGTTCCATAAAGATGCGGGCCGCATACCCGGTCTTGCCGTCGTGTTGGTCGGGGAAGACCCTGCCTCTTCAGTCTATGTGAAATCCAAGGGCAAGGCCTGTTTGGAAGCCGGCATGAAGAGCATTGAGCATCGTTTGCCAGATACAACAAATCAGGCCGATCTGATTGCACTCGTTGAGCAGCTTAATGCCGATGATCATGTTGACGGCATTCTCGTTCAGCTCCCCCTGCCGGGCCAGATTGACGATAAGGCCGTGATTGCGGCCATTGATCCGGCAAAAGATGTGGATGGCTTTCACGTCGTCAACGCAGGTCGTCTTGCCGTGGGGGAAGATGCCCTTGTGCCGTGCACGCCGCTGGGCTGCCTCATGCTGCTCAAGGACCGGATGGGTGATTTGACAGGTCTGGATGCCGTGGTGATTGGCCGCTCGAACATTGTTGGCAAGCCAATGGCTCAGCTGCTTTTGGCAGAAAGCTGCACCGTTACCATCGCGCATAGCCGTACCAAAGATTTGGCTGACGTTGTGCGCCGCGCCGATATTGTCGTGGCCGCGGTCGGTCGTCCCGAAATGGTCAAGGGGGATTGGATTAAGCCCGGCGCCGTTGTGATCGACGTGGGCATTAATCGTGTTGAGGCCGGTGAGGGCAAGACCAAGCTGGTCGGCGATGTCGCCTTTGAAGAGGCGGCTGCAATTGCCTCGGCTGTGACGCCTGTTCCCGGTGGGGTCGGTCCCATGACCATTGCCGTTTTGCTGCGCAATACGGTGGTGGCCGCACGGGCGCGGCTGGGCCTTCCCAAAGAGCCATCCCTTTAAGGGATAAGGGGGCATGTCATGATGGAGTTGTTCATCTCGGCCTTTGTGACGTTTTTTGTCGTCATCGATCCGCCGGGCTGTGCCCCGATTTTTGCCAGCCTGACAGGCAGCGCCCCTGCGCTGCATCGCCGCGCTATGGCCCTGCGCTCCACATTGGTCGCGGCCTTGATCCTCTATCTCTTCGCCATTTTTGGCGAGGCCTTTCTCGGCGCGCTTGGCATTAGTCTCGATGCCTTTCGCGTGGCGGGCGGCGTCATGCTGTTCCTCATCGCGCTTGAAATGGTGTTTGAGAAACGGACCGAGCGCCGGACGCACCGGGCGGAGGATGTAAAGGCCGATCCGCAGCATGAGGATATTTCCATTTTCCCAATGGCGATCCCCATGATTGCCGGCCCCGGATCCATTGCGTCGGTCATGCTGCTGACGTCTAAATCGGTTGGCATGGCGCAAACGTTCGTCGTGCTGGGCGCATTGGCGCTGGTCTTGCTGGTTAATCTCGCAGCCCTATTGGCGGCGGGGCCGCTGATGAAGGCCGTTGGTCACCGGGTTGAGGCCATGATCACGCGGATTTTGGGCGTCGTGCTGGCAGCGCTGGCGGCGCAATTCATCATTGATGGGGTGAAGGCGAGTTTCTTCTAAGCAAAGGCATCGGCATCCATAAAGGCGCGGGCCTTGGTCAAGGCTGCCTTTTTAATCTGGCAGACCCGTGCTGCACCGACGCCCAAGATCAGGCCGATTTCATCAAGGTTTAACTCCTCAACAAAATAGAGCTGCAAGATTGTCTGCTCGCGCTCATTCAAGCGACCTTAGGGTCGATCCCGCCCGCTTCATGCGGATTGAGGGCGTGGCGGATCGAGAGCCCTATAATGCTCAGGACAAGTTTGACCCACGCAATCGGCGTATGTCGATCATCCTTGCCTGGAGCTAGCGGCAGCTGGCGGTCGTTTAGCTGTTGAGGGCGTTCGCGGCACTTAGGACGGCCCGCACGCTGGCAGTTGCGACATCCTCATCAATGCCGACGCCCCACACCGTCTTGCCCGTATCGGTCACGCATTCGACATAGGCGGCGGCGCGCACCGTGCTGCCTTGGCCCATGGCGTGTTCGCTATAATCGACAATATCAAGCTTCAGGCCAAAGCTGTCTTGCAAGGTTGAGACAACGGAGGAGAGCAAGCCATTGCCCCGCCCGCTCACCGACTGTTCCTGCCCAGCGACGGTGATTTTGCCGGCAAAAATCCGTTCTCCATTGGGGGCGCGGGTTTCTTCATAATCCAGCAACTGGAAATGCTGTGGCGTATTGAGGCAATAGACGCGCTGAAACACATCCCAAATATCGTCTGCCTGCAATTCTCGGCCCGTGTCATCGGCCAGTTGCTGGACATGGCGGCTGAAATGCGCCTGCATTTTCTTGGGCAGTTTCAGGCCCTGATCCTGCTCCAACACCCAAGCAAATCCGCCTTTTCCGCTTTGGGAATTGACGCGGATCACCGCTTCATAGCTCCGGCCGAGATCGGCTGGATCAATGGGAAGATAGGGGACTTCCCAAAAATCATCATTGCGCGCCTCTTGGGCGACGAAGCCTTTCTTAATGGCGTCTTGATGGCTGCCCGAAAAGGCGGTGAACACAAGCTCCCCCGCATAGGGGTGGCGCGGATGCACGGGGAGCTGATTGCAATATTCCACCGTCTTGATGACGTCATCAATGTCGGAAAAGTCGAGGCCGGGGTTGAGGCCTTGGGTGTACATGTTGAGCGCAACCGTCACCAGATCGCAATTGCCCGTGCGTTCCCCATTGCCGAACAAACATCCTTCAACGCGATCGGCCCCTGCCATCAGACCCAATTCGGTCGCAGCAACACCCGTGCCGCGATCATTATGCGCGTGCAGGCTGACGACAACGGCGTCACGATTCGGCACATTGCGGCAGAAATATTCAATCTGGTCAGCATAGATATTGGGCGTTGCCGCCTCAACGGTTGCGGGCAGATTGAAGATGATCGGCTTGTCTGGCGTGGGCTTCAGAACGTCCATCACCGCCGCGCAGCATTCAAGGCTAAAGTCGATTTCAGCCGTGGAGAAGGTTTCCGGTGAATACTCAAAGCGCCAGTCGGTATCCGGCTGCTTAGCCGCTTCATCGCGCAGGAATTTGGCGCCTGCAATCGCAATATCCTTCACCTGCGCCTGATCCATTTGGAACACGATGCGCCGCCAAGCAGGGGAGACAGCATTGTAAACATGGACAATCGCCGTGCGCGCGCCGCGCAAGCTTTCAAAGCTGGTGCGGATCAGGTCTTCGCGTGATTGGGTGAGCACCTGAATGGTGACATCATCGGGAATGCGCCCTGAGGTGACGAGGCCCGAGATGAAATCAAATTCCGTCGCCCCAGCGCTTGGAAAACCTACCTCAATTTCCTTGAGACCGACCTTCAGCAGCAGGTCAAAAAAGCGGGTCTTTTTCTCCGCATCCATGGGGTCGATCAGGGCCTGATTGCCATCGCGCATGTCGGTGGACAGCCAACGGGGCGCTTTGGTGATCGTCTGGCTCGGCCATTGACGATCAGGCAAGTTGATCTGCGGGAAAGGGCGGTATTTTGTAGCAGGATTAGGCAGCATGGTCTTTTCGCTTTAACGCTGATGGGGTTCTGGTCGATTTTCCCTTAGGCAGCGTTGCGTGCGGCAAGGCACGCGGGGCCGAACGCGCCTAAGGGCGCGTAAGTCGAAGAAGAAGGGCCGTCTGCGTGTGCATATGTAAATTTGCTATGCGACGCAGGTTGGCGAATGTCCAGATCAGAAATGCACAGAAATATTGTGCCGCGCCGCGTCTTGGTGTCTGATGGTCAGATATTGCCATGGAGATGCTGACATGTCGGATGCTGTAACGCCCTTTACCCTCAACACGCCTGAGAGCGCGCTGGAGGATTTGCACCGCCGGATCGATCATGCCCGCTGGCCAGAGGCGGAATTGGTTGAGGATTGGAGCCAGGGTGCCCCGCTCGACAAGGTCCGCGCGCTGGTCGATCATTGGCGGCATCATTATGATTGGCGGCGCTGTGAGGCGCGCCTGAACGCGCTGGGCCAATATAAGACTGAGATTGATGGGTTGGGCATTCATTTCCTTCATATCCGCTCCAAAGAAGCCAATGCCTTGCCGCTGATCATCACCCATGGCTGGCCCGGGTCAGTGCTGGAGTTTATGAAAATCATTGGCCCGCTGACCGATCCTGTGGCGCATGGCGGGCGGGCAGAGGATGCCTTTCACTTGGTGCTGCCATCGCTTCCCGGCTTTGGCTTTTCCGATAAGCCCAAGGAAACCGGCTGGGGGATTGAGCGCATTGCACGGGCTTGGGCGGTGTTGATGGCGCGGCTTGGCTATGCGCGCTGGGCCGCACAAGGCGGGGATTGGGGCTCAGCCGTCACCAGCGCCATTGGCGAGCAAGCGCCAGACGGGTGTATTGGCATTCACGTCAACATGCCCATGGCGCGGCCGACGCCGGAAGATATGCAATCCCCCAGTCCGCGAGAGATGCAGGCGTTTATGGCGCTAAAGCATTATCAGGATTGGGATTCTGGCTATTCCAAGCAACAAAGCACAAGGCCGCAGACACTGGGCTATGCGCTGGCGGACTCGGCGGTCGGGCAGGCGGCTTGGATTTATGAAAAAATGTGGTCTTGGACGGACAATCAAGGAGCGCCAGAAGATGCCCTGACGCTGGATGAGATGATCGACAATATCATGCTCTATTGGCTGCCGGGCAATGCCACTTCATCCGCGCGACTTTATTGGGAGAGCTTTGGCAGCTTTGCACCAAAGGAAATTCATGTGCCGACGGGCGTGAGCATTTTCCCCAAAGAAATCATGCGCCCCACCCGCAAATGGGCCGAGGCGGTGATGCACAACATTGTGCATTGGAACGAGCTCGACAAGGGCGGCCACTTCGCCGCTTGGGAACAGCCGGACCTCTATGTGCAAGAGATCCGGGCCTGCTTTGCCAAGATGCGGTAATTACTCAGCAGCCTCCAGCAAGGCATCAGCCTCCCCTTTGGTGGAGACCTTGTGCGCTTTTTCAAAGCACATGGCTTCGTCTTCCAGCGGGCCGAAGCGCAGGTTGCGAATGTCCTTCACATAGTCTTGGTTCAGCTTCCAGGGCGCATTCTTGGCTTGTTTGGGAAGGATGCCCATCGCGCGCTCAAAATAGCCGGATGAGAAATCGACAAAGGGTTCAAGGTCAACCGTTTGACCCTTGAGCCTTGGAACGGCGATTTTAGTGCCCGTCGCATCCAGATGCTTCATCAGGCGGCAGGCATATTCCGATGTCAGGTCGGCCTTTAGTGTCCAAGAGGCATTGGTATAGCCAAACCACATGAGCAGATTGGGCACATCGTTGAACATCGCGCCCTTATAGAGAATCCGTTCGCCTGAATTGAACCGCTCCCCATCCACATAGGCTTCAAGGCCAGAGAGCATTTGCATGTTGAGGCCAGTTGCCGTGACAATAATGTCTGCTTCAAGCTCCTTGCCGGATTTTAGCAGGATGCCTTTCTCGGTGAAGCGCTCAATATGATCGGTTTCAATCGAGGCCCGGCCATCGGACAAGGCGTTGAAGAAATCGCTGTCCGGCACAAGGCAGAGGCGCTGATCCCACGGCTTATAGGGCGGGGTAAAATGCTTTGCGACGTCAAAGCCGTCTGGCAGCATGTCCTTGACCATGCCGATCAGGCGCTCGGCCGATTGCTCGGGGCGTTTGCGCACCAGCTTGAACATGAATTGTTGCAGCAAGACATTGCGCCACCGCGTGACGGCATAAGCGAGCTTAGAGGGAAGAACCTTGCGCAGGCCGAGTGCGAACTTATCTTCCGCCGGGCGTGAGACCATATAGGTTGGCGTGCGTTGTAGCATCGTCACATGGCCCGCACCGGCATCGGCCATGGCGGGAACAAGCGTGACTGCGGTCGCGCCGCTGCCGATCACGATGACCTTTTTGCCCTGATAATCGAGCTTTTCTGGCCAATGCTGCGGATGGACAATCTGGCCCTTAAAGTCGCCCATGCCCGGAAAGTCCGGCGTGTAGCCCTGATCATAATTATAATATCCGGCACACATGAAGAGCATGTTGCAGCTGATGGTCATGGGCTTGCCATCACGCGTGCCTTCGACGATCCAGCGCGCGTCTTCGCTTGACCAATTGGCCTTCTTCACATGGCTATTATAGCGAATATCCTTGCCAAGATCATTCTCGGCAATGGTTTCCTTGAGATAGGCCATGATGGAGGGCGCGTCAGCAATGGCCTTGCGCGACGTCCATGGCTTAAAGCGAAAGCCGAGTGTGTACATATCGGAATCGGACCGGATGCCGGGGTAACGGAACAAATCCCATGTGCCGCCGAAATTCTGCCGACGTTCCATGATGGCAAATGTCTTGCCGGGGCAGAGCTTTTTAAGGTGTACAGCTGCCCCAAGCCCGGAAATCCCTGCGCCGACAATCAGCGCATCGACATGTTCAATTGCCATGGTCATCTATCCTATCTTTTGAACGGAAGATTTTGGCAGGATTTCAAAAGGTTTCAAGAGGCAACTTGACGTTTACGTCAAATCTTAGCGGATGGGCCGCCTTCGCCTTGCTCCCCTCCCGCAAGCGGGAGGGGTTGGGGGAGGGCCGAGGCCCTATTTTTCAAATGCGATGCTGATGTCGATCTTCACGTCATCACCAACCAGCGGAACATATTTGGCCATGCCCCAGTCAGAACGCTTCAGCGTTGTGGATCCATGAAAGCCGATCGTTGCTTTCTTAGACATGGGGTTGGTGCCGGCGCCTGTAAATTCAGCGTCGAGCACAACGGGTTTGGTCACGCCTAAAAGGGTCAGATTGCCCGTGATCTTCGCCTTATTTCCCTTTGCGTCCACCTTGGTGGAGACGAATGTGGCCGTTGGAAACACCGCCGCATTCAGGAAATCTGCGGTCATCATATGCTTGGTTAAATCACCACGCGACGTCGCCAACTCTGCAACTGGAATGGTGATGCTGACTTGCGCGTCATTCGGCTTTGCGGGGTCGATCGTGAGGCTGCCGGTCGGTTGACCGAAAATGCCGAAATAATCGTTGAAGCCAAAATGGTTGACGGTCCAGCGGATCTGCGCGTGGTGATTGTCGACCGCATAGGTGCCAGCGGCAACGCGGGAAGGATCAACGATACCGGGAAGTTGCGGGGCGCCGCTCTGCGCCAAAATGGGGGCAGCGGCAAGCAGGGGAAGGGCGAGGAAAAGGGACTTATTCATGGGGGGATCCTTTGGGCAAAAGAAAAAGGGCGACCCGAATGTCGGGGTCGCCCTTCATTTCGTCAAGTCAGCCCTGTGTCAGGGCAGGCTTGGATTAGTTCTTGGCTTTGTCGACCAGCTTATTCTTGGCAATCCAAGGCATCATCGCGCGCAGTTCTGAACCGACTTTTTCAATCGGGTGAGCGGCGGCGGCCTTGCGGCTTGCCTTCAGTTCTGGCTGACCTGCGCGGTTATCAAGCACAAAGTCCTTCACAAAGCGGCCCGACTGAATGTCAGCGAGAACGCGCTTCATTTCCTTCTTTGTTTCTTCGGTGATGATGCGCGGGCCGGTTTTAATGTCGCCATATTCCGCGGTGTTTGAGATGGAATAGCGCATATTGGCGATGCCGCCTTCATACAGCAGATCGACGATCAGCTTGGTTTCATGCAGGCACTCAAAATAGGCCATTTCCGGCGCGTAGCCTGCTTCGACCAGCGTCTCAAAGCCGGCTTGGATCAAGTGGGTGACACCACCGCACAGCACGGCTTGCTCGCCGAACAGATCGGTTTCGCACTCTTCCTTGAAGTTGGTTTCGATAATGCCCGAACGGCCGCCACCAACGCCCGATGCATAAGCGAGCGCAATGTCATGCGCGTTGCCCGAGGCATCCTGATGAATGGCGATCAAGCAAGGCACGCCGCCGCCCTTCACATATTCACCGCGCACCGTGTGGCCGGGGCCTTTCGGGGCGATCATGATCACGTCAATATCGGCGGGTGCTTCGATCAGGCCGAAGTGAATGTTGAGGCCATGGGCAAAGGCAAGGGCCGCACCCGGCTTCATATTGGCCTTTAGATCATTGTCCCAAATGGCGGCCTGATGCTCATCGGGTGCCAAGATCATGATGATATCGGCCCAAGCAGCAGCCTCCGCATTGGACAATACCTTAAAGCCAGCACCTTCGGCCTTGGCCGCCGTTGCAGAGCCGGGACGCAGCGCAATCGCAACTTCCTTAATGCCCGAATCCCGGAGGTTCTGGGCATGGGCATGGCCCTGGCTGCCATAACCGACAATTGCGATCTTCTTGTTTTCGATCAGCTTCAGGTCGGCGTCACGATCATAATAAACGCGCATTTTTATTCCCTTCAAAATCCTTGCTCTCCATGAGGGAGAGGGTGTTCATCAAATGGCCAGTTTCCCCCGGGCCATAGCAACGATCCCGGTTCGTGCAACCTCAACAAGGCCAATGTCCTGCATCAGTTCTACGAAGCGATCAATTTTGGTCGATGCGCCCGTCACTTCAAACACGAAGCTGGAAATGGTCGTATCCACAACATTGGCACGAAAAACTTCGGCAAGGCGCAGCGCCTCAATCCGGTGGTCGCCCGTGCCAGCGACTTTCACAAGCGCCAGTTCGCGCTCCACATGATCACCGAGCAGGGTGAGGTCGGTCACCTTATGCACCGGAACCATGCGATCCAACTGGGCGACGACCTGCTCAATAACAGCCGGTGTGCCGGTCGTCACAATGGTGATGCGGCTGATCGAGTCATCCTCTGTAATGTCCGCAACCGTCAGGCTTTCAATATTATAGCCGCGTGCTGTGAACATGCCGGCAATGCGGGCGAGAACGCCGGGTTCATTCGACACGGTGACGGACAATGTGTGCCGCTCTTTGGGGCCTTCTTTGATATGCATGTTACACCAGCGCCTTTGCTTCGTCGTCCAGTTCGCCAGACACTTGGTCATCGGCAAGGATCATATCGGTATGGGCCGCCCCCGATGGGATCATCGGGAAGCAGTTTGCAAGCTTTGCAACAACGCAATCGACAATCACCGGTCCGTCATGCGCGATCATCTCCGCAATGCCGGCTTCCAGCTGATCTGGCGTCTCAATGCGGATGCCCTTCCAGCCATAGGCTTCGCCCAATTTCACAAAGTCGGGCAGCGCGTCGGAATAGCTTTCCGAATAACGGCTGGAATAGGTCAATTCCTGCCATTGGCGCACCATGCCCATGTATTCATTGTTCAGGATGAAGATCTTGACGGGCAGGCGATATTGGGTCGCCGTTGCCAATTCTTGAATATTCATCTGGATAGAGGCTTCGCCCGCAATATCGATGACCAGCGCATTTGGGTTGCCCAATTGCGCGCCGATAGCGGCGGGCAGGCCATAGCCCATCGTGCCCAGACCACCGGAGGTGAGCCATTTATTGGGCGATTCAAAATCGAAATGCTGGGCCGCCCACATTTGGTGCTGGCCCACTTCGGTCGTGATGATCGGGTTCTTAGCGTGGGTCGCCTCCCACAAGGCGCGCACGGCGGCTTGAGGCATGATCTCGGTCGTGGAGGTCGGGTAGGAGAGCGACTTTTTCGCGCGCCATCCGTCAATCTGCGCCCACCACTTGGTCAGGTCTGGCTTTGGATGCTGGCGTGCTTTCCACAGCTTCACCATATCTTCCATGACGCGGCCGACATCGCCGACAATGCCAAGGTCAACCCGCACGGTCTTGTTCATGGAGCTGCGGTCAATATCGACATGGATCTTCTTAGCATGCGGCGCAAAGGCATCCAGACGGCCCGTCACCCGATCGTCAAAGCGCGCGCCAAGGCAGAGGATGAGATCTGCCTGATTCATCGTCCAATTGGCCTCATACGTCCCGTGCATGCCCAGCATGCCGAGCCATTGATCGCCCGACGCCGGATAAGCGCCAAGACCCATTAAGGTCGACGTAACAGGCGCACCCGTAATGCGGGCGAGCTCCCGGAGGATTTGGCTGGCCGCGGGGCCTGAATTGATGATCCCGCCACCGGTGTAGAGAATAGGCCGTTCTGCAGCCGCCAGCATCTCAACCGCTGCTTCAATCAGCTTGGTGTCGCCCTTCACCTGCGGGCGATAGCTTGGGTGCTGGATCGTGCCCGGCTTTCTATAGAGCGCGGTTGCGACCTGCACATCCTTTGGAATGTCAACAACGACAGGGCCGGGGCGGCCCGTTGTCGCAATGTGAAAGGCCTCATGAATAATATCGCCCAAACGGTCGGGCGACTTCACAAGGTAATTATGCTTGGTGCAATGGCGCGTGATGCCAACCGTATCGGCTTCCTGAAACGCGTCGCTGCCGATCAAGTGTGTTGCCACCTGCCCGGTGATGACAACCATCGGGATGGAATCCATCAGGGCATCGGTAATGCCCGTGACGGCATTGGTCGCACCTGGGCCAGATGTTACAAGCACAACGCCGGGCTTCCCCGTCGCGCGGGCATAGCCTTCGGCCGCATGGGTGGCCGCTTGTTCGTGGCGCACAAGAATGTGGCGAATGCGCTTCTGCTGAAACAGCGCATCATAAATGGGCAGAACCGCCCCGCCTGGATAGCCAAAAATCACCTCAACGCCGAGATCTCCCAGCGCCTCAATGAGGATATCGGCTCCTGACCTTTCCTTAGACATGTCTATTTTCCCACGCGCCTCAGCGCCCCTGTTGCACCGCGTCAGAAATGACGCAAAGCGAGCGCCCTAGGGATAACAAATGATTATGTCAACGCGCTTTCGCGTAATTTTATTGCGAATTCACGGCTCAAGTCGTTATCTAATGCTTGCTCTAATCGAGGCCACTCCGCCGGAGGCTGATTACGGAACCAGGTAAACTGGCGCTTTGCATAATTGCGCGTGGCTCTTTGGCCCTGTTCAATTGCTGCATCGCGGGAAAGCTGGCCAGATAGCATCGCAGCAATTTCCGGCACGCCAATGGCCCGCATGACCGGTAAATCAGGGTCTAGGCCGCGATGCAGTAGGGCTTCGACTTCCTCAATGGCGCCGCTGTCCATCATCTGGACGAAGCGCTGATCGCAGCGCGCATAAAGCCAGTCGCGCGGGGGCAGCAGGATGAGAGGGTGCAGCCGGATTTGATCGCCAATTCCTCCAACAAGGCTGTTTTGCCAGTCAGATATGGGTCGGCCAGTGGATCGCACCACTTCAAGCGCGCGGCAAATGCGGGTGCTGTCATTGGGGGATAGGCGGTTCGCCGCCTCTGCATCTTCGTGCGCCAATGCCTGATAGGCGTCACCAAGGGGAAGGGTGCGAATATTGGCGCGGATCAAGGGGTCAATTTCTGGCACCGGGGCAATGCCGTTCAATAGGGTGCGTAGATAAAGCCCGGTGCCCCCAACGAGAATCGGCAGCCGCCCTTGCGCCGCGCTGTCCAATATGGCGGCGCGCGCCTGCGTGGCCCATTGCGCTGCGGAACAACTATCTGCCCCATCAATCGAACCAAACAAGTGGTGCGGGGCCTGTGCTTCTTCTTCTGCCGAAGGGCGGGCGGAGAGGACGCGCAAATCCTTATAAACTTGGCTTGCATCGGCATTGATGAGGGTCGCGGGTGTCAATTGCGCCAAGGCCAGCGCCAATCCGGACTTGCCGCTGGCCGTCGGCCCTGCGATGAGCGCGACGGTAACGGGTGGATCGGGAAAGTTCATGTTCACAGCAACGCTCATCGCAGCAGACATGTTCGATATAGGGGATATGTCAACTGCAACCGACATGGTGGCCGCCACAGGGGCAAATGTCCGTGCGGCCCGCTGGCTTGACTCCCTGAAGGCCATCGACCTTGAGTTTGAGGGGGATGCCGCCGCCGTTCGGGCAGCAGCCGAGGGCGCTTTTGCGAAGGCAGATGCCATTGTTCAGCGCAGCGAAGGCCGGGCGCGCCGCTTGATCGTCGCCGATATGGACTCAACGATGATCACCATTGAGTGCATCGATGAACTGGCGGATTATGCGGGCATTAAACCTCAAATCGCTGAAGTCACAGAACGCGCCATGCGCGGGGAGCTGGACTTTGAAGAGGCTTTGCGCAGCCGGGTCGCCTTGCTGGAGGGCCTACCAGAATCAGCCATTGATCAGTGTTTGGCAGAACGCGTGAAGATCATGCCCGGTGCGCGCGCGCTGGTGCGCACCGTGCGGGCGCAGGGCGGCAGTGCCATTCTCGTCTCCGGCGGATTTACGCGCTTTGCCGAACCCGTGGCCAAAGAAATCGGCTTTAACCGGTCGGTCGCCAACCGCCTTGGCATAAGCGGCGGTGTGCTCAGCGGCACGGTGGATGGCGCTATTGTGGGTGCGGCCACCAAGAAACAGGTTCTGGAGCAAGCGGTCATCGACCTTGGCCTGTCTCCTGCGGACAGCTTAGCCATAGGTGATGGCGCAAATGACATTCCGATGATTGAGGCGGCCGGACTTGGCGTTGCCTATCATGCCAAGCCCAAAACAGCCGCCGCGGCACCCGCCCGAGTGGATCATGGCGATTTAACGGCCATTCTTTACGCGATGGGCTATCCTCGGGCGTCTTGGGTCTTGGATGCCTAAAGCGCCCTAGCCGAGGATGCGGCCGCCCTTAATCGTTGAGATTACGCGGCCCTGAACGGGAATTTTGTCAAACGGGGTATTGCCCGCTTGCCCCACAAATTTCGTTGCATCAATTTGCCAAGGGGTGCCGGGAACAAACAAGATCACATCCGCTGGAGCACCGGGGGCCAGCTGCCCACTGTCGATGCCCAGCAGGCGCGATGGGTTAAGCGCCAATAGCTCAAACAGCCGTTCCATTGAGACAAGGCCGTCGCGGACGAGGCCAAGGGTAAGCGCGAGCAAGGTTTCCGCCCCCGCAGCCCCCGGATCGGCGTCGGCGAAGGGAAGCCGCTTTGCCTCTGGTCCGCGCGGGTCATGGGAAGAACAAAGCACGTCAATCGTGCCATCGCTTATGGCCTCAAGACAGGCCTGACGATCCGCCTCAGACCGCAAGGGCGGGCTTAATCGAGCAAAAGTGCGGAACTCATTGATGGCGATTTCCGAGAGGAAGAGATGCGTCGGCGAAATGCCACAGCTAATGGCAAGGCCCTTGGCCTTGGCTGTTCGAACCAGTTCCAGACCTTGGCGGGTCGTGACATTGCGGAAATGAATGCGGGCCCCCGTCATGTCCGCCAGCATGATGTCGCGGGCAATTGCCATCGCTTCAGCTTGGGCCGGGGCGCTGGCAAGGCCAAGGCGGCTGGCCGTTTCACCAGAGGTCGCAACGGCGCCGCCCGTTAGGCCTGCATCTTCTGCATGGCTGATAATCGTCAGGCCAAGCGAGGCGGCATAGGTCATCACCTTCATCATCACGCCTGAATCGGCAATCCAGCCACGGCCTGTCGCAACCGCTTTAGCGCCTGTCTTGCGCATCATGGCATATTCGCCAAGCTCCCTGCCATTCAGGCCGCGGGTGGCGGCGGCCAGCGGATGTACCCACAGATCGGGCTTCGCGGCCAAGGCGGCGCGTTGAACAATGCCCGGTTCATCGAGAACCGGGGTCTGATCGGGCATCAGCGCAATCCGCGTGATCCCGCCCGCGATGCAGGCCCGCTTATCGACTGAAAACACCCCCAGATCGACAATGCCGGGCGCGACATGGGCCCCCTTTGCATCGATGATCTTCGCCCCATCTGGGATGGGCAGATCATGCCCCGCAATGCGATCCCCCTCGATCAAAAGGCTGGTTCCGCCGCCCAAGAGACGAGCGTTGGTGATGGCAATATGCTGGGTCATGCCGTGCCCCTCCGGCTGCGCGTCAGGACATCAAGGCAGGCCATGCGCACGGCAACCCCCATTTCCACCTGTTCGGCGATGACGGACCGATTGACGTCGTCCGCCACATCGCTGGCGATCTCAACACCCCGGTTCATTGGGCCGGGATGCATAACAAGCGCATCGGGCTTGGCGCGTTTCAGCCGCTCATAGGTGAGGCCATAAAGCGCATGATATTCGCGCAGAGAGGGGATGAACCCGCCTTCCATCCGTTCGGTCTGAAGGCGCAGCATCATGACAACATCCACGCCCTCTAGCCCTTCATCCATATCGGTAAAGGCGGTGACACCCATTTGTTCAATGGCAGGCGGCATTAGGGTGGCAGGCGCGATAACGCGGACTTCGGCGGCCAGCGAGGTCAGCGCCAAAATATTGGATCGCGCAACCCGACTGTGGAGAAGGTCGCCACAAATCGCGACTTTCAGTCCCTGAAACTGACCCTTGCGGCGACGAATGGTGAGGGCATCGAGAAGCGCCTGGGTTGGGTGTTCATGGCGGCCATCGCCCGCATTCAGCACCGGGCAATCCACCTTATCCGCAATCAGCGCAACCGCGCCGGACGAGGCATGGCGGATAACAATCACATCGGCGCGCATGGCATTGAGGGTGATGGCTGTATCGATCAGCGTCTCTCCCTTCTTCACGCTGGACGTGGCGGCGTGCATGTTCACAACATCCGCGCCAAGCCGCTTTCCCGCAATTTCAAAGGACAGGAGTGTGCGGGTCGAATTTTCAAAAAACGCGTTGATCTGGGTCAGCCCAGACAGCCGATCATCATGTTTTGTCAGGGATCGATTCAGCGTCACCCATTGTTCTGCTTCATCCAGCAAAAACAGGATTTCATGCGGCTGCAAGCCAGCGATACCGAGCAAATGCCGGTGCGGAAAAAGTGGCGATGTCATTAAAGCCCAGCGTTAGCGCCCGCTATGGCTCCGGGTCAAGCGCTGTGGATGCTTTTAGAGCTTCTGGTCAAATTCAGGCGCACCCATGGCCAGCGCATCAATGGCCCCTTGTAAGATGTAAGAGGCGGCGGCGGAATCAACGCGTTCCGCCCGTTTGGCGCGGGACAGGTCAGCGGCAATCATCGCCCGCTCGACCGCTTGGGTTGACCAACGCTCATCCCAAAGCAGGATGGGAAGGCCAAGATCCGCGATGTTTTTGGCAAAGGCGCGGGTTGATTGCGTGCGCGGGCTATCCGTCCCATCGAGATTGAGCGGCAGCCCAACGACAATGCCTTTCACCAATTGGGCAGAGATAAAGTCGCGCAGTTTTGCTCGATCCACACTGAACTTGGTGCGCCGGATAAGGTCGGCGGGGGAGGCGATTGTCCACCCGGCATCACACAGCGCCGTCCCAATGGTCTGCGTGCCGACATCTAGGCCGATCAAGCGGCCCCCCTGCGGCAAAGCGCTTCGAAAGTCCTGAATGCTGGTCATTGTTTCGCCAGAAATGCGGCCGTCCGTCGTGCCGCATCCGCGCGGATATTGGTCCAGAACAAGCTATAGTCATAAACGTGATAGTTATTGCCGGGCAGAACAAGCGGCCCGAGATCTGGCCCTTCGCCAATGCGCACATATCCCTTCGCATCGCAGCGGGCAGGCGCTGCCCCTGCAATCAATGCCGCAGAATCGTCGGTCATCTCGGTGCGCAACGTGCCTTTATTCGCAGATGCCGGGGCCATGGCAGAGCCACCCCCAGTGAGTGGATTGGTGCAGAGATAGGCATCCCCGCGTGGTTTTCCGGTCAGGCTCGGCTGGGCATCGAAGGCGGCCGCCATATCTTGATATTCCGCAGGCTCGGCAAAGCTTTGCCAGCTGAGGACGCAGCCGGTTTGCTCAGGCCCGGAACAGCCCGGAAGGCCAAGGGCGGGCAAATCAGCCCGGATCGAAATCGGCCATCCCACGGCATAGGCTGCGATAATCCGGCGCGCGAGCGGCGTGCCTGCGACTCGATCTTTGAGCAAATGGGTGAGGTGCAACGCCCCTTGGCTATGGCCCGCTAGGATGATCGGCGTGCCCGGCTTTTGCGCGGCGAGAAACGCATCGAAGCTCTGAACAATGTCGCCATAAGCAAGGGCGAGGGCCTTTTTCCGATCCGACTGGTCGGTCAAAAACGTGCCAAATGTTGCTTGTCGATATCGGGGTGCCCAAATATTTGAGGTCGCGTTGAACACGCTGGCCTGATTGCGGACATATCGCGCCGCGTCTTGATTGGCCTCTGCGTCATCGAGCGGTGCATTCCAATTGAATTTGGACAAATAGCTAGTGGGATGGAGGAAGAAGACCGCCACATCGCCGGCTTGCTTTTTCTCGGCCTCAAGACCCGCTGGCCGCCAAAGTGCCGGGTTGTTGGGCAGGTCTGGCCGGGCAATCCACATATTGGGGCTGTCATAAGCCTTGGCGGACAGAGCGGGCGGGGCGCGATAGGACGTGCTCGGCACAAAGGCCACCCGCGAGAGTTCCATCCCGAACAGCCGTAGCGCTGTCAGCACCGTGATGATCAGCACAATAATACCAGCGATGATGTAAAGGAATTTGCGCGCCATTGACCCGATCCAAAAATGAAGCGGCCTTAGAGCATGACCGGCCCAATTTAGGCAAGTCGGAGGAATGAGGCGGCCCAACTTATCCGCACCAAATGGCCAAGGCTGGCGCTAGATGATTTGTCTTGGCGCAGAATCGGGGTAATGCGATAGGCAACACCACGCACAAGCAGGGGCAGACCAAATGAAGTTTTTCGCCGACACCGCAGAGATTGCCGACATTAAAGAACTGGCTGCAACGGGCCTGCTCGATGGCGTGACGACCAATCCGTCGTTGATCCACAAATCGGGTCGCGATTTCATGGACGTGACGCGCGAAATCTGCGGCATTGTCGATGGCCCGGTTTCGGCTGAAGTGGTGGCGCTCGACCATGAAGGCATGATGCGGGAGGCAGAGGTGCTGCGTAAAATTGCGGACAATGTCTGCATCAAGGTGCCGCTGACGATTGATGGCCTGAAAACCTGCAAGGCGCTGTCCAGCGATGGCACGATGGTGAATGTCACGCTCTGTTTTTCGGCCAATCAGGCGCTTTTGGCGGCCAAGGCCGGTGCGACCTTCATCTCTCCCTTTGTTGGGCGGCATGATGATAATGGCTTTGATGGGATGCAGCTCATTGCCGATATTCGCCTGATTTACGACAATTATGCCTTTGATACAGAAATTCTTGTCGCCAGCGTTCGTCATGGTGTCCATGTGCTGGAAGCCGCGAAAATTGGCGCGGATGTGATGACGGCCCCCCCATCCGTCATCAAGGCGCTGTTCAACCACGTCCTCACGGATAAGGGTATTGCCGGTTTCCTCGCCGATTGGGAAAAGACCGGCCAGAAGATCATTTGAGCGAGATCGTCCAAAGCTGGTCAGACCATTTGCGGCGTGACCGGCGCCGATCCGTCCATACTATTCGGGCCTATGCCGCAACGGCTGACAGGCTGTTGGGTTTCTTGCAAGTGCATCAGGGGGGCGCGCCTGATCTGGGCCGACTTGAGGCGTCTGATCTGCGGGCCTATCTCGCTTCCCGCCGGGGGGATGGCCTCACCAACACCTCCACCGCGCGGGAACTCTCGGCGGTTCGGGCCTTTTTGAAATTTGCAGGCGGCGAAGATGCTGTGCCCCGACTAAAGGGGCCGCGCGTCAAACGCACTTTGCCGCGACCCGTCTCTCCCGATGATGCCGTGTCGCTCGCGCAAGATGTGGCAGAGCAAGCGCGAGAGCCTTGGATCGCTGCGCGGGATTGGGCGATTTTGCTGCTGCTTTATGGCGCGGGCTTGCGCATTGGCGAAGCCCTAGGGTTGATGGGGGATGTGCTGCCGCTTGGCGAGACGCTGTCCGTCACTGGCAAACGCCAGAAGACCCGCATCGTGCCCCTTTTGGCAGAGGTGCGGTCAGCGATTGAGGCCTATGTGGATATTTGTCCCTATGGTGCTGCCAAGGGAGAGGCTCTGTTCCGGGGAAGTCGCGGCGGGCCGTTAGAGCCGGGGACAGTGCGGCGCGCGGTTCGGGCTGCGCGCGTGCGCCTCAATTTGGGGGAGCGGACAACTCCCCATGCCCTGCGCCACAGTTTTGCCAGTCATTTATTGGCGCGGGGTGCTGATCTTCGGAGCCTGCAAGAACTTCTCGGCCATGCCAGCCTGTCGTCAACGCAAGTTTATACGGCCGTTGATGCGGCCTATCTGCTGGATGTCTATCGCACCGCCCATCCGCGCGCTTAATCGCCGGAGCGGATTTAGCCCTTATGCGGTGTCCAAGTGATCAACCGCCACAGATAGCCGACAATAATCACGACAATCACGGCCAGAGCAATCGGGCCGACAAAGGCGTCTACCTGCTCAAAGCTCTTGCCCATCGCATATCCCGCCAGCCCCAGAAGCGCGGTCCAGCCTGCCGTGCCGACAGTTGACCAGAAAACAAAGGTTGAAAGCCGCATCTTGAGCAGGCCTGCAGGAATGGAGATAAGCGACCGCAGCGTCGGCAGCATCCGACCGAAAAAGACAATGGCCCAACCTTGCGTGCCAAACAAACGTTCCGCCTTTTCAATCTCTTGCCAATCCAGCGTCAGAAAGCGGCCCCAACGCACAATGAAGGGCTTGAGGCGATCGACGCCAATAACGCGGGCCACCAGATACCAGAAAATATTCCCAAGCATGGCGCCCGCCGTGCCCGACGCAATGACGGCGATAATGTTCATCTTACCCTTGGCCGCGCCCAACCCCGCCACCGTCATGATGATTTCTGATGGAATAGGCGGAAAGACGGTTTCCAGAAACATCAGAAACGCAACACCGAGATAGCCCGCATCTTCGATCAGCCGGACAATCCAATCGCTCATCGGGCGAGCTTCGCTTCGATCGCATCCCAGATCGTGGCCGGAGTATCTGTACCGTTAAAGGCATCCAGCGCGACAATGCCCGTTGGCGAAGTGACGTTGATTTCAGTCAACCATTTTCCGCCGATCACATCAATCCCGACAAATAAAAGCCCACGACGTTTCAACTCTGGGCCAATGGCATCGCAAATTTCCTGCTCGCCCGGCGTCAATTGGGTCGCTTCAGCACGGCCGCCTGCGGCAAGGTTGGATCGGATTTCGCCCGCGCCGGGGATCCGGTTAATGGCCCCCGCCACTTCGCCATCGATCAAGACGATGCGCTTATCGCCGCTTTCAACCTGCGGGATAAAGGCTTGCGCCATGAAGGGCTCGCGCCAGACTTCGCCGAACAAGTCGGTCAGGGCAGCAAGGTTTTTGCCATCCCGCCCAATATGCATGACAGCAGAGCCTGCATTGCCATGCAGCGGCTTGATCACAATCTCCCCATGGGTGCGATGAAAGGCCCGCACATCGTCGAGCGATCGCGTGACCAAAGTTGGCGGCATGAACTGCGCAAAATCCAGCACAAAGACTTTTTCCGGCGCGTTGCGGACGCTGACCGGATTGTTCACGACCAAGGTCTTATGCTCGATGCGCTCTAGCAAATGGGTGGCGGTGATATAGCCCAGGTCAAAGGGCGGATCCTGACGCATCAGGACGACATCCACATCGTCGCCAAGGTCGATCTGCACCGGATCGCCAAAACTATAATAATCGCCGGGGACGCGCTGCACCGTCACAGGCCGAGCGACAACCCAGACTTTGCCATCTGAATAGCTCAGCTGATCTGCGGTATAATGATAATTCTTATGGCCCCGCGCCTGTGCCGACAGCATCAGGGCAAAGGTGGAATCACCAGCAAAGTTAAGGCCCTCCATCGGGTCCATCTGATATGCGACCGTCAAGGTCATAGCGGGTCTCCTATGTCGCGGGGCGTCTAGGCGAAAAGGGCGGGCTTGTCACCCATGTGAGACATTGCTCAAATGGCGGGGCAGGGTGAAGGGAGCAATCAGGATCACATCAATCTGGATCGTATCATCGCAGCAGGCATAATGATCTGCCAGAGCGATGGCTGCCGCGCGCACCCGCCGCAGACGCTGGGCATCGATGGCCAAGTCCAAATCGCTGGCGCGGCGGCGTGTTTTGACTTCGACAAAAGCAATTGTGCGGCCGCGCCGGGCGATGATGTCTACTTCACCCGCGCGAACCCGTATGCGCCGCCCCAAAATGCGCCAGCCATGCAGGATCAGCCAGATCGCCGCGATGTGTTCGCCCCAATGCCCCCGTTTTTCGGCGGCCTGTCGGCTCACTTGCCCTGAAGCTCCAGCGCGCGGGCGTAAAGGGTTTTGCGGTCCGCGCCGAACTGCCGCGCGACAAGGCCCGCTGCTTGTGCTGGAGAAGCGTTCTTCAGGGCCGCGCGCAGGGCTGTCTCCACATCTTCGGCACTCGCAGGCTCCGGCTCCCCCGGTGGCCCAATGATGATCACAATTTCTCCCTTGGGCGGGGCTTCTGCATAGCGCTCTGCCAGATCGAGAAGCGTCCCAGTCACGCATTCCTCATAGCTTTTCGTGATTTCCCGCGCGATGGCCGCGTCTCTATTGCCCAGCCCTTGGGCCAATGTAGCCAGCGTTGCCGCCAGTCTCGGGCCAGATTCATAAAAGGTAAGCGTTGCCCGCAGGGCCGAAAATTCCGCAATCATGTCTGCCCGCGCTTTGGCCTTGGCGGGAAGGAAGCCCGCAAAGAGGAAGCGGTCGGTTGGCAGTCCGGATAATGTCAGCGCGGCGATGACCGCAGACGGCCCCGGAATGGTGACGATATGCCGCCCAGCCTCACGGGCATCGCGAACCAGCTTGTAGCCGGGGTCGGAAATCAGCGGCGTCCCGGCATCGGAGACCAGAGCAATTGCCTCACTGGCCATGCGGGCGACAAGGCCGGGGCGAACTTTATCCGCATTATGGTCATGATAGGGTAACATCGGCTGCTTTATGCCAATATGATGCAGCAACTTGGCGGTGACGCGGCTGTCCTCCACCGCTATTAGGTCAACATTTGACAAGATACGCGCGGCGCGTGGGCTTAAATCGCCAAGATTGCCGATAGGCGTTGCAACGATATAGAGTCCGGGTTCAAGAGCTTCGGCCATAAGGAGAGTGTCATGGCAGAGACTATGGGTAGAGAGCAAGCAAAGGCCATGGGGCGTCGCCAGATCATGCGCTTGGGCGTCATCGGGGCTGCTCTTCTTGTTGCGGGCTGTCAGGTCGTGCCAAAGGCCCCGCCAAAGCCTGTCGCAGCGCCTTTGGAAGAAGGTCCAGCCGACGGCCTACCGAGCGACACGACGCGTCATCGCATTGCCCTTTTGGTGCCGCTGACCGGGGCCAATGCGGGGATTGGAGAGTCGATTTCAAACGCCGCAAACATGGCTGTGCTCGATACGGGTGGCGAAAGAATCCGCATGACCGTCTATGATACGGCGGGTGGTGCAGCGGCGGCGGCTGAAAAAGCCATTTCTGAGGGCAATAAGCTTATCCTCGGGCCACTTTTGGCCGAAGATGTGCGTGCTGCAGCGGAAGTAGGCCGGAAATATCGTGTGCCGCTCATCGCCTTTTCCAACGATGTCTCTGTTGCGGGGAATGGCACCTATTTGCTGGGCTTCACGCCCGCTCAATCGGTCGCGCGTGTTGTCACCTATGCCCGATCTCGCGGAATGGTGCGTTTTGCCGGTCTCGTGCCCGTCGGGGTGTATGGCCAGCGGGCGCAAACGGCGCTGACGCGCTCGGTTGAAGATTCCGGTGGGACATTGGTTTCGGTGCAGGCCTATGACCGCAACGCCGGATCGATGATGAGCGCGATTTCAAAGCTGAATAAGGCGGGCAAGGCGGATGCAATTCTAATTGCCGATGCGAGCCGGACCGCCGTTCAGGCCATCCCTAATTTGCGCCGGGGCCCAAGCACGTCTGCCCGCATTCTTGGCACGGAATTGTGGAACACAGAAACGGGTCTCACATCCCCTGCACTTGCTGGGGCTTGGTTCGCTAGCGTTTCAGATGGGGTCTATAGCCAGATGGCGGCGCGATACCGCAGCCGATTTGGGGGAACGCCCTATCGCCTGTCCAGCCTTGGCTATGACGCGGTGCTGCTGGCCACCAAAGTCGCGACCAATTGGAAACTCGGCACTGCCTTCCCACTGCCTGCCTTGGATGATGCGGGTGGATTTGCAGGAATTGACGGGCCATTTCGCTTCAACGCCTATGGCGTGGCAGAGCGCGCGCTTGAGGTGCAGCAAATTGGCCCCAATGGCATGACAATCATCTCCCCAGCACCCAAGGGATTTGAAGATTAAGCGGCAACCAGCTCAGCCAATATCCGGTCGAGCAGCAGCATTCCGTCTGGCAGGACTGTGAGGTGAGATCCCTCTTGCCGGATCAGCCCGTGCTGGCTGAGTTGGCGTGCGGCTGCTGGGTGAATCAACGCGCTTTCGGCCATGCCTGTCCGCTGGGCGATGTCGGCCAGGTCGACACCTTCGGCCAGCCTCAATCCCATGAGCAAGGCTTCGCGCGCGCGCTCGGCAGATGAAAGCGCCTCTTCTGATTGGACCCCATGCCCATTGCGGGTGACGGCATTCAAGAAGTTTTCCGGCTTTTTATGGCGGATCGTCGCCAGCCCGGTGCGGCGGCCATGCGCGCCGGGGCCGATGCCCACATATTCCCCATAGCGCCAATAGGTCAGGTTGTGGCGGCTTTCCTCGCCGACCCGGGCATGGTTGGACACTTCATAGCGCGGCAAGCCTGCGGCACGGGTGAGGGCGTCTGTCAGTTCATAGAAATCCGCGGCTTCATCGGGGTCTTTTGGAGCAAGCTCCCCGGTGCGGACCAAAGTTTCAAAGCGCGTGCTGGGTTCAATCGTCAATTGGTAGAGCGATAAATGCCCTGTTCCCAAAGACAAAGCACGGCCCAGTTCCGCTTCCCAGTCGCCAAGCGATTGGCCGGGTAGGGCATAGATTAGGTCAAAGCTCACCCTGTCAAAATGTCGCTGGGCGATACTGAGAGCATCCTGCCCTTCTGCCACATCATGCGCGCGGCCGAGCAGGCGCAGGCTTGCGTCGTTCAAGGATTGCAGCCCAAGCGAGACGCGGTTGATCCCGACTGCTGCAAGATCGGCAAAGCGGGCCGCCTCAACCGAAGAGGGATTGGCCTCCAGCGTGATTTCAATGTCGGGTGCAAAGCCCCAATGCCTTTTCGCCTCAGTTAACAACGTCTCCACGAGCGCCGGGGGCATGAGCGAAGGCGTGCCCCCGCCGAAGAAGATGGAGGTCAGCGGCCGACCGCCGGTTAGGGCGGCTTCATAAGCCATGTCGGCGCAGAGCGCGTGCTGCCATTGCGCCATGTCGATGCCCTCACGGACATGGCTGTTAAAGTCGCAATAGGGGCATTTGGAGACGCAAAACGGCCAGTGGATGTAGAGGGCCAGAGGATTGGTCATCCCAAAATCAGAAAACAGCCGCAACAAGCTTGCGGAACGCATCGGCCCGGTGGCTGATCGCGTGTTTTTCGGCAGGGTCGATTTCAGCAAAGCTCTGCGCGCCGCCTTGGGGCACAAAGACGGGGTCATAGCCAAAGCCGAGTGAGCCGCGTGGCGGCCATGTTAAATGCCCTTCTACACGGCCTTCAAACACCTCTTCATGTCCATCGGGCCAGACCAGCGCCAATGTGCAGACAAAGGCGGCGGACCGATCCACATCGGGGCCTTGTTCGGCAAGCAGACCTTCCACCTTGCCCATGGCCATATACCAGTCGCGGCCTTCAGGGCCTTCAAACCATTGCCGTTCGGCCCAATCCGCGGTGTAGACGCCCGGCCTGCCGCCCAGAGCCCGGACCTCTAGCCCGCTATCATCAGACAGCGCTGGAAGGCCGGACAGGGCAGAGGCATGCGCCTTGATTAGCGCATTTTCGGCAAAGGTTGTTCCGGTTTCTTCCGGTTCTGGTAGGCCAAGCTCCCCCGCGGACACAGGCTCAATGCCATAAGGGGCAAGGAGATCACGAATTTCGCGCACCTTGCCCTGATTATGGCTGGCAATGACCAGACGGCCGGGGGCGAGCTTGCGCGCCATGATTAGCGGCCAACCGCCTGAAGCTGTGCGGCAAAGATTTTGGTGCAGCCGATGCGCGCCAGACGCAGCAGGCGGAGCAGGGCTTCTTCGTCATAGGTTTCCCCCTCTGCCGTTGCCTGTGCCTCGGCAATATTGCCGTTCGACAAAAGGACGAAGTTGGCATCCGCCCCGGCATTTGAATCTTCATCATAATCCAGATCCAAAACGGGCGTGCCTTTGAAAATGCCACAGCTGATCGCCGCGACCTGTTGCTCAATCGGATCAGTGGTCAGCAGACCTTGAGCGATCAGCTTGTCCACGGCCAGCCGAAGCGCGACCCATGCGCCAGAGATAGAGGCCGTGCGTGTGCCGCCATCAGCCTGAATGACGTCGCAATCAATTGTGATCTGGCGTTCGCCCAAAGCCTTCATGTTGACGACCGCGCGCAATGAGCGGCCAATGAGACGTTGAATTTCCTGCGTGCGGCCCGATTGCTTGCCTTTTGCCGCTTCCCGGCTGCTGCGGGTGTGGGTGGCGCGGGGCAGCATGCCATATTCCGCCGTGACCCAACCTTCGCCTTTGCCGCGCAGAAACGGTGGGACACGTTCTTCAACGCTGGCGGTAACCAAAACGCGGGTGTGACCAAAGCTAACAAGGACAGAGCCTTCGGCATGTTTGGTAAAGTTGGGCTCAATCGTGATTTCGCGCATTTGGTCTGGAGCGCGGCCGGATGGGCGCATGGATAAGGTCCTTTTTGTGAATGTGAAAAATCCCTAGCGGCCCGTGGGGCGGGATGCCAGCCCCTTTACCGCGCCTCATTCGGAGCTGCCCCTTGCGTAACGGGGGGTAAGGCCCCTAAATCAAAGGCATGACAACCCCAGTCCACGAACTGACCGACCGTGCACGCGATGTGTTCCGGGTTGTCGTTGAATCCTATCTTGGCTCTGGCGCGCCCATTGGGTCGCGCACCATCTCAAAACTGGGGGCGATGAACCTGTCCCCCGCGTCGATCCGCAATGTGATGCAGGATTTGGAAGAGTTGGGGCTACTCGCGGCGCCGCACACATCGGCCGGGCGCATGCCAACCGAATTGGGCCTACGCCTCTTTGTCGATGGCATGATGCAGGCAGCAGAACCAACGGCCGATGAACGCGCCGTGATTGAGGGGCGCATTTCCAAAAGCGGACCCATTGAAGACGCGCTGGCTGCAGCCACTGCGGCGCTTTCGGGCCTGTCGCAATGCGCAGGAATTGTGCTTGTGCCCAAGAAAGAGCCGCGCCTTCGGCAATTTACCTTTGTTCCCTTGAGCCGATCTCAGGCGCTGGCTGTTCTTGTCGGCGAAGACGGATCTATTGAAAATCGCGTTGTTGATCTGCCCCCAGGCCTGCCTGTTACAGCCTTGGTAGAAGCGGGCAATTTCATGTCGAGCCGAATGGCGGGGATGACGCTGGCCGAGGCGGTGGTCGCGTTGGCGCGCGACATTGATCGGGAACGCGCCGCATTGGATCAAGCAGCGCAGCAATTGGTGGAAAAGGGGATTGCCATTCTCAGCCAAGACAGCGCCCAGCGACCGGTGCTGATTGTGCGTGGAACGGCGCATTTGATCGATGATGCCGCGGCCGCCGATCTGGATCGGGTGCGGCATCTGCTCGATGAAATTGAAGGCAAGCAGGATATTGCCCGCCTGCTTGAAAATGCACGCGACGGCGCTTCAACCAAAGTTTTTATTGGTGCGGAGAATAAGCTGTTTGCACTTTCCGGCTCGTCGGTGATAGCGGCTCCCTATCATGGACGGGATGGTCATGTGGTGGGTGTGATCGGTGTTATCGGCCCCACGCGCTTGAATTACGCCCGTGTCGTCCCCATGGTAGATTTCACAGCACAAACCCTCACGAGATTGATGACCTGATGAGCAACGAAGAGTTGAACACTGACACGCCTGCCGATGATCTGGCCCAGACCGCAGCAGAGGAAAAGGACCCGCTGGGTGCTTTGCTTGGGGAGCTGGAAGAGGCGCGCCAGCAGATTCTGTATGCACAGGCAGAGACGCAAAATGTCCGCCGCCGTTTGGAAAAAGATGCGCAGGATGCCCGCGCTTACGCCGCCACGTCTTTCGCGCGGGATATTCTTTCGGTTGCAGATAATCTGTCCCGCGCGTTGGAGGCCATCCCAGAAGCCATGCGCGATGATGAGTCGACCAAGCCTCTGATTATCGGCCTAGAGGCCACCCAG
>JBEDGC010000010.1:0-7824 GCA_041174825.1 Pseudomonadota bacterium | reverse complement strand
GAACATGACGCATTCGGCTTCGATACTTGGTGCCCATGACGCGGATCGAACGCGTGACCTCTCCCTTACCAAGGGAGTGCTCTACCACTGAGCCACATGGGCAAAACTCTCAACACGTCTCGCGAGCCTGCTTGGAGCGGGTGAAGGGAATCGAACCCTCGTCGTAAGCTTGGAAGGCTTCTGCTCTACCATTGAGCTACACCCGCGTCGCCTTGGCCTTGGGCCATTGGTGCGCGAGGGCGCTTTGCCACTGAGGCAGGGCGGGCGTCAACTGTTTCTAAGGACGAAGCCCCTAATCCTTCTTGCGCGCGGGCATTTTTAGGCCGGATCGAGGAAGATTGCGACGACCGCTAGGATGGCGGTCAGGCTGCCCAACCCCAGCGACAGCGTGCAGCGCAGGGCAAGCCAGCCCTCAGGCAGTGGCACCGTGCGCGCGATGGCGCGATCAACCAATGGGCTGAGGATCAGGGCAACAGCAATTACCGCCAGTTGCGGCCCCGGCCATGTCCAGCCAAATATCCATGGGAGATAGGCGGCAAAGCCAATGAGACTAGGCAGAACGGCAGCAGCATAGACCCAGCGCGGGCTGGCCTGTGCAGAGATGCCCACCCCCCACCAAACGCCGCCCAAAAAGCTAAAAATCAGGGCCGCATAGCCAAAGCCTGCCGCAATTGCCGTCCAGCGCAACTCAACATCGGTCAGCAGCAGAACGGCAAGAAGTTGCGGCAGGAGGCCGGCAAGCCCAAGCCAGCGGGCGGCGTGGGAAAGGGGCGTTAGCATGGACATGATGGAGCTTTTCCTCTGGGGCGTATGGGTGTCAGCTCCGCCGACACCGATCTGAACAATAAATGACATTATCCCAATCTCGAGCCCATTTCTTGCGCCAAGCAAAGGGGCGGCTACAGGTCGGGCAAATTTTGGTCGGAAGGTCTGATTTCTGGCGCATTCTGGGCATTGGCCTGCTCCTGATGCCCTCAACAGGCAAAAATGAGAAGAGGCTCGGACCCGCGCTTGCCCATGCCGCTAAACTCTTTGCTTCAATCTATCGCGCAAAACCGCTAAGATAAGATAAGCGAATAGCCATATTGGCAGGCCGCTCTACCCAGAGAGAGAGGGTAGTGCTGGCAAAATCCTTCGCCCAAAACGGCCATTTTCGCCGTGTTATGAGAGGGGAGACTCATGGCTGAAACACTTACTGTCGCAGCACCCACACGGCTCGATTCGTTGATTGCGAATAGCCCGGTTGCCTCGGTGATCAGCAATCCGCGTTTGCAGGACAATCCGATCATTGCCTGTAATCAGGCGTTTAGGGACCTGACCGGATATGATGATGATGAAATTATCGGCCGCAATTGCCGTTTTCTCTCTGGCGCAGAGACAGAGCCTTGGTTGTCAGACACAATCCGCGATGGTGTGCGCGAGAAACGGCCCGTTCTGGTCGAAATCTTGAATTATAAGAAAGACGGTACGCCATTTCGCAATGCCCTTCTGGTTGCACCGATTTTTGACACTGCAGGAGAGCTTGAGTTTTTTCTTGGCTCTCAGGTAGAAATCCCCGCCGATGCGCCGGGGCCGAGCACGGGCCGCCATGCGCAGGCCACCAAACTGGTCAAAGCGCTAACGCCGCGCCAACGGGAAGTCTTGACCCATATGGCGCTGGGCAAGCTCAATAAGCAAATTGCTTATGATTTGGGCTTGAGCGAACAGACTGTCAAAATGCATCGAGCGGCACTTTTGGAACGCTTGGGTGCGGCGACAACGGCCGATGCCATTCGCATCGCGGTTGAGGCAGACTTGGCTGGACCGCCAAAGGGTTAGAATGTCTCGGGGAAAGCTACCCTCAAGTATGATAAACTAAGGGGCATATCGATCCTGCCCGCCAAAAGCCGTAATAGGCTTTGGCCGGAGGGGGATCCCCCCTCTCTCTCCTCCCTTTCCGGCACTTCCTCCCCAGAATTTCGTCTTTAAGCACAAAAACAAGTGGCATTTTGGTCGCTGGCTCGGCATCCTTGATACGAGCCGATGGGGGCCTAGTAATCGCGGGAGATGTGATGCACGCCGTAACGAGCCAACCGGCCTGGGTCTTACTTGCTTATCTGGCCGCGGGCATTTTCTTCATTCTTGCCCTGCGCGGCCTCTCATCCCCGGCAACATCCCGACGCGGCAATCGTTTTGGCATGGCGGGTATGGCTATCGCGGTCGGAACCACTTTGGCAACGCACGAGGTCGCCAGCCTGCCCGAAATTCTCGGTGCGCTGGCGATTGGCGGAGGCATTGGCTGGATTACGGCACGGCGCATCGCAATGACGGACATGCCGCAATTGGTTGCGGCCTTTCACTCGCTGGTCGGAATGGCCGCCGTGCTGGTGGCCGCAGCAGCATTCCTTGAACCCGCCAATTTCGGCATTGCAGGGCCAGATGGCCAGATTCATCTCGTCAGCCGCGTGGAAATGGGCCTTGGCATTGCCATTGGTGCCATCACCTTTTCCGGCTCTGTCATCGCGTTTCTGAAGCTCAATGGCTCCATGTCGGGCGCGCCCATCCTGCTACCCGGCCGCCATGTCGTCAATTTAGCGACTCTGGCCGCGATTTTGGGCCTGATCGCCTATTTCCTGACCGATCAGTCGCCTTGGGTGTTCTGGACAATTACGGCCCTGTCTTTTGTCATCGGCTTTTTACTCATCATCCCCATTGGCGGGGCAGACATGCCGGTCGTCGTCTCGATGCTCAACAGCTATTCCGGCTGGGCGGCCGCCGCCATGGGCTTTACGCTTCAGAATTCAGCGATGATTATCACAGGTGCGCTGGTCGGCTCATCCGGTGCAATCCTGAGCTATATTATGTGCAAGGCCATGAACCGCAGCTTCATCAGCGTGATTGCAGGCGGCTTTGGCGCAGAAGCCGCCGCAGGCGATGGCCCGGCCAAAGAACAGCGCCCTTGGAAACGCGGGTCCGCAGAAGATGCAGCCTTCCTTCTTAAAGAAGCCGAACAGGTCATCATCATCCCCGGCTATGGCATGGCTGTGGCGCAGGCCCAGCACATCCTGCGCGAAATGGGCGACGTCCTGAAAAAAGAGGGCGTCCGCGTCAAATATGCGATCCACCCGGTTGCGGGCCGAATGCCAGGCCATATGAATGTGCTGCTGGCCGAAGCGAATGTCCCCTATGATGAAGTCTTTGAGCTGGAGGATATCAACAGCGAATTCGCCCAAACCGACGTCGCCTTCATCATCGGCGCAAATGATGTCGTGAATCCGGCCGCCAAGACCGACAAATCCTCCCCCATTTACGGCATGCCCGTTTTTGATGTGGAAAAGGCTAAGACCATCATGTTCATCAAACGCTCAATGGGGGGCGTCGGTTATGCCGGTGTCGATAATGATGTGTTCTATATGGATCAGACGATGATGCTTCTCGCCGATGCCAAGAAGATGGTGGAAGATATCGTCAAAGCCTTGCAGCACTGAGCATAGCGCGCGGCGGACACTGCGGCTAAGGGGGCGGCATGTCGATGGAAACTGACCTTCAACTCGCGTGTCGGCTTGCCGATGTGGCGGGTGCCGCTATCCGCCCTTTTTATCGCGGCAGCTTTGGCCTTGAGAGCAAGGAGGATGCCTCCCCCGTAACGCTGGCGGATCGCGCCGCTGAAGAGGCGATGCGGCTTCTGCTGAAGCATGAAGCGCCGCGCGACGGCATTATTGGCGAGGAATTTGGCGCGGAGCGCGACGATGCCAGCCGGGTCTGGGTGCTTGATCCGATCGATGGCACGACCAGCTTTGTCGCTGGCCGCCCGATTTTCGGCACGCTGATTGCGCTTATTCAAGATGGCTGGCCGGTTCTGGGCATCATTGACCAGCCCATCGCGCAGGAACGTTGGATTGGCGCGATTGGGCAGCCAACGCTTTTCAACAATGCACCCGCACAAACGCGATGCTGTCGCGATTTATCGGATGCCATTCTCGGCACCACCAGCCCACATCTCTTTACCGAGCATGAGGCCGAGCATTTTGTGGCGCTGGCCGGCAAGGTTGCACGACGGCGCATCGTCTATGGTGGGGATTGCTATAATTACGGCCTAGTGGCGAGTGGGCATATCGATCTGGTCGTCGAATCCGGCCTGAAGCTGCATGACTTTGCCGCCCTTATCCCTATTGTCGAAGGCGCAGGCGGCATGATGTGCGATTGGGCCGGACATCCGCTCAATGCCCAATCGGCGGGCGATGTGATTGCGCTGGGCGATCCCGCCCGGCTGGAGGATGTGGTTGACATTCTGTCGCATCAACATTGCGGATAAGCATCCTTTCACCCTGCTGAAACTGCATTGATCCACAATTTGTGAAACTGCCCCCTTCCCCTCTGGGGCTGGCTGGCCTAATTCTAATCGCCATGTGGCAACTCTATCAGTTCGCTCTCTGTCCATTTTCCCGCAAGGTGCGTCTCCTCATGGGGGAGAAGGGGATTGGCTATGAGCTGGTGCGCGAATATCCTTGGGAACGGCGCGACGAGTTTTTGGATCTGAACCCGGCCGGACAAACGCCCGTTCTGGTCAATCCGGACAGGGGCCTGACGCTGATCCATTCCTCCGTCATCTGCGAATTTCTAGAAGAAACAGTCGATAAAACGCCGATGATTTCCGGCACCGCGCCCAATCGCGCGGAAATCCGACGTCTGACGGCTTGGTTTGATGAGCAGTTTTATATGCAGGTCGTCGGGCCACTGCTGCACGAGCGCATGGAAAAGCGCCTCATCCACCGCACTTCCCCCGATGGCGGTGTTCTGCGAGAAGCGATGCGCAATGCAAATCAGCTCATGGATTATATCGACTGGCTATTGGATCACCGGAACTGGCTGGCTGGTTCCAGCCTGAGCCTCGCAGATTTGGCGGCAGCGGCGCATATCTCCGTTGCCGATTATCTGGGCGGCATTGATTGGCGCGGCCATGAACAGACCAAGCGTTGGTATTCGGGCCTAAAATCCCGACCCTCCTTCCGGCCACTTCTGAGCGAGAAGATGGAAATTATCCCGCCGCCAACGCATTACGACAAGGTCGATTTTTAAGCCCGCGTCACCGTCAGAATATAATTCAGCGCCAGATCATCCGACAGGTGCAAACCCTTTGTCGGCGAAAAGGCGATGCCGCGTATCTCTCCGACCTTTAGGCCCGCCGCTTCGATCAGCGGGATGAGTTCTTCCGGTGTCAGAAACTTGTCCCAATCATGCGTGCCCTTGGGGATCATGTCTAAGCCTTCGGCCAATGTGATCATGGCAAGGCGGGAGGCGCTTGTCCGGTTAGGGGTGGAAAGTATCATCAGGCCATTGGGCGCAAGCCGGGCCGCCAGCGCCTGCACAAAATGGGCAGGGTCGGCCACATGCTCTATAACTTCCATCGACGAGACAAGATCAAATTCGCCGTCAAGATCGGCAATATCGGCGCAGCGATAGTCAATCTTCAAGCCTGCCCCTTGCGCATGCTGGTCGGCCGCCGCGACATTCTCGGGCGCCGCATCTACACCGATCACATCCGCGCCAAGCCGGGCGAGCGGCTCACACAACAAGCCTGCACCGCAGCCAACATCAATCGCCGACTTGCCGGAGAGCGGCCGAACATCGCGCGGATTAAGGCCCCAATGGGCATCACATGCCGCACGAATGAATCGCAGGCGGACAGGATTGAGCTTGTGCAGCATGGCGGAAGACCCCTTGGGATCCCACCAATCTGCGGCTAATTTTCCAAAATGCGCGGCCTCTGCCGGGTTAATGGTTGTTGCGGGGATTGCCTTTGCCATACCCCTTCCCTAACAGGACGGCGCCTTTCGGCCAAACCCGCATTTGGTTTACGCAACAGGATATCCGATGGCCCGTATCGTCATGAAATTCGGCGGCACCTCTATGGCAGGGACGGAACGTATCCGTAACGTCGCAGCGCGCGTGAAGCATGAAGTGGATGCCGGCAATCAAGTCGCCGTCGTCGTGTCCGCTATGGCCGGGGAAACTGACCGGCTTGTGAACTTCTGCCGCGAAGCCGCCCCCTTGCACGACCCACGCGAATATGACGTTGTCGTTGCCGCTGGGGAGCAAGTCACCTCTGGGCTGCTCGCGATCACACTTCAGGCCATGGGGGTGAAGGCGCGCAGCTGGCTGGGTTGGCAATTGCCCATCCGGACGAGCGCCGCCCATGCCTCTGCCCGCATTGAAGATATTGATACAACGGGGCTGATTGCCGCCATGCAATCGGGTGAAGTCGCTGTGATCCCTGGGTTTCAGGGACTGACCGCTGACGACCGGATCACCACGCTGGGACGAGGCGGATCAGATACGTCTGCGGTGGCTGTGGCCGCCGCCGTGAAGGCAGATCGATGCGACATCTACACCGATGTGGATGGCGTCTACACAACTGACCCGCGGATCGTGCCCAGAGCGCGCAAGCTGGCCAAGGTCACCTATGAAGAAATGCTTGAGCTTGCGAGCGTTGGAGCCAAGGTGCTTCAGACCCGCTCTGTCGGCCTTGCCATGAAGGAAAATGTGCGGGTTCAGGTATTGTCGTCTTTTGATGACCCGACCGACAACCCCATAACCGGCACGCTGATCGTCGGTGACGACGAAATCGGAGAAGATGAAATGGAACGTCAACTGATCACCGGCATTGCCCATGACAAGAATGAGGCCAAGGTCACGCTGACCCGCGTGCCGGATCGGCCGGGCGCTGTTGCCAATATTTTTGGTCCACTGGCCGAAGCCAATATCAATGTCGATATGATCATTCAGAATATTGCTCATGATACTGGATCAACCGACGTTACCTTCACGGTGCCGGGCGCAGAACTTGCGCGCGCAATTGATACGCTGGAAAAAGGCAAGGATGCCATCGGCTATGAAGAACTGATGCACGACACCAAGGTTGCCAAGGTGTCCGTCGTCGGTGTCGGCATGCGCAGCCATGCGGGCGTTGCTTCCACCATGTTCAAGGCGCTTGCCCAGCGCGGCATCAATATTCAGGCAATCTCAACCTCTGAAATCAAGGTTTCGGTTTTGATTGATGAGGACGAAACAGAACTGGCGGTGCGTGTGCTGCACACCGCCTATGGCCTGGATGCTGAGGAGGCCGCATGAGCAAGCTCAATGCGCTAATGGCGCGGGGCACCGACTTTCTGGGCTCACGCGTTGCGATCATGGCTGGGGCCATGAGTTGGATAAGTGAGCGGCACCTTGTGTCTGCCATGTCCAATGCGGGCGGTTTTGGCGTGATTGCAGGCGGGGCGATGCCCCCAGAAATCTTATCGGCTGAAATCGCAGCGACCAAGGCGATGACGGACAGGCCCTTTGGCGTGAACCTCATCACCATGCACCCGCAATTAAGTGATCTTATCGCCATTTGCGCACAACATCAGGTGAGCCACGTGGTGCTGGCGGGCGGCTTGCCCCCAGCGGGCGCGATTGACCAGATCAAAGCCTTTGGCGCGAAAGTTGTCTGCTTTGCGCCTGCGCTGTCTCTCGCCAAAAAGCTTGTCCGGTCTGGCGTGGATGCGCTGGTGATTGAAGGCAATGAAGCAGGCGGCCATATCGGCCCGGTTTCCACCTCTGTTCTCGCTCAAGAAATTCTGCCGGAAATGGCGAGCCAAGTGCCTATCTTTGTTGCAGGTGGCATAGGCCGGGGTGAAATGATCGCGTCTTATCTCGAACAGGGCGCAGCCGGTGTTCAAGTTGGAACGCGGCTCGTCTGCGCGACAGAATGCATTGCCCATCCCAACTTCAAAAAGGCCTTTTTACGCGCCTCTGCCCGTGATGCGATTGCCAGTGTGCAAATCGACGCACGCCTGCCCGTTA
>JBEDGC010000009.1:0-60218 GCA_041174825.1 Pseudomonadota bacterium | reverse complement strand
GTGTCATTATCTTATACTATATCAAATTAGTCGACATTAATTTGCGGCTGCCGACAGCCGATCTCTAAAAGCCGAGTTCGGACATCTCGACCACGCGTTTTTCCCGTGCGCTAATTTCGGCCGCCATGCCGATCGCAACGGCGCGCAGACCGTCCTCCGCCGTCACCTCAACAGGCCCCTCCCCGCGCACAGCCGCGATAAACTTCTGGTGTTCATAATAGGTCGATCCATGATGGCTGCCCGCCTTCAACGCCGCCTCATCCACCGCAACATGCTCCCGCACGGGTGTTTTGGGGTTCATAAACCCAGTGCGCGGGCTGAAAATCAAATCGCCCGACGGAATCAGGCATTCCAGCCGAGCCTTGTCACCCACTGCTGAAATCTCTTCCTGATTTTCGGCACCGTCTGCAAACATGCACAAATCGAGCATCGCGCGGACGCCATTTGCAAAATCAACCGTCGTAAAACTGTTGTCGATGATATCGGGACGCTGCCCGTCATAGCTCTCATCCAGATGGTTCACATCCATCGCGCCAGAACAAAAAACGCGAACAGGCTCAGACTGGGTGATCAGCCGCATCAAATCAAAGAAATGGCAGCATTTTTCGACCATTGTGCCGCCCGTATTCGCAGAAAAACGGTTCCAGTCCCCGACCTTAACAAGGAAGGGAAAGCGGTGCTCGCGGATGCTGAGCATCTGCAAACGGCCAATGCGTTCTGCATGCACCTGCTCAATAAAGGCCGCCGCCGGCGGCATGTAGCGATATTCCATGGCCGTCCAGAAGACTGCCGGGTACGACTTGACCCGATCCGCGATCCAGCGCGCATCCTCAATACGGGTCGCCAAGGGCTTTTCGCACAGGATATGCAGCCCGGCATCCAGCAGAGGCTCCAACACAGAACGATGGGTGAAGTTCGGGCTGGCAACAATCACAGCATCGACCAAGCCAGACGTTGCGAGTTCAGCAGATGACGCAAAAGTTGTCACCTGATCTGCCGCATCGCCAAGTGCGGCCTTTGCCCAACCAAGGGATGTGCCCACGGGATCTGCAAGGGCCGTCACAACAGCACCGGGTGTAATGGCAAGATTATGGATATGCTCGACACCCATCATTCCCGAACCAACAAGCCCGTAGCGAACCATAACCTCTCCCGAACACATCCATTTATGACAACGATGTCTGAAATCGCCTTTTCCGGCAAAATCCACGCCAACGCAAGCTATCCCAATGACCAAGCCCGCCATTTCACCGCGTTGGTGTGGCTCCCCTGCAACAAATTTGACCTGAGCGCAGAGCCTGTTAGCTTCACCGCATGCGTGTTACGATTAAAGATGTTTCTAAAGCTGCTGGGGTCTCCATCAAGACCGTCTCTCGCGTGCTCAATAAAGAAAAATATGTCCGGGAAGAAACCAAGAAGCGCGTCGATGCAGCCGTTGCCGCTCTGAATTTCAGCCCAAGCCTTGCAGCGCGCACGCTTGCCGGGCGCCGCTCTTTCCAAATCGCCTTGCTCTACGACAATCACAGCCCGCATTATATTCATCAGGTGCAAGATGGCGTCTGGGCGCGCTCCCGCGAAGAAGGTGTGCGCATGCTGGCCCAGCCGGTCGATGTTGGATCAGACAGCCTAGCCGCAGAAGTTGGCGGCCTGATCGATGAGACGCATGTTGATGGTGTCATTCTCTCCTCGCCTGTCACCGACGCGCCAGATGTCCTTGCCGAATTGGAGCGGCGCGGCGTGCGTTTCGTTCGTATTTCGCCGGGCACCAACCATGCGCTGACTTCCTCCGTCTTCATGGATGATGTGCAGGCAGCGGATGACATGACGACCCACCTGATCAATCAGGGGCATAAACGCATTGGGTTTGTGCTTGGCCATCCCAACCACATGGCCAGTGATCAGAGGCATTTTGGCTATCGCCGCGCCCTTGATCGCGCGGGCATTTCCTATGAACCCACCCTTGTGCGCCAAGGTGCGTTTGACTTTGCATCGGGCAGGGATGCAGCCGAGGCCCTCATTGCCCTCCCCGCCCCGCCAACGGCCATTTTCGCCAGCAATGATGATATGGCAGCTGGCGTATTGGCTTATGCCCACAGCCTGGGACTAGACGTCCCGCACGATATTTCGGTTGCGGGCTTCGACGATACGGCCCTTGCCAGCTTGGTTTGGCCACCGCTCACCACAATTCGGCAGCCGGTGCGCGAACTGGCTTATACCGCGACGAAGCTCCTGCTGCGCCCGGAAACGGATGTTATTCATCAGCGTCTGCCGCATGAATTGGTGATCAGAAGCTCAACCGGGCGTCCACGCACGGCTTGACGGACGCGGCCCGCTGCGTCCAAATAAGACAACGCTATCATATACCCAATCGCATTGGAGAGTTCGTTGACCAATCCTCAGTATTTACCCCTCCCCTCAAGCCGCAAGCTTGGACCAAATGGGCCAGAAATCAGCCCGCTTGCATGGGGCATGTGGCGGTTTTCCGGGGAGAGCATTGCTGAGGCTCAGGCGTTGGTCGAAGCCGCGTTTGAAACGGGGATCACATTTTTCGACACGGCCGACATTTACGGGTTTAACGGCACAAGCGGTTTTGGCGATGCCGAAGTGTTGCTGGGGCGCGTCTTGAAGGCAGCGCCGCATCTTCGCAAAAATATGGTTCTTGCAACCAAAGGCGGCATCATGCCGCCCATCCCCTATGATCAGAGCCGATCCTATCTCATGTCCGCGCTTGACGCGTCGCTGCAGCGACTGGGCGTCGATCATGTTGAACTTTGGCAGGTGCATCGCCCGGATATATTGACGCATCCTCAAGACCTTGCACGCACCCTTGAAGAGATGGTGAAAAATGGAAAGGTCGGCGCAGTTGGCGTCTCAAACTTCACCCATGGCCATATCTCCGCACTCAGAAGTGCGCTCGACATTCCCTTGGTGTCCACGCAGCCGGAATTCTCGCCCCTGCATTTACAGCCTCTTGAACAGGGCCTTTTGGATCAGGCGATGGAACATGACATGGCCGTTTTGGCATGGTCCCCGCTGGGTGGTGGCCGCATTGCCGCGCCCGGCACAGAGCGAGAGCGCGCCGTTGCTGCCGCCCTTGACACCGTCGCCCATGAATTTGGCGTCAGCCGGACAGCCGCTGCTTATAGTTGGATCATGGCACACCCGGCGCGGGCGATCCCAATTGTTGGGTCACAACAGGTCAGCCGCATTCGCGAAGCCGGCGATGCGATGAAGGTCCGCTGGACGCGTCAAGCTTGGTATGATGTTCTGGTTGCCAGCCGTGGAGAAAAACTGCCGTGACAAAGCCGCTCGAAATCGCTTGGTTTTCCGCTCTTTGCGACGATGATTATGAATTTCTGGGCGTGCCGGATGCAAGCCTTTCCTCCAGTTGGGAGCATTGTCGCAATATCGTGATGCGCGCCGAAGAGGGTGGGTTTGACAATATCCTGCTGCCCTCTGGCTATCAGCTTGGCATCGACACGCAAATGTTTGCAGGCGCGATTGCAGCCCTCACCCGGTCGATCCGGCTGCTCATGGCCGTCCGCATTGGGGAAACATGGCCGCCGCAGTTGGCGCGCCAAATTGCAACGCTGGATCGCATTTTGGGTCAAGCGCCCTGTGGGGCTGGCCGCCTTGCGGTCAACATCATCTCGTCCGACATGCCGGGCGAAAAAATGGACAGCGAACCCCGCTATGCACGCACTGTTGAGGCGATGAAGATCCTCAAGACGCTGCTCAATGGAGAGCATCTGAGCCATCAGGGGGAATTTTATAAGTTCGATCTTGATCCAGCGCGCGTTTCTACCCTGTCGGGCACATGCCCGCCGCTTTATTTTGGAGGCCTGTCCCCCGCCGCGCGGGAGGCGGCAGCCGAAGGGTGCGATGTTTATCTGATGTGGCCAGAAACCCTGTCTGGCGCGAAAGATCTCATCGCCGATATGACGGACCGTGCCGCCAAGCGGGGACGCACCCTCAAATTCGGCTTCCGCGCACACGTTATCGTCCGGGAAACTGAGGCCGAAGCCCGCGATTATGCAACGCGCCTCCTCTCCAAGCTGGATGCTGACACGGGTGCCGAAATTCGCGGCAAGTCTTTGGACGCGCAGACTTTTGGCGTGGCGCGTCAGGCTGAACTGCGGGCCGCGGCGGGAGATGACGGCTATATTGAAGACAATCTGTGGACAGGCATTGGCCGGGCGCGGTCAGGCTGTGGTGCTGCCATTGTCGGCGATCCAGATCAGGTGCTGGCAAAACTGCGCGCTTATCAAGCGCTTGGCATCGATGCCTTCATCCTGTCGGGCTATCCGCATGTGAATGAGTGCGACATGTTCGCACGATACGTCTTGCCAAAGCTGGAGCATGGCAAGCTCTCTCTCGGCTAAGTCCCGGCGGGGGATGTGCGATAGTCGCACCTCCCCCGCCCGGGATTGTCCAGCCTTAGTCAATACCAAGAAACGTAATATGATCTTCCAGCGGAACACGCTCCCGAACAAAATTGTTCGTCGGGGCGTCTTCTGCGCGCCAGCCAATTGCAAGGCCGCAGAACAGCAATGTATCATGCGAAAGACCGAGCTGATCCTTAATGGTCCGGCCATACATGCCCATATATTCCTGCGGGCAAGTGTCGAGGCCTTCGCCGCGCAGCAGCAGCATGATCGTCTGCAACCACATCCCGACATCAGACCATTGGGGTTCCTTCATAAATTTCGGGAAGTGGCACAAGAGCAAAACCGGTGCCCCGAACGAGACCATATTGGCCCGCGCAAAGGCCGCCCGCTGTTCTGCGTCTTCACGCATGATCCCCATGGATTCATACATGCGTGCGCCCAGCGAACGTAGTCGAGACTGATATTTTTCATGTTGTCCGGGGGCTGAAAAATCATATTCCAGCGGACTATCTGGCTGACTGGCCAGCAAACGTTCTTGCAGAGCCTTTAAAGGCGCGCCTGCAAGCACAGTCGCCTCCCAAGGTTGAAAGTTACATCCAGACGGCGCCATGCGCGCCTGATCAAGCACGCGGCGCAGTGTTTCTGCGGGGACGGGCTTATCCAGAAAAGCACGAATGGAACGACGCGTAGCAACGGCTTCAGCAATATTCATGGGGTCTTTCTTCCTTAAAGATCAGCCCCTTTCTAACATGAGATCCAATTTGGCCAATGGTTTTGATCGATTTTTAGTGTCTCCGGCAGAGCCATATCCCATGCCACCAAGTGCCTTTAAAACTACCTAAGCTATCCTCGTCCCATTAAGGTACGCAAATCTGTCTCGGCTTTGACAGCATATATGCTGCTGGTCTCATAGGAAGTTACACGACCTTCCACCTGAAAAATCTTCTGAAAACGAGAGCTAAAGCTTACGCGCGCGGCCTTTATTGGGACGGGTGAAAGCGCCTCTGCCAGCGAAATGGTCATCAAGGAGCAAAGCGCGCGCTCGGCGGCCAAGCGCGGCCTGCGCCGCCCGACCAAGCCCAGCGGCTTGAAGGGTTATTCTGAGCGCTTTGCCCTATGGCGCCTAGGATTGGCGCATCGCCCCGAACCGCTGGATCAACCAGCTTCTAAACAGAGCCATCGCCGGATCAGACAGATCATCGGCGTGGAGCTTTAGATAATAGCCATAGCCATCTTCGACCACGGCTTCATAAGGCATTTGCAGCCGACCCTGCGCAATTTCTTCGGCAAACATATCGACATCCCCCAAGAGGACACCATTGGCCGTCATCGCATAATGGGCAGCGGTAATGGCTGTATCAAAGGCGATGCCGTCTGCAGTGTTGACCTTCACGCCCATTTGCCGCGCAAAGGCCGACCAGAGCAGATCACGCGGCTGACCATCCAGCTTGATATGCAGCAAATCCTGCTGGCTCAAAAACGCCCCCAAGGATCGACCCTGCGCCATTTTGGCAGTCTCGGGGCTGCACAGCGGGGCAACGCGCACCATCCACAAGAGATCGGTCACCTGATCATCCACATTGGGCCGATCATAGACAATCGCCATATCCAGCGCCGTTGCCGGAAGGCCCGTCACATTTGAGCTGGAAACATCGACCCGAATATCGGGATATTCCGCCCGAAAATCCTTTAGGATCGGCAAGAATTGCTGTTGCAGCAAAGACGGTGGAATGTGGATGCGCACCGTGCGGTGCGCCAGATTATCATCCCGGATCGCATTCATCGTCTGTTCAATGCGATCAAGACTTTTGGTGACCACGGGCAAAAGCTCAGCCCCGGCCGCCGTGAGGACAAGGCGGGAGGCTTCGCGCTCAAACAACTGCTTGCCCAACAATTCCTCAAGACCGCTCACATGTCGGCTCATCGCGCTCTGCGAAACAGAGAGCGAGGCAGCCCCACCCGTAAAGCTTTTCTGCTGCCCCACCGCTTCAAATGCCCGAAGCGCGTTCAGGGGGAGCCAACGACGATTAATGGTGCCCTTTGTATGAATGGGACAGGCCTTCATGGTAGGATTGGTTGCAGTCACCCCCATAGCCCGACATTTTGTCATGGGGCCATGCGAAAAAGAGATTTTATCGCTTTGCCCGGATGGTTCAAGCCACCAACCACATAATTCCGACCAGTTAATTTGGGGATAGATAGCCATGGATCTTCAGCGCATCGACGCCTTGTTTCGCGAACGGCAAACAGGCCACACCCTCCCCCAAGCTCTCTACACGAGCCAAGAGGCCTTTGAGTTCGATTTAACGGCCATTTACGGGCAAAGCTGGCTCATGGCTGGCATGGAATGTGAACTTCCCAAAGCAGGCAGCTACATCTCCATGATGGTGGGCAAATGGCCTGTGGTCATCACCCGCGATAAGGAAGGCACGATCCGCGCTTTTCACAATAGCTGCCGTCACCGTGGTTCCATGGTTTGCCAACCGGGCCATGGCACCGCGCCCAAGCTGGTCTGCCCTTATCATCGCTGGACCTATGATTTGGACGGGTCCCTGTTTGCCGCAGGCCGCATGGAAGATGATTTTGACAAAAGCGCCCATGGCCTGAAACCCATTGCGATAGCCTGTTTCGGCGGTGCGATCTTCATCTGCCTTGCGGACAATCCCCCGCCTATCGATGACTTCCGCGAGAAGTTTTCGACTTATGCAGCGCCTGCCAATTTCGAAAATCTAAAGCTCGCGCATGTCGATAAGCTGGTCGAACATGCGAACTGGAAGCTTGTCATGGAAAATGCGCGCGAATGCTATCATTGCGCGACGGGTCATCCGGAATTGGCAAAGACCTTTCCTGTGGGCATGTCGAAGCACTTTGACGCGCATGAAGATGCGCGTGCAGAAGCCTTTAGCGCCGCCATGGACGCTCATGGTTTTCCGCATGAGCCAGTGGAAGGACATTGGTGGCAGGTTGCCCGCTTCGCACTCAATGAAGGCTGCACCTCCATGTCGGAGGATGGCAAGCCGCTGATCAAAAAGCCGCTGATCACTGCCAATGGCGGCGACATTGGTTCGCTGCGCTGGGCCATTGACCCGCATCTTTTTGCGCATGCGACCTCGGACTATGTATTCATGTTCAGCTGCATGCCGATTAGCCCAACGGAAACGCATGTGTTCAGCAAATGGTATGTGCACAAGGATGCAGTGGAAGGCGTCGATTATGATATTGATGCCCTCATCTCCCTTTGGGCGGTGACCAATTCGCAGGACAAGGAGTTGGCGGAAAACAATCATAAGGGCGTCAACAGCCCGGGATATACACCCGGCCCCTATTCAGCGGATGCTGAGATGCTCGCCCGCCGTTTTACCGACTGGTATTGTGACGTTTCGCGTGTCTATATTGACGCCCATGTCAAATAAAAAGTCGGGGGACTTTCACCCAGAAACATTGGCGGTAGCCTTCGGATATGATCCGCAAATGGGGATGGGGGCAGCAAAGCCCCCGATCTTCATGACCTCCACCTTTGTCTATCCATCGGCGCAGCATGCCAAATATGTGCATGAGGCCTATTTTGACGGCACCGGGCCGCTGGTTGGAGAGACCAACCATATCTATTCCCGGCTTGGCCATCCCGGTCTGGACTTTCTGGAAACCCGGCTTGCCGCCATTGATGGCGCGGAAGATGCCGTCGCCTATTGCAGCGGCATGGCCGCGCATTCCAGCATTGCGCTGGCCCATATGCGCGTCGGCGATAGTGTGCTGCATGGACGGCCCATTTATGGCGGGGTGGATTTTCTCTACAATGTCATGATGCCGCAATTCGGATCGCATGTGACGGCCTATCTGGATGGCACAGATGAAGATCACGTCCGCGCTGCCGCAGAAACGGCGATGGCAAAGGGCCCGTTAAAGCTGATCATCGCGGAAACGCCCGCCAATCCGACGGCTGCAATTGTTGATCTCGACCTCATGGTGCGTATCGCTGATGAAGTTGGCGCAAAACAGGGGCATCGCCCGCTTGTGGTGGTCGACAATACCTTGCTTGGTCCCTTCGCCCAGCGCCCGATCGCGCACGGCGTCGATTTGTGCATGACCTCCCTCACCAAATATTGCGGTGGTCATAGCGATTTGCTGGCGGGCGGCATTTCGGGCCGTAAGGAACTGATCGATCAGTTGAAGCTCCAGCGGACGACATGGGGCAATCATTTGGATCCCTTTACGGCCTGGCTGGTGCTCCGGTCGTTGGAATCAGTCGCTGTGCGCACCGAGCGGGCCATGAGCAATGCGCGCCTTGTCGCGGAATATCTGCGCGATCACCCCAAGGTCGCCGGCGTCACTTATTTGGGCTTTCTGCCCGAAGGATCGCGGCAGCGCGCCGTCTATGATCGGCAGTGCAAGGCGGCTGGATCGACCTTTTCCTTCCACCTGCATGGCGGTGAGGCGGAAGCGTTCCGGATGCTGGATCAGCTTAAGCTGATGAAATTGGCGGTCAGCCTTGGCGGGTCAGAAACATTGATCTGCCATTCGGCGAGCACAACGCATTATGCAGTCGCGCGGGAACAGCGATTGGAAGGCGGGATAACCGATGGCACGATGCGGCTATCGGTCGGGTTGGAACATGTCGACGATCTGATCGGCGATTTGAAACAGGCATTGGAAGCAGTTTGATGGATCTGAACTTTACCGGAACCGATGTGTGCGCCGTTAATGGCACACGAAGCGCCCCCGAAGCCAAATATGACCTTGTTGTCATTGGCGCCGGCCCCAGCGGTATTGCTGCTGCCATAGAAGGCGCAACCAGCGGCGCGTCTGTGCTTCTGGTGGATGAAAATCCCGTGTCTGGCGCGCTGATGGGCAATGATACGCCGCTCTATTTCGGGGGCCGCATGACGGCTGCGACGCAGAATAGCGACCGGATGCTCGAAGCCATTTTCATGAGCATGCCGGATCTTGAAAAGGCGATGGAAGCGGGCGTTGAGCTCCTGCTCGGCACCACCGCATGGGGCGTCTATCGCAACGGACCGGGCGTGCAGAGCTTGCCAGAGCAAGTCGTTGGCCTTGCGGATGCAGAACGGTCTTGGCTGGTTGGCTTTGACCGGATTGTGCTGGCAACGGGCGCCCGCGACCTTGCCATCGCCTTTCCCGGCTGGAACCAGCCCGGCGTGATGGGGGCCGCTGCCCTCCAGATGCTGCTGACCCGCTATGGGGCTTTTTTTGGGCGGCGCATTGTCGTTTTGGGGTCGCATGACCTCGCGCTTGAAACCGCGCTTCTGGCGAAGGAACATGGGCTGGACGTTGCCGCTTTGGTCGAAGTACGCGATGGTCCGCAGGGCGACGCCGCACTCCTCGCAAAAATCACGGCGGCGGGCATTGCCACACATTATGGGCAGAGCATCAAGTCCAGCAAAGGCGGGCTCGATGGGATTGAGTCCATCACCCTGACCGATGGAACGGACATTGCTTGCGACACAGTATGCGTCGCCATTGGCCTCGTCCCCTCGATTGAGTTGGTCGATGCCATGCATGGCCCAAGAGCGCTGAACGCGGCGCGCGGCGGCTATATTCCTGCGGGTGAACCAAATGTTGCGGCGGTGGGCCTGTGTGCCGGTCTGCCCGACACAGGTTTTGACCATGTTGCCTATCGGATGGATTGGGTGCGTGCGGCGCTGCGCGTCAATGCGCCCGATACGATCATCTGCCAATGCGAAGAAGTCACACTAGCAGACCTGATCGGCGTTCAGCCGCCAAATTACCTCCCCCGCCCCGCCGCACTTCAGGCCCGGTCGCTCGACACGCTGTTGAATGATGGCCCGGCCAACCCGGATCAGATCAAGCGCCTGACGCGCTCTGGCATGGGTGTGTGTCAGGGGCGTCGCTGCCGCGATCAGGTGGCGATGATGCTGGCGATTGAGTCGGACAAGCCCTTCGGCACCATTCCGCTCGCGTCACACCGCGCGCCTGTGCGCCCCTTGCCGCTGAAGATATTGGCGGAATGGGATGAGCCAGCGGCAATGGATGCAGCGTGGGATGTCTGGTTTGGCATTCCGACCCAATGGGTGCCGGTTGAAGACATCGGCACAGAATATCAGGATGCGCATCGCGAGATGCTCTACACGGGGATGTATAAATGAGCGGCTCTGAAGTAGTCATCGTTGGCGGTGGCGTCACAGGTCTTAGCGCCGGCTGGTGGTTGGCGCGTTCGGGTGTGAAGGTCACCGTGCTCGACAAGTTCATTGTCGGCTGGGAAGCCTCTGGACGCAATGGCGGCGGCGCGTCGCATTATTCCAGCCCCTTGTTCGATGAAGAACAAAGGCTGTGGCCGCAAATGGATGAACTGCTCGGCTACCCGACGGAGCATCAAAAGGGCCGCATTCTGATTGCGATGACCGAACGTCAGTGGGAGCAATATCGCTTCATCGCCGAACGGCACACCCGGCTGAACCATCCGGTTGAACTGCTTGACGTCAAACAAGTGCAAGAAGCTGTTCCGCTGGCGGGCGACAATTGCTTTGGCGGCGTCCATTATAAATTTGGTGGCCATGCCAACCCACAACGCACGGTGCAGGCTTATGCCTGGGCACTGCAAGATCTGGGCGGCAAAATCATTCAGCACAGCCCGGTCACGGGCTTTGAAACCGCTGGTGGCAAGGTGACGGCGGTGAAGACCGCCAATGCGACCTATGGATGCGATGCGGTTGTTGTCGCGGCTGGACCGCAAATTCCGCGGTTGATGGCGCAATTGGGGGTCGACGTTCCTCTGGCCGCCGCGCGCGCAGAAATGATCATTACCGAGCCTGCCCCCATGATGCCGCTGGGCGGCGTTGACGGGCATAAGATTTATGGTCGCCAGACATTGCGCGGCAACCTCGCTTATGGCGGCGGGCCGCATGAATGGCTGGATGTGGATGCGACAGGCCCTGCTGCCCGTCCATCGACGCCGCTGGCGCGCAATCTGGCGAAGCGTTTGGCCGAATTGCTGCCCAAGGCCGCGCATCTGAACGTCATCCGCAGCTGGGCTGGCGTGATTGAAAACTCACCCGATGGCCGCCCCATCATTGACCGCCTCACCAGCCCCGACAATGTCGTTGTCGCCTCCATGTCCAGCGTCGGCTTTGGCCTGTCGCCGGCATCGGGCCATGCAATCCGCGATCTGGTGGTCGATGGCGCATGCTCCTTTACCAATATCGACCTTCTCAAGCTGTCGCGCTTCGACGGGCTTGAAAAGGATTGGCGTGAAAAGCGTGGGTGGATGCCCATCGCATGAGCCGATATTCAGCCTTCAGCCTGTTGCGCGGCGCTCTTACGGGGCACCGCCACTGGCAGCCAGCATGGCGCGACCCAGAGCCCAAATCGCATTATGATATCATCATCATCGGCGGTGGCGGCCATGGGCTGGCGACGGCATATTATTTGGCCAAGGTGCACGGCCTCAAGAATATTGCCGTTCTGGAAAAAGGCTGGATTGGTGGCGGAAATACCGGCCGCAACACGACGATTGTGCGGTCCAATTACCGACTGGAGCCTTTGCATAATCTCTTCGAATTTGGCCTAAAGCTCTGGCACGGCCTCAGCGATGAGTTGAATTACAACGTCATGTTCAGCCCGCGTGGCGCGATGTTCCTTGGCCATAGCGACGCCGATATGGTCAAGCTGGCCGAACGCGGCGATGCCATGCGCTGCGACGGGATTGATGCCGATCTGTTGACCCGGGATCAGGTGGCAAAGCTTGAGCCGCTTTTAGATATGTCGCGCGATGCGCGCTTCCCCATTCAAGGTGGTCTGATCCAACGCCGCGGCGGCACCGCGCGGCATGATGCCGTCGCTTGGGGCTATGCCCGCGGTGCGGACAGCTTGGGCGTCGATATCATTCAAAAATGCGAAGTCACCGGCTTTGTGCGCGATGGTGACGCCGTGATCGGCGTGGAGACAACACGCGGACGCATTGGCGCAGGACGCGTCGGCATTTGCGTTGCCGGCCATAGCGGCCATGTCGCGGGCTTGGCTGGCCTGAAATTGCCGGTTGAATCCCAAACCTTGCAAGCCATGGTGACCGAAGGCGTCAAGCCAATGATCAACAGCGTGATCATGTCGCAATCCTTGCATTGCTATATCAGCCAGTCGGACAAGGGCGGCGTCGTCTTTGGCGGTGATCCGGATAATTGGCCAAGCTATGCGCAACGCGGCCACCCCATGGTGATGGAAGGGGCTGTGGCGCAAGGCCTCGCGCTCGTCCCTGCTCTGTCCCGTCTACGCATGGTGCGGACGTGGAGTGGTGTTACCGATATGAGCTTTGACGGCGCGCCCATTATTGGCGAAACGCCGGTCCGCAACCTCTTCCTCAACGGCGGATGGTGCTATGGCGGGTTTAAGGCGACACCTGCATCCGGTTGGACCTATGCCCATACGCTTGCGACCGGAAAGCCGCATGATCTGAATGCGCCCTTCTCGCTCGACCGCTTTGAACGCGGCGCAACTATTGATGAAACCGGGAGCGGCCCAATGCCGAATAGCCGCTAATGATGCTCATCCCCTGCCCCCATTGCGGCCCACGGGCGCAATCCGAATTCATTTACGAGCGCACGGTCGATTCCGTCGTGCCGCTGGATGCGCCATCACAAGAGGCGATGACCAAGCTCTTCACCCGCAATAATCCGCGCGGCGTCGATGACGAAATTTGGCGGCACACTTATGGCTGCCGGGCGTGGATGATCCTGACCCGCCATCGCGTGACCAATGAGATTTCGGGGTGCCGCGCTATCGGGCCGGAGGCTTTGCCATGATCAACTTCAGCTTTGATGGAAAAGCCTATACCGCACAGAAAGGCGACACGCTGGCGGCGGCCTTGTTGCGCAATGGCATTGGCCTTGTTGGCCGCAGTTTCAAATATCACCGCCCGCGCGGCATCATGACCGCAGGCGTGGAGGAACCGAACGCGCTCGTCACTATCGGCGAAGGCGGCAGGGCTGAGCCCAATACCCGTGCGACGGATGTGTTCGTCTATGAAGGGTTGGTCGCCAAAAGCCAAAACCGTTGGCCCAATCTGAATTTTGACCTTGGCGCGTTGTTCAGCCTCGCCTCCCCAATGCTGCCCGCGGGCTTTTACTACAAAACCTTTTTCGGCTCCGCCAAACGGTGGATGCTTTACGAATATTTCATCCGCAAAGCAGCCGGCCTTGGCAATGCGCCAACACAGGCCGATCCAGATCGGTTCAGCCATCGCGCCGCCTTTTGCGATGTTCTGATTGTCGGCGCAGGACCCGCAGGCTTGCAGGCGGCGCTCGACGCTGCCGAGGCAGGCAAGCGTGTTATCTTGGTCGAACAGGATAACATCCTTGGCGCCTCGCTCATCCGCGACCCGCAAGAATTGGACGCCGCATGGATTGAGGCGACAGCCGCACACATTCGCGCTGCAGGTGGGCGTATCCTGACCCGGACAACGGCGTCAGGCTATTGGGAACATGACCTCGTCACCCTGACCCAGCGCCTATCGGAGCCGGGGCAAGTCCCAACAAATGGCGTGGCGCAACGTCTATGGCATGTCCGCGCCGGACAAGTTGTTTTGGCCAGCGGAAGCATTGAGCGGCCCATGGCCTTTGCCCATAATGATCGACCCGGCGTCATGCTGTCGCAAACATTGCGCAGCTATGTCCGGCGTTTCGGCGTCATTCCCGGCAAGCGCGTTGTGATCGCCACCAACAATGACGATGCCTATAAAAGCGCGGAGGCGCTCAAAGACGCAGGCGCGCAAATTGTTGCGATCCTTGACGCAAGGCCAGCCCCTGCGGGAGCAAACAGCGGCCATCGCGTCTATAATGATGCCGTTCCGCTTTCGACCAAAGGGCGGCGGCATTGCCTGAAAAGCGTGAGCGCGCTGGTCGATGGCAAGACGATGAACTGGGATGCCGATCTGCTGGCCGTTTCCGGTGGATTTACGCCGGTCGTGCACCTGCATATGCAAGCAGGCGGGACACTTGATTGGAATGAAGATGCGCAAGCCTTCATCCCTGCCAGTTCGCGGCAGAATGTAACGACCATCGGCGGAGCCGCGGAACCACAGCCGATATTCAAAATGGCACCCGTTTCAAAACCGAAGAAAAGCTTCATCGATTTCCAAAATGACGTGACGCTGGCGGATGTCGATCTGGCTTGGGCAGAGGGCTATCGCTCGGTCGAACATCTCAAACGCTACACCACTTTGGGCATGGCCACCGATCAGGGCAAGTTGAGCAATATGGCCGCATTGGGTCGCTTGGCCGAAAAGCAGGGCGTCGCCATTCCCGAAGCCGGTTTAACCACATTCCGCCCGCCCTACACGCCCGTCACGATGGGCTTGATCGCGGGCGCAGGCGCGAAAGATGCTGGCGCGCATGTCCGTCGTCTTGCACTATATGATCTGCACGCGGCTAAAAATCCGATCTGGCAACCCTTGGGCTATTGGTTCCGCCCGCGCGCTTATCCCACAAACGGCGAAAGCTTGGCGCAAGCCGCGCTACGTGAGGCAAAGGCCGTGCGGAACAATGTCGGAATGACCGACGTGTCCACGCTCGCCAAATTTGAAGTCAGCGGCCCCGATGCGGCGGCCTTCCTAGAGATCATCTGCGCCACGACGGTTGGCAAACTCGCCGTTGGGCGTGGCCGCTATACCTTCATGTTGCGTGAAGACGGGTTTGTCTTTGATGATGGCACCGTGTGGCGATTGGACGAGAACCGTTATCTCCTCACCAGCTCCACCGGCGGCGCAGACCGCATGGCGACGCATATCTCTTATGTCCGTCAATATTTGTGCCCACATTTGCGCGTTTCTGCCGTCAATGTGCAGGAACATTATGCCGGCATTGCAATCGCCGGACCGACGGCGAAAGCGGTGCTCGCCACGTTAATCGGTGAAGAGCCGCCACGCCACATGTCGACCGTTCCAGCGGTCATATCGGGCGTCCCCGTCATCATCTTGGCCGCCAGCTATAGCGGCGAACGCGCGTTCGAAATCTATGTCACGGCCAGCGACGCTGCAACGGTCTGGGCCGCGTGCGAGGCGCAAGTGATGACAGTCGGCGGCGCGTTATACGGGCTGGAAGCCATGGAGTTTCTGCGCATTGAAAAGGGCCATTTGGTCGTTGGCGGCGAAGTCGATGGACGGATGACGCCGCATGATCTGGCGCTCGACAAGATGCTCAACAAAGAGGGCGGATATATCGGGGCATCGGGTCTTGTCCGCCCCGCTCTGTCCGAAGCCGGGCGGCGGCAGTTGGTTGGTCTTGAGGCCATTGAGGGCGACATTCCAGAAGGGTCCATGCTCATCCCCAGCGAAGGCGCGTCACCGCAGGGCCATGTCAGTGCGGCGGCGTTCCGCATCATCGAGGGCGGGTCGGTTGCGTTGGGCCAATTGGTCGATGGGTTTAGCCGTCATGGCGAAATCCTCATCGCCTCGTCCCCCACACGCGGCCAAAAAGCGCGTGTCCGCGTTGTAGCCCCCCATTTTTATGACTCAGCAGGAGAGCGTTACCGTGACTGAAGTGACGATCACGACCCTGCCCGCCGCCCCGCTGCATGTCTTTGAGATTTGGAGCAACGCCACGGCCGTCGCGAAACGCTTCCAAGCGGCGACTGGCTTTGCACTGCCCGCAACCGGACGGTCGGGCGGAAGCGATGCGCTCCGCTTGATCCGTTTTGAACCCACGGTGTGGTTGGTCGAAGGCGATATCAGCGCGCTGGGCGATGTTTTAGCCAATGACGGGGCGCTGACCGCCATAAGTGGCGGGATCGTGCGTATACGCCTTTCAGGCCCCGGTTGGCGGACATTGCTGATGGAAGGCGGCGTCTTCGATACAGAAAGCCCGACTTTCGCCGCAGGATGCAGCGCAGCGACAATCATCGACCATGTCAACGTCCGCCTGCATGTCGTCGATGAAGCCACCTGCGACGCCTATGTGCCGTTGAGCTTTAGCGCCGGCCTCCTCCATTTCTGGAAACAGGCAGCGCTTAGCCTTTAGGCGGCTTATTCCGCTTTTTGAGAGAGAGCGGGGGTAAGATGCTGCAACGTCATGCCCCGGGCGCGGCGTTGCTGGAATCCTTTCCACAGGGTCACATCGGGCCCGCCGGGGCTATAGGCGCCCCAGGACGTGCCAGAGGGTGCCTTCCATGTGCCGGCATCCGAATCTTCGACCGGAACGTCGAGATAGGCCTGTTTGTCGCGTGCGCCGCGCAGATGCACGTCAAGGAATGCGGTGATGAAGTGGAGGTTGATCGCGTTGATGCGGTCTTTGCGCCAGATCGGGTCTTCAAACCAATCAATATCCCACAACGTCGCGCGCATGTCCGCAGGCGCGGGGTTGAGGCCAATGGCATGGCCCGCCTGTTTGAGGGTCAACAGATACCGATCGCTGTTTATCGTTTGCGCAAAAAAGGATTTGGCGGCTTTTTCATAACCCACTGTTGGATCCTGATCGCCCGCGATCAGAAGCAGAGGGGCGGTAATTTGGGCCAGTCCCTCTTTTCCCCACATCGTCGCGTCACCGCCCCCAGCGGGAGCCAGCGCGACAATCGCCTTCACGCCCGGCACTTTGGCCAAGGAGGCATCAGCAGCGCCCCGCGCAATCTTCTTGAGCCATCCATCAGCCACGTAATTCATAAAGGGATGCGTGGGGTCAAGGCTGGCCCCGCCCGCCGTCAGCACGCCATAGCCACCCTGTGAATAGCCGATCAGCGCGACATTTTCTGGGTCTATCTGCGCGCCCAAGCTTGCCCGCAACTGTGCGGCCACAAAGCTAATATCGACGGGTCGATTATAGGTGGGCGCTGCGCTGACAATGGGTGCGGCAACATAACGATTTGGGTCGACATGATGGATAGCTGCCACCACATAGCCTTTGGACGCCAGATTTTCGGTCAACCAGGTCATGACCCCCGGTTCATTGCCATAGCCGTGTGAGAAGATGACCAGCGGATGGCCGCGCCCCACCGCCTTTGCATTGGCAATTGCCAAACCGGGTTGGGCATAGGCCACCGGCGGCAGGGGTGGTTCCCCCCATAAAGAGCCGCGATAGGTCACGCCCTTCTGTCCTTTGCGGACGTCTGCCGGATACCAGATATCCACCTGCAATCTCCGGTCGCGCAGGGCGACGGCACCCGTCTTGGGATCAGGATGTTCCAAATCCGGCTGGGCCGTATGGACAAAGGTGACGGACCGGAAGCCGATGCCGCTCGATCCCAAAGCCGCAAGTTCTGGCGCATCGACGCCGACATTGGATGGGATCTGCTGCGCCTGCCCCGCCACTGCCGACGAGGCTAGCCCCAGCATCAGACCCAAAAGGATGTTACGCTTCATCGCTGGTCACCGATGCATTTGGCCATCTCAACTGCTCCTCAATCCATGGATATTCTGGTGTAACACTGGCAAATGTCTTTTCGCGCAACACCCGCTGACACACTGACGCTGTCAGCTTCGGGATGTCGCCCAATTCCCCCGCGCGCGCAACAACTTGCACCTGCCGTGCAAACCGCCCCCGCGTCATCGGCTCAGGCCGGAGGTGGGGCAGCAATTCAGGCACAGCGGCAAGGCACACTGGCGTGGTAATCGTCCAGCCAAGCCCGGCGGCCACAAGCCCCAATTGCTGGTGCGACGATTCCACTTCAATCAAATGCGGCAGCTTCAACTTCATACGGACAATCTGGCGTTCAATCTGCTGGCCCGTGCCCGTTAGGCGGGAAAAGCGGATGAGCGGGAGCGCCGACTTTTCATCCGTGATGTCGATAGACCCTTGGTAACGCGCTGGAAAAACGAGAATGAAACTCTCTTCGATGAAGGGATGCAGTTCCAGCGCGCCACGATATTCAAGGTCGAAACTCCCGGTCACAAGCATATCAATATCGCGGGCGAGAAACTCTGCCTGATGCTCCATTGAGATGCCGGAACGAATATTCCAACGATCGGCGCGGCCGCCAAGCTCATTCAAAATGGGCGTTGTGAGTTCATTGGCAAGGCTGAACGACATCGCAACCGTCAGGCTGGAAATCGGCAGATTTGCACCCTCGCGCACCTCATCATAGGTGGATCTGGCCTGTGCGATGAGGGATTGGCCTCGGGCAAACAGCGCTTTGCCACTTGCCGTGAGACCCATGGGCCGCATGGTTCGGTCAAACAGAGGCGCGCCAATACCCAATTCCAGCTTGGCAATTGTCTGCGACACCGCGGATTGCGTCACCTGCAAATGGGTGGCGCATTGCGACATGCCCCCCAGTTCGACAGTCATGACGAAGACTTCAAGCGCGTGAAGATCAAATTCCTGCGGAAGCTTCATCGCTATGCGCCCTGTGTGATGCCGAAACGTTACTATTAACAGTTCTAATAGTAGCGCAAAGTCACTGCACAGTCGCTATGCCTTTTCGTTATCCGCCGTTGCAAAATTAACGGCGTTGCAAGGATGCATCACTGGGCGTCACATGCCCCACTCCTGCTTGCCATATACTCCCTCATTTAGGCGGGTGAGCGGCCTTCCAGTCCATCGCTGCACGCACCCGCCGCTCTACCGATGGGTGGGAATAGAACAGCGCCTCTGCCAATGGGTTTGGCCTTGGGTCGCGATATTCTGCTGTTTTAACCAAGGCGCTCGCCAAAGCATCGGGCAGATTGACGGTGCGCAGCGAATAGGCGTCCGCTGCACTTTCTGCTGTGCGGGTCATCCCATTCATAATGGGAGAGGCGATCAGGCCAAAAAAGGACATGATGAAGATCAAAACCGGAAAGCCGACAGGGTCTTCAAGTTTAGCATCACTGCCCAACAGCCGCGCAAAACGCCCGAATAAGCGGTCTGCAAGGAAGAAGAGCAGGATCGCAAGGACGGAGATGACGCCAACCGAGCGCCAGACATGACCGAGCACATAATGGCCAACTTCATGGCCGGTCACAGCCTTCACCTCCTCCAGCGACGCCTTACCAAGCGCCACGTCGGAAATGGCAATCCGCGCCGATCCAAATGCGCCGGACACATTGGCCGTAAAATTATTTGATTGGCGCGACCCATCAAAAACAAACAGGCGATCATGCGGAATTTTGGCCTCATCCGCCATTTTCAACAGTGCAACACGAACGGGGCCTTCGGGAACCGGTTTATAACTGTTGAACAAGGGCTCAATAAAGATCGGCGATAGGAGCAGAATGACGGCAACCGAAAGCGCGGCCAGCCCACCAGACCATATCCACCACCGGCGTCCCGCCTTGCGGATAAGGGCATAAACCCCAAGGAAGAAGAGACCGCCGAGGAGCGTATTAATCCCAACTGCAATCGCGCCCTGCCCCAGAAAATCACTCAGCGGCTGGCTGGTCCGGCCATATCGGGTTTCCCGCCACCAATCGGTGTAAATCCCCCAAGGCAATGTGATGAGGGACGAGAGCAGAAGGAAAAAGGCACATATGGCCCAAGTCCGAAAGGCAAAGCCGCGATTGGCCATTTTCGCCGAGAGCTTGTCCAATATGCCAAGGCGAATGATGATCCAGCTGGTCAGGCCCGTGACAACAAGACCCCAGAGCAAAAGCCAATGTCCACCGCTTGTATAGGCCGCTGCCTTTTCCAAAGCCGCTGGGCCAAGACCATTAATATAGGCCGCTGTCACCGCGGCAGGATCAAACGCCATGCTCCACTCTCCCCACATCTGTATTATCTTGATAATACAGATGCTCGAGCATGAGTCAAATTGTTGAAAAAATGTCAGGAAAGCTGACTAATTATCTGAAATTACGATATTCTTGCGCCCTGCCGGCGCAACTCCTGCTGAACAGCCCCGACATCAACCTCGGCAAAATCCGCCCCCGATTTGACTGAAATAGCCGCCGCAACACCCGCGCCTTGCCCCGCCACCGCGCAGCACATCATGTTGCGCACCGCCGCATGGCTGACTTTGTCACCGCCGATTGTGCGCCCAGTCACAATCAGGTTCTTAACCCCCTTGGGAAGCATGGATCGATAGGGAACATGAAAATACCGGCCCGTCGTCGGCAGGATGAGATAGCCATAGCCATCGATAAATTCTGGAAAGATGCCGATGCTATCGTCAAAGCGGGCTTCGCCGCGCACATCCTCTCCTGTCAGATTATAGGCCGCCTCAATCTTGCGGGTGTCCCTGATGCCCAAGGTCATGCCGAAATTGCGCAGCTTGGCCGTCTCACACCCGGGCATGAAGGCCTGAAGCGCATTGACCGCATGCATGGCCTGTTTGCGTCCCGCCATCTCCCCATGGGTCAAGGAATCGGGATCGGTCCCATCCAGATAGAGATGCACCATGTTGAGATAGGTCAGATCCCCCTGATCCGACACCGTGCCCCATGTGCCCGCAATCGTCGCCAGACTGTCGGGAATGAGACCCGCCTCCAGCGCCTTTTTGAAGGGTTTGCGCAAGAAAGGGGAGAACATGTCATCCTCTTTCCCATCGGTGGTGACTTCCCACTCTCCCCCAACGGCCCAATCGCCATAGGTTTGGGGATCCGCTTTGACGGCGTCGATAAAGCGCGTCTTGTTCACCCCGCACATGGAAAACATGACAGAGACAGACATCATCTCATCCACCGGATGCTTATGCGTCGGCGCGCCTGCTCGATAGGCAATATCGGCATCCCCCGTGGCATCAATCACCCTTTTGGCCAGGATCGCTTCGCGCCCTGCCTTGCTCTCGACGATCACGCCCCGGATCGTATCGCCCTCCATGATCGGCGCGACGAAGAGACGGTGCAGCATTGGGATCACGCCTGCCTCTTCGACCAAAGTATCGGCAACGAACTTAAACCCTTCCGCGTCCAGACTGTGGCTGATCGACTGCGGTTCGGGCATGGCCGCGCCCATTTGCTTGGCGCGCTCTTCAAATTCGCGCCCAATGCCTTCGCTGTCGATGGTCTCTGGGTGGCGATACCAAGCAAAGCCTTCGACGCCGACCTGCGTGATGTTGCCGCCAAAACAGCCATAACGCTCCAGCAAAATGGTCTCGACCCCCGCCCTAGCGGAGGCAAGCGCGGCCGCCAGCCCGCCGGGGCCAGAGCCAACGACCAGAACATCGGTTTCCCGAATGACATCAATCTGACGGGCAGGTTCTGAAATGGTGCGCGTCATCTTTGGGTATTTTCCCAATTGGGGGCGACATAATAAGGGGCGTTGGACGGCGCAAGCATCGGCTTGCCCAAAATATGATCTGCGCCCTTTTCCCCAATCATGATGGTCGGGGCATTCAAATTACCCGTGGTGATGGAGGGCATGACAGAGCTGTCAACAATGCGCAGACCCGTGACGCCGATGACCCGCAATTCCGGATCAACCACGGCCATGGGATCATCGGAGGATCCCATCTTGCAGGTGCAGGAGGGGTGCAGCGCGCTTTCCACCTTCTCCGCAATAAAGGCGTCAATGGCCTCATCGCTGGTGCACTCCTCCCCCGGTTGAATTTCGCGCCCGCGCCAAGGGGCAAAGGCCGGCTGCTGAAAAATCTCGCGCGTCAGGCGCACACAGGCCCGCATATCCACCCAATCCTCTGGGTGGCTCATATAGTTAAACTTGATCGCCGGGCTGTCATGCGGGTCGGCGCTGCGCAACGTCACGCTGCCCCGGCTTTTCGATCGCATGGGCCCGACATGGGCTTGAAACCCATGCTCGGTCGCTAGCGCACTGCCATCATAGTTAATCGCCATGGGGAAGAAGTGATATTGGATATCGGGATAGGGAATTCCCGCCCGGCTGCGAATAAAGCCACAGCTTTCAAATTGGTTGCTGGCCCCAAGCCCCCGACGCAAGAAGAGCCACTGCGCCCCGATCATCGCCTTACCCAGCAGATTGGATTGGCCAAACAGCGTGACAGGCTTGGTGCAGGCCATTTGGAAGTAAAATTCCAGATGATCCTGCAAATTCGCGCCGACGCCGGGCCTGTCCGCGACAATGGCGATGCCATGCTCCTTCAGTTCCTGCGCCGGGCCAATGCCCGAGAGCTTGAGCAACTGAACTGAATTAATCGGGCCGCCGGACAGGATGACTTCCTTGGTTGCACGAACGCTATGGGGCTTCCCGCCCCGTTCATAGTCAATGCCGATGGCGCGTTTGCCCTCAAAGACGACGCGGGTCGCCAAGGCATGCTGAATGACCTGCAAATTGGGGCGTTTGCGCGCCGGATAGAGATAGGCTTTTGCAGCGGAGCAGCGCGTCCCATTGCGCACCGTCATGTCCATCCGGCCAAAGCCTTCCTGACGATAGCCATTATAATCTTCGGTCAGGCCATAGCCCGCCTGTTGCGCGGCATCGAGCCAAGCCTGATGCAGCGGATTGGCAAGCGGGCCATAGCAGGTAGACAAGGGGCCATCCCCGCCGCGATAGCTATCTCCGCCCTCTTCGCGGCCTTCGGCACGTTTGAAATAGGGAAGAACATCAGCATAGCCCCAGCCCTTTGCCCCTTCCTCATCCTTCCACCGTTCAAAATCTTTGGCGTTGCCCCGCACATAGACCAAACCATTGATGGACGAGGATCCGCCCAGTCCCTTGCCCCTTGGACAATGCAGACGGCGGCCGCCCAAATGCGGCTCTGGCTCACTTTCATAACCCCAATTCCACCGCTTGCTGTGCATGGGATAGGCAAGTGCTGCGGGCATTTGGATGAAAATGGACCGATCTGACCCGCCAAATTCCAGCAAGAGGACGCGGTTCTGCCCGTCCGCGCTCAGCCGATCTGCCAGAACACAGCCCGCCGATCCTGCCCCGACAATGATATAATCATAGCTCTCAATAGGGTGCATCAATTGGCTCCATCGCGACATAAACGCTCTTCAACTGGGTATAATGCTCGATCGCTGCCCGCCCATTTTCGCGGCCAAGGCCCGATTGCTTATTGCCGCCAAAGGGCAGCTCAATGGGCGTAATGTTATAGGTGTTGATCCAGCATGTCCCGGCATCGAGGGCCGCAATCACGCGATGCGCACGGGTCAGGTCATTTGTGAAAATACCCGCTGCCAAACCAAATTCGGTTGCATTGGCGCGGGCCACGACCTCTGCCTCATCCTCAAAATCGAGCACTGCCATGACCGGCCCGAAAATCTCTTCCCGAACAATATCCATATCATCGGTGCAGTCGGTGAAGATGGTGGGCTGCACAAAGGCCCCATTCCCAAGCCTGCCTGCCATTACACGCTGCCCGCCTGTTAAAAGGCGCGCGCCCTGCCGTTCGCCAAGTGCAATATAGCCCAGCACCTTATCCATATGGGCGGGAGAAATCAGCGCCCCCATTTGCGTTGCCGGATCAAGCGGGTCGCCAATCACCATAGCTTCGGTGCGTGCCTTGAGTTTTTTGAGGAACGCGTCCCGAACCTTACGATGCACGAACACACGCGTGCCATTGGTGCAGACTTCCCCCGCCGAATAGAAATTCGCCAGCAGCGCTCCAGACACCGCCTCATCAAGATTGGCGTCTTCAAACACAATCAAGGCTGATTTTCCGCCCAGTTCCAGCGTGACATATTTCAGCGTTTCCGCCGCATCGACCATCACCTTGCGGCCCGTGCCGACCTCCCCGGTCAGGGACATTTTGGCAATGCCCGGATGTCGGCTCAACAACCGCCCTGTGGCAGCGGCCCCTTGCACGACTTGAAACAATCCTTCGGGAAGCCCTGCCTCCAGATAGATTTTTTCCAGTTCAATTGCGGTCAAAGGCGTCAATTCCGCCGGCTTGAAAATCATCGCATTGCCGCAGGCCAAGGCAGGGGCTGATTTCCAACAGGCAATTTGGATGGGGTAGTTCCAGGCCCCGATACCGCCGACGACACCCAAGGGTTCGCGCCGTGTATAGCCAAAGGCGGCACTGCCCAGATCGACATGCTCCCCCGAGATTGTGCGGGCGAGACCCGCATAATATTCAATGCAATCGGCACCAGACAATACGTCCACGCTGATCGTTTCCTGAATGGGCTTGCCCGTATCAAGGCATTCCAACCGCGCCAGTACGTCGTTGCGTTCCATCAATAGGGCAGCGGCGCGATGCAAGATGCGCCCCCGCTCCACCCCCGGCGTTTTGGCCCAAAGTATTTGCGCAGCAGCGGCGCGCGCAACGGCCCTGTCGACCTCGGCAGCCCCATCAATCTTGATGGTCGCCAAAACCTCGCCCGTTGCGGGATTGAGGGTCGTGAAACTCTCACCCGGTGAAGGTGCGGCGGCTGGCCCGACGTTGCGGGCAATCAGATCAAAAATCAGGTCGCGCGCAAGGCCGCTTTGCAACGCCGCCCCACCTGTCATTGCCGATCGCAGCCAGACGCCGTCGATCATGGCCGCAATTGTTTCCGCCAATCGGCTGACCTCGCTTGGTGGCACCAATTGGCGCAAATCATAGCGCAGGTTGGACAGCATCCGCCGCTGGTGCGCCCTTTGGACGCGCGCCAGCCGAGGAACGTGCAGAGCCTGCCCCCAAAAAGAGAGCCAGACACGCGCAACATCTTCGGCAAAGCCATCTGCCCCCAAATGGGCATCGACCAACGCCTCAACCCGCGCGCGCGGCCCTTGGGCAAGCCGCAGACGCGCGGCGGCATAATTGTTCAGCTTTTGCGCAACGGATCGAAAGGCTGCCTCAAGCAGCCCGTCCTTATCGCCAAAATAATGTACGGCGAGGCCCGGCGAAATATCCGCGCGGGTCGCAACTGCGTTGAACGTAAAGTCAACAAGGCCAATTTCGGCGAGGGTCTGGATAGCAGCATCAATGATCTGCTGGCGGCGGGTTTCAGGTTGGCTTCGCATACCGCATGCTATGCGATATTGAACGCACGTTCAACATCTAGAAACATTCACCCCTTCCGGTGCAAGACGAGCAAGGCTTTGAACGTGCCCCACATCATGGCCAGAAGAACAGCCGCAAGCGGCAATCCCGCCGCAATTGCCCCTGCCTGCAAGGAGTTAAGGCCCCCGCTCAGCAGCAGCACAATCCCAATCCCGCCCACAACCAGCAGCCAAAGCACCTTCTGGCGCAGCGGCGTGTCGGTGCGGCCACCTGCTGTCATCGTATCGATGACCAGCGTCCCCGAATCCCACCCCGTCACAAAAAAGATCATGATGAGGCAGATGGTGATAAAGGAGGTGAGTTCGGGAAAGGGCAAGCTGCCCAGCAAGATAAACAACTGCTGTTCCAGCGGCGCACTAGCGAGGCCGGCTGCATCCCCGGCGATAAGCTGCGCAATGCTGGCATCGCCAAAAATGGTCAGCCAGATGATCCCCAGCAACGTCGGTGCAAGCAGCGCGCCTGCCATAAACTCCCGCACGGTGCGCCCCAAAGAAATGCGGGCCATGAACATGCCAACAAAGGGGGCCCAGCTGATCCACCATGCCCAATAATAGACGGTCCAATCATGGAAAAAGCCCTGATCCGATCGTCCAACCGGATTGGAAAGCGCCGTTAAATGGCCAAGATAGGCCAAGATATTGGTTCCAAGATCTCCAACCAGGGTCAGCGTTGCGCCGGTCAGCAGCACGAACAGCAATAGGGCGAAGGCGACCCACATGTTCATCTCGCTCAAAATACGGATGCCGCGATCAATACCTCCGCGCACGGACAGGAAGGTCACGCCCGCCATGATCGCAATAAGCGCGACAATCGCCCCTGCGGTTCCGGGAATGCCATAAAGATAGGTGATCCCGGCCATGGCCTGCTTGGCCCCTAACCCCAAAGACGTCGCCAACCCGAAAATCGTCGCCAACACGGCCAGAACCTCAATCACATCCCCCGGCCGCCCCCAAGCACCTTTCCCGATCAGCGGGTAGAAGGCGGAGCGCATCGAAAAGGGGATGTTAAAATCATAGGCAAAAACCGCGAGCGCCAGCCCGACAAATGCGTACATGGCCCATGGGTGGAGCGACCAATCATAAATCGTTGCCGCCATGGCAAGGGCCCTTGCGCCCTCTTCATCGCCCGGTGCCCCGCCCAGTGGCGCCGCGCTCCCTCCGGCCATTGAGCTCATGAAATGAGTCACAGGCTCGCCCACGCCATAAAAGACAAGACCGATGCCCATTCCCGCCCCAAACAGCATGGAGAACCAGGACAGCCGCGAATAATCCGGCGTCGCGCCCTTCCCGCCAAGCCGGATCTTACCCAAGGGGGACAGCGCAATCCCGATGCAGAAGAGCAGCACCACATTGCCGACCGACATGAAGAACCAGTCAAATTGTGCAAGCGCACCCGTTCGCATCGCCGCAAACACATCTGCCGATGCTGTGGGGGCAAGGATGCTGAAGATAATGACTGCAAATGAGAGCAAGGCCGTTGGGAGAAACACCGCCGGGTTGAAAACCATGCCCCGCCAGCTGCGGTTTGATCGGCCAAAATCGCCTGGATCAATGTCCCTTGCCCAATCGGCCATATCGTCTCTCTATCCGCTTATTCTGTCGCCGCCGTTGTTAGCGCCGTCCAGAGCCAAGGTGCAAAGCTGCGCCAGACTTCGATATGAAACCGATCCATCGCCTCTCGCACAATCACAATCTCAACCGTTTCATAGATTGTCCGTGTTGCCCGCCCAACGGCAAAATGATCCAGATCCAGCGGGCATCCGGTTGCCAAAATCTCGGCTGCCCGTGCGCCCTCAAGAATGATCCCAACGCTGCGGTCGCTGACATCGGTCACAGACACACAGCCGCTTTCATCAACAGGACTTTCGCGGCCATCTGATGCAAACATCAGCCATTCGTCTGGCCCCAAGCAAGCAACCCCATTCACAAACCCGCCAATCGTCTGAGGGATTTGAGCGCCCAGAAGTGCCTCGACCGCAGCAGAGGCGCGCGCGCGCAGCACGAAGCGCGCCAGCCGTGGAGCGGCCTTTAACGATGCCTCTCTGCCCAGAAATGGGCCGGCAGGAATCGGATCGCTGCGCACGAAAGCCTCAGACATTGAGCCGCGCTCCTTCTGCATCATAGAACACCATAGAGCTGATCTTCGCCACATGCGTTTTGCCCGGCATGGGGATGAACACATCCTCACCCATTTTGTGGTGCCCATCTGCCACCAGCGCCAGCGCAATCGAGCGCCCGAGCGTCTCGCTCCAATAGGATGACGTCACATGTCCGATCATCTTCATAGGAATGGGCTGCTTGGGGTCGGCGACAATTTGCGCGCCTTCTTCCAACACATAATTGGGATCCTCCGTCAAAAGGCCCACAAGCTGCTTACGGCCGGATGCGACAAGATCGGGCCGCGCGAGCGAGCGCTTACCGACAAAGTCCGGCTTTTTCTTGCCCACGGCCCAATCAAGCCCCGCGTCAAAGGGGGTCACCGTTCCGTCAGTATCCTGCCCCACGATGATGAAGCCCTTTTCGGCGCGCAGAACGTGCATGGCCTCGGTTCCATAAGGCGTAATGTCATAGCGTGCGCCCTCGGCCATGATCCGTTCCCAAAGGGCGCGGCCATAAGCAGACGGCACATTAATCTCAAAGCCAAGTTCGCCTGTGAAGCTGACCCGGAATAAGCGCGTCGGAATGCCGCAAATCAGGCCTTCTCGAATAGCCATATGGGGGAATGCCTCGGCCGAAAGGTCAATGCCTTCCACCAAAGGTTCCAGCACCTTGCGCGCATTGGGCCCTTGCAGGGCGATGACCGCATATTGCTCCGTCGTACTGGTCAGCCAGACATTCAAATCTGGCCATTCTGTCTGAAGATAATCTTCCATCATATTGAGGACGCGGGCGGCACCGCCCGTTGTCGTCGTCAGATGAAAGCGATCTAGCGCAAGCCGCGCCGACACGCCATCATCGGTGATGAAGCCATCTTCTTTCAGCAACAGCCCATAACGACACCGCCCCGGCTCCAGCGCCTTCCAAGGGTTGGTGTACATCCGGTTGAGGAATTCAGCAGCGTCTGGCCCAACAACCTCAATCTTACCCAGCGTTGACGCATCGAAAATGCCAACGGAGGAGCGCACCATCCGGCATTCGCGATTGACGGCGGCCAGCATATCCTCTCCCGCTTTGGGGAAGTAACGGGCCCGACGCCATTGGGCGACGAGTTCAAATACAGCGCCATTTTCCTCTGCCCAGCCGTCGATATTGGTCTTGCGGGTCGGCTGGAACAGCGGTCCCTTGGCATGGCCCGCCAACGCCCCAAATGTCTGCGGCGTATAAGGCGGGCGGAATGTTGTGAGACCAATATCCGTGACCGGTCGCGACAAAGCGGTGGAGGCAATTTGCAATCCGTTGAGATTGGATGTTTTGCCCTGATCGGTCGCCATCCCATTGGTGGTGTAGCGTTTGATATGCTCGATCGACCGAAAGCCTTCTCGCACGGCGAGCCTGATGTCCTTTGCCGTCACATCATTCTGGAAATCGACAAAGGCCTTAATCCGGGTCTTGTCCTTGGGCGTGGGCAGCGCATCAATGGTCAGCCCCTGCCCGAAATTCCAAAGGCCCGCACACGCGCCAACACAGCGCGCCTTTTCTGCCGCCACATCCGGGACAAACGCGCCCAGATCATCACGCCAAGCCAGCGTGCCTTTGCTGTGCGACCAGAGATGAACCGTTGGCGTCCATCCGCCCGCCATCAACACGGCATCGCAGGCAAGGGTTGAGATGGCCGCGCCATCATTGCTGGCAATCTCAATGGCCGTCACGCCATGTCGACCGCGCACGCCAATGACACTCTGCCCAAGCCGGACGGCAATGCCTAGGTCTTCGGCCTGTGCGCGTAGATCGGCATCCACTTCGTCGCGCACATCGATAATGGCCGCGATTCCGACGCCGGCCTTCGCCATTGCGAACACATCCCGCCAGCCGCTGTCATGGCTCGCCATTAACGCGACAGACCGTCCTACGGCCACGCCATAACGCAGCGCAAAGACCTTTGCGGCAGAAGAGAGCATGACGCCGGGCGTATCATTGCCGTCAAACACCAAGGGCCGTTCAATCGCGCCTTGCGCCAGCACGACCTCTCCTGACCGGATGCGCCACAGCTTTTCACGCGGGCCAGAGCCAATATCGGCCAAATGGTCGGTCAAGCGCTCCACCGCGCCAATGAAATTGTCATGAAAATAGCCAAAGGCTGTCGTCCGCGTGAGGATGGTGACATTGGGCATGTCCGCCAGCGCCTTCATGCTGCGGTCGAGCCAAGGCCAAAGCGTGGGGTCGGCAAGCGCACCGCCGCCGGCTTCATCCTGCTCATCGATCAAGATGACCCGCTGATTGGTCGACGCGGCCTCGAGGGCGGCATCAATGCCTGCTGGGCCAGCCCCAATGATCAGGACATCGCAATGCGCATAGGTGGCGGCATAATGATCGGGGTCTTCCTCGGTCGGGGACTTGCCAAGCCCGGCCATGCGGCGGATCGCAGGCTCATAGAGCTTCTCCCAAAAGGAGCGCGGCCACATGAAGGTCTTGTTATAGAAACCAGCCGGGAAGAACATGCCGAGCCGGTCATTTATCGCCCCGAAATCAAAACGCAGGCTGGGCCAGCGATTCTGGCTTTCGGCCTCTAGGCCGGGATAAACCTCCACATTGGTGGCGCGCAAATTGGGCGTGAACCGACCCGGGCCCCGCGTGACGGAGATGAGGGCGTTCGGCTCTTCACTGCCCGATCCGACAATCCCGCGCGGGCGGTGATATTTGAACGACCGACCAAAAAGCTGAACCCCATTGGCGAGCAGCGCAGAGGCCAGACTATCCCCGGCAAAAGCCGGATAGGATCGACCATCAAAGCGGACATCAAACGGCGTCGCGCGGTCAATGCGACCGCCTGTCGGCAAACGATATCCCGTCATCGACGTGGTTCCCCTGCCTTATAGGTTGTTTCAAATTTGTCGGTTACGGTATCGCGTACCGCGTTGAAAAAGCGGCCACAGCCATGGTTATGCCGCCAGCGCTCATGGTGCCGCCCCCGCGGATTGGCGCGGATGAACAAATAATGCTCCCACTCCTCATCGCTCATCGCAGAGGGATCTAAAGGGCGGGCAATATGGGCTTGCCCGGCATTGGCAAACTCAATCTCGGGACGCTGTTCGTCGCAATAGGGGCAATGGATCAAAATCATATCAATGGGCCACCGCTGCTGCTGCCGCTTCGTCGATCAAACGACCATTGCGGAATCGATCAAGATTAAAGGGCGCGTTGATCCGGTGGGGTTCATCCTTGGCCATGGTATAGGCCAGAAGATCCCCCGCCCCCGGTGTCGCCTTGAAACCGCCCGTGCCCCAGCCGCAATTGACATAAAGGCCCTGAACCGGCGTTTTGCCCAATATGGGCGACCGATCCGGCGTGACATCGACAATGCCGCCCCAGGTGCGCAGCATCCGCATGCGCCGGAAAATCGGGAAAATCTCACAAATGGCGGCAAGTGTATGCTCCACAATATGGAGCGCACCGCGCTGAGAATAGCTGACATATTGGTCGGTTCCAGCGCCAATGACCAACTCACCCTTGTCGGACTGGCTCATATAGGCGTGCACCGTGTTCGACATGACAACACAGGGGAAGATCGGCTTAACAGGTTCAGAGACCAAAGCCTGAAGCGGATAGCTCTCCAGCGGAAAATCAAGCCCCGCCATCTGCATGAGAACAGAGGTATTGCCCGCCGCAGATACGCCAATGCGCTTACAGGCAATCGACCCGCGTGTCGTCTCCACGCCCATCACTGCGCCATCCGGGCCGCGATTAATGCCGGTGACGGCGCAATTCTGGATGATGTCGACACCAAGCGCGGCGGCTGCGCGGGCATAGCCCCAAGCAACTGTATCATGGCGGGCCGTCCCACCCCGTCGTTGCAGCGCCGCGCCCAGAACCGGGTGCCGCGCATCGGACGAGATATTGAGCGGCGGGCAATAGGCCTTGGCTTCTTCCGGTGTCAGCCATTCATTATCCACGCCGTTCAGGCGGTTTGCATGAATATGCCGCTTAAAGCTTTGAACATCATGCACATTATGCGCGAGCATCATCACGCCGCGCTTGGAATACATGGTGTTGTAGTTCAGCTCTTGGCTCAGCCCATCCCACAGCTTGACCGCATGATCATAAAGATGCGCGCTCTCATCATAGAGATAGTTGGAGCGGATGATCGTTGTATTGCGCCCCGTATTGCCCCCGCCGATCCAGCCCTTTTCAAGGACGGCGACATTGGTGATCCCATATTTCTTGGCGAGATAATAAGCAGCGCCCAGCCCATGACCGCCGCCGCCGACAATAATTGCGTCATAAGCGGGCTTGGGTGCTGCGTCCGGCCATTGTTCTGGCCAGCTTTGGTGCCCGCCAAACGCCTTGGTGAAGAGGCTGAGCGCGCTAAACCGGCTCATGATTGAGTCTCCTTATGCAGCGCAGCCTTGGCCTGCTGCACATAAAAATCCTTAAAATCCTCAACCAACTTTTCCTCAACCGCATAATGGCCGGGGCGATAGCCATCGGTTGAAATGCCCTGATGATTGATCATCGAGAAATAGCCATCCTGCGTATTGGTCACTCGCCACAAGGCGGCAATATGGTCAGGGTCATAATCTACGCCCTCCACCGCATCTTCATGCACCAGCCAGCTTGTGCGCAGCAGGGTTTTGCCAGCCGCCACGGGGGTCAGCGAGAATGTGACCACATGGTCGCAGCAGAAATGATGCCAGCTATTGGGCTGTGTCCACACCGATAGGCTCGATGTTTCTGGCTCTGTGAAGGGGCCGATCAGTTTCTTGCTCGCCAGCTTGCCATCAATGGATTGGGTGACGGCGCCGTTGGCGAGCGGTAGACGCGCGATGCGATGCCACCAGCCATCGGGAAACTCCACCAGCTCGCGGAAAATACCCATGTCTTTCCAATGCTGCCGCTTGGCCTCCACCATAGAATCAAAGGCCTTGTCATCGACAACATCGGCCTCCCCATCTTCGGGCAAGCCTTTGCCAAAGCCATAGGTGCCCAGAACGCTGATCAATTCTGGATGGCCCGCATCGCAATGATAGCATTCGCGGTTATTCTCCATCACCAACTTCCAATTGGCGTCTTCGATATAATTATCCTGCACCGCGACTTTGCAGCGTTCCAGATCATAAACCGCAATCTGGTCCACAATATCGGCCTTAACGCGATCAATGGGTGGTGGATTATCATCCATGCAGATGAAGATCAGGCCGCCAACATTCTCAAGTGCCACAGGTGCCAGACCATTTTGCTTCTTATCGAAATCCTCCGCCATGCTGCGCGCGGCCAACAAGGCGCCGTCTAGGCCATAAGTCCACTGATGATAGGGGCAGGTCAAGCGCGGTGCACGGCCGCGCTGCTCTTCACAAATCCGCGCGCCCCGGTGGCGGCAACTGTTCCAAAAGGCCCGGACTTCATTGTCGCGGCCGCGGATGATGATGATCGAGTTGTGCGCGACTTCAAACAGGAAATAATCACCCGGATTTTTGACGTGCGCCACCGTGCAGGCATAGAGCCAGACGGATTTGAGCATCACCTGCGTGTCAAAGCGGAAGGCCTCTTCACTTACATAAAGGTCTCGCGGCAGGGTCATCCCCTTGCGATCTGCCTTCAGCAATTGGGCAATAGGTTCAAAGCGCGCCATGGCTTTTAACTCCTAAGGGCCGTGTTTTCTGGATCAAACGGAGAATCGGGGATGAGCGTTGCCTTATGCCGCTTGCCCAAAATGGCAATTTCAAACTCAGCATTCTCAACCGCAAGGTCAGGCCGGATCATCGCCAGCGCAAGGCTCTTCCCAACGCGCCATCCATAACCGCCCGACGTCACGCGCCCGACAATTTCTCCATCCTTGTAAATGGCTTCCGATCCACGGGCGTCGGCATCTGTCACGCCATGGACTTCCATCGTCACCAGCGTGTTGGCGGCCCCACGATCGCGCCAAGCCAGCAAGGCATCCTTACCGAAAAAGCCCGGTTTTTTGAGGCTGACGAACCGGTCCAAGCCGCTTTCAAATGCCGAATACTCCACCGACAATTCCCGTGGGATCAGCTTATAGCTTTTTTCAATCGCCATCGCCGTCATCGCGCGAATGCCAAAGGGCTTGATTTCAAACTCTGCCCCGGCCTCCATCAGCAGGTCGAATATGTAATTCTGCATTTCGATGGGGTGGTGAATTTCCCAGCCCAATTCGCCAATGAAGTTCACGCGAAGCGCTTCGACCTGCGCCAAACCTAGGCTGATCTTCTTGCCCGTCAGCCAAGGGAAGGCTTCGTTCGATAGATCAGCATCGGTGATTTTATTGAGAGCATCGCGCGCACGCGGCCCAGCCAGCACCAGCACGCCCATAGAAGTCGTCAACCGTTCAAAGCTGACCGATCCGTCGCGCGGCATCGCCTTTTTCAGATAGTCATGGTCGTGGCGCTCATAGGCCCCGGCCGAAACAAGGTAATAACGCTGCGGTGCCATTTTATAGACCGTAAATTCGCTGCGCACGCCGCCCTTGCTGGTCAACAGGTAAGACAGACTTACCCGCCCGACCTTTTTTGGCACGGCATTGGTCAAAAGCTGGTCAAGCCAAGCCTCCGCACCCGGGCCCGAAATTTCGCATTTGGCAAAGGCGCTCATATCCTGAATGCCAAGCTTTTCAGTCACATGGCGGCATTCATTGCCAACATGTTCGAAATAGTTGGACCGCCGGAATGACCATTTTTCACGGATCGGCTCACCCGGCACGACGGGGTGATTGTCGTTCAGCAGAACATCGGGCTTATCAAGGTCAGCCGCGCTCAAGCTATAGCCTTCCGGTGCGAACCAATTTGGTCGCTCCCACCCAAAGACGGAGCCGAAGACCGCGCCGAGCGCCTTCATCCGGTCATAGCAGGGCGTCCGCCGCAAGGCGCGGCCCGCTTCGCGTTCTTCATCGGGATAATGGACGGTGAAGACCTTGGCATAGGCTTCCTCATTCTTCTCGATCAGGAAGCCGCGACCCGCATAATCGCCAAAGCGACGGGGATCGACGCCCATCATGTCAATGGTCGGCTCGCCATCGACAATCCAATGCGCCAATTGCCAGCCGGCCCCACCGGCCGCTGTCACGCCAAAGCTATGCCCTTCATTAAGCCAGAAGTTTTTCAGGCCCCAAGCCGGCCCGACAATGGGAGATCCATCCGGCGTATATGCGATTGCGCCGTTATACACCTTCTTAATGCCCACTTCGCCAAAGGCGGGCACACGGTTCATCGCCGCCAAAATATAGGGCTCAAGCCGCTCCAACGCGTCGGGGAAAAGCTCATATTCGCTGTTCGCCGCTGGGCCATCGACATAGCAGGCGGGTGCCCCGACTTCATACGGCCCAAGCAACAGGCCGCCGGCTTCTTCGCGCATATAATAGCTTGCGTCGGATTCCCGCAAAACGCCCATTTCGGGCAGGCCCTGCCGCTTGCGCTCCATGATCGCGGGATGCTGTTCCGTCACGATATATTGGTGTTCGACCGGAATGACGGGAATATCAAGGCCGACCATAGCCCCCGTCTGCCGCACAAAATTGCCCGAGCAGGAAATGACATGTTCGCAGGTAATGTCGCCCTGATCGGTTGAGATCAGCCACTCGCCATTTGGCTGCTGCGTAATCGCGTTGACCGTTGTGTTACGATAAATTGTGGCGCCGCGTTGCCGCGCGCCCTTGGCCAGCGCCTGTGTCAAATCGGCGGGCTGGATATAGCCATCTTCCGGATGCTGAATGGCCCCAATCACCCCGTCCGTGTTGCACAAAGGCCAAATCTCTTTGACCTGCTCCGCCGTCAGGAAATTCACATCCACCCCGATCGTCCGGGCGACGCCTGCATAATATTGATATTCATCCATCCGATCGCGGGTGGTGGCGAGGCGAATATTGGTCACCTGTGAGAAGCCGACATTCAGGCCAGTTTCTTCTTCTAGGCTCGGATACAGCCCAACCGAATATTGGTGCAGCTTACCGACAGAATAGCTGAGATTGAACAAGGGCAGCAGGCCCGCTGCATGCCATGTTGACCCGGACGTAAGTTCCTTACGCTCCAGCAGGACAACGTCGCTCCACCCCATTTTGGCAAGGTGATAAAGCGTGCTAACCCCGACGACACCGCCGCCAATCACCACGGCACGAGCTGTTGTTTTCATCATGTAAGCGCCTGACCCATTTAAACCTGAGATAATGAGCGCGCTATGTCAGTGCAGGGTGCGCCACGACAACTGCGCAAACCCTGCAATTGGCTATTATTAGATATTCTAATCTATTTTATCAGCTAAATGAAAAGCTCGGCTGCCGCATCGATAATGGCATCTGCATCCAACCGATAGGTGCGGTACAGGTCCGGCAAATCGCCCGTTTGTCCAAAGCTGCTGATCCCCAGCGGGCTGACCCGCATGCCTCGCACGGCCCCCAACCAAGACAGCGCCCCCGGTGAACCATCAATGACCGTAACAAGCCCTGCCCCCGGCGCAAGCGCCGACAGCAGATGTTCCGCATGGCACACCATCAACTGCCCATCGACCCAGCGCGAGGCATGGCGCTGAGACCAATCGCGATGGAGGAGATCTGGCGACGTGACATTGAGCAAGCCAATGCCGGGGATGTCTTCTGCCAATTGTTCCCATGCACTCAGCACTTCGGGCGCAATGGCCCCGGTAAAGACAAGCGCGGCATCCGCCTGAGGCCCGGGCTTGCGCAGCCAATAACCGCCCTTCAGCGCATCGACCTGCCAATCGTCATTTTCGCGCGGCATTTGCGGAATAACCCGCGTGCTGAGGCGGATATAAACAGAGCTGCCATCCGGCTGCTGCATATAGTCAAAGGCCCAGCGCATCACCAAGGCGACTTCATCGGCCCAAGCTGGCTCAAAATAGGCCAGATTGGGCTGCCCCATGCCGATGAGCGGCGTGTTGATGGATTGGTGCGCCCCGCCCTCTGGCCCCAATGTCAGGCCTGATGGCGTCCCGACAAGCAGGAAACGCGCATCGGAATAACAGCCATAATTCAGCGCATCGAGGCCACGCGCAATGAACGGATCATAGACCGTCCCAATGGGGATGAGGCGCGTACCGAAATGCGGCCCGGCCAGCCCAAGAGAGGTGAGCGCCAGGAAGAAGTTATTCTCCGCAATGCCCAATTCCATATGTTGGCCCGCGGCATGGCCATCCCATTTCTGCGCAGACGGGATTTTGGCGGCCCGAAAGACATCGACTGTTTCTGATCGGCGAAACAGCCCGCGCTGATTAACGAACGCGCCCAAATTGGTCGTTTGCGTCACATCGGGTGCTGTCGTCACGATCCGGTCGGCCAAAGGCGCGTCGGACTTTGCGAGATCAAGAAGGATGTTGCCGAACGCCGCCTGTGTCGATTGCGCGTCGGATGCCGGAACGGGCAAATGATCTGGCACGGGAATAAGCGGGGCATCCCAATCGCGCGGCTTATGGGCAAGCGGGCTGTTGGCCACAAAATCCCGCAACAACGCCGCTTGATTGTCCCCAAGACCGCCATAGGGCGCCCATTCTGACCCTTCGGCAATGCCAAGGCTGGTGCGCAATTGGTCAATCTGGCCGGGGTTCATCATGCCGGAATGATTGTCCTTATGCCCGGCCAGCGGCAGGCCATAGCCCTTGACCGTATAGGCAATGAACAATGTCGGCTGATCATCCTGCACCCCATCAAAGGCCTCAATCAGGCTTTCGATGCAATGGCCACCCAAATTGGTCATCAAATGGGCAAGGCCCGCATCGTCAAAGCTTGCGATCAGCGCGGCCACATCGGGGGCACTGCCCAGATCGGCGATCAGCCGTTCTCGCCAAGCGGCCCCGCCCTGATAGGTGAGGGCTGCAAATTCGGCATTGGGGCAATTATCGATCCAGTCGGCAATCGCCGCACCACCAGGCCGGGCAAAAACCTCTTGTTGCAGCTTGCCATGCTTCAAGGTGACAACACGCCAGCCGCATGTTTCAAAAATATCGTCAAAGCGCCGGAACATCCGGTCTGCGGTCGTGCTGTCGAGCGACTGCCGATTATAGTCGACCACCCACCAGCAATTTCGAATATCGTGCTTATAGCCCTCAATCAGGCATTCGTAGATATTGCCTTCATCCAGTTCCGCATCGCCCATCAGCGCGATCATACGCCCGGCATTCTGCTCTTCCATTTGACCATGGGCGATCAAATAATCCTGCACCAGGCTGGAAAAGGCAGTGATGGCAACACCAAGGCCGACAGACCCCGTTGAAAAATCGACCGGGATTCTATCCTTTGTCCGTGACGGATAGCTTTGCGCGCCGCCAAGGGCCCGAAAGCGTTGCAACTGCTCCAGCGACTGATTGCCCAACAGATAATGGATCGCTTGTAAGACAGGGCCTGCGTGCGGCTTCACCGCCACCTTATCCTGAGGGCGCAGCGCGTGGAAATAAAGCGCCGTCATGATTGCGGTCATCGAGGAACAGCTTGCCTGATGCCCCCCGACTTTCAGGCCATCGCGCTTCTCGCGAATATGGTTGGCGTTGTGCACCGTCCAAGACGAGAGCCAGCGCAAGCGCGTGTCCAGCGCCTCAAGGGCTGAAACCAAATCGGCGCGGGCATCCGCAATCTTCTTCGCCATAGCAAAACTCCAACGAGCAATTTTTTGACAGATAGCGGCCAACCCCGCAGCATGTCCTTGCAATCTCTTGTCGAAAATGCTTCTAATTTGGCAGATTAAGTCATCTATTTTTAGATAAGAGGCAGATTATGCCAAATTTTTCACCAGACGCGATTGACCAGAAAATCCTCGAGGCGCTTCAGGCTGATGGTCGCATCACCAATCAGGAGCTGGCCGATCAAATTGGCCTCTCCCCCAGCCCCTGCCTGAGGCGCGTTCGCCAGCTGGAGACGGCAGGCATCATCTCACGCTATGTGGCGCTGGTTGATCCTGAAGCTCTGGGCCTCAGCGTCACGGCCTTTGTGCGTGTGCGCCTTGACCAGCAGGATGATCGCCATCTTGAAGCCTTTGAGACGGCCGTTTCGCAATTCCCCCAAGTCATGGAATGCTATTTGATGACGGGAGAGGCCGATTATCAGCTGCGCGTTCTTGTGAAATCCCTGACACAGTTTGAGGACTTTCTGCGCCACAGCCTAACCCGCGTTCCGGGCGTCGCCAATGTGACGACCAGCTTTGCCCTGCGCCCTGTCATTTACAAGACTGCATTGCCAACGCTAGACACACCCTAAAGAGAAGTGAGGGGCATATGACAGACGCAACACAGGCCGGCGCAATGCCGCCATCATCCGCACATGAACTGAGCCGCAGCCTTAAGCCGCGCCATGTCTCGATGATTACCTTTGGCGGCATTATTGGTGCAGGCCTGTTCGTCGGCTCTTCAACCGCGATCAGCACAATCGGCCCGGCCGCCGTGCTCAGCTATGCCCTTGCGGGCTTTCTCGTCCTGCTTGTCATGCGGATGATTTCTGAAATGGCGATGGCGCTGACGGGCGTGCAAACCTTCCCAGACTTTGCCCGTGTCGGCGTCGGCAATTGGGCCGGCTATTTGGTGGGCTGGCTTTATTGGTATTTCTGGGTCGTTGTGATTGCGATTGAAGCCATTGCCGGGGCAAAAATCATCAACGGCTGGTTTCCCCAATTTGATGTGTGGGAAATCGGCGTTGCGCTGATGGCGATACTGACCGGGGTGAACCTCTTATCAGCCAAGTCCTATGGTGAGTTTGAGTTTTGGTTTGCCTCGACCAAAGTCATTGCCATTCTTGTCTTCATCCTAGTCGCCGCGGCTTATGCCATGGGCTTCACCGCCCCGGCTGGACCAACCTTTTCCAACCTCACCGCGCATGGCGGCTTTGCACCGCAAGGGGTAGCCGTGATTTTTGCAGGGGTTGCAACCACGATATTCTCACTCTGCGGCGCTGAAATCGCAACGCTGGCTGCCGCGGAATCCGAGGCGGGATCAAAGACGATTGCCCGCATGACCATTTCGGTGTCGACGCGGATTTTGATCTTCTTCGTGCTGTCGATCCTGATGATTGTCTCGGTTGTTCCCTGGAATGAGATTGAACCCGGCACGTCGCCCTTTGCGCAGGCGCTGCGCGTCATGGGCTATCCGGCGGCCGACCTCATTATGAACGGCATAGTTCTGGTGGCAGTTCTTTCCTGCCTAAATTCGGGAATTTATATCACATCGCGCGCCATGTTCGGGCTGGCCAAAAATGGCGACGCGCCGCAATCTTGCGTGAAGCTCAGCACGTCTAAGGTTCCGGCACGGGCGATCTTGATCGCCAGCCTGTTCAGCTATGGCGCGCTGGCAGCGGCCGTCTTCGCGCCTGACCGGGTGTTCAACTTCCTCGTTACCTCCTCCGGCGCCATCATGCTGTTCATTTACATGATCATTGCGGCGGCCCAATTGCGCCTTCGCGCGAAGCTGGAGCGGGAAGCGCCAGAGCGCTTGCAGGTGAAGATGTGGCTCTACCCCTATGGCACCTGGGCCGCCCTTGCGGGCATGGCGGGTGTCCTCTTGCTGATGGGCTTGTCTGACAAGCACGCGATGGAGCTTTGGGCGAGCGTGATCGTCACGGCAGCCTTTCTGATCAGCTATTGGGTGAAGTGCCAAGTGCAATCTAAATCCAATGCATAAACGACCGCCGATCAGAATTTTCCGATCGCAACATTCTTTTCAATCGCGATGAGACCGATCTGCATTGCATAAGACCTCAAATGCCTGATGCTGGAGCCGCATAATGACCCTAGAAAATGATCCTCTTGCCGCCCTTTGGATGCCCTTTACGGCGAACCGCGCCTTTAAGGCCGCGCCTCGCCAGCTTAAAGCGGCAAAGGACATGCACTATACGGCCGATGATGGCCGTCAGATCTTAGACGGCACAGCAGGTCTCTGGGCCGTCAATGCGGGGCATTGCCGCCCGTCCATTGTTGAGGCGATCCAGAAGACAGCGGCCGAGCTGGATTATGCGCCGCCCTTCCAATTGGGCCACCCCCTCTCCTTTGAGCTGGCGTCGCGCGTCGCCGCGATGATGCCCCAGGGTTTAGATCGTATTTTCTTCACCAACTCAGGCTCTGAATCAGTCGACACCGCGCTCAAAATCGCGCTCGCCTATCAGCGCGCCCGTGGACAGGGCACCCGCACCCGGCTGATCGGGCGCGAGCGCGGCTATAATGGCGTTGGCTTTGGCGGGATTTCCGTTGGCGGCATCGTGAACAACCGCCGCCAGTTCGGGACATTGCTGACCGGTGTGGATCACCTGCCCCACACCCACAATCTTGAACATAATGCCTTTTCCAAAGGCCGCCCCCAATGGGGCGCGCACCTTGCCGATACGCTGGAATCGATTGTTGCTCTCCATGGCGCAGAAACAATTGCCGCCGTCATTGTCGAGCCGATGGCCGGGTCAACCGGCGTTCTGGTGCCGCCCATTGGCTATCTCGAAAAGTTGCGTGAAATTACAACCAAGCACGGCATTGTCCTGATTTTTGATGAAGTCATCACCGCCTTCGGCCGTGTCGGTGGTGCAACGGCCTCTGGCACGCTGGGCGTGACGCCAGATATGATCACAATGGCCAAGGGCCTGACCAATGCCGCCGTGCCCATGGGGGCAGTTGCCGTCAGTCGCCACATCCATGATGGCGTGGTGGATGGCAGCCCGGATGGGATTGAGCTCTTCCATGGCTACACCTATTCCGGCCATCCACTGGCCGCTGCCGCCGGGCTTGCGACACTCGACGTCTATAAATCCGAAGGGCTGTTTGAGCATGCCGCCTCGCTCCATGGTTATTGGGAAGACGCGGTGCACAGCCTGAAGGGCAAAAGGCACATTATTGACGTGCGGAATATGGGCATTGTCGCCGGGATTGAGCTTGAGCCGCGCCCCGGCGCGCCGACCAAGCGCGCAATGGAATTGTTCCACAAATGCTTTGATAACGGGCTTCTCGTTCGCGCGACGGGCGATATTATTGCGCTATCTCCGCCCCTTATCTTGCAGAAATCGCATATTGATGAAATGGTTGGTCGCATTGCGGAGTTGGTAGAAACCATTGACTAAGGCCATGACATGACCGTCGCCGATCTGATCCACAGCAACATTGGCCTCTATTCGGCCTTGTTCTTCTTCTTTTTGCTGGGGGTCGAACTGGCGGCGATCAAGCTGTGGCGCGCGCGCGGAAAAATGCCGGCCAAAGATGCGCTGACGGGCATTACAACTGGGCTGCTCAGCGACCCGATTAATGGCTTTTCGGCCTTTATCACGCTCGGCATTTTGGCAGCTGTTGCGCCCTTTCAGGTGCAGAGCATCCCAATCACCCTCGGCAGTTTTCTGTTGTGTTTCTTCCTCGATGATTTGCGCTTTTACTGCCATCATCGCGTCGCCCATCGCTGCCGCTGGGTCTGGGCCATGCATGTCGTGCACCATAGCAGCGAGGAATATAATCTGGCGGTCGCCCTGCGTCAGGGATGGACCAAGCATTTCACCGGAACGATGCTCTTCAAAATTCCGCTTGTGCTGATTGGCTTTGATCCGGTCATGGTCACGGTGTGCGGCGTGCTCAACGCCACCTATCAATTCACCTTGCATACGGAGACGGTCCACAAACTCCCCCGCTGGGTTGAGTTTATTTTCAACACACCATCGCATCACCGGGTGCATCACGCCAATAACCCGCGCTATCTTGATGCCAATTATGCCGGAACCTTCATCATTTGGGATCGCTTGTTCGGCAGCTTTGTGGCGGAAGATGAGGCTGAAAAGCCGGTTTATGGACTGGTAAAGAATCTCAAAACATTCAATATTTTGAAGGTCTTATCGCACGAATATATCGGCATTGCGAAAGATGCGAGCACGCCCGGCCTCTCTTTGTGGCAGCGCTTCTGCTATGTCTTTGCGCCCCCCGGGTGGAGCCATGATGGATCGCGCCTGACCTCAGAAGATATTAAGCGGGCAGCCGGACTGGGCATAGCCCCCGCAGCGACACCGGCTGAATAATGCCAATCCATTACGCCCTAACCGACGCTCTGGTGGCACTTGTGGCGATCTGGGGCGCGTGGAGGCTGGTGCGCACGCACAAGGCCATAGCGGCGTTCGGCCTTGCCCTGTTCGGGCTTGCAGGTGCGATTGGCACGATCCGCATCACCAGCGGCCTGATTGAGCCTCTGGCCGCGGCCCACAAAATGGCGTCGCAATTGGGCGGCCTGGCTGGCCTATCGCTGCTTTTATGCCAAATCCTGCACGACACAGGCTGGAGGGTCGGAAAGCGGGTCAGCTTCTCTGCCGCCATCCTTGTTGCGGCACTGGGTGCGATATTTCCTATGGTTGGGGCCGTTCTATTTGGTGTGATGCTGCTCGCCGCCCTCACCTTCTTCCTAAAGGTGCGGAGCCCTATTGCTGCAATCGGCTTTGCCCTGATGCTGATCAACATGGTCTTTATGCGCCAATCCGCCCTTTTGGGGCCGGATGTCAGTTGGCATCTCTATCATATTCTCGTTTCGGCTTGGCTTGGGAGCGTGGCTTGGGCGCTAAGCGCGCCCTCGCCCTCCCGATTGCGGTCATAACACCTAACCGGCCAGAACGATCTTCCCGACATGGCGCTTGCTCAAAAACGCCTCTTGCGCAGCCACAATATCAAATAGGCCATAGGTTCCCGCAATGCAGGGCTTGATCTCTTTGCGCTCAATATAGCCAATCAAATTCGGAAAAACTTGAGGGTCGAGCACGGTACAGCCGATGAGACGCAGGTCCTTGAGATAGAGCGTCCGAAGGTCCAGATCGACCATCGGGCCAGCGATGGCTCCAGCAACGCCATAGCGCCCGCCCTGCTTCAAACTGTTGAGGATGCTCCCAAATTGCGCCCCACCCACGCTATCGACGGCGGCATCGAAGTAATCAGCGCCAAAAAGAGCGGCCAAATCCGCATCACGAGGAACCACCTGATCCGCGCCCAAAGCCTGCACGGCTTTCGCCTTATCCGCACCCGCCATCGCCACCAAATGGGCCCCACGCCGCTTGGCGAGCTGCACCGCGGCAGAGCCCACGCCGCCCGACGCCCCGGTGATCAAAACCCGCTCGCCTGCGGCCAATCCAACCCGCGTCAGCATGTTTTCAGCGGCGGAATAAGCGCATGGGAAACTCGCTAGCTCCACATCGCTTAAATCGCTGTCGATCCGATGGGCGTGAAGGGCCGGAACACGGGCATAATCGGCAAAGCCGCCATCCACTTCCGACCCGAAATAGCGCACGTCATATGGACCTGTCCCCCGGAATACGGGCTCGACAAGAACACGCTCCCCCATGCGAGATGGATCGACGGCCGATCCCACCGCGACAATCCGGCCGCAGGCGTCCGCCCCTTGAATGCGGGGAAACTGAAACGCCGCCCCCGACCAGCCATCATCCTGCGCGCCAGAAATTCCGGATGTGGCCCCCACATCCGTCGCCTCTGCCACCGCCTTTGAATACCAGCCGATCCGGGTGTTGATGTCCGTATTATTGACGCCTGCCGCGCCAATATGGATCAGAACCTCATCCGGCCCCGGCAGGGGCACAGCCACATCCGCACGCAGATCAAGCCGATCAAACCCGCCATGGCCGGTCAAAACAACCGCGCGCATGGTTTTGGGCAGGGTCATTCCGCCCGCTCAAGCCCAAATTGGTTGAGATACCATTTCTGGAAGTTAAGCACGCTGCCTTCCTGATCAGAATAGCGACCGGGACGATAGCGGCTGGACATGATGCCCGCCTGATTATTTTCCGTAATCACTTTGTCCTGCGTTGTCGTCGCGTGATAGCCCCAGATCATCTTGTCGATATCGACCTGATCTTCGGTGGCACGCCCATCGACAAGCCAGATCATCTCAACATCGGTTGCCAATGCGCCGCGCGGCGTGAATTGGAACAGGATGACGAAATGATCGTCGGCGACAAGCTGGCTGAACGGGCTGAAGCTCAAATGCATCCGCCCGCCATCTGCTTTCGTCCGTTTGCCCATCAGCGGCGCAGGGGCGGTGCCATCCTGCGTTTCGGAGGCCCAACCATCCTTGTTCATCCGCTGCATCAACAGCCGCAAATGGCTGCTCTCTGGCGCTTCATCGATAGTGCCGATGGGCCGGCCTGCGGCCGCCGCAGTTTCTTCCCACGCTTTGAGCTTGGGGGCAAAATTGGCAATGGCATCTGCCGGACCAGAGCTTGGCCCCGCTCCGACGGCCACAATCGATTCCGATGCATGCATGGAGCAAAATTCCGGATGCGATGGGACGCAGTGATAACATTCAAAGAAGTTTTCGACGACCAGCTTCCAATTGGCTGTCGTTGGATAGCTGCCTGCATGAGCAATGCGCGCATCGGCCATGCCGTGATAGTCGAGGATCGGCCCCATATCGCCAAAGGTCGCGTCGAAATCGACCGGCTCATCTTCGCTCATATTGATGAAGACCAAGCCATGAAACACCCGGACATGGCAGGGAATCAGGCTGTTTTCTGCCTTATCAAAATCTTCCGGCATCAACCGGGCTGAGATCAACCGACCATCCAAACCAAAGGTCCATGCGTGATAGGGGCAGACAAGCCGGGGCGCGTTGCCGCTTTCGGCCTGACAAATGGTTGATCCCCGATGGCGACAAACATTGAAGAACGCACGGACGCTCGTTTCATTCTCCCGAATGACAATGATTTGCTCTGCACCGATTTTGAACAGGAAATAATCGCCCTTATTGGGAATGCGCGACACATGGCCTGCGACAATCCATTTCCGGCTAATCACCCGATCCATATCGGCCTGAAACACCGCATCACTGACGTAAAATTCCTGATCAAAGCTATAGCCAACGCGCGTATTGGCGGCCAGGCGGCCCATGAGGTCTGCAGAAGTCTCAGTCATCAGATTTTGATCCGTGCATTTGAAGGGTCGTAAAGGGGCTTGAGCGAGGCGGTCACTGGGTAACGCACACCCGCGATTTCAATTTCATAATCATCTGCGCCAATCGGGCCGACAACGCCGCCATCTGCCGCGGTCACATAGCCAAGGCCACAGGACGCGCCCAGCGTATGGGCATACATTCCAGAGCGGATATAGCCCGCAATCCGGTCGCCCTGCCAAATCGGCTCGTTATGATAGAGCATGGGCTCGGGCGATTTCAGCAGGAATTGAACGAGCTTTTGCTTCAGCCCCTCTTCCTTCTGCTTCACCAGTGCCTCGCGGCCGATAAAGCCGCCGGGCTTGTCCATCTTCACGGCAAAGCCGAGCCCGGCTTCCAAGGGCGTATCTTCATCGGTGATGTCATGGCCCCAATGGCGATAGGCCTTTTCCATGCGCAGCGCGTTGAGCGCGTGATAGCCGCAATGCTTGAGGCCAAAGGCCGCGCCCGCTGCGACAATCTCATCATAGACACCCGTCATGAATTCGGTCGGGATATAGAGTTCCCAGCCCAATTCGCCGACATAAGTGATGCGCGAGGCACGCACGATGGCATAGCCCAACTCAATTTCTTGGCTCGTCGCAAAGGGAAATGCCTCATGCGACAGGTCATTGGGGCAAATTGACTGCAGCAATGCACGCGCATTTGGCCCCATGATGGAGATCACGCCCATGGCCGAAGACACATTGGTCAAAATGGCATGGGCATCGCCGGGAATATGCCGCGACAGCCAGTTGAAATCCTTCACCTCTGTCTCGGCCCCAGTGACGATGAGATAGGCCGTCTGCGACAGTCGGGTGACCGTCAAATCCGCCTCAATCCCACCCTTGTCATTCAACCATTGGGTATAGATCAGCTTGCCCGGCGCCACATCAACATCATTGGCGCAGACGCGGTTCAGGACAGCACAGGCATCGCGCCCTTCCAGCCGGAATTTGGCAAAGGAGCTTTGGTCAAACAGGCCCACGGCCTCGCGCACCGCTTTGCACTCTTCGGCATTGGCCTCAAACCAGTTTTGGCGGCCATAGCTATATTCATATTTGGGCGTGCTGCCCGGCGCGCCATACCAATTGGGGCGTTCCCAGCCAAAAGCCTCGCCATGGCAAGCCCCGGCCGCGACAAGCCGATCATGAATGGCCGAACGGCGGACGCCGCGTGCGGTTTCATATTGCTTGAAGGGATAATGGGTTGCGTAGAGCAGCCCAAGGCTTTCGGTCACGCGCTCGCGCAAATATTTGCGGTTAATCTGGAACGGCATGTTGCGGCGAATATCGACCGTCCACAGGTCCGCTGGCGGAATGCCATCGCGGATCCAGTCGGCCATCACTTTGCCGACGCCGCCTGCGGATTGCAGGCCAATGGAATTGAGGCCAGCGGCCACGAAACAACCCTTCAGTTCAGCACTTTCGCCCAGATGATAGCGCACATCAGGCGTGAAGCTTTCTGGCCCGCAGAAGAATTTTTGGATGCCCGCTTTTTCGAGCGCAGGCACGCGGCGCATGGCATCCATCAACAAGGGCTCAAAATGCTCAAAGCTGCCGGCGATTTCATCAAAACAGAAATCTTCGGAAATGCCGTCCATGCCCCATGGCCGCGCATTGGGTTCAAAGGCCCCAACCAGCAGCTTACCCGCGTCATATTTATAATAGCCGCAATAATCATAGTCGCGCAGCACCGGCAGGCTGGGGTCAATCCCCTCCACGCCTTCGAATAGAACATAATAATGCTCGCACGCATGAAGGGGGGCGGCCACGCCGATGCTCGCCGCCAAATCGCGTGTCCACATGCCGCCGCAAATCACGACATAATCGGCGTCAATCGATCCCTCATCGGTATCGACGCCCGTCACACGCTCCCCATTATGGCGGATTTTCGTAACTTTGGTGTTTTCAAAAATCTGCGCGCCGCCAGTGCGCGCGCCTTTGGCCAGCGCCTGCGTGATATCGACCGCATTGGCATAGCCATCGCTCGGGATATGAATGCCGCCGACCACATCATCGACATTGACGATATGCGCGAGTTCTTTGATCTCTTCCGGCGTCACGACATGGACGGGCAGATCAAACACCTTCGCCATAGAGGCGCTGCGTTTCAGCTCTTCAAATCGCTCTGCATTGGTCGCCATCGAAATGGAGCCGCACTGGCGATAGCCTGTGGCTTGGCCTGTTTCGGCTTCCAGCCCGCGATAAAGTTCACCTGTATATTTGGCGAGCTTGGTCATGTTGATGGAGGGGCGCAATTGCCCCACCAGCCCGGCCGCATGCCAGGTCGTCCCGCTGGTCAGTTGCTTGCGTTCCAGCAAAACAACATCATCCCAGCCAATCTTGGTCAGGTGATAGGCAATGGAGCAGCCAATAACGCCGCCACCAACGATGACGACCCGCGCCTTTTTGGGAAGTTCAGCCACAGGTCAAACCCTCATCTTTGCATTGTCAGGATCATAAGCGGGGCCGGCCAAAACCACGGCCTGATGCCGTTCCCCCTGCAAATAAATATCAAATGTCGAGCCGGGGGCCGATTGCTCCATCGGCACACAGGCGAAGAACAGGCTCTTACCCACGCGGTGCCCATAGCCCCCCGATGTCGTCAGTCCGATGCAGGTTTCACCAATCAGGCAGGGTTCCGCCCCGCGCACATCGACATTGGTTGCAGCGACTTCCCCATAGACAATACGGAAACGGTCTGGCGCGTCCAGCGTTGCCTGCTTGCCGACAAAGTCGTCCTTGTTGAAATTGATGAAGCGCGGCATGTCTGCCTCAATCATCGTCAATTCATTGGTGAGTTCGGACCCCCAGGCCTTATAGCCTTTTTCCATCCGCATCGTATTCGCGGCATAGAGCCCGTAATTGACGATGCCATAGTCCTGCCCAGCATCCCAAACGGCATCATACAGCGCTGCAAGATCGGCCATCGCAGGATGCAACTCCCACCCAAGCTCCCCGGCATAAGACACACGAAGCGCGCGCATTTTTATGCCTGCGATGGTGATTTCCTGACCGCTTAACCAGCGGAACCCTTCATTCGTTAAGTCCGCATCGGTCAGCTTTGCCAGCACATCGCGCGAACGCGGGCCGTTCATCACCAAAACGCCCAAGTCCATCGTCAAATTACGGATGGTGACATCCTCATGCGGCAATTTGCTTTGGATCAGCAAATCCCAATCGCGCTGTTCTGCCGCCGCCGCCGACAAGCAGTAAAAATGATCATCGGCAAAGCGGGTGACCGTCATTTCGCCATAGATGCGCCCCTGCCGCGACAGGGGGTGGACAAGGCCGATACCGCCCAGCTTTTTGGGCATGCGGTTGGCGCAAATGCGGTTCAAAAAGGCCTCAGCATCAGGGCCTTTCACATCATATTTGGCAAAGCCGGACAGATCGAGGACGCCCACGCCTTCGGCGACAGCCTTCACTTCGGCGGCAACCACCTCAAAGGTGTTGGTGCGCTGATAGCCGCCCTCTTCTTCGCGACCATCGAGCGAGAACCATTTTGGCCGCTCCCAGCCATAGGTTTCGCCATAAACAGCGCCCGTAGCCTTCAGCTTTTCATAAAGCGCGCTGGTCTTTTGCGGGCGACCATCTGGCTCTTCTTCGCCGGGAAGCCGGGTTGTGAAGGTCATCCGGTAATCGAGGAACACCTTGTCGCGGCTATAATCTTCATCGGCATAGGGGCCATAACGACGCGGATCAAATTCGGTCATGTTGATGTCGGCATCGCCATAGACCATCCATTGCGCCAGATATTTACCAGAGCCCCCGCCTTGCGCGATGCCAAAGCTGGTGCCGCAGCAATGCCAGAAATTCTTCAGGCCCACAGCCGGGCCCAATAACGGCCCGCCATCTGGGGTATGCGGGATAGCGCCATTGACGAAGCGCCTGAGGCCGACCTCGCCAAATATCGGCATCCGCTCCATCGCGCGCTCAAGCCAAGGGGCAATCCGCTCCAGATCTTCAGGAAACAGCTCGCTGGTCGACTCCCATTCTGGATGCCCACCGCGTGGAGCCCAGGCCTCGGCCAAGCCTGTATTTTCATACACGCCGATTAAGCCGCTTTTCTGTTCCTGACGGAAATAGCCGGACACATAAGAGCAACGCATGACGGGGATTTCTTCTTCGCGATCCTTAAACGCAGGAATAGGATCGGTGACGACATAATGATGCTCCATATTCGTCACGGGAATATCAATGCCCGCCATCTGGGCGATCTGCCGCGCGTAGCAGCCGGCCGCATTGACGACGATTTCGGCCCGAACAGTGCCCTTTTCGGTCTCCACATCCCATTCGCCTGATGGCAATTGCGTCAGGCCCGTCACCCGGTTCTTGCGAACAATCTTTGCGCCCATATTCTTTGCGCCAATGGCAAGGGCGTTACACAGGCCTGAGGGGTCGGCATGACCGTCGCTCATCGTCCGTGCGCCCGCGATCACGCCGTCGGTCGTCACAAAGGGGTTGATGCGCCGAATCTCTTCCGGGTCAATAATCTCCATGTCGAAGCCGATGATCTTCGAATAGCCGTGGATATATTTGAACCAGGCCAATTCCCGCTCATTGGTCGCCAGACGAATCCCGCCGGACTTATGCCAGCTGACATATTGGCCCGTAATCTCTTCCAGCTTGGGATAGAGTTCATTGCTGTAAGCGTGGATTTTCGCCAGATTATAGCTGCCGGTGATGCTTGGGCACTGCCCGGCTGCATGCCAAGTGGAGCCCGATGTCAGCTCATCCTTTTCGATCAAAAGGCAGTCTGTCCAGCCAAGTTCGGCCAGATGGTAGAGCAAACTTGCCCCCATGATTCCGCCGCCGATGATTACAACCCGTGCCGATGTTTGCATGGCAAGCCCGCTCCTGATGGGGATATTTTGACCTTATCCATAGGCTGCTCAGGCAACCGGGGACAAATGGCTATTATGCCGGGATTGGTTCAAAAAATTTTCGGATCACATTTGCGCCAGCTTTGCTAGGAGGCCCCAGCCACAAAGTCTGGGAAAGGCCAATCAGGATGACAACAGCCGTCGTAACAGGGGCCGCGCAAGGCGTGGGCCTCACCACTGCAAAGCTGCTCGCGCAAAAAGGGCATCATGTTGTGATGACGGATGTTCAGCCGCTCGACGATCAAGCGGCACGCCTCTGCGCTGAAGGGCTCAGCGTCTCGGCAATGAGCGGGGATGTGTCTTCTGAAGATTTTGTGACGGCCCTATCTGCCAAAATCGACCAGGATCATGGCGGTGCGGATATATTGGTCAACAATGCCGGCATCAGCCTGATTTGCCCGGCGGAAGAGACGAGCCTTGATCAATGGCACCGCGTGATGGCGATCAACCTTGCGGGCCCCTTCCTGCTCAGCCGCAGTCTTGGTGCAGGAATGTTGGCACGGGGGCAAGGCAGCATTGTTAACGTGGCCTCTGTCGCTGGATTGGGCGGCGTCATACATCGGGCCGCCTATAATGCCTCTAAGCATGGCCTGATCGGCCTCACGCGCACGCTTGCGGCGGAATGGGGTGGTCGCGGTGTCCGCGTGAACGCCGTCTGCCCCGGCTGGATCAAAACCGAAATGGATGTCGCAGACCAAGGCTCTGGCGCTTATGGCGATGACGACATCATCAATCGCGTGCCGATGGCCCGGTTCGCAAAGCCCGAAGATGTCGCGCGCGCCATCGCGTTTCTGGCCGAAGGGGATGGGTTCCTCAATGGCGTCAGCCTGCCCGTGGATGGCGGATGGACAGCCGATATGAGCTGGGATGCCTTGCGCCTGAAAACGCGGTAATGTCATGACGTGGTCACACTTGTCTGACATAGCTGCATAATCGGTTCTTCTTCAAAGCAGGCGGCATCCAAATTGGCCATTCTCACCATCGCGCGGACACGGATCGAACCCCAGGATGTTGTGCTGGCCGCAGCAAGATTGGTGTTGATTGGCCTGCCGCTGCCAATCCTCTTGCCGCTGCACCTCATCTGGCAGGCTTTGAAACTGCCTTCCCCTTGGGCGATGCTCTATTTGCGCATTGTCGCGCGGGTCTTGGGTGCGCGGGTGAAGGTTCATGGCACACGATTGCGCCGGGATGTCTTCTTCGTTGCCAATCATTTGTCTTGGCATGACATCCCCATTCTCGGCGGCGTCACGGGGACAGCCTTTGTCGCACAAGATGGTGTGCGGAAATGGCCGATCATCGGGTGGCTTGCTGCGCAGAACAAAACCATCTTCGTCAACCGCACCGTCAAGCATCAGGTGTCGGATCAGATCAATGTCATCCGGGAAGCGATTGCCGAAAATTGGTCCGTTACCCTCTTTCCCGAAGGGACAACGTCAGACGGCCTTGGTCTTTTGCCGTTTAAGCCGTCGCTTTTTGAGACGCTGGCCCCCCCGCCAAAGCCGATCATGATCCAGCCCGTTCTGCTCGATTTTGGCGACGAAGGCCGAGATATTGCATGGGTGGGTGACGAAACAGGCGGGGAGAGCGCTTGGCGTGCCTTTACGCGCCGCGGCAGCTATGAGGTGGGCGTCCACTTCCTTGAGCCTTTTGACCCAAGCACGTTGGCCGACAGAAAACAGGTCTGCGCTGTTGCGCGAAACCGCATTGCAGCGGCCCTATCCAAAACATTGGGATATACCGTCTCCTAAAGGCACAGCGCCGAAGAAACTGGGCAGTGGCTTCGTAAAAAATTTCACCCCTGCCCCCAAATTTTTCAATTGTGGCACAGCCGCTCTGGCGGCTTAGTCTAAGCCTCCTGAAACTAAGGCGAAGATCATCTTTTTGATCGGGACAGTTTGTCCGTCGAAAAGCTTTGCCGCGATGATCATGTTGGGCGCGCAGTTATGAAAATCGGATTTATCGGCCTTGGCAACGTTGGCGGCAAGCTCGCCGGAAGCCTGATCCGCAACGGCCATGATGTGACCGTGCGTGATCTGGATGCAACTTTGGTCGATGAATATGTGGCACGTGGCGCAAAAGCTGCCGCATCGCCCAAAGAATTGGGCGAAGCCGTTGACCTGATCATCACCTGCCTGCCCTCACCCGCTGCCAGTGCGGCCGTGGCCGAAGGGGCAGATGGCTTCTTACAGATTATGCGACCTGGCCAAGTCTGGCTGGAAATGAGCACGACCGATTATAGCGAAATCATCCGCTTGGGTGCGCTGGTCGAAGCGCGCGGCGCGATGTTTATGGAATGCCCGGTTTCGGGTGGATGCCATCGTGCCGATACAGGCAATATCGCGATTTTCGCAGGCGGCCCGCGCGCAGCCTTTGAATTTGTTCTGCCTGTTCTGACCACAATGGGCCGTCGCATCCTGCATACGGGTAATCTGGGCACCGCCTCTCAGTTGAAGGTGATGACCAATTATCTATGCACCGTGCATCTGGTCGCGCTCGCCGAAGCCTTAACGACGTGCAAGGCCATTGGGCTCGACATGAACACGACTTATGAGGCGATCAAAATCTCATCGGGCAACAGCTTTGTCCATGAAACGGAAAGCCAAGTCATCCTGAACGGCAGCCGCGATATCAATTTCACCATGGATTTGGTGTCGAAGGATATTGGCCTGTTTGACAAGATTGCACAGGAAGCGGGCGTTCCGGTGGAAATGTCCCCGCTGATCGTGCGTCTCTTCAAAGAAGCAGAGGCCAATTACGGGTCGCGCGAATTTTCGCCGAACATCATCCGTCGCTATGAAGAGCCGCTGGGCCTGAAGGTTCTTGGCACAGGCTTTCCTGACCAAATGGTAGATGATGAGCCCGAAGAACCCGGCTATGAAGTGGTGCCGAAACGCTAAATCCGGAAAGTCTATCGATGAACAACGTCACACCATCAGACCAAGCCGGGTGGGTGGCCCGCGCCGCTGCGCTCACCATCGACGCCGGATTGTTCATCGACGGCAGATCAGGCCCCGCCAGCAGTGGCGCGACCATAGATGCCATCAACCCGGCGACAGGCGCTCTGGTGACCAAAATGGCCTGTGGCGATGCCCAAGACATTGATCGCGCGGTCGCCTCGTCCAAGGCCGCATGGGATGATGGCCGCTGGCGCCACATGACCCCACGCGCCCGGATGGATATTTTCCGGCGCTGGGCCGATCTGGTGGAGCGCGATGCCGCAGACCTCGCGCTGATGGAAACGCTGTCTATGGGCAAACCCATCACCGATGCGTTGACCATCGACTTACCCGAGACCGTGGTCACCATCCGCTATTTTGGCGAAGCCATTGATAAGGTTTCCGGCATCGTCACCAATAGCCCGCATAACGCCGTGCATATGGTCGCGCGCGAGCCTTTGGGCGTTGTCGGCGCAATCTCCCCATGGAACTATCCATTGCTTATGGCGGCTTGGAAAGTGGCCCCGGCGCTGGCAGCTGGAAATTGCCTTGTTCTCAAACCCTCTGAAAAAGCCGCCCTCTCCTGCATTCGGCTGGCCCATCTCTTTGTCGAAGCAGGCGGCCCGCCCGGCGTGTTCAATGTTGTGACGGGCTATGGGCAGGATGCGGGCAAGCGGCTGGCGCTTCATCCAGATGTGGCGAAGATCAGCTTCACGGGCTCAACCGCCGTTGGCAAGCAATTGATGATCTATGCCGGGCAATCCAATCTCAAGCGCGTCTCGCTGGAAACAGGCGGCAAAAGTCCGCAGATTTTTATGCCCGATTTGGAAGATATGGATGCAGCGGTTGACCGCGCCATCATGGGCATTTTCGATAATGCCGGCCAAGTCTGCAATGCGGGATCCCGCTTGCTCGTCCATGCCGATATTCATGACGCATTCGTGGGCCGCTTCACCCAGCGTGCAGGTGACCTCTATGCCACGGGCGATCCGCTCGATCCGGCGACAAGCCTTGGCCCGGTGGTTAGCCATGCGCACCAATCCTCTGTTTTGGCCTGTGTCGATCAAGGCCTGAAGGATGGGGCGCATATCGCTGTCGGAGGCGGGTCGGATGCCGCGCGCCCGGATGGCGCTTATGTGACGCCCACCTTGCTGACGCAGGTGACGCCAGAGATGGCCATTGGCCGGGATGAAGTTTTTGGCCCTGTGGCAGCGCTGATCAAGGTGCAGAGCGAGGAAGAGGCCATTCGGGTTGCCAATGATTCCATCTATGGCTTGGCCGCCAGCGTCTGGACATCTGATGTCAAACGCGCCCACCGGATGGTGAAGGCGCTGGAAGCAGGCGTTGTCTGGGTCAATTGCTTTGGCGATGGCGACATGACCCAGCCTTTCGGCGGCTATAAGCAATCGGGCAATACGCGCGACAAGTCGCTCGAATGCCTATCCGGCTATATGCAATCAAAGTCCGCTTGGTTCAGCCTCGATTAGGGTGCCCGATTGGGTGACATGGTTTGTGACCCAATCCATGAAGGTACGGATCCGCAGATTTTCCTTCATGTCCTTGCGGCAGATCAGGCCCCAGGCCCCGCCACAGACCGCCTTATGATCAATCGGACGGACGAGCCGGCCAGCCTCTAGATCCTGATCGACAAACGGCCCGTTCACAAGGGCAATCCCTTCCCCGTTCAGGGCCATTTCCAACGCGACGGCCAGCGTATCGACCATCAGGAATGGAACCCTTGGCTGAAACTCAGCCCCTGCCGACGTCACCCAAGTCTCCCAATTCTGGACCTCGGTATAGATTGCGACCAGCGGCTGCGTCATCAGCGCCTCCACCGTAACGGGCGCGCCCATTTTCTCCAGAAAGGCGGGGCTGCACACGGGGTAGAGCGCATATTCGAACAAGGGCACCCAATGATATTTATTGGGATTGGGGGCCTCTTCACAATAGACCAACCCGACATCGGCATGGACATCATCAAAATCCCAATCAACCGCACAAGTGCTCAGCGTCAGCTTCACCTCGGGATGATCATGAAGAAACTGGGGAACGCGCTTTGCCAGCCAGCGGATAGAGGCCGTCACATAGGTCTGCACCCGAAGCGGCTTATCCAGTGCATTGCGATGCACCGCCTCCACGCCTTCCAGCAACGACTCAAAGGCGCTGCGGACATAGGGGTAGAGGACACGCCCGGCATCGGTCGACACAATATGCCGCCCTTCCTGCGCAAAGAGCGTGACGCCAAGGGCTTCCTCAATCAACTGCACCTGATGGCTGACAGCCGGATGCGTGAGGCACAGCTCATCAGCGGCATCGCGGATGCTTTGATGGCGCGTCGCCGCTTCAAAGCCCCGCAAGGCTTTTAATGGGGGGAGTTTCCTCAACTCAATCTTATTCTGCACGGCACCCTCTCCGGTCCTATGCAGCGAGTTTAGCCGACCGATTTCAACCGGTAAATAAAATTCACACGTTGGCGGCGCGATCCTCAAGGATCATCGCGGCGCCTTTTTCCGCCACCATGACCGTCGGGGCATTGATATTGCCCGATGTGATCGTGGGAAAGACAGAGGCATCCACCACCCGTAAGCCTTGAACACCATGGACGCGCAACCGGGCATCCACCACCGAAGTCGCTGCATCCGCACCCATCATACAGGTTGAGGTCGGGTGATAGACGGTGTCGGCGCGTTTGCGAAAATCCTCCAGCAACGCGTCATCCCCCTGAACCTGCGCGCCGGGCACAAGTTCTTCGGTGATGATATCGCTGAGCGGCTTGGTCTGCGCCAAGGCCCGCAACATCCGGTTCCCGGCAATAGCCTCATCAATGTCCAGCTGGGTGGACATATAATTGGGCTGGATCAGCGGATACTCAAAGGGATCGGCAGAGCGGATCTGCAAATGCCCGCGGCTGGTCGGTCGACAGCTGTTGAAGGAGAGCAGAAAGGCCGAAAAGGGGTCGGGATTGAGCAGCTTTCGGTCCGAGAGCGGCGTTTGCGTATAGCTGACGGGGCTGAAATAAAGCTGCAAATTGACCCGCGCTGCATCCGGGCCGCTCCGCACAAAGCCGCCGCCCTGATTCACGCTCATCGACAGCGGCCCACCGCGATTGAGCAGATAGTGCAGGCCCGCCTTGATCTTCCCAAATAGCGGCCGCAATTCGTCATTCAGCGTCGGGACGCTGGTTTTGTAGAAATAGCTCACGGCCAGATGATCTTGCATATTCTGACCCACTGCCGGGGCATTGGCCACAATGTCGATCCCAAGCGCCTTGAGATGCGCGGCATCGCCAATGCCAGACAGATTGAGCAACTGGGGCGAGTTAATCGACCCGCCAGACAGAATGACCTCTCGGCCCGCCCGCACCTGATGCAATTTGTTGCCACGCCGATATTCAACGCCAATGGCGCGCGTCCCTTCAAATAGGATGCGCGTTGCATGCGCCTTGGTCCGGATATCCACGCCGCCGCGACGCAGCGCGGGCCGCAGATATTCATTCGCGGTAGAGGCACGTCGGCCCTTGCGCGTGTTGATTTGGTAAATGCCAACACCCTCACCCGTCGGGCTATTGAGATCAGGCGAATAAGGCAGGCCAAGCGCCTGTCCTGTCTTAATAAATGTCTGACATAGGGGGTGCGCCCGGCTGCTGATATCCGTCACATGCTGCGGGCCGCCAACCCCATGATAGGCGCTTTGGCCCAAATCATGGTCCTCTGCCTTCATGAAATAAGGCAGAACATCCTCCCAGCCCCAGCCTGTATTGCCGAGCGCCGCCCAATCCTCAAAATCTTGCGGCTGACCACGGACATGCACCATGGCATTGATCGATCCCGACCCGCCAATCACCTTGCCACGCGGCCAATAACTTTCCCGCCCGCCAAGACCCGGAACCGGCTCAGTATCATACATCCAGTTGATGCTGCGGCTGAAGAACGTCCGTCCATAGCCAATGGGCAATTGGATCCAGACAATCTGGTCTGATCCCCCCGCCTCCAGCAGCAAAACGCGCGTCTTGCCATCCGCCGACAAGCGGTTGGCCAGCACGCAGCCGGCGGTTCCCGCGCCGACGATCACATAATCATATATGTCGGTCATTGAACGGGGTGCTGGGTCATTTCGAGATGGAGCATCGTGCCGGTATAGGGGTTCGCCCGTGCAACCTCTTCATTCAACTCTACGCCGAGGCCCGGCGCTGTTGGCGGAATGACATGCCCCTCTTCAAACTGAATGGGGGTCTTCAAAATGTCGCTATGAAACCCGCCCCAGCTTTCAATGCTTTCCAAGATCAGGAAATTGGGAGAACATGTCGCAATCTGGATGTTGGCTGCGCCAACAATCGGGCCACAATAGAGATGCGGTGCAATTTGCGCGTGATACACCTCTGCCATGCCCGCGATTTTCTTGGCCTCTAACAGACCACCGACACGCCCCAAATTCATCTGAAGGATGGCCGCTGCCCCTGCGTTGAGCAGTCGGGCGAAATCATATTTGGTGGTTAGCCGCTCGCCCGTTGCAACCGGGATGCTCGTGCCCCGCGCGACCTTGGCCATTTCCTCCGGCGCATCTGGGGGCACGGGTTCTTCCAGCCAAAGCGGATCATAAGGCTCTAACCGCTTGGCAAGGCGGATCGCGCCTGCCGCCGTCATCTGGCCGTGCGTGCCGAACAAGAGGTCGGCCTTTGTCCCAACCGCTTCCCGCAGCTGGCGCGCAAAGCGTTCGCAGAGATCGAGTGCCTCGAGCGACAATTGCCGCCCATCGAACGCTGTATACGGCCCCGCGGGGTCAAATTTCAGCGCGGTAAAGCCTTGGGAGAGATACTCTGCCGCACGCTCTGCCGCCAGATCGGGGTCGTGATAGACATCGCTCTGATCGCCCGGGCGCGGATAAATATAGGTATAGGCGCGCAGGCGCTCATGCACCTTGCCGCCCAGCAGCTTGTAAACGGGTTGGTTGGCCTCTTTGCCGACAATATCCCAACAGGCCATTTCAAGCGCAGAGAGCACGCCCATCAGCGTCAAATCAGGATGCTGGGTAAAGCCGCTTGAATAGACCCGACGCCACATCGTCTCAATATCATGCGGATCTTGGCCGGCCATGTAGCGGGCAAAGACATCCTCAATCATCTTAGCCACCAGATGCGGCTCAAAGGGGACGCAATATGCCTCCCCAATGCCAGAGACGCCGCTGTCGGTCGTCAGCTTGACAAAGACAAAGTACCGCCCGCCAAAATGCGGCGGTGGATTGCCGACAACAAAGGTCTCAATATCGGTGAGTTTCATGCCGGGTAAAATCCGTTGATCACCTTGATCTCAAGGAAGTCATGCAGGCCAAATGCGCCCCATTCGCGGCCATTGCCCGATTGCTTATACCCACCAAAGGGCGAGCAATAATCCTGCCCATTGCCGTTGAGATAGACACTCCCCGCGCGGACTTTGCGCGCGACGCGACGGGCACGTTCCAGATCCCCAGACTGGATATAGCCGGCAAGACCATAGGGCGTATCATTAGCAATCTGAATGGCCTCTGCCTCATCGGCAAAGGGGATCATGACAAGCACGGGGCCAAAAATCTCTTCCTGCGCGATCGTCATTTTATTGTGCACACCAGCAAAAATCGTCGGCTTCACATAATAGCCCCGATCAAACCCATCCGCCCGGCCCACGCCGCCCGCAATCAGACGCGCACCTTCATCAATGCCGACTTGAATGAGGCGTTGGATCTTATCGAACTGGGCCTTGCTGACCACAGGCCCCAGATGCGGGCCCTTTTCCATGGGATCGCCAAGCTGAACCGATTGGGCGACCCGCGCGGCGATGGCAACGGCCTCGTCATAGACGGACGCTTCCACCAACATTCGGGTCGGCGCGTTGCAAGATTGGCCGGTATTGCCAAAGCAATGCAGCACGCCCCGCGTTACGGCCTTTTCCAAACCAGAATCGGCAAAAACAATATTGGCCGATTTCCCGCCCAGTTCCTGCGACACGCGCTTCACCGTCTCCGCTGCGGACTTGGCAATCTGAATGCCCGCGCGTGTTGATCCTGTGAAGGAGACCATGTCGACATCGGGATGGCTGGTCAGCGCATCACCAATCATCGCGCCCGTGCCATGCACCATGTTGAACACGCCCGTTGGAAAGCCAGCTTCCTCGATAAACTCAGCAAAAAGCTGCGCCGAGAGCGGCGAGACTTCGCTTGGCTTCAACACCATGGTGCAGCCCGCGACAAGCGCCGGGCCAATTTTTGCTGCCAGCTGATTAATCGGCCAATTCCATGGTGTAATCAGCACGCAAACACCCACGGCTTCATAGGTGAGATCACCCGTCGACCCAATTGGGCTATCCCAATCCAAGGCGCGGGCGGCCTTGACCGTTTCCTTCAAATGGCCGGGGCCGCATTCTGCCTGCGCATTAAAGGACAAATCATAAGGCGCGCCCATTTCTGTCGAAATTGCCCGCACCATTTCATCATAGCGGCGCTCAAAGATCGCAATGAGCTTTTCCGTCAGAGCAATACGCGCCTCCAGCGGCATTGCGGAATAGCCATCAAAGGCCGCGCGTGCGGCCGCGACCGCACGGTCGGCATCGTCCGGCCCGCACAGAGCGATTGTTGCACAAACGTCTTCTGTCGCCGGATTAATGGCATCCAGCGTCTGCTGAGAAGATAGCGGGAGAACCCACTGGCCATTTATGAAGGATTTGAGGGGTGCCTCAAACATAGCCAACCGCCCTTTTCTGATCATTGATAATGTATTTGGCCGCGCGCCAATAATGCCACGCCGCCCAAAAACCTGTTGGCGCAAGGATAAGCTGCGCAAGACGCAGGGACTCAGCCCCTGCCGGCTGCGACCCCGCAAAATAGTCGCTCAAGCCGCCGACAATCGCAGGGGCCACAATCAGGTTGAGCAAATTGGCAATCAGCAGCGAAATAGCGATGGACATGGCCCGCATCTTCGGCGCGGCCAGATTTTGGCAGAGCGCCATGGCCGGGCCAATATAGAAGTAAATGGTCGGGATGAAGAGCCACCACATGAGCTTCGCCACGCCCAAATCATAGGTGTAATAGGCGAGGAAGGAGGGGATCGTGCCAATTGCCGTGACCACCGCAAGCAACTGGGCAATTCTGCGTGGATCGGTAAAGCTCGGCCGTGCAACAACATAAGCTGTGACGAGCGATCCCGCGATCCCGCCAACCAGATAAATCTGACCCAGAAGGCCACCTGCGGCGCCTTCATCCATGCCATAAGTCCGTTGAA
>JBEDGC010000008.1:0-3385 GCA_041174825.1 Pseudomonadota bacterium | reverse complement strand
AACGGCAAGCGTTGCATCCTTCAGCGCGGCATTATCATGTTCGGCGTAAACGAGAACGCTCATGCGGCTACTCCCATTTCCTTAAGCTTGGCGGCCAGTGCGTCGACATCAGCAACCTTGATGCCAGCCGAACGTACGGGCGGTTCTGTAACCTTCAGCGTCTTCAGGCGCGGGCTGACGTCCACACCATAATCCGCTGGCGTTTTCTGCGCGAGCGGCTTGGACTTTGCCTTCATGATATTGGGCAAGGAGGCGTAGCGCGGCTCATTCAGGCGAAGATCGGTCGTGACAATCGCCGGAAGTTTCAGACTGACGGTTTCCAGACCGCCATCGACTTCGCGTGTCACCTTGGCGCTGTCGCCAGCAATTTCAACCTTGGAAGCAAAGGTGCCCTGCGGCCGGCCTGTGAGCGCCGCGAGCATCTGGCCCGTCTGGTTGGAATCGTCGTCAATCGCCTGCTTGCCAAGGATGACAAGGCCGGGGGCTTCTTCGTCCATGACCTTGGCGAGCAGCTTGGCAACGCCCAGCGGTTCTACATCTTCCGCCACGATCAGGATCGCGCGATCCGCGCCCATGGCCAGCGCCGTGCGCAGCGTTTCCTGCGCCTTGTCCGGGCCAACCGAAACAGCAACGATTTCTGTCGCAACACCGCTTTCCTTCAGGCGGATGGCTTCTTCCACAGCGATTTCATCGAACGGATTCATCGACATTTTGACATTGGCAAGGTCCACGCCAGAGCCATCGGGCTTCACGCGGGGCTTCACATTATAATCAATAACCCGTTTGACGGGTACGAGGATCTTCATGAGGGGTCTCCGTCATTCACTTTACGTTTACGTCAATGTTGGCGGCACTGCACAAAAATGCAGGGCTTTGCAAGGCTCAGGCGACCTTTCGGACTTCCGCGACAATTTTCTTGGCGGCGTCGCCCAAATCATTGGCGGCAACGATCGGCAGGCCAGAATTGGCAAGAATATCCTTACCCTGCTGCACGTTCGTGCCTTCAAGTCGGACGACCAAGGGCACGGAAAGGTTTACATCCTTTGCCGCGGCCACAATGCCGTCTGCAATAATGTCGCATTTCATAATGCCGCCAAAAATATTGACGAGAATGCCCTTCACCGCTGGATCTTTGAGAATGATCTTAAACGCAGCTGTCACCTTTTCCTTATTGGCACCACCGCCGACATCTAGGAAGTTGGCTGGAAACTCACCGTTCAGCTTGATGATATCCATCGTTGCCATGGCAAGGCCTGCGCCATTGACCATGCAGCCGATGTTTCCGTCCAGCTTGATATAGGCCAGATCATAATTGGATGCTTCAATTTCCGCCGGGTCTTCTTCGGTCAAATCGCGCAACTCGGCCAAATTCTTGTGACGGAACATGGCGTTGCTGTCGAAGCCAACTTTGGCATCCAACACGAACAGCTTGTCGCCGTCGGCGGTTGGGCAGATGGCGAGAGGATTGATCTCGATTTGCGAGGCGTCGGTTGCGACAAAGGTTTCGTAAATGCCCTTGAGCAAAACCTGCACCTGCTTGGCGAGGTCCCCCGTCAGGCCGAGCGCCTTGGCGACCGACCGACCGTGATGCGGCATCAGGCCCGTCGCAGGGTCGACAGTGATCGTCTGAATTTTCTCAGGCGTGTCGTGCGCGACGGTTTCAATGTCCATCCCACCTTCGGTCGATGCGACAATCGCAATACGGCTGGTCTCGCGGTCCACGAGAAGGGCAAGGTAGAATTCTTTGGCAATATCTACGCCATCAGTGATGTAGAGGCGCTGCACCTGCTTGCCGGCATCGCCCGTCTGGATGGTGACCAGCGTGTTGCCGAGCATGTCCTTGGCGTGCGCTTCAACTTCGTCCAGCGACTTGGCAAGACGGACGCCGCCCTTGGCATCAGGGCCCAATTCCTTGAACTTGCCCTTGCCACGGCCACCGGCGTGAATCTGCGCCTTCACGACATAAAGCGGTCCGGGGAGCTGCTTTGCAGCGTTCACAGCTTCTTCGACCGACATGGCCGGAATGCCCTTGGGCACAGCGACGCCAAATTTCGCAAGAAGATCCTTGGCTTGATACTCGTGAATATTCATCGGTTGCGCGAGTCCCTGCTAGAGTTGCAGGGCCTAAAGCATAGCCTTGAACGGATGGGAAGCCCCAGCGTCCGCTCAAGCCTCGCGGACTATTCAGAAATTGCGCAACTCAAACCCGCGCGTGCGGCAATTGAGAGGATTTCTGGATCTCTGAGCGCACGCACTTGCCGCCAAAATACGCCCACACGCATCTCGCCAATCCGCTGCTCGCTGATCTTCGATAGATCAGATAAACGGCGCAATTGAACGAGCGATAGCCGGTCAATCATGCGATCTGCCATGCAGGCCGACGCATCCCGCGATAGGCCGGCCGACATCAGCCCATTGCGCAACCGCGCTTCTGGTGTGGCACAGGCAGAGACAAACCCTCCAAGCAAGGCGACAAGAAAAATTATGCGCGTCAAAGAACATCCTCCCCAAAAGAGGGTATGACTCTAGCGCTAAAAAGATGACGAAATCCTGAACAAAGGTGTAAAGCGCAACGCATGGTGATTTGGGCCGGATTTGCTGTTTTTTTGTTGACCGTGATCTTCATGGAAGGCTTTGCCTATGTTGCACACCGCTGGCTGATGCACGGCCCCGGTTGGTTCCTGCACAAAAGCCACCATGAACCGCGTCATGGAATATTTGAACTGAATGATCTTTACGCCGCGATTTTTGCCATCCCGTCGATCAGCCTGTTCTGGTATGGCATAGGCCTTGGTCATGGCGCTCTTTATGCGTGGATTGGCGGTGGCATTGCGGCTTATGGAGCCATTTATTTCGGCTTTCACGACGTCATCGTGCACCGCCGCGTCAACATCCGCTACATTCCAAAAAGCGCGTATATGAAACGTATCATTCAGGCTCACCGCCTGCATCATGTCGTCGAGACAAAGGCAGGCACGGTCAGCTTTGGTTTCCTCTGGGCACCAAAGCCCGAAGCGCTGAAAGCCGAACTCACCCGACGTCAGCGGGCGGGGATGCGCGCGCCTACGCTCAAAACCGCCGCCGACGACCCTGCTTAACGCGCGGTAAGCGCGACTTCTGCTTCCTGCGTCAGCGTGTCGAGAATCTGTTGCACGCTTTCCTCAGCTTTGACCATGCCGACGGATTGGCCTGCCATAAGAGAGCCATTGTCGACATCGCCTTCAATGACCGCGCGCCGAAGGGCCCCCGCCCAGAATTTTTCAATTTCCAGCTGCGCTGTCGCCATATCAATGGCGCCGCGATCAAGCATGCCTGCCACTTCAATTTGCTTGCGGGTAAATTCTTCAGTGCCGGCATTTTTAAGCGCCCGCACGGGGATAACGGG
>JBEDGC010000007.1:0-27875 GCA_041174825.1 Pseudomonadota bacterium | reverse complement strand
GCCATATAAAGCCCAGTGCCCCTGTCACGATGAAGGCCGCCTGCCACCCAAAGGCGAGCGCAAAGGGGGGGATGAGCAACGGCGTGATGACGGCACCGATATTGGGCGCCGTATTGACCAGGCCCAGCCCAAGTGACCGTTCCTTGAGAGGAAGATATTGCGCAGCAGCTTTTACAGCTGCGGGCGTGTTGATCGATTCTGCAGCCGCGAGGACGATGCGCGCTGCCAGAAACTGACCAACCGTCGCAGCAAAGGCGTGGGCAATGCCCGCGAGGCTCCAAATGGCCACCGCACCGCCATAGGCCGCGCGCACGCCAAAGCGATCAACAAGCCATCCAACAAAAAGCACGGAGGCGGCCGCTGTCAGCTGAAAGGCCGATCCCAGATGGGCAAACTCCTGATCGCTCCAATTAAACTCAGCCTCTAGGGTTGGCTTGAGAAGCGCCAAGACTTGGCGATCAACATAGTTGAGGGCGGTTCCCACAAAAACGAGGGCGATCAATGCGTAACGCAACCGTTTTGCATGATCCTTCTTTTCATCTGCCATAAAAGTCTCCACTCCTGTTGGGGTTTATTGTAGACAACGCTGTCATGATGCCAAGGGGGAGTATGCACGCGGTGAGGGATGCAAAGGGTTTTCCTGCTGTCGCCGATCTTTATGGCGATTTATATGAGGCGCAGTCAGAAGAGCGTCATGGCCTAAGAGCACATGTTCCCGGGTTACTAATTACCGCTGTTGCCGCATTAGCCGCCGCCTATCTCTCTGAGCATTATGGGGCACCCCTGATGCTGATGGGGCTTTTGATCGGCCTTGCCTTTAACTTTGTGAATGCCGATGCGCGGCTTCATCCCGGACTTGGCTTTGCCTCGCGAAGCCTGTTGCGCTGGGGGATCGTTCTGGTCGGCGCGCAGATCACATTTGAACAAATTGCCTCTTTGGGCTGGCCAAGTTTTATCGCCATTGCCGCCATCATAGCCCTGGTTACCCTGACAGGTGTTGGTGTTGCCCGTATTGTCGGCCAGGGGAGTAGTTTGGGCCTGCTTGCAGGCGGGGCTGTCGCCATTTGTGGCGCCTCCGCGGCACTGGCTCTTTCCGCATTGCTGGGGGAGAAGAGGACAAGTCAGGCCCAGCTAACGCTCGTCTTAGTCTGCGTCTCGGCGGCCAGCGCCTTTGCGATGTCGGTTTACCCCATATTGGCAGATGTTTTGGGCCTTACGGATCGTCAGGCTGGGTTTTTGATTGGCGCTTCCATCCATGATGTGGCGCAAGCTTTGGGCGCTGGATATAGTTTTTCAAATGAGGCTGGCGAAACCGCAGCCATTGTAAAGCTCACTCGGGTGGCGTTGCTCGCCCCGACGCTCGCCGTCATTGCCCTCATATTGGCGCGTCAAGGAGGTGCTCAGACAGGGCCGATCACACTGCCGTGGTTCGTCCTCGGTTTTTTGGGGATTGCGGCCCTGAATAGCTTTTTTCCATTTCCTGCGGCCGTTGTTGCGGCGTCAGGAAAAGCCGCGAGCGCGCTCTTGCTGCTTGCTGTTGTTGCGACGGGAATCAAATCTCCCATGCAACTCTTGCTCCAACAGGGATGGCGCAGTTCATTGCCCGTTGTCTGTGCAAGCCTGATTTCCTTTGCGCTCTCCCTTGTGGCAGCGCTGATGCTGACCTGATGGGCTCTTTTACTTGCGCGAGATAAGGCCCAAAATTATTTTCCATCTATAACCAAAGGTGATGGATGGCTCATAAGATTGTAACGGATTTCAGTTGCGCACGTGTCGGCTGAATGCGAACGTTGAAAATTAGATTCTAAATATATGAATTAAGGGGGAATCATGACTGTTTCTTTGGAGAAAATCCGCGCTCGTTTGTTGCTCAGCGGTGCGATCATTGCGGCTTTGCCTGCTGCCGCACTTGCGCAGACCGCTCCTTCATCCAGTAAGCAAGATGCTGCAGAAGAAATCGTTGTGGTCGGCAGCCGCATTGAAGGCGCCAAGATTTCAGGCGCGCTTCCTGTTTCTGTCCTCGATACGGATCGTATTCTCGCAACGGGCAGTGTTTCGGGGGACGAATTGTTCCGTTCCATCCCGCAAGCCGGCGATGTTCAGTTTCAAGAAGCCCGCACCACGGGCAATCTCAATGATGCGCGCGGCGACAATGCGTCGATTAACTTGAGGAGCGTTGGCACCGGCAACACCTTGGTGCTGCTTAACGGCCGCCGGATGATCCTGACGCCCGGCACGCAGACGGAAAACTTCGTTCCCGTTCAGACGGCCAACACCAACTCGCTGCCGGTCGGCGCCACGCGCCGGATCGAAGTCCTGCGTGATGGTGCGGCTGCAATTTACGGCGCGGATGCTGTGGCTGGCGTTGTGAATGTGGTTCTTGATGACAAGTTTGAAGGCTTGCGGGTCGATACGCGCTATGGATTTGCCGATGGTACGGATGAAGCAACGGGGGCTGTCAAAGCAGGCTTCAAGACAAAGGCTGGCGGTAACTTCACCCTCTTTGGCAGCTACACCAAAAGATCGCCATTATTTGCCAGTGAGCGTGATTTCTCCGTTAGTGAAGATCATCGTGGTGGGCTGATTGGAACCTTGTGGGATGGGGATACGTCCTTCGACAATCGTTCTACGTCATCGCCTTGGGGCAGCTTCACCACCGTTCCTGTCACGACAGTTCGGCAAGGTGCCGCGACATTGACCTCCAGTGGCGTGTTTCACATTGAACCGGTGGCCAATACGGCTGCCGGATGCTCCAGCACGTCATTGCCTGGGGATATCTGTATTCGCAGCGGCACAATCACGGGGGCCACCAGCCGCGTCCTGCGCTATGACGAAAACCCCGACCGAACAATCCGTGGTGGTCTTGATCGCATCAATATGTTCAGCACATTCAAGCAGGACATTGGCGCTGTGGAGCTCTTCGCAGAAGCCGGATATTATCATGCCAAGCTAGATGGGCAGCGGGAGCAGTCTGCGCCTATTTCTAGTGCGCCCATCACAATTCCCGCCAGCAATTATTATAATCCCTTCGGCGCAACGACGATCAACGGCGTTGCGAACCCGAACCGTCTTGCAAACCTTACAGGCGTTCCGACGACTGGACTTGCCCTGCGGATGACGACCTACCGTCCCGTTGATACAGGGCCGCGCACCTTCACCGTGACAGATGACAGCATTCGTGGCCTGCTCGGTGTTCGGGGCAATATGGGGAGTTTCAAATGGGAGTCTGCAGCAACCTATAGTTGGGCGCGGACGGACGACCATACGAAGAATGCGATCAGCAATACGTTGTTCCAGCAAGCGCTGGCTCGGTCCACGCCGGATGCCTATAACCCCTTTAACGGCGGCTCGCTGACCAATTTCTCGCTGGGCGATGGAACCCCAAATAGCGCTGCCACGATCAGCCCCTTCCTCGTTGATGTCCATCGCATTGGCACAACATCTCTAGCGACAGGCGATTTCCGGTTGTCTAATGCCAGCCTGATCGAGCTGCCAGCGGGAAGCATTGGCTTTGCCGGCGGCTTGGAAGTCCGCCGCGAAACATATCGTGACAACCGCGACGATCGCTTGGATGGTACCGTAAAGTACATCGATAGTGTCACGGGCATCACCTATGGCACGGATGTCATGGGTGCGAGCCCGGCTCCCGATGTGAGCGGGAAGCGCACAGTTGCATCCGCCTATGTCGAATTGGCTGTTCCGGTGGTGTCGGATGATATGAACGTGCCTTTGGTTCAGTCGCTGGATCTGCAACTCGCAGCACGCGACGAACATTATTCGGATTTTGGCAATGTTCTAAAGCCCAAGGTCGCAGGCGTCTGGTCTGTGGTGGACGGAATTAAGTTCCGCTCCTCTTGGTCGCAAAGCTTCCGGGCGCCGAACCTCGCTCAGTTTTACAGCGCAGGGACACAGGTTGCCAACACTCGCACGGACTTCGCAGCTTGTCGTTTGAATAATGTGACCTGCACGGGTGTCAGCACACTTGAAGTGCGGGCCGGCAATCAGGACCTGAAGCCAGAAAATGCTGAAACCCTCTCATTGGGTGCCGTTATTCAGCCGATCAGGAGTTTGACCCTGACGGTTGATTACTGGTCGCTGAAAGAAAAGGGCGTGATCGGCATTCAAGGGGCGCAGAACCAGATATTGTTCGATCTTCTGGAGCGTCAGAATGGCAGAACCAATGCAAATGTTGTGCGCCTTGCGCCGGTTGGCACGCAGGTCGTTGGTGATTTGTCCTATGTGCAGGACAATTACTTCAACCTTGGCCCGCGCACGTTGCGTGGTCTGGATTTCGCCGTCAATTTGGATCTGCGGGATACTGCACTTGGCAATTTCAATATTGATTTGGGCGCGTCCAAGCTCACCAAATTCTTGCAAGACCCTTCGGACTTGCAAGCCCAGTTGATTGCCGCCAATGCTGCCGGAAAATTTGGGACAGGAGTGTCCATCACCCAAGCCGGAAGCCAGATTCAGGTGAACGGGAACCCGAAGTGGCGCATGACCGGGAATGTGACCTGGAAGTCTGGTCCGATGAGTGCGGGTGTGCTGGTGACCTATGTCGGATCGGTTTTTGACACGGGCACGGCATTGATCAATGGGCAGAACTATAAATTGGCCAGCTTCACGACGGTCAATACCTATGTCCAATATCGTGCGGAAAAGGGCGATAGCATCTTGTCCGGCACGCGGTTCCGGATTGGCGCGCGCAACCTCTATGATAACAAGCCGCCTCTTGCATCGACCAATTACGGCTTCCTTGGGTCGCTTCACGATGCCGTTGGTCGGTTCGTTTATGTCGAGCTTTCAAAGGACTTTTGATCGCTTTGAAAAGAGGAGTGTTCTGGCTAGCGGCGCGGTTAACGCGCCGCTAGTTTAACGCCATGAGACTGAGGCAGATCGAGGTTTTTCACGCAGTTTACGCGAACGGGTCGATCAGCGCGGCAGCGCGGGCGCTCAACGTCTCTCAACCTGCCGTGAGCAAGGTGCTCCGGCATACAGAGACCCAACTCGGCCTTCGCCTCTTTGATCTTGTGAGGGGGCGGTTGCTCCCTACCGACGAAGCGCATGCGCTTTTCCGGGAGGTGGATGAGGTGTTCAGCCGCGTCTCATCCTTACAGTTGACCGCAGATAATCTGCGCAAGTCAGAAGCCGGGCATTTGCGGGTCGGCGTTGTGCCGTCCCTCGGTCTAGAAATAGCCCCCAGTGCAATCGCCGCCTTTCGGGCGAAACACCCTGGCGTTACTTTTGATATCAAAACCGTTCACCACAATGATGTTTTGCGCGCGCTGTATGAGCGGGAATGCGATCTGGCCATTTGCTATGACCCGCCGCATCAAACGCGCTTGCGGCAAAAGCAGTTGTCCACCGCCAATCTCGTTCTCATCGCGCGGAGCGGTGCCTTTGCCCCCGGTCTGGAGACTATTGAGATTTCAAATTTGCAGGGAATGGAGATGGTCAGCGTAACGGGCAGCGGACCAATCGGAGAAATCGTCAAAGACGCCTTTGCCAAGGCCCGTGTTCAAGTGAAGGACATTGTATCCGTCAGCACCTATTTCATTGCAGCATCCTTAGTTCGGTTCGGCTCAGGCGTTGCGATTGTCGATGAATTCACGGCACATTTCTTCGCCAGTCAGGGGCTGGAGCGGATTCCATTGCTGCCAGAAATGCGCTTTGGAATTCATGCGGCATGGTTGGAAGATCGCCCATTATCTAAACTTGGTCTTCAGTTTGTTTCGACGTTTGAAGGCGCGCTCAACGCCCATGTCACGGCAGATAATTCCCTTAACGCAAAGCTATAGCTTCGCGTTATCTTTGTTAGGCCTTGCGACTTGTTCGTGAGGCTGGCTGCTTTAGCGTAACTCTATGGATACGTCTCAGCAGCCGAAGTTTAAAACGCCGCCGCGCACCGCCTTGGTCATTGGTGCCGGGGTTATTGGTGTTACGACTGCTTATGCCTTGGCGCGACGCGGGGTTGCGGTCACGCTTATTGATAAAGCTGATGGGCCGGGCCGGGGCTCTTCCTTCGCCAATGGCGCACAGCTGAGCTATGTCTATACCGAAGCCTTGGCGAGCCCAGCCCTGCTGCGTCACATGCCGGCCCTCGCGCTCGGGCAAGATCCGGCTTTTAGGTTAAAGCCTGCGCTCGACTTAGACTATCTGAGTTGGCTTTTAGCCTTTCTGCGGAACTCAACCAAAGCTCGGTTTCGTGCCAATACACTTGCCGGGCTCCGTCTCGGACTGGAATCCCGCTTGGCGATGCAGGCTTTGCTAGAACACCACCCGCTTATTTTCGGCCATAAGGTGGCCGGGAAACTGGTCGTGCATGAAGACCCAGCGGCCTTTGCAGCTGCCAGCCAAATGGTTGATTTGAAGCGCGAAAATGGAGCCGTTCAAGAGGTTTTGAGCAAATCAGAGGCCATCAAATTAGAGCCTGCGCTGGCTGCGCGGCCAGATGATTTTGCGGGCGCCATTTACACCCCGCAAGAGGAGTTGGGCGATCCCTATCTCTTTTGTAACGCCATGATCGCGCTCTTGACGCAGGAATTTGGGGTTAAGCTGCGGTTTGGAGTTACGGTTTCTCAATTGCGCCATGATGACCGATCGGCAAGAGCAGAACTGAGCACTGGCGAGCACATTGAGGCTGACCAAATTGTCCTTTGCGCGGGCTTTGGATCACGTGCCTTCTTAAAGGATTATGGCCTGAGAGGCACCTTAATGCCGATGAAGGGCTATTCTCTTACAGCGCCCATGGGGGATGCCGCGCCCAAAATCAGCATTACAGATGTAACGCGCAAAATCGTCTTTTGCCCGCTTAATGGCAAGATGCGGGTGGCGGGGCTTGCCGAGCTTGGCACGCAAGATATCAGCATCGACAGGAAGCGCTTGGCGGATCTGACGCGGAGTGCGCAAGGCTCCTTGCCAAAGGCCGCCGATTTCACGACCATGAATGAGGGCTGGGCGGGCATACGCCCGATGACAGCAAACTCGCTGCCGATCATAAAGCGCGTTAGGCCATGCCTTGCCGTCAATATTGGTCATGGCATGTTGGGGTGGACATATGCGATGGGGTCTGCCGAACGGGTGAGCCAATTGGTGATGGGGGATGTAGAATGATCAGCATGATTGGGAAATGGGCGCGCTCTGGGGCTTTGTGTTTGGCGGCTTTCTCTTTGTTGACGGCCCCTGTCTTTGCCCAGAAAAAGCAGCTTCTTGAATATCCCAGCATCCATTCCCCAGTTGTGGGGGAGCACGGGATGGTTGTGTCCCAAAATGCCATTGCCTCACGCGTTGGTGCAGACATTTTGCGGCGGGGTGGCAATGCCGTTGATGCGGCCGTCGCCGTTGGCTTTGCGCTTGCGGTTACTTTGCCACGTGCCGGCAATATTGGCGGCGATGGGTTCATGCTGGTGCATGACGCCAAAACGGGTGAGCAGGTTGTGTTCGACTTTCGCTCCGTTGCACCAAAGGCTGCAACGCTTGCTCTCTTTCTGGATAATCAGGGCAAGGAATCCAAATTGGCAGGGCAGGGCTATTTGGCCCCATCCGTTCCGGGCACGGTCGCCGGCTTTGTCATGGCGCATAAGAAGTTCGGAAAACTGGCTTGGCCAGATGTGGTTGCTCCGGCCATTGCCTTGGCCCGTGATGGGGTAAGACTTAGCCCTGATGAAGCCTTTGTTTTTGGCTGGGGCAAGGACCGCCTATCGACAAGTGCGGCTGCCAAAGCGGCATATTTCAAGGCCGATGGTGCACTTTATCGTGCGGGGGAAACGCTCAAGCAGCCAGACCTCGCTTGGACGCTGACGCAGATTGCGACGCATCAGGCTGATGGATTCTATAAAGGGCCCGTCGCGGATCGTATTGTTGCAGACATGAAGGCCAATGGCGGCCTGATCACGATGGATGATCTTGCCTCTTATCGCGCGGTTGAGCGCCGTCCCTTGCGCGGGACGTATCGCGGTTTGGAGGTTGTGACGGCACCTCCCGCAAGCGCCGGCGGTGCGACTTTGCTCAACATGCTCAACATCGTTGAGAATTTTGATTTGAAGGCGAGTGGCCTTGGGTCTGCAAAAACGCTGCACCTGATGGCAGAGGCTATGAAGCTTGGTTATGCGGATCGTTACCGCTTTTTAGGCGACACAGACTTTGTAACGCCCCCAATTCAGGGTTTTATTTCTAAAGCCTATGCCCAGTCTCGGGCCAAACAGATCAATGTGAAGAAGGCCAAATCAGCAGAAAAGCTGGGCAGTGGGGATCCGTTGAAATTTGAGAGTCCTTCGACAACGCATTTTTCGATCGCGGATGCTGAAGGCAATATTGTGTCCACCACATATACGCTGGGCGCCGATTTCGGTTCTGGCGTGATGATCGGAGGCACGGGCATATTGCTCAACAACCAGATGAATAACTTCTCGCATGAAGCGGCCGCCAAGGCGCTTCGGGAGGGGGCCCCGCCGCCGCCCAACGCAATGGCGCCGGGGAAGCGTATGCTATCGACGATGATGCCGACTATGATTTTGAAGAATGGAAAGCCATGGCTAGTGACCGGCACGCCCGGCGGCAGTACGATCATTGACACGGTGATGCAGGTCATCGTCAATGTCGTCGATTTCAATCTGAATATTGAAGAAGCCACGCATCAGCCGCGCATTTTTCAAGACGCAAGTGATCATCTGCGCGTTGAGCCCAATTTTAATCCAGATACGGTGCACCTTCTCAAGAAAATGGGCCATCCCATCACATCTGATGAGACGATGGGAAGTGCGCAATCAATCATGATTGAAAATGGGTATTTCTTGGGCGCGGCAGACCCTCGCCGCCCCGGCGCATTGGCTGTTCCGGCCGAAGTTGGTCAGCCGCATTGAGAGGCGTGCGGGACGGCAGTCTAGTCTTCCCAGCATCCTGAATTCTGTCTGATTTGGTCGCTGATATAAATGACATTTACAATGTCAAAATAACCATGAGCGAGGATCTTTAACCACCATTTAATATCTCATTATTGATGCAAAATTCGTCCATTGTCTGGCAATGACTTTAATGGCATGAATAGTGCCATTAAAGTCATTGCGAAAGAAAATCCCATGAAAGTCTTGCGCACTCCAGATTCTGCCTTTTCAAACATCGGCGATTTTCCTTTTGATCCGAACTATTTGGAAATCACTGATCCCGAAGATGGGACGCCCTTGCGCATTCATTATGTCGATGAGGGGCCGCGCGATGCGCCGATTGTGTTGATGATGCACGGGGAGCCGAGCTGGTGCTATCTCTATCGGCACATGATTGGCCCGGTTGTCGCCGCTGGATATCGCGTGATCGCGCCCGATTTGATCGGCTTTGGCAAATCGGACAAGCCGACCAAAAAGACAGATTATAGTTATGCGCGCCATGTCGGTTGGATGCGGCAATGGATCGAGACGCTTGATCTTACCAATATGCGGTTGGTCTGTCAGGATTGGGGATCGTTGATCGGCCTGCGCCTCGTTGCCGACATGCCGGATCGATTTTCTGGTGTTGTGCTGTCCAATGGCGGCCTGCCCGAAGGGGGGGCAGCCCCGCGCGCCTTTGCCATTTGGCGCGCCTTTGCGAAGTGGAGCCCGATTTTCCGGATTGGCAATATTGTCAACATGGGGGCGCAACGCGCGCTGAGTGCGGCGGAAATTGCGGCTTATGACGCGCCGTTCCCCGACGGTCGCTATAAGGCTGGCGCGCGCGTTTTTCCCAGTTTTGTTCCGTTTGAGAATAATGTCGCAGTTCCAGATCAGAAGCGGGCATGGCAGGTGCTTGACCAATGGGACAAGCCATTTCTATGCTGCTTTAGCGATGGTGACCCTGTCACACGGGGCGGCGAGATGCGTTGGATTGGTCGGGTTCCCGGCACGGCTGGCCAGCCGCACCGCACGCTCAAGGGGGGGCATTTCATTCAGGAAAATGACCCGCAAGGCTTTGTGAAAGCAATTTTGGAGGTGGTGCCGAAATGAAGGTCTTGAGAACCCCCGATGCCGCTTTTGCGGATATTGAAGGTTTTCGCTTTCATCCGAACTATCTTGAAATCGCTGATCGGCAAGACGGCACGCCATTACGCCTCCACTATATCGATGAGGGACCACGCGACGCGTCGCCGATACTGTTGATGCATGGCGAGCCGACTTGGTCCTATCTCTACCGCAACTTCATTCCGCCGCTCGTTGCCAAGGGGCATCGGGTGATTGCCCCCGATCTGATTGGCTTTGGCAAGTCAGACAAGCCTGCCAGTCGGGATGACTATAGCTATGAACGCCATGTTGCTTGGATGAGCGATTGGCTGACCCGGCTTGATCTGGGCGATATCACGCTGTTCTGCCAAGATTGGGGTGGGCTTATTGGCTTGCGCCTTGTCGCGGCCTTCCCAGATCGCTTTGCGCGACTGGTGATTTCAAACACCTATTTGCCTGAGGGGGAGAATATTGGTCCGGGGTTCGACGCTTGGCGCGCCTTTAGTCAGGCGACGCCAGAGTTTAAGACGGGCCGGATCGTCGATGGTGGGTGTCTGCGCGATCTCACCAGCGCCGAGATCGCGGCGTATAACGCGCCCTATCCGGATGAAAGCTATCAATCTGGCGCGCGGCAGTTCCCGCTGCTGGTGCCCGTCACGCCAGACCATGCATCTGTTGCTGAAAACAAAGCGGCATGGTCGGTGTTAGAGGCTTTCACCAAGCCTGTGCTCACCTGTTTCGGCGATCAAGATAAGGTGCTCGGCCATCTCGATACTGAGGTGCAACGGCGGATTCCCGGGGCCAAAGGCCAACCGCATCGACGGATTAGCGCCAGCCATTTTTGTCAGGAAGATTGTGCCGATGAGCTTGTGACGCTGATCGAGGATTTCACGCGAGTTTAGGAGAAGCCCATGAACGTCATCAATCAAGTCCATCCCACCGCAGACCAGGCCAAGACGTTCTTCGGGGGTGAGGATGACGGGCGGATGTGCATGGTGAACCTGCTGAAGTTTAAGGATAAGGCGACCTATGCCGATGGCTCTGAACCCGAACTTTCCGGGCGCGAGGCCTATCTGCGTTATGGGGCAGGGGTTCAGGCCTGCATCGCCGCCGTCGGGGGTAAATCGCGGTTCTCAGGCCGGGTGACCGACCTGATGATTGGTGAGGTGGAGGAGCTTTGGGATATGGTCGCGATTGTCGAATATCCGTCGCGCGCAGCCATGCTGCAAATGCTACAATCCGCCGAATATCAGGCGATTACCAAGCACCGTGATGCGGGCCTTGCGGGGCAATTGAATATCCGGACGAAGGCTGCCGACTGATGAAGCGCTGGCAGAAGGTTGCGCTTGTCGCAACCGCGGGTGTGGTCGCCTTAGGGGGCGCTGGCGGCGCGTCGTGGCCTGCTGGTAGTGCGCACGGGGAATTGGAAGCTGCAGGTTAATGAAAAGCAGGGCAAGACCTGGTTGTTCAATCTGGCCACCGATCCGACGGAGAAGGTTATAGCATCCAAAAACCCGGCAAAACGTGATGAGCTAAAGGCGATCCTTGCCGCGCATCATCATGGGCGATACCCCCCGCTTTATGCGAGCACAACCGACAGGCGGTGATGGTCGACAAGATGTTGGCCGAGACATACAAACCCGGCGATGAGTTCCTCTATTGGCCGAATTGACCAATGTGTGAGGGGCGGCTCGCTTAGGATCAGTGACAATGCGGTTCTTTATCTTTTTGTCGATGCTGCTTGCTGGCCCCAGTGTTGCGGCTGACCCCGCGACCGTTGCTGTCGCATTTGATCGAAAGGCGATCCACCCTGTGCTTGTTGAGGGTCTGGCGGACCGCGTAACGGGCCGTGCAGTCAGCGCTGATGATCCAGTGCGGATTGCTTCAATTTCGAAGCTGGTAACTGCCCTTGGCGTCCTGCGGTTGGTCGACCAAAGGAGGCTGAACCTTGACCAAGATGTCTCTGGCTATCTTGGCTGGCGGTTGCGCAATCCGGCCTTTCCCGATGAACCCATTACGTTGCGCTTGTTGCTGAGCCACCAAGCCAGCCTCAGGGATGGCGGCGAGCGATATATCATCCCGCTCGATCTGACATTGCGAGATCGGCTGGCCGATCCGGCCATGTGGGATGGTGAACATGGCCCCAAAAGCGGTTGGTTTGCCTATAGCAATATCAATTTTCCTGTTGTCGCCAGCATTATCGAGAATGTGACGGGCGAACGCTTTGACGCAGCGATTAGCCTATTGGTGCTCAAGCCATTGAAGCTTGATGCCTGCTTCAATTGGGGCGCGGGCTGTTCGGCTGAAGCTCTGCGCCGTGCGGTGGTGCTCTATCGCGCCAATGGCGATGTGGCGCGCGATGATCTCAAAGGGCGGGCTCCGCTGTGCCCGGTCGTCCCAGCGCGGGATGGTAGTTGCGATCTCTCAGGCTATCAGCCGGGGGCGAATGGGGCGCTGTTCAGCCCTCAAGGCGGCCTGCGCATCTCAATGAATGATCTCGCGCGGATCGGCCGGATGTTGGCGAACGGCGGCAAAGCCTTTCTCTCTGTACGATCCTATCGCGAGCTAACCCGTGCGCAATGGACGGCAAAGCCGGGGCCAAAAGGCGGGAATGGCGGCCTTGACGAATATGGGGAGAGTAACGGATTCTTTTGCTCTTATGGCCTTGGCCTTCAGCGCATTGGATCAGCTAGGCCGGGCTGCCGGGATGATGTGTTTGGTGATCGTACACCACGCATGGGCCATTCAGGCGAGGCCTACGGCCTGCGTTCTGGACTGTGGTGGAATCCGCGCACAAAACGCGGCGTCGCCTTTTTTACCAGCGCCGTGCCTGACGATGCGCCGAGAGGCCGATCTGCCTTTACGGCGCGGGAAGAGGCGCTGGTGGCTCGCGTTCAAAGATAGGGTTTGTTAAAGCGCCTGCCCACGCGAACATTGCGAAAATCATCGTCGGATTATGGCTCAGGTCTAACCGCGCGATGGTGCCCGCGCCGCCATCGGGAAGGAAGGAATGGATTATCCCGGGAATAATCCAGCCAATGGCGTAAACGGTCAGGCCCCAAGCGGCATAGCGCGATCCTTGATATTGATCATTGGTGCTCGGCGGAAGGAAGATGGTCACCCAGCACAGCTCAACAGCGCCAGATGCGCTAATGCTGCGATCAGGGCGAGCACCAGTGCAACCGTCACGCGCGGGCTGAGGTAGAAGGATAAAACCCTTTGCGTCGGGAAGGAAAAGGTCGCCAGCGTGCCGAGAAGCTTATCGGGATGCCCTTCCATAAAGGCTGGGTCCATGACCAACTTCACCATGTCACGGCGACTGCGGTACCGCATCAGGCCGAAGATCGTCCAGTCTGGATCCGCCTCGGTATTCCACGCATCGACATAGCCGCCCACTTTACGACCGACGATGCCCGGATGGCCGCCATTGCGGAACAGCACCGGCATGAAACGTTTGGAATACCGCTTGAGCAGCTCAAAACCTTGGACCATTTGGCCCGTCTTTGGGTCTTCAACCTGTCCCATTTCTGCTTTGACCAGATTGAGCATCACGAATTCCCGGCCATCATCGGCTTCTAGGAACGCACGCATAACCTCTGGGCTGTTTCCCGTGCCTTCGAAGCGGCCAGCCATTTGTGTCAAAAACGCCTCAATCTCAGAAGGCTTTAACGGGCCAGCCCAATTATCATACCAGAGCCGAAATGCCCCGTAAGTCAGCAGGGCCGCGCCCCAGATGATCCAGCCCGACATATTCTTATTCTCCCTCTTTCTTGGCAGGCTCCGCATCGCGACGTGCCTTTGCCGCAGCCTGACAGGCTGGGGACGTTTTCTTGATATTCTCAATCAGGCAGGCGCGAATTTTATCGCGGTCAAAACTTGCCAATTCAGCAGCGCAGAAGGTGCGTATGTCTGGCATGCACGCAACGCGCACATCCGCTTGCGCTGATACGGGAGCGGCAGAAAAGAGCAGGGCAGCCACTGGCCAAATCTTCATGCGGTTTGTCATAAAAACCTCCCCCCAGATCGGTTCCATATTATTGCTGACACATAGCATGCCAAAAGATACTTGCAATTGACGTTGCCCCTTAGACCCCGCCTTGCGACATGGAGGGGGAGGCGCTACTCAAGTCGCGTCTTGAACCCCAACAGATTGGGATAAATTGGATAAGCGAGAAATCTTTGCCTTTCTGGCTGATTGCTCAGCTCGCGGAAGCGGAGCGGCGCTTGTCTCGCTGGTCAGCGCATCAGGGTCCTCCATGCGAGAGCCAGGGGCGCACATGGCGGTTGCCGACGATGGTAGCTTTGTTGGATCGCTGTCGGGCGGCTGCATAGAGCGGGCGGTGGTGGCGGAAGCCTGCGAAGTGATTGCCGAAGCGCGCCCTCGCGTCACCCGGTTCGGGCAAGGGTCTCGTTATATCGACATCCGCTTGCCCTGCGGTGGTGGGGTTGACCTTCATTTTCAGCCACTGATCGATGGGGCTCTTGCCCAGCAGGTACTTGGCGCGATCGATGCACGTCATCCTTTCTCTCTAGAATTGACGACCGATCAGCATGCGCCGCGGTTTAGTCCCAATTGGCACCCGACCAGTTGGGATGTTGAGCTCGGGCTGGCTAGGGTTGGACATTGGCCAAGCCCACGATTGGTGATTGTCGGGCATGGTGCGGCCATTGCGAAGCTCGCATGGCATGGCCGCGCTTGGGGCGCTGAAATAACGATCATCACGCCGGATAAGTTGCTTGCCGCCGAATTATCGCAAGAGCGGTTTAATCCTGTGGTCATCACATCCCCGAACGATACGTATGCGCTGGTTAGCGATGCATGGACAGCGGTGGTCTTCCTCTTCCATGATCATGACTGGGAACCGCCGATGATCGCGCACGCCCTTGCGCAACCGAATTTCTTTTTGGGTGCTATGGGAAGCAAACGTGCGCATTCTGCTCGGTGTTCAGCGCTGCGGTCGCTGGGCGTGTCTCAAGCAGCAATTGATGGCATATCATCGCCTATTGGCCTATTTCATTCGGTGCGTGATCCTGCAACATTGGCTATATCCGTTTTGGCTGAGGTGGCAGATCGAGTCCGCAATCATAACGCTTTTGCAGCGTCGATACCCGCTCCAACAAATTCCGCGATCCGGCAGATAGGATAAGGCAATGATACAGACGACAGTGAACGGCAAACTGCAAAAGCTCGACGTAGATCCGGCGACACCCATTCTTTGGGTGCTGCGCGAACAGCTTGGCATGACCGGCACGAAGTTTGGCTGTGGCGTCGCCCAATGCGGGGCCTGCACCGCGCATCTGGATGGTCAGCCCATCCGATCTTGCTCGACACCCATTTCTGAAGCAGACGGCCGCCAGATCACAACGATTGAAGGTCTCGCGGACCCGGAGGGTAAGCTGCATCCGTTGCAGCAAGCGTGGATCGACGCACAGGTGCCGCAATGCGGCTATTGCCAATCGGGGCAGCTGATGAGCGCTGTGGCGTTGTTGCGGGATAGCCCGAACCCCAGCGATGCAGAGATTGATGCCGCAATGTCGGGCAATATTTGCCGGTGCGGCGCCTATGGGCGGATCCGCAAGGCCATTAAGGCTGCGGCCTAAGGAACGGAGCGCTGAGCGATGAACACATGGTCAAGGCGCGGCTTTATTGGCGCAGGCGTCCTCACAGGCGGGGCGCTTGTCATTGGGGTCGCTGTGCGTCCGGGTAACCCGGTGGAGAAGTTGCGCGGAAAAGTCGCGACGGGTGATGGCGAACAATTGGTCAATGCCTGGGTCAAAATTGACCAAAACAACGCTGTCACCGCAATCGTGCCACATTGTGAAATGGGGCAGGGCGCGCACACCGCATTGGCGCAAATGTTGGCCGATGAACTGGATGCCGATTGGGCGAAAGTCTCTGTCATGCAGGCTCCGGCCGATGGATCTTATGTTGTCCCCGATGCCGCGCGCGAGTTTGTGGCTGCTTGGTCGATCGACGCCCCAAGGTGGCTTGAGCCGACGTATAACGGCTTGTTTACGCAAATCTCAAAATTGGGCGATGTGTTGGTGACGGGCGGCAGCTCGTCGGTGCGGACGACGGGTCAGCATAGCATGCGGATCGCAGGCGCTGCGGCGCGGCAGATGTTGATTGCAGCGGCGGCGGCGCGCTGGGCGGTCCCTGCGAGTGAAATCGTCGCTGAAAACTCGACCCTGCGGCACGCAGCTTCAAATAAGCGGGGCACTTATGGCGAATTCGCCGAAGCCGCGGCGCGTGAGCCGATGCCACAAACGCCACCGCTCAAGGATGTTTCGCAGTTTAAGTTGATGGGCAAGGGGCTTCAGCGGCTCGACATTCCCGCTAAGGTCGATGGCAGCGCCCATTTTGGCATCGACGCACAAATTCCGGGGCAGCGCCTGAGATATGTTGCGGTCAAGGCCCCACCCGTGCCGGGGGCCAAGGTGGAGGCCATAAACTCGGCTGCGGCAAAGGACATGCCGGGCGTGCTCAAAATCCTCAACATGGGGGATTTTGTGGCCGTAGTTGCCGAGGGCTATTGGCAAGCCGAACAGGCGCTCACCATGGTCGAGCCGCGCTATTCGCGCACCGAGGGGGATAAGGTCGACAGCGCGACGCTCTCGGCAAGATTTGCTAAGGCGCTCGACGCCGCGGGCAGTGCAGGCGGCGCATCGCTGGCCGATGAAGGGGATTTTGCCAACGCATTCGCCAAAGCGTCGAAGAAGGTGACGGCCGAGTATAAGGTTCCTTTTGTGGCGCATGCCGCGATGGAGCCGATCAACTGCACCGCCTGGGTGCATGACGGTAAATGTGAGATTTGGACGAGCACACAAGTGCCGTTAATGGCGCGATCAGCGGTGGCGAAAGCACTGGACATGAGCGCCGATGATGTGACGGTCAATCAGCTTTACCTTGGCGGTGCTTTTGGTCGGAGGCTTGAGTCAGATTATCCGGTCCAAGCCGCGCGGGTCGCAAAGGAAATAGGCTATCCGATCAAGATGATCTGGTCGCGCGAGGAAGATATTCGGCAAGACTTTTACCGCCCCGCAGATATCAGCCGCTTCTCAGGCGGGCTGGATGGCAAAGGCACCCCGGTCAGCTGGAATAATGTGTTTACCCAGTTGAACGGGCCAGACGGGTCATGGGATGTCGCCCATTATGATATTCCCAATCGCTCCATCCGACATGCAGAGGCGGATATGCATTTGCGTTTCGGCAGTCTGCGGGCAGTGGATCATAGCCAACAGGGCTTTTTTGTTGAGAGCTTCATCGATGAACTGGCCCATGCCGCAGGGCAGGACCCCTTTGACTATCGTCGCAAGCTGCTGAGTAAATCCCCGCGGCACAAGGCGGTGCTAGAAAAGGTCGCAAAGATGGCGGGCTGGGGGACGCCCCTTCCAGAAGGCTCTGGGCGCGGCATTGCTTTGGTGAAGTCTTTCGGAACGATTGTCGCCGAAGTGGCCGAGGTCAAAATGCAGGATGGCCGCCCCAAAGTGGTGAAGGTTTGGTGCTGCGCCGATGCTGGGTATGTCATGAACCCCGACGGGTTTGCAGCGCAAATGGAAGGCGGCATCATCTATGGCCTGACCACCGCTCTCTACAGCGGGATCACCTTGAAAGACGGCGGGGTCGAGCAGAGTAATTTTCATGATTATAGGATGGTGCGGATGGACGAAGCGCCGGAAATTGCGGTGGAGTTTATCAATGCCGACGGCAAAACGCTGGGTGGCGCGGGGGAACCCGGATTGCCGCCGCTTGCGCCTGCTGTCGTCAATGCCATCTTTGCCGCGACGGGAAAGCGCATCCGCGAATTGCCTATAGCGCAACACTTTACCTAAGCATTGCGTTGATGGATCGCATTCTGCCTGCCGGGTTCAGCCAATGAGCGGCCTTGCCGTGGCGATATTGGCGGCGGGGCGGTCTGCTCGATTTGGTGCTGAGGATAAGCTGACTGCTCCGTTTCGCGGCATGCCGCTCGGTCTGCATCCGGCCCACGCCCTTCTCAGTCTGGGCTTCACGCACCGTTGGGTGATTGTGCGCACGCACGACCATCCATGCGCCTCAGGCTGGAGATCGGCGGGGTTTGAATTGGTGGTCAACGCAGATGCAGATGCGGGCATGGGCGCGTCCCTGCGCATGGCCGCCGAGCGCGCCGAGCAGGCCGGAGCCGATGGCCTGATGATCTGCCTAGCCGATATGCCCTTGGTAGCGACGGACCATTTTGAGGCGCTTGTGCGTGCGTGGACCCAAAATGGGGGGATTGTGGCGTCCCAAGATGACGCGCTCATCTCACCGCCCGCGATTTTTGCGCGGGAGCATTATCCGACCATCGCCGGGCTTACGGGGGATCGGGGAGGCAAGATGCTGCTAAGGTCTGCGCTCTGCGTCCCCAGCCTTCCGGGCACACTTGTGGATGTGGACGATCTGGCGACGCTGGAACGCCTTTCCAGCTAAGGGACGGCAGGCCCTAGAGATGAGGGTCTGGCAGTGTCCCCAAAGCGCACATGGCGGACGAAGCTGTTATTGTTCCTGCAAGGGGTCTTCATCCGTGGCGGACACCTTATCCCGATAATCCTCAGCGCTGCAGATCCCAATGTGCTGAACGGCAGGAATATCGCCATGTTCGCGTGTTACAGAGAATTGCTTTCTTCCTTGTCACCCGACGAGAAATTCGCCAACCTGTCCCGTGGTTGAAATCGCAGCCCAAATTGAGCGCAGCGCTCCCCCCGCATCGCGCGCACCGATGTCGCGGCGATCTATGGTCGTCGCTGGTCTTTCGACAGTTGTGGAATGGTATGATTTCACACTTTACCTCTATTTTTCGACGGTCTTAGGCCGGGTGTTCTTCGGAACTGACCCGCAGTCGATGACGGAAATCCTCGGCGGCTTTGCGATCGCTTACCTAATGCGGCCCATCGGCGCGCTGGTTTTTGGCCATTTTGGGGATCGAATGGGTCGGCGCTTAACGATGCTGGGCTCTATGGCTTTGATGACCATTGCAATGCTCGCAACCGCAATGCTGCCGACTTATGCTCAAATTGGCCCGCTTGCCGGCGTGATGTTGATCGGGTTGCGCTGCTTGATGTCGTTTTCGGTTGGCGGCGAATATACCGGTGTCGTCGCTTATTTGATGGAAGGGGCAAAGGACAAAAGGCGTGGCTTGACCACCAGCTTCGCATCGGCGGCCAGCGAGATTGGCGCGCTGCTGGCGGCTGGGGCCGCGGCGTTGACGGTTTGGGCTGTGCCGGAAGAGTCGCTTATGTCCTGGGCCTGGCGCTTGCCTTTCCTATTTGGTGCAGTGCTCGCCGGCTTGGTGCTCATCACCCGCGCAACGCTTGAAGAAACGCCTGAATTTCTGCGGCAGCAAGACGCTGGAACGGTGCCCAAACAACCGATCCGGCAGACACTGATATGGCACCGGCACGCGATCGCCCGCGGCTTTGCGATTTCTGCTCTGGGCTCGATCACCTATTATGTCGGCATCACTTATGTACCCGCGTTTCTTGATGCCACGGGCACCATGCCAGAGACGCGGGCGCTTTCGATCTCGATCCTTGCGGCTCTGACAGTTGTCCTCGTAACGCCATTCATAGGGCTTGCGTCCGACCATTTTGGTCGTCGCCCGATTTTGCTGCTGTTGGCCCTTGGCGCCATATTTTTGCCAACGGCTATGTTTGCGGTCATGGCGGACGGTGGCGCTGCGACTTGGGCCGCTGCAATTGTTATGGCGGCCCTTGGCGGCGCCGTCAGCGCGGTTGGCGCAGTCACAACTGCCGAGCAATTCCCCGGTGAGGGGCGGCTGAGTGGCCTTGCATTGGGCGCGACAACTGCAACTGCCATATTTGGCGGCCTTACGCCTTTGGTTGCCCATTTGTTGGTGAAGAGCACGCAATGGCCTGCGGCGCCTGGCGCAATGATTGCCTGCGTCGCCTTGTGTGTGATCATGGTTTTATGGCGGATGCCTGAGACTTCGCCTGGATGCGCGATAGTAGACGCGATTGGAACGCCCGGTCGGCGGCAAACACTGGCCTGAAGACATCCGGGAAACCCAGTTTAGAGCGCGCGAGCCGAGCAGTACCCATCCCAGTAGGTGCAAGCCCAGTCCCAGAAATTCTAAATCATGCTTCTAAGGCGAACGAACACCCTGTCCGTTGTCGGGGATTAAATCGTCGTCGGTGGTCGCGGTAGGCTGAGCTTAAAAATAATTCCGACAGCACGAACGGCCATTGCTGCGGCAGCGCCCAATAAAAGGGCCTCTTGGTCGAATGCGCCAGCTTCCCGAGCGCCCCAGACCACAGACGCACCGATAATTGCCGCAGTTGCGTACACATCTTCCCGCAACAACATGGGGCTTTCATTGCAGACAACGTCTCTAATCAGACCACCGGCCGTGGCGGTCATCGCCCCCATAAAGACGCAAACGAGAAAGCTGCCATCTATCTCATAAGCTTTTGAAGCACCGACCGCTGCAAATAAGGCGAGACCAGCGGCGTCAAGCCACACAAGTATCTGTAATCGGCTCCAAAACCGTGCGAAGAAAAAAGCTGCTAGTCCGGCTGCTAAGGCAAGTATGAGGCTCGCTTGATCGGTTAGCCAGAACACGGGCACACCCAGCAAAAGATCGCGCAAAGTGCCTCCGCCAACGGCAGGAAATAGGGATATGACCATGACGCCAAGCAGATCCATGCGATGGCGAACCGCCAACATGCCGCCGCTCAGCGCGAATACGAAGACGCCGAGCCTATCGATAAAATCTATTAAATCTTTTGCTTCTATCAACATAGGCCAATATTCACTGTGCCGCCCATTGGCGAGCGCTGTCAAAACGAATGTGCCAACCGGCTATATGATGGGGTTAGCCCTGCGACAAATGTTGTCAAACCAAATGCGCCCTTCGGTTGACAGCGCAGGGACAGATATTGTCTGGATCGCCCGCGAGTTGCCTGAAGCTAATGCCTTGCATCCTTATCTGGCGCGCCAGCCAAATGGAGAAAGCGAATGGGGGGGGCATCATCTCCTGCACCATATTCAACGAACGGGATGTTCGCCCGGCGCGCGAATTCGCAGAAGATGGCGGGGCGATCAGATCCGCTTTCGTTCGACGCAGTTTGCCGTTGCTGTGTACCAGCCTAGGCTGCCTGATCGTTCTATCCCCCCTTCGTCGCCAATTCTAGAATAGAAAATCGACCATTCAGAAGGACGCAGATTGAATGGTCTGGTTAAATTCAACACCAAGGGCGCGCGGGAACCGCTATTGTCATCCTCGCTTGCCCTTCATGTAGGCATCAAGCGTATCATGATAATGCCGGATCCGGCTCTCCTGGTAACGCGCAAGTGTCACGCCCGGCTTTTTCGAGGCGCGTAGGCCTTTTTGAATCCGCATCAAATTGTCAGTATCCTGATCTGCCACCATTGCGGCCGAGCCAAGTTCCGGTGCGTCGCACCAATTTTGATCGGGGCCCAAAAGGGTCATGGTTGCTGGCGGCGGATGTGTGCCATCAGCGGCCTTTGAAAACAGGAACATGATCTCCATGATCGAACTCTCAGGGTCGTCCCCATTGGGGCGGAAGCGGTAGGTGATAGGCAGTGCCTGCCCACCCCAGGGCACCATATTGGGAAATAACATGTATTCGATCAGGTCGAGCGACTCTGTGTCGGACAGGTCCGACATATCGCGCCCAATGCTGCGTGAAATCTTCTCACGGGCGCGCTCGGCCAGCTTTTTGCGAGCGGTTTCACCCTCTTCGACAATGATCGGCTTGCCGGCGAAGAACGGCACGTCGCGCCGCATTTCTTCGATTGTACGCTCGGGAGAAATGCCTTTCGTAGATGGTGATGGAACGCCTTGGACACTGAGCATTCGGCTCACATGTTGCACGCCTGGCCAGACATCATATTGCGTGTTGCTGTCGCCGTAATAGCTCATCACCTGGGGATGAGCGATGCTCACATGATAAGCCTCGACAAATGCTTCCATCGCCAACTTCCAGTTGCACGGCATGATCTTGGCGACATGCGCAGCAACATAACGATCCTCCAAGTTAAAGGCGGCAAAATGCTCGGGCAGATTTTCCAGATAGCTTTCGAGTGGCTCACATTCTTGATCGAAATTAACGAAGACGAAACCGCCCCAGATCCCAACCTTGGCTTCAGGTAGGTTCATCTTCGTCTTGTCGACATGTGGGAAATCCCACTGTCCGGGCAGAACTGAGAGCGTGCCGTCTAATTTCCAGGTCCAGCCGTGGAAGGGGCAGCGCAACTGCTTCACGCAGCCGCCTTCGGTCCGCAGCAGAGTGCCGCGATGGAGGCATGAATTCACATAGGCCCGGATCTCGTCCGGTGCCGTGCGGATCACGATTAGGGAATCGTGGACGATCTCATAAACAATGTGATCGCCAACATTGGGAATGTGCTCCACGCGGCAGGCCATCTGCCAGCACTTGCGCCACACCTGCTCTACCTCACGGTCGTGCCAGCCCCTGTCAAAATAGCGTTCGGCCGAAACATCTGCGTCGCTGAGACCCACGGCGGGGGATTCCGCACGCATGATTGCGGGTGCCGGGTTCGTGTCCTCGGCTAAGACGTCCTGCACGGAAGGGCGCGGACGCCGCGCAATGATATCCATCTTCAACTCTCCCTTTGCGCCAGCATGGACCAGCTGATAGGTCATTGTCCATGAGTGAAAATCTGCCCTTAGTTGATCTGCGCCATCGCCATCTCTTCACCCTTGCATTGAATGTCGATTTCACAGGCATGACGAGCATCGGTAAAACGCCAGCCGGTCGAAGAAGAATTGCTCCCGTTATTGGCGGCAGCTTCAATGGAGACCGCCTGCGCGGCACGGTCTTATCGGGAGCGGATTGGGTGGTTAATCGGCCCGACGGGGTAATGTTGATTGATGTGCGGCTGGTGCTTCAGACCGACGAAGGTGAGCCGATCTACATGACCTATCAAGGGCGGTTTCTTGCGGCAGCGGAGGCTATGGAGCGCTTTGGTCGCGGTGCGCTGCTTCACCCGGACGAATACTCGTTGGCAGTGACCGCCCGGCTAGAAAGCGGCAGTGCCCGATTGGCATGGCTCAACGACTGCATCTGCGTTGGCACAGGGACCCAGACCTTGAATGGACCGATCTATGACTTCTATGAAATCGGGCAATCGTTGTTGATTTGATTGGATGCCCCCATCGAGTGCGCTTTTCATCTTTGCCAAAAGGCAGGCTAAGTTCGACCCAAAAGTGCGTCAATGACGCACATCTGGGTCTCTTTCGGTAAATGGCGGTGGGGGCGGTGCCCTGATCCAACCTTCTCTTTGCCACAAGTCATTGATAATTATGTGATCACGTGAAGTTCTAATCCGGCATGAGGCGGTTGGCAAAAGTGCGCCTCGCACTGCCCTTCAGCACTGGAGAAATTCAGCCTTCTTGAAATGTCCGGCGATATACCGTACATGCCCTTGCAAGGAGATTGGCTATGTTCGCGCTGGAAACCGTAACCCCCACACCGGGCAAGATGGAGGCACGCAAGGAACTGCGCCTGCATCGCGCCGACGAAAAACGTATTAAGGCTGCCGCAGATGCTACCGGCCTGCAAGAGGCCGATTTTATACGCCAGGCAGCCCTGCTGCGTGCGCAGGAAGTTGAACAGCGCATGTCCCTGTCGATTCTCCCTATCGAGGCATTCGAAGCCTTTAAGGCCGCAGTTGCCGCACCGGGCAAGAAGGTGGCCGGCCTCGCCCGTGCAGCCAAGGCAACGAAGGACTTCCTTAAGGATGCCGGCTGAAACCGGGGCTACACTCCCAGCCCTGACAATCGCCAAATTCGACAAGGCGCTCCACGACCGAAGCGCCTTTTCATGTGGCTTCGCACCGATCGACAATTTCCTGAAATCGTCCTTATCCGACCAGGTCAAGGACGGCATGGTCACCGCGTGGATCACTACGGCGGTCGAAGATAGCGCGGTACTCGGGTTCTATACGCTTGGCGCCATGGCCGTAAGAGCGGAATTGGGCCCGCAGAAATGGCAGCGAGCGCGGGTTCCAGATATCCCTGTCATTTACATTCGAGCGGTAGCCGTCCGCGAGGACATGCAGGGCAAAAGCCTCGGCACCGCCCTCGTCATTGATGCGATGAAGCGATGCTCCGGCATCTCCGATCAGATGGGCGCAGCCGCCATCGTGCTGGATGTGCTAGATGGCGACCACTTCGATCGGCGATGGAAATTCTACGCTGACCTCGGCTTCTTGCCTCTAGGTGATCCAGAGAATCCCCGCCGGGTGTTCATTCCCATGGCCGATGTAAGAGCAACTTTGAAATGAAGGGTGCTGCCAGTCTACTCCACTTGACGTGACTGTTGATTTTCACTGAGAGCTGACCCGGGAGGGGCATAAATTTCCACTGAGAAGTGACCCATGTTTGATCTTCCTCTTGGCGCTGGCGTGGGGGGAGAGAGGAGTGATCGACATGGAGTTATTGAGTTTGACCTGCCCCCCGAAAGTTCCCTCATTCTGATGTAGAGTCTGCCACGAGAAGGAGCAGACGTAATGAGGAAGAGCCGTTTCTCTGCTTCAGTGTTGCGCTGTTTGGGCGCTGGCACCACCGTAGCATCGATGATCTGGCCGCCCATGGTGAGATACCCCCGATCCTTCAGCGCAGCGTCGAAGCGGGCAAACAATCGGTCGATCGCCTTGGCCTGGACCAGACGCTCCCGGAACAACCACACCGTCGTCGCATCCGGCACGGTGCCATCAAGGCCAAGCCCCAGAAAACGCTGGAACGACAGCCGGTCCTTGATTTGGAACTCGGTCCCTTCGTCCGACAGGGAATAAAGCGCCTGCACCACCAGAATCTTGAACATCATGACCGGATCGAACGGCGGGCGCCCGCCCTTACCGCGGACGCTCCGGCGCAGGGCGGCAATCAATGGACCGCGGAACACCTCAAAATCCACCACCGAACCCAAGCGCTCCAGCGGATCGCCCGCCGCGCTCAGCGCCTCGTACCGGTCCGAAAGATCAAAGAAACCCGGCTGCCCTGCCATCACCGCCTCCGACGCATCGTTGGCGAAGTGAATCAAATCCAACCTTCAAAGGCCAGAGTTTTTCGAGGCGTCCAGTTTGATACGCCGCTGGTATTTTCGGGATCACAAGCCGATCCGCGAGATTGCTCGCCAGCTGGATGTGCCGCGCAATGAGGTGGTGCCGTTTTTCTGGACAGGATGCTAAGCTAATCCCGACCTGATGGATTGGTACGGGAATGAAGACGACGAGAAAGCGCTACAGCGCGGTTTTCAAGGCCAAGGTGGCGCTGGAGGCGATCCGGGGCGACCTGACGCTGGCGGAGCTGGCAGCCAAGCATGGCGTGCATCACACGTTGATCGCATCGTGGAAACGCCAGGCCATCGACGGGATGGCAGGCACCTTCTCCGGGGCCGGCGATGCGGCCAAGGCTATCAGCGAGAGCGAGGTAGAGAAACTGCACGCCAAGATTGGGCAACTGGTGGTGGAGCGGGATTTTTTAGCGAAAGCCTTCGGTCGATGAGCGTGGACCGGAGGCGGGCGATGGTTGAACCTGCTCACCACCGCCTGTCGATCTCGACACAGTGCCGTTTGCTGCGGATCAGCCGCTCATCCTATTACTACGCACCGGTGCCGGAAACGGACGAGACGCTGGCACTGATGACGGTGATCGACACGACGTTCCTGGACTGCCCATGGTACGGCAGCCGCCAGATGGCGCGGCACCTGCGGCGTGCCGGACACGAGGTCGGTCGCCGTCGGGCACGGCGGTTGATGGCCAAGATGGGGCTGACGCCGATCTACCAACGGCCACGCACGAGCGATCCGCACCCGCAGCACCGGGTCTATCCCTATTTGCTGCGCAAGCTGGCGATCGAGCGGCCCAACCATGTCTGGTGCGCCGACGTGACCTACATCCCGATGCGCCGGGGCTTCTTCTATCTGGTGGCGATCATGGACTGGGCGACCCGCAAGGTGCTGGCCTGGCGCCTGTCGAACACAATGGACGCTGGCTTCTGTGTCGCGGCGCTGGAGGAGGCGCTGGCCTGGTTCGGCAAGCCAGAAATCTTCAACGCGGATCAGGGCAGCCAGTTTACGTCGCAGGCCTTCACCAGCGTGCTGCGCGACGCCGAGGTCCGCATCAGCATGGATGGCCGGGGCCGGTGGATGGACAATGTCTTCATCGAACGCCTCTGGCGATCCCTGAAGTACGAGTGCGTCTATCTCCATGCCTTCGAGACCGGCTCCGAGCTGCGGGTTGGCCTTGGACGGTGGATCACCTATTACAACACCCAGCGTCCGCACTCGGGCCTGGCCGGGAGAACCCCGGTCGAGGCCTATCGGCGGATCGGACAATCAGATCATGGGGGGCATGCCCCCCATGATCTGATGATCAAGCAGGCGGCATGAACGACAACCGGGATTAGCTTAACTTAGCCGCCAAACTGTCCAAAAAGGCGGGACCACCTCACAACACGATCCGTAGATATCTGCGTAGCGGCGAGGTGGAGCCCAGGTTCAAGGCTCCCAATCGCCCCAGCAAGTTTGACCCGTTTGCAGAGAAGCTTGCGGTCTGGCTTCGGATCGAAGCGAGCAAGTCACGCAAGCAACGGCGCACGGCCAAGCAGATGTATGCCGACCTTGTGGCTTTGGGCTATGACGGATCGTACGGCCGTGTTGCCGCCTTTGGATGACTACAACCGGGAGAGACCGCACTCGTCCCTTGGCTACGCAACCCCGGCGGCGTTCGCCGCCGAACTGGATAAGCAATGGCGCTGGAGACAGTTTTACACTAACAATCAATACGGACTGCTCAGTGGGGGGCGGTCACGGTCAGCTGAGACCATCATCAATTAAAATGCAGTTCTGTGACGGAGGCTGAAGTGTTACCCGCCGCATCAGTTGATACCATTTTAACTTTATTGGCCACATTACGCGTCAAATTTAAAGCACCAGAGATCGGCTGGTCGACCTCAGTGTTCACAACCCACGTGCCTGAGCCGTCAACGACAACCCGATAGGTTGCTCCACCTAAGGTCACCTCGACTACGCTACCAACCTCTGCCTTGCCATAAATAATAGGTCTGACAGTGTGAATTTCCGCGGTGACAAGAGTTGGCAAAATAGGCGCAGTCCGATCTACTGTCACAACACCTGCGGCAGTTGAGGTCACACCAGCAGCGTTTGTGCTAACAATTGTAACATTCTTTGGGCCTTCGACACTCAAATCCAGTGAACCCGCGATCGGCGTCGCAGTTTTGGTATCGACCGCCCACTGTCCCGTGCTGTCTGTAATTGTCTGATAAGTCGCACCTCCGACGCGAACCTCCAGGATGCTTCCAGATTCAGCGGATCCACTGATTATTGGTTTCAACGAGCTAGAGACGGAGGAGTTTAGGGTAAGGTTTGTAATTGCAGCCGCAGTTCCACCAGATCCAACACCCAGAGATAATCCAGCGCTGCCGCCAGAATTGGACGAGGCGAAATTCCCGAAATCAATCGCGGCGACTACATTGACAGATCCACCCTGGGGCAGTTGAGCTGGCGCAATGGGCCCCGAGGCAGTTACTGACAGTATTTGACTGTATGCCGAACCTAAAGTTTGCTGGGCAACGGTTGCCAAGCTCAAACTGCCAGCCACCTTCACAGGCCCGTAAAATCGGTACGAACCGTCATTAAGTGTGACAGATGCCGGCTGACCGTTCTGGCTTGCTTGAAGCGTGGCGGCTCCGGCTGCACTAATTGACGATCCAGCCGCATTTGTGAGCGGCCCACCTGTGCTGCTCACAGCAAGCGCGCCATTGGCAGCGATGTTGCCAAGGCTTACCCCGCCCGTGCCATCAACCAGCGTCACATTGTTGCCAGTCGCATTGACCGCGCCAACAAAATTATTGGCCGCG
>JBEDGC010000006.1:0-43781 GCA_041174825.1 Pseudomonadota bacterium | reverse complement strand
AGCGCCGGCATGAGCCAGCGCAAGTGCGATGCCCCGCCCAATGCCGCGCGACCCGCCCGTGACGAGTGCAACGCGGCCCTGAAGCGGGGGTGTCAGCACATCTGGCATCTCAGGATCAGGCCGCTAGCTTGCGGAGCACATAGTGCAGAATGCCGCCGTTCATGAAATATTCGACTTCATTGGCAGTGTCGATCCGGCACAATGCCTTGAAGGTGAAGCTAGAGCCATCCTTGCGGGTGACCTTCACGTCCACTTCCTGACGTGGCTTGAGATCCGCAACGCCGGTGATCGTGAAGCTATCATCGCCCGTCAGGCCCAGTGACGTGCGGGTATCGCCGCCAAGGAACTGAAGCGGGAGAACACCCATGCCGACAAGGTTTGAGCGGTGGATGCGTTCAAAGCTTTCCACGATGACGGCGCGGACGCCGAGCAAATTGGTGCCCTTGGCCGCCCAATCGCGCGAGGAGCCGGTACCATATTCCTTACCGCCGATAACGACGAGCGGGGTGCCATTTTCCTTATGCTTCATGGCGACGTCGTAAATCGGCAGGACTTCGTCGCCATAACGCGACATGCCGCCTTCGATGCCGGGAACCATTTCATTTTTAATGCGGATGTTGGCGAAGGTACCGCGCATCATAACGTCGTGATGACCGCGGCGGGCACCGTAGGAGTTGAAGTCAGATTTGGAAACTTGACGTTCCATCAACCACTTACCAGCAGGGCTATCCGCCTTGATGGAGCCGGCCGGGCTGATGTGATCGGTCGTGATCGAATCCCCCAAGATCGCCAGCGGTCGCGCCTCAACAATGTCCGCAACGGGTGCGGGCGTCATCGACATGCCGTCAAAATAGGGCGGGTTCGCTACATAAGTGGAGCCAGCGCGCCAATTATAGGTTTCAGACCCTTCGACATTAATCGCCTGCCAATGCGCGTCACCCAAATAGACATTGGCATAGCGCGCAAGGAACATGCCGCGATCAATGCAGGCGGCCATCGCGTCGGACACTTCCTGATTGCTGGGCCAAATATCCTTCAGATACACGTCCTGCCCGTCCGTCCCCTGACCGATTGGCGTGGAGACGAAATCTTCGGTTACCGTGCCCTTCAAGGCATAGGCGACGACAAGCGGCGGCGAGGCCAAGAAATTGGCCCGCACATCTGGCGAGACGCGCCCTTCAAAATTGCGATTGCCCGACAAGACCGAGGCCGCGACGATATCCCCGCCGTTAATCGCCTTGGAAATCGGCTCTGCCAGCGGGCCGGAATTGCCGATGCAGGTGGTGCAACCATAGCCCACCAGATTAAAGCCGATGGCATCCAGATGCGATTGCAGGCCCGCCTTCACCAGATAATCGGTCACCACCTGCGATCCCGGCGCAAGCGAGGTCTTCACCCAGGGCTTTGGCTTGAGGCCCAGCTCATGCGCCTTTTTGGCGACAAGGCCGGCCGCGACAAGCACGCCGGGGTTGGAGGTGTTGGTGCAGCTGGTGATGGCCGCAATCACAACATCGCCATCGCCAATGTCATGATCCTTGCCCTCAACCGGCACGCGCTTAAAGCCATCATGCTTATACAGCTCAGCCAGATCCTTGTTGAACACATCATCCACATCGGGAAGCGCCACACGATCCTGCGGACGCTTTGGCCCGGCGAGCGAGGGAACCACGGTCGACATGTCCAGAGCCAGCGTATCGGTGAAAATCGGTTCTGGAGCATTGGGATCAATCCACAGGCCCTGCGCCTTGGCATAAGCCTCGACCAGCGCAATTTGATCTTCATCACGGCCGGTCAGGCGCATATAATCGAGCGTCTTGTCATCCACGCCAAAGAAGCCGCAGGTCGCGCCATATTCTGGCGCCATATTGGCCAGCGTCGCGCGATCGGCGAGCGTCAGCGCGTCCAGACCCGGGCCATAATATTCGACAAAGCGGCCGACCACACCCTTGGCGCGGAGCATCTGCGTGCAGGTGAGCACCAGATCGGTCGCCGTCACGCCTTCGGGCAGACGGCCCGTCAGCTTAAAGCCCACAACTTCTGGAATGAGCATCGACACGGGCTGGCCGAGCATCGCGGCCTCTGCCTCAATGCCGCCCACGCCCCAGCCGAGCACACCCAGACCATTGATCATGGTCGTGTGGCTATCCGTGCCAACGCAGGTATCGGGATAGGCAATGGTCGCGCCCGATGCATCCTCAGATGTCCAGACGGCCTGAGCAATATGTTCCAAATTCACCTGATGGCAAATGCCCGTGCCCGGAGGAACCGCCTTGAAATTCGACAGCGATTTTGAGCCCCATTTCAGAAAGTCATAGCGCTCACCATTGCGGTAATATTCAATTTCCACATTCTGCTCGAACGCCTTGGGATGGCCAAATTCATCCACCATGACCGAGTGATCGATGACGAGGTGAACGGGGACGAGCGGATTAATCTTTGACGTATCGCCACCCAGCTTTGCAATGGCATCGCGCATCGCCGCCAGATCGACGACGCACGGAACGCCCGTGAAATCCTGCAACAGCACGCGGGCCGGACGATATTGAATTTCATTCTGCGATTCTTTGGGGTTGTTCTGCCAATCGACCAGCGCCTGAATATCCGCCGTGGACACCGTGAACCCGCCATCTTCAAAGCGCAGCAGATTTTCCAACAACACCTTCATAGAGAAGGGCAGCCGAGACACATCGCCCAGCTTTGCCGCCGCTTTTTTGAGCGAATAATATGCAAAACTCTTCGCGCCGACCGTCAAAGTGTCGCGCGCGCCCAATGTGTCCTGACCGGTTGTCGTCATGTGATCCACGTCCTCATTCATCGCTGAAATGCCCCGCGCCGGAAGGGAGGGCGGAGCGCCAAAAGCAGCCCCAAAAACCCGGCGAAAAGCAGGTTAAACTCTATCCCCAAGCCGTTGCGACGGACGGGGGGGAGAGTCAAGGGTGGATGGGTGATCGGAAAGATGGTGCTTCACCTCCGCAGCCTTACGCCCATCATCGCCTGCTGCCGTGCAAATTGTCCGCCTGATGTCCGTCCTGAGTGAGTCTAAAAACGTCCATGACTAAGCAGAATGTCGTCCGTGAAGGGCCACCAAAAATCACGCGGACAAGCGTGGAGATGGCTTGGAGAAAGCGCGCACAATGGCAAACGCCTCCCTTCCGGCTTCAAAGCCTTGGCTCAACCGTTCCAGTTGGCTGACCCCGAACGAGTCGAAGACCTTGCTGCAATTCTTCCTACCGGCCGCGGTGTCATCATCGATACCATGAACCGCTCAGCGCCGGGGCAGGCCGAAAGCTTGGAAGCTTAACGTGTCGCGGCCAAAAAGGAGAAGTCTGAGCTCGCGTTTATCTCAGAGGAATGGGTTCCATAAAGCACGTCTCCGACACCAACTGGTCCAGATGATGTTTCGATGCTTCCTGCGATCGGGATGAGCCAGAAGGGGTCCCCAGAGATGCCCCCAAAACCAGCCCCATGACCGTGATAAATTTTGAAATGATCACAAGATGTTACAAGCTCAATATCAGCCAGAGGGTCTAAACGCCCCTTGAGATGATCAGGGTGCGGCTGCGCCGCACTCACAGACACTCCCGAATCCAGATGCAAGGCACGTGGACGGCCATAATCATAGAGTCTGAAGGTCACATCGACATTTTGTTGGATTTCAACCAATGTCACACCCGCGCCAATCGCATGGACGGTGCCCGGCGGAATGTGAAACCAGTCTCCCGGAGCCACATCAATCCAGTCCATCAACCCCTCAATCTCTCCTGAAAGCGCCGCGTCATGAAGGGATTTTTTGGATAAGGGCTCGCGGGTTCCAATGCCAAGCGTCGCCCCCGGCTGCGCTTCGGTAATGATCCAGCATTCTTCCTTGCCACCCGTCAGGCCAACGGCCTTTGCCTGGAGATCGTCAGGATGAACTTGGATCGACAATCTTTCTGAAGTGAACAGCCATTTCACCAGAATCGGCAGAACTTGATCAGGACTGTCGAACCAGACTTCGCCAATTTTCCCCTTGCCAACGTCAAAACAGGCCGGAATGTCTGAACGCCCCCAAGGTTTTGCAACAACCTGTCGCGGCAGCTTGATGAAAGCCATGACTTAAGAGCGCTCGGCGGCTGACTGGGCGCAGATCAATGCGCCGACGACCCCGGCATTCTGTCCCAAATCTGGTGCGCAGATATAATCGGGATTGATGACCCCGTCCGTTGCATAACCACCTAGTCGGCTGAGCATCGCCTGATGCGTGGCGCCAATCAGACCGACAGTCTGCCCAACTCCGCCGCCAATGATAATGCGCTGCGGAGACAGCAGGAGAACCAAATGCGCACAAAGTTGACCCAGATAGTCGGCAATCAGCTGTTGCTCGGTTCCGCCCGGGCAGCACTCACTGAGTGATCGACCGAAACGTGCCATGATGGCAGGCCCCGCCGCCAAGCCTTCCGCGCAATTTTGATGAAAGCGGCATGTTGAAGCGACCCCATCACCCTCCTGTCGATCCAGCGTCAAATGCCCCATTTCCGGATGCAGCATGGCTGGCAGTGGCGCGCCATGGCACAGGATTGCACCGCCAATTCCTGTTCCAACGGTCAGATAAACCCCAAGATCAATACCACGAAGAGCGCCAAAATGCGCTTCCCCCAGTCCGGCTACGGCAACATCGGTCAGGAGGCGCACAGGAACGCCGACCCTTTTGGACAGAGCGCCGACCAGATCAAAGCCACTCCAGCCCGGCTTATTCGTTTCCAGCAGCCGGCCATAATTGGTAGCGGCGGGATCAAGCACGACAGGCCCAAATGCCCCGACGCCAAGCCCGCTGATCCTCTGTGGCTGAGCCTTGAAGAAATCAGCCAATTGCTCAACCAGCTGCACGGGGTCGGTTGTTGGCAAGGTTCTGGACGATACTATCATGCCGTCTGCCCGGCCGACAGCCGCAATAACCTTCGTACCGCCAAGCTCTATGCCGCCGAAGAGAGGTTCATCACCCATGCTGCACCTCGGCGTTCATCTGCGCCATCGTCCGCGCAATGACAGGGCGCGCAATAACCAGCACAAGAACCGCAAGCAGGTAAAGCCCAGCCATCATGGCAAAGCCTGCAGCAAGGCCTGTGTGCACTGCAATGGCGGGCAAGGCGACCGTGGTGATCCCTGCGCCGATAAAGCCCAGCATGGTCATCAGGCCCGCAGCTGTCGCGCGCGCCTCTGCCGGCATCACATCGTGCATCGCGGCATAAACACATCCGTCAAATAAGCCTTTGCCGAAGCTGGTCGCAAATAGCAGCAAGCCGACAAGGGGAATGCTTTTCACCCAAGGAAAGGGCAATAAGAAAATGGCCGCCAGCGCCAATCCAAGCGCCAGCATGGTAAAGCGTCCAAGCGGATGTTGAGCCGCCAACCGATCCGCAATAAACCCGCCGACAAGCACCGAGAAAAAGCCCGCTGTGGTGATCATCACCGGCCCGACAAGCGCACTGTCAGCCAAGTTCAGACCTAGAACGTCATGCGCATAGGTGTTGCACCAATTGAGCACTGCAGATGACGCTGCTGTCGCCAAACAGAAGACCCCACACAAGACTAAGGCCGCCGGATTGCGCAGGATAAGGGAGAGTGGCTCTGATCCTTTCAAGGCGCTCGTCGGCCGGTCTTCCGGGGCATCGTCACGGAGCATACGAAAAAGGACAAATGTGGCTACAAAGCCAAGACCCGCAAACACAAGGAAGGGCGCTGCCCATCCATGCGCATCAGCTAGCTGGCCAGCGACCCAGCCGCCAATGCCACCGCCCGCAAAGACGGCCGTTTGGTGAATGGACAAAGCCCTACTGCGCATCTGCGGCTTGTGCCAGCCACTGATCAGCGCTGTTGCGGTTGGGTAATAAGTGGACTCCCCCACGGCTACTAAAGCCCGCATGCCCAAAAGCATCGCAAAACCGGTGGCAAGTGGCATCACGCCAGTCGCCATGCTCCAGAATAATAGCCCAAAGATAATCATATTGCGTCGACGCACGCTGTCGCCGATTCGGCCAAACAGAAAAGCGCAGACCGCATAAAGCCAGAAAAAGGTCGTGTCGATGATACCCAACTGAACATCAGATATGCCAAAGCTTTCGCGCAGTAGCGGCTTAACAGAATTTAGGATCGAACGATCAGCGGCATTGAGAAACGATGTCATCCACAAAAGACCAACAAGGATCCATGGATAATGACGCGAATAGGATTTGACTGAAGGTGTCGTCATAGCTTGCCTCACTTGCCGCACCAAGCCAGCCACATAGCGGCTGTCCAGGAAAAATCAGGACCGCCCGAACCATCGCCGGTTTCTGGACTAAAGCTCTCATAAAAACCGGATTTTTCAATGAGCTTGGCAGAGTCGGTCCGAATGCGTTCGGCCCATTCCAAATGCCCAGCCTCAGCCAGCCCCTGCGCGACCATATAGCTCACGACGAGCCAAATTGGACCGCGCCAATAGCGTTTGTGATCATAGTCTCTGCTGCCCGCCTCTAGGCTGGGGAGGAGATAATTTGCCGTTGTCGTGATGCGCTCAAGTGCTTTCAAAAGGCGCGCCCGCTGCGTTTTGGACCCAACGTCTGCGTAAAAGGCGAGGAAGCTTGCATTGGTAACCAATGAACTGCTTTCCCCTGTTGTCGCATCTCGGCTGCAATAGGCCCCAACATCCTCGTTCCAAAGCCAGTCCATACCTGCTTCAGACAGAGTGATTCGCTGCTCAAGCTCCCTCACGACATCTGTGTCGGACAGCGCGCGGGCCATCACCAAAAGGTCTCGATTGGCGCGCAGCAGTTCCATTGACATGCCCACATCAACCACGCGGAACGGCCCCTTGTCCGCTATCTCTCTGTGGTTCCATCCTGTGTTGCGACCAAATTGAAGAATAGCGACGTAACGGTCATATTCCTGTTGGGTCGGGCGCATGGCGGCGTCCACATGGCCCGTATCCCGCCGCTGATATGTGCCAACACCTATTGTGTCGACACGTGACAAGGCGTCATCCCATTCGCTCGAATTATCCCGCCCAGTTTCCCAATTATGGGTTACCATGACGAGGCCGTTCCCTTTTGGGTCACGAAATTCATGAAACCAGCGATGGCTCCGCACACATGCCGAATAAAGTGCGCGCATTCTTGGGCACCCGGGGTCTGCGCCCTCAGCCTCCCACAATGTCCGAACCACAGAGGCCAGAACGGGCGGCTGGGTAATCCCCGACGTTGCTGGCGTTTTGCCCGTCGCCCAAACCGAAGGCCCCGGGAAATAGCCAGGATCCTCCTGATGGAAGACAATATGCGGGATCATCCCGTCGGCCCATTGGGCGGACACCAGCATTTCAATTTCAGCCCAAGCGCGATCACGATCAAATTCGGCAAAGCCAAGCGCGACAAAAGCCGAATCCCAATTCCATTGATAAGGATAAAGCCCGTGCGTTGGGACGGTATAACCGCCCCGATCATTGCGGCGCAGGATCGCTATCGCTTGATCAGTTAGTCCGGTCATCTCAAAATCCCTTCTACGGCGATCATCCGAATATCATTCACATTTGTGCGTGTCGGCCCAGTTATGATCAGCCCCCCAAGATCGGTGAATAAATCATAAGTCTGATTGGTGGAGAGCGCCCGCTGTGCACGGGCGTGATCCACCCACTGGGCCGCGAAATAGCCCCCGGCATTATCCTGCGTTCCGTCAATGCCATCTGTATCCCCGGCAAGCGCATGAACGGCCAAGTCAGGGTCTAAACGGGACATCAGTCCCGCCAGATATTCAAGATTTGGCCCACCACGCCCGTCTTTGCGGGCACGCTCAACGGTTAACTCGCCCCCCGAGAGCAGCAGAAAGCGGCCCGGACGCCGGGCATAATCAGCCGCAATCGCTGCATGGGCTTGGCCAATATCGGCGGCATGTCCGGTCAAAGCACGGCCCAAATCGACGACCGTCCAGCCGTCCAGCCGGGCGCGCGCAGCCACAGCATCCAGCGCATCGCCATTTGTTGCCAAAACATGCACGGGATGCGGCATGGCCGCAGGTGGAGAGTTGGCGTGAATAGCCGCCGCGAGAGCCGGTGAAACTGGCCAGCCGGCCGCACCAAGAATTTCAATTGCCTGTTCGGGTTCAAAAGGGGCCGCAAGGCTTGGCCCAGAGGCCACCAGAGCGGGATCTTCGGATGTAACGTCAGAGATGATATAGGTCACCATGTCCGCGCCATGCCGCCCTGCCAGAGCAGCGAGTCTGCCGCCCTTAATGGCTGACAGATGGCGGCGAACAAGGTTCATGTCCTCAATCGGGCATCCAGATCGGACCAACGCGTCGCCGATCTTTTGCTTTTCCTCAAAATCGATGCCGTCCGCCGGAGCGCTGAGGAGGGCAGAACCACCGCCAGAAATTAGAAACAAAACCCTATCATCCGGCCCGGCCGACGCCGCCAAGTCGAGCATATGCCGGCCCGCTTCGCGACTGCTCTGATCTGGAACCGGATGGCGGGCCTCAATAAGCGTAATGCCGGCAGGAGGCACCGGAACACTATGCCCTTGGCGGGTCACCACGCAGCCGATGACAGCGCCATCTAAATGTTCGATTGCAACGGCCGCCATCTCTGCCGCGGCTTTACCGCACCCTAATAGGATCGTGCGGCCTATAGGCGGGACTGTGGGGAGCCGCGATGGCAATGCATGGCGGGCGCTCGCTGCCGCTATTCCTGCAAGGAAATAGCCAGTGAGCATGTCGCGATGAGCCTGCATGGATTGTCCCAAAGGGAGGATGACAAGAAGTCACTATAGGGCAGAAAAACGCCGCAGGGGCAATGATGACCCTGCGGCGTGAAGATCAGAAGCTATAGGTCAAGCGCCCCGTGATGCGACGCGGCAGCACTGGGCGGCCAACAAAGAAGGCACCATTTGCCGCCTGGTTATTATCCTGACGGGGGGAGCCTTCGGTCACGGCATCTGAGTTGAACAGGTTGAAGACATTCACACTCACACGCAGCGACCCCGAACCCACAGCCATTTTGTAGCCTGCGTCAAAGTTGGCAACGTTCCAGCCCTGAAGCTGGATTGTGTTGTTTGATGCGGTGTAATTATCGCCCGTATAATTTGTGAACACGGACATATCGACAGTGCCGTCATCATAATAAAGCCCGGCATTGTAGAGCAATGACGGCTGGCGCTCGACCTTGTGGCCGATATTGGCAGGCGTGGTGTCGAACGCTGTGTATTCCGAGTTCTGAACCGTGATGTTGCCGTTGAAACGCAGGTTTTGGATCAAGCGCACATCCAGCGTGCCTTCGAGCCCATAAGATCGCGTGCCGACAAGGTTAACCTTCTCGGTAAATCCGCCTGCGCCATCATTCACGAAAAGCACCTGACGACGATTATCAAGCTTGGTGTAAATCCCGGCAACGGTCAGCGAGAATTTAGGCTCACCCACCTTGATGCCGATTTCAGCCTGCTTGATGATTTCGGCCGTGTAGCTCTGCGTACCCGGAGCATTGCTGGCATTGGCAGCAAGGCCGGAGGGCAGAGGACGGAACGCAGCCGAGCGCAGTTCAGGGAAGAAGAACCCCCGCGAGCCATTTGCATACAGGCTGATTCGGTCCGTGACCTTATACAAACCACCGGCGGCAAAGGCCCACTCCGTTGTGCTCACCTTGCCAGTCAGGAAGCCTCCATTGCCCCAAATGACATCGCGCAGGGCGGTCGACAGATTCGCGGTGGCGGCATCCGTCACGACAACGGATGTCCGCTCACGGCTAATGTCGCCGTTAATCTGCTCAAGCCGCAGGCCGACGTCAAAGTTGAAGCGATCACCGATTTTCATCTGGTCAGCGATATAGCCTGCAAAGCGCTCTGCCTTGTGGCGATTGTTCACATAACCCGCACCTGCATTGAGCAGACCATTGCGCGAGATGATCGTCTGCGCGTTGGTCGTGGGGTTGGTGACAACCAAATTGACGAGCTTTGGCTGATTATTGAACTCAGCGAGGAAAGTCGTAGTGACGTTTTTGTCGCCCGCGCTGGCACTTCCATAGAAACCACCAAGGGTGAATGCGTGGTCAACTGATCCGGTTTCCAGGGTCTTTGTCAGGTTGAGTTCGGTTGTGAAATCATGAACCGGGCGAATGCGATCGGTAAACCGGTTTGCGAACAGCAAGGAACTTGAAGCAACGGCGCCCCCACCGACAAAGCTAAAGGCTGCACCAGACAGATTGCCCAAGCTTCTGTTGGTCAGGAAGCTCTGCAAGGTTTCAGGAACGTTGATGACCCCGTCCCCGTCCGACCACAGGCCGAACTGATGCTTATAATCGCTATATTTGACGCGACCATTGAGACCCCATCCGCTGTCTCCAAACTCCTTCTCAAGGATAAGGCCAACCATGCCACCCTTGGTCTTTACGCCTTCTGAAATGTCAGAGGAAAAAGTGCCGCCGGGAGTTGCAAATGACAGGCCGGATGCAAAGTTGTTCTGAACCGAGTTCACGAGCTTGCCGTCATTGCCAGCAACGCGTTGACGCGTGGCGCCATTGAGGGGGATCGGCAAATAGAATTGAACTTGGTCATTGATATATTGGCCAAGCACCTGGATCTTGCCGCTGTCATCGTCGAAGCGATAGGTCAAATTGCCTCGCAGCTGCCCGCCCTTGGTGTCAAGGTTGGTGCGAACCGGCCCCTTATCCGTCCGGTAAAAGCCCGAAAGGGCATAGGACCAATTGTTTCCGAGCGGGCCGCTGACAGCCAGATCGCCACGATAACGGCCTTTTTCAGCGACTTCGAGTTGCGCTGTGCCTTCAAAATTGTCGCCACCCGTCTTGCTGATATAGTTGATCAGGCCAGCAACTGACCCGGGTCCAAAGAGGTTGGAGACGCCGCCACGAACAAATTCCAAGCGGCTAATGCCAAGATCGTTGCGGGCGTAAACGTCATAAGCCGACGAATTCAGACCGAAGGATGACAGAACAGACATGCCATCATACATGAGGGGCGTGAACTGATACTGACCACCAGAGGGAAGACCCTTAACGAAGATATTGGCCGCAACTTCCCCGCCACCGCCATCGGCTTTGATCGTCGGGATGGTGTTCAGGATATCAGCCTGACTGCTGACGCCCGCGCGTGCCAGAGCTTCGGAGTTCAACTGGCTCACGGCCAGCGGGGTATCAAGTGCAACGCGCGAACGGCTTGTTCCGGTTACGATGATGTCTGCAGCGTCCTGTGATTTCGCATCGTCCGCCGCACTGGGGCTCTCAGCTCCACTCTGGGCATAAGCAGGGGTCATCGCCAGCAGCGACACACCTGCAAGTATCGCGTTCGAAAACAGTTTCATGTCAGTCTCCTCACCTGTTCACCCATGAATCGGGCTTGTTATGACAAAACGATACCAAGCCCGATGAGACATTACAACCCATGATGGGTATTAATGAGGGTGGTAATGTTGCGCAGGACGATTTGATCTGCGATTGAGCCCCCATGTCGATGGAAAAATCTAATGATAACAGCGTTCGCGTGCCGTCAGACAGCGAGGCGAAGATCTTGAGCCATGTGCTCCGCAGTGGCGGCGCGACACAGCCGGAAATTGTGAAGCGCACAGAGTTATCGCAGCAAACAGTCTCTCGGCTCGTCAATGAACTCGTCGCACGCGGCGCGCTGGTTTTGGGAGATCGCAGGTCGAACGGACGGCGTGGACAGCCGCGTATCGAAATCGAGATTGCTCCTGATTATGCCTATTCGCTTGGCGTCGCCCTGATGACAGATGCCATGTCGGTTCTGCTGATGGATTTCGCCGGAAATGTTGTGGACTATGACTATCTCGACATGCCCGTGATGACCCGAAAAGCGGTCTTTGCTCGGCTTGCGGATGTTAAGGAACGATTTTTGGAGAAGACCCCCCGCGCACGGGCAGGTCTGGCAGGCGTCGGCGTTGGCATTTCGGGATATTGTTTGGACGGGCAATCCAGATTTAACCCGCCCCGTGCTTTGGATGATTGGGCTATGGTTCCGATCAATCAGCTCTTCAGCGAAGAGCTTGGCATTCCCGCATGGGTTGAAAATGATGGCAATGCAGCGGCCATTGGCGAGAGCTTTTTGGGCGCCGGCAGAACCTATTCAAGTTTTGTTTATGTCTTTCTGGCCGCAGGGGTTGGCGGCGGCGTGATCTTGAACCACCAATTGATGCGGGGCACGCATGGCAATGGCGGCGAAATTGGCCTTATCTTGCCGCGCAATGTCTACCAGCTCCCGACCCTAGAAACATTGCTGCAATCTATCCGCAAAGCAGGCGTTGAGGTGGAAGGCATCTCGTCAATGCTGGCGCATTTTGACCCCAACTGGCCAGGTGTCGATGAATGGGTTGAGCGGTCACGCGACCCATTGTCTCTGATCGCATCCTCAATCGCCGCTCTTCTTGATCCTGAAGCAATTGTTCTTGGTGGGCGCCTTCCGTCGATCTTGGCACAAAAAATCATTCCGGCCATTGAGCTTTTTGATGATGCGCGCCGACAAGAGCCGAGGCCATTACCAAGACTGACATTGTCTCAAACTCAAGTCGACGCCTGCGCGATCGGCGCGGCCATGTTGCCGCTTGAACAGAAATTCTATTCGACCATGCTCTAACCAACGGTTGAAACTTGGTCAGTTGCCAAGACGATGGCAAAAGCGTCAGAAACACGAAGCAAACGCGCTCAGACAAGCAGAATCGTACGCAAGATGGAAGCGTAGGTCCCATCTGCACAAAACGGGGTGTACCACCGCGGTGGGCGTCTGCCTTTCAGACAATGCGAAGGGGACGGAGTGTCGTTTTCGCCCCACACCACGCACGCGCCCCAAAACAACGCAAATGTCCGATCTGCGCGCAGCCCAAAAGCGAGGAAGACGCTTAAAAATAACGGAAATCGATGGTGCCGGCTACAAGATTCGAACTCGTGACCCCCTGATTACAAATCAGGTGCTCTACCAACTGAGCTAAGCCGGCTCCTTTGATTCTGCGCCTCTAGCCTTAAATGCAGCCGAAGGTCCAGCCCTCTGTTTGGGCAATTTCAGGCGTTAGACCCGGCGGGGACCAGAGGCTTTGATTGGGAGCCGCGCGGCGGAGCCAGGCGGCGGTCAGGATCGCATCGGTTGCGTGGTCGCTATAGCGCGTCAGCGGCGTGTGCGGCTGGCTATCCAACGCCATAAGCGCGGTGTCGAGCGTCTCCCCATCGCGGATTTTGCTGAGGCCCGGACGGATGCCTGCGGCGCGCGCGGCAATGGTTGTGTAAATCTCAACAATCATTGGCCCCGTTTTGGGGATGGGGTCAAAAGGCCAGACGGGAATGCGCCCGCGCAGCCGGTGGAGGACTCGCATTCCGGTCAGGCTGGATTTGCCCACTTGGGCCGCGCCGACAAGATTGAAGCAGCTATAGGGCGAAAAGGCCATGCGCCGCTGCACCTCTTCACACACACGCAAACGGCCCCGGCCGCTTCCGAACAAATCCCCACAATCGCCCGACTGGCGGAAGTGACGCCGCGCCTCTGGATGTGCGAGGAAGGAGGTGCTGGCGAGGTGCGGATCTTCTTGCGTCAGATGATCGACCAGCGCCCAAAGCGCCGGGCCATTCTGCGGAGAGGCGGCCCAGCCTGGAAAATACGCCTGCTGATCGACAAAAGGGAGCGCTGGCGAGAGATCAAGCCCGATGAGCGTGCGCGATCCGCGGTCTGCAAGTTGGGTCAGCCAATCAACAATGGCTGGGCGCGACCAGCCGCCGGGTGGGGCAATCAACTCTGGCGCGGCGTCTCCCGCCGAGGCAAGCGCAAGAGCAAGCCCAGCCGGGCGCGCCACAGCCTGACCGGACCAGTCAATCGCTGCAAAGGAGGTAAATTGAGACAGATCTGCCGCTCCGCTCAGCGACATTTTTTGGCGTTGAAGCGATTTTTCTTGTCCCAGCAGCGCGGGTTCATCGAGGGCAGTGCCGGAAGCGAGAGCCAGCCATGGATCGGCGTGAACCGAAATTTCTGCTCCCCGGGGGCTGTTAGGCTTTGCCGAAGTTCGCCAAGATGCGCGCTTGCAAGAGCCGAAAGGCTCCCCCGCGGCGAGAAGACGGCACGCCTGCCGACCCAGCCCGCCGTGTTACAAAAGGCCTGCTGACCGCGGACAGTGGAATAGACCGTCGTGGTGCGGGTCGCGAACCGATCCAGCGCAATCTGGGCCGCCTTTGCATCTTTTTGCGTCCGCTTAAAATAATCGGTGATGGCTTTGAAGGCGCTCGCCAATTCCCCCTGATGGTTGGTGAGCAGCGCATTGTAATTGCTGGTCGCCAGCAGAGTTGGATATTGGGTGTGGCATTGCAGCGCGCCAAGCAAAAGCGCCTGTCGCAAGCTCCAAACCAAAACCGCCTGTTTTTCAGCCGGGCTGGCGCCGGGCAGGTCCGGATCAAAAGCTGGATCAAGCGTTGTGATGGGGCGCGGTGTTAGGCGGGGGGCCTCATAAAAAACCTGCGCGGAGGCGGGCGCTGCCATATGGAGCGCCGCACAAAGACCAAGCGAGGCAAGCGCAATACGCGACATAGTCATGAGCAAAGAGCATCCTCTCCAAAGTGGCAGGATGCATTAAGCCGTTTTGACGGCAAAAGAAAAGGGCCGCCCGGCATGCCGGACGGCCCAAATCCCGTAAAACGCGGTAAAGCGATTACTGAGCGTTCGTAGCGTTCGCGTCAGCGGCAGCGTCGACATTCGTCATCGTGTCGTTGGCGGTGCCTTCAGTGGCAACAGCTTCGTTCAGTTCAGTTGCGTTTGCTTCAACTGCTTCTTCCTTCTTGCCGCAAGCAGCGACAGTGAGACCAGCAGCAACGAGCGAAACAATCATGAGCTTCTTCATGGTATAAACTCCCTAGGCAGATAATGATCTGGACAAGGGGCGCCCCCTAAATACCCAAATCGAGGTGGACATTTACAGAGGAAATACTTGTTGCTCAAGCTTTTTTGTTAGCAGTTGAAATTTCATCCAAAAAGCCCGCAAAACAGCGCCTTAGCGCCGCATCGACCGCCGAAAGATCGGCCTCAACGCCCAGAGCAGCCAAGCTCGTCACCGGAAATTCGCTCAAGCCGCAGGGTACGATTCCCGAAAAATGCGTGAGATCGGGTGCCACGTTGATTGCAAAGCCGTGAAACGTCACCCAACGGCGGACACGCACGCCAATTGCGCCGATTTTGGCCTCTTTCCCATCCGGCCCGTCTGTCCAAATGCCAACACGCCCCTCTGCGCGACGCGACGCGACGCCAAATTCCGCCAGCGCTGCAATCACCCAGCCCTCCAACGCATGGACGAAGCAACGCACATCCGGCCCCCGCTTTTTCAGATCCAGCATAACATAGCCAACCCGCTGGCCGGGGCCGTGATAGGTGTATCGCCCGCCCCGGCCAGCGGTAAACACCGGAAAGCGCGGATCAAGCATTTCGGCAGGGTCAGCGCTGGTCCCGGATGTATAGAGCGGGGGATGCTCGAGTAGCCAAATCAGCTCTTTGGCCTCTCCTTGCGCGATCGCGGCTGCGCGCGCCTCCATATGGCTCAGGGCAGAGACGTAATCGGTGAGGCCATCAGAAACAGCCCACTCAACCTGCGAATCACTTTGCCCAGTCATCCTGACCAGATCGACCAGCCAGCCCGCGCAAACAAGCCCTGCCCATGTTGAATACAGCAAAAGCTGAAGGGCCGATTGTCCTGCACTGAGAGTTCACCTAGGCTTTGGGCGCAAGATAGAAGGAGTTGCCATGAAATTCTCTTATGACGCGGCCTGGCAGGACCTGTCCCAGTTGATGCGCGCCCATGCGGATATCCTCTTGGTCATTACCGGAGCCCTTCTATTCCTGCCCATGTTTGCGCAGGCACTCTTTTTAGCGCCACCAAAGGTCAGCCAATTTGACGCCGCCGCGATGGAGGTTTTTCTTGGCTATTTTCGGGAGAATTTTGTTCCCCTGCTCGGGATCCGACTTGTTACGCTTATTGGCTCTGGGGCGCTGCTTGCGCTGCTGTTGGCCCCAGACCAGCCGACTGTCGGTAGCGCAATCAGCCGCGCAGGCCGATTGCTGCCGACTTTGTTTCTCGCTGATATTCTGATGCAACTTGTCATGGTTGGCGGCTTTATCGCGCTGATTATTCCCGGCCTTTATCTGACCGCGCGTATGGCGGTGACGCCTGCAGCGATCATGTCGGAACAGATCAGCAATCCGTTTCGCGCCATTGGCCGCAGCTTTGCCCTGACCACAGGCATCGGATGGCGTGTTTTTGGTCTCTTGGCGATTGTGACAATCCTCGTCTGGATCGCCAGTGCTGCTTTTGTCGCGGTCGTGGGCATCATCACACAATTGCTTATGCCCGACGACGCCGCGAAAATTGCGGCAGACGTCCTCTCCGCCGCAGCCTCAACGGCCCTGACGCTGGCTGTAACGCTTTTATCGGCCGCAATTTATCGACAATTAACCCGCGCCCAAACCGAAGGCGGGCAGGCCTAAGAGCGTATCAGGCCCATTTCGCCTCTGGCGGGAGGCTCATCAGAATCGCGTCAATATTGCCGCCGGTCTTCAGGCCGAACAGCGTGCCGCGATCATAGACGAGGTTAAACTCGGCATAGCGGCCCCGCCAGATGAGCTGCTGTTCCTTTTGCGCATCGGTGAAGGGCAAGCCCATCCGACGACGAACGATACGCGGAAAAACATCCAAAAAAGCCTCACCCACCGCACGGGTGAAAGCGAAATTTGCGGCAAAATCGCCTTCAAGATGATCATAGAAAATCCCGCCTACGCCGCGATGGACATTGCGATGGGGGATCCAAAAATAGTCGTCGGCCCATTTTTTGAAGCGATCATAATAATCGGCACCATGCGCATCGCAGGCCAATTTCAGCCGGGCATGAAAGTCTTCTGTGTCCTCTGCATAGGGCAGAGGGGGATTAAGATCAGCGCCGCCGCCAAACCAGCGCTTTTGCGTGACCAGAAAGCGGGTATTCATATGCACAGCCGGGACATGGGGATTGGCCATGTGCGCCACCAGACTAATGCCGGTTGCAAAGAAATTTGGGTTATCTGCAGCGCCGTGGATGGTTTTTGAAAATTCTTCGGAGAACGCGCCGCCGACAGTGGAGACATTGACGCCGACCTTTTCAAACACCTTGCCCGTCATCAGACCGCGCACGCCGCCACCGCCTTGGGCCTGCGGGTCATCATCTCTATTCCAAGGCGCATAGCCAAAGCGAGCATCGCTACCGGCTTCCCGCTCAATGGCTTCAAACTCCGCACAAATGCGATCACGAAGCTCCTCAAACCAGCTACGTGCGGCCTGTTGCTCTTCATCGAGCGCGAAAGGGACAATGGGTCTGGTCATCGCCGCGCCTTTAAGCGGGTCACGGCCGAATGCAAGCATCTCACCCCGTCGGCAGAGCCTCTGTCTGGCGCAAGCCTTCAAACAGTGCGATGCCGGTTGCCACGGCAATGTTGAAGGATCGCAGGCCCGGCGCCATCGGTATCCGAACCGCCGCGTTGCAGCTGGCACGCACATCATCCGGAACGCCAGCACTTTCCTGACCCATCAAAAGCGTATCGCCTGCCGAAAATTGAAAACTGCCAATTAAATCTGTCGCCTTACTGGACATCAGAACGAGTCGGCCGGGCACAACAGACCGGAAGGCCGCCCAATCGGCGTGACGTCTAATGTCCACCTGCTCCGCATAGTCCATACCGGAGCGGCGCAACTTCTTGTCTGAAAAGGCAAATCCGCAGGGATCGATAATATCCACAGGAACGCCAAGGCACGCTGACAGGCGCAAAATGGCCCCGACATTTCCGGCAATTTCAGGCTGGTATAAGGCAATCCGCATCGCTGAGCGTTAGGCGAAGCATAGCCTTTAGGGCAAGACGCTTGGATTTCGTATTTGCAACTTCAGGCAACATCGCTATCAGGCCCGCAAATCTAACGGTTCCGGGGGCCAACCTTCTGGTATTCTTGCGGCTTTCTAAACCGCAGGGACTGAGACAAGGGTCGAATCAGGGATAATGGAAAGCATGGCAAGTTTGACTGAAGACAGCGCAACCACTGGCGAAGAGCAGGGCGGCGTGCGCCGTCGTGACTTTATCAATGTCGCAGCGGCAAGTTTTGCGGGCGTTGGTGCCGTTTCGGTGGCCCTTCCCCTCATCAACCAGATGAACCCGTCGGCAGATGTTCTGGCTGCGGCGTCAACCGAAGTCGATGTGTCTGCCATCGCGCCAGGTCAGGCAATCAAAACCATCTTCCGCAAGCAGCCTCTGTTTGTGCGTCATTTGACGTCGGCAGAAATTGCGGCGGCGGAAAAAGAACCTGTGTCGAATTTGCGCGACCCACAGACCCTGGAAGAGCGCACAAAAGCCGGCAAGAAGCAGTGGCTTGTGACAATGGGTGTTTGCACCCATCTGGGCTGCGTGCCGCTTGGCGCTGCTGCAGGCGAAATTAAGGGTGAGTTTGGCGGCTATTTCTGCCCCTGCCATGGCTCCCACTACGACACGGCGGGCCGCATTCGCAAAGGCCCCGCCCCAACTAATTTGCAGGTGCCGGAATACGCCTTCACCTCTGATACTGTCATCAAAGTCGGCTGAGGATTAGATCGATGAGTTTTCCTTGGGCTAACGAATATAAGCCAAACACTGCCTTCACGCGTTATCTGGACGAGAGACTGCCTCTACCGCGTTTCGTCTATAACGCCGTCGGAGCAGGCTATCCTGTTCCGCGCAACTTGAACTATTTCTGGAATTTCGGCGTTCTCGCCGGGGTCGCATTGATGGTTCAGATTGTCACGGGCATCGTCCTTGCCATGCATTATGCCGCAGAAGGCACAGTCGCCTTTGCCTCTGTCGAGCATATCATGCGTGACGTGAATGCGGGCTGGTTCCTCCGCTATGCACATGCCAATGGCGCGTCGATGTTCTTCATTGTGGTCTATACCCATATTTTCCGTGGTTTGTTCTACGGATCTTATAAGCCTCCGCGCGAAATGGTCTGGCATTTGGGTCTTGTCATCTTCTTGTTGATGATGGCCACCGCATTCATGGGCTATGTTCTTCCTTGGGGGCAGATGAGCTTCTGGGGGGCGAAGGTGATCACCGGCCTGTTCGGCGCGATCCCGCTCGTGGGTGAGCCGATCCAGACATGGCTGCTGGGCGGATTTGCGCCCGATAACGCCGCGCTTAATCGCTTCTTCTCGCTGCACTATCTTCTGCCGTTTGTGATTTTGGGTGTTATCATCCTGCACATTTGGGCGCTTCACATTCCTGGGTCGTCCAACCCAACGGGCATTGAGGTGAAGTCGGAGCAGGATACCGTTCCCTTCCACCCCTATTATACGGCGAAGGATGGCGTTGGCGTTGCCTTGTTCTTCCTGCTGTTTGCGTCGCTCATTTTCTTTGCGCCGAACATGTTGGGCCACCCGGACAATTATATTCCGGCTAACCCGATGTCGACGCCTGCGCACATCGTTCCTGAATGGTATTTCTGGCCGTTCTACGCGATCTTGCGCGCGTTCACGGTGGACTTCTTCTTCATCCCGGCCAAGCTGCTCGGCGTGTTGGCGATGTTTGCCTCGATCCTGCTGCTCTTCTTCCTGCCTTGGCTGGACACGTCGGCGGTACGGTCGGGCCATTACCGTCCGCTGTTCCGCAAGTTCTTCTGGTTCGGGCTTGTCCCCTGCGTGATCATTCTCGCATGGTGTGGCGGCGCTCCGGCGGCGGAACCCTATGTGATGATCTCGCAGATCGCATCGGCCTATTATTTCGCGCACTTCTTGATCATTCTTCCGATCATTTCGCGCGTTGAAACGCCGAAGCCCCTTCCCAACTCCATTACCGAAGCTGTTCTGGCCGCCGCGCCGGGCGCTAAGCTTCAGCCTGCTGAATAAGGACCTGTCTACATGATCCGCATTGGTGCATTTCTTGTTGGGCTCTTCTTCTCGGGCTGGCTGCTTGTGTCCGCCGTGATGGGTGCCTTTACCTTTGTTTCCGAACCGCCAGCCCCGACTGCTGAGCACGAATTCCATAAGCTTCCCAAGGAAGTGGACTTCTCGTTCAACGGCCCGCTTGGCAAGTTTGATCGGGCGCAACTTCAGCGCGGTCTTCAGGTCTATCGTGAAGTCTGCTCGGCCTGCCACAGCCTGAAATATGTCTCGTTCCGTGATTTTGCGGCGCTGGGCTATGATGAAGGCCAGATCAAAACCATCGCACAAGAATGGCCGGCAGAAACCCCGTCGATCAACCCAGATACGGGTGAAGCGACGACGCGTAAGCCAATTGCGACGGATAAGATCCCCTCGCCTTATCCCAATGATGTTGCCGCGCGTGCTGCGAACAACAATGCCATTCCGCCAGATCTCTCACTGATGACTAAGGCGCGTCATGACGGCTCCGCCTATGTCTATTCGCTGCTGACGGGGTATCAAAACCCACCTGCGGAACTGGCCAAGAAATTCCCAGACTCCATGCCGAGCAAGACCACGCATTATAATCCCTATTTTGCGAACCTGAACCTTGCCATGGCGGCCCCGCTCAACACGGACGGACAAGTGACCTATGGCGAAGGTGCTCCGAAGCCAACGGTGTCGCAAATGTCAAAGGATGTGGCGGCCTTCCTGACTTGGACGGCCGAACCGAAGCTAGAGCAGCGCAAGCGCGCTGGCACGGCAGCAGTGATCTTCCTGCTGATCTTCTTGGGGCTCTGCATCGGCGCCTATAAGAATATCTGGGCAGACAAGAAAACGGTCGCCTAATCCATCTTGGATAGACACATGGACAGGCCCGGTAGAGCAATCTGCCGGGCCTTTTCTTTTGCCAGTCATTGCCCGTGTCCCCTCGACGGGCCAACGATCAATTAAGGAGCTATTTGAGATGACCCTGCCCTTTTCACTCGCTGGCCGCACCGTCCTGATCACGGGGGCCTCGTCCGGCCTTGGCGCGCATTTCGCCATGCTCTTTGCAAAAGCCGGGGCCAATATCGTGCTGGGCGCGCGCCGCGCAGACCGGGTTGCGGCCCTTGCCGCTGAATTAAACGCCGCAGGCACAGGCGCACTGGCCGTCGCTCTAGATGTGACGGATGAAGTATCGATCCAGTCCGCTTATGATGCTGCCGAAGCCCGCTTTGGCACGGTCGATACTATCATTGCCAATGCCGGAACATCGGCTGCTGGCCGATCCACCGACATTGACGATGCCGATGTGCGCATGGTGACCGATACCAATTTTATCGGCGTTTACCTAACGGCACGAGAAGGCGCGCGTCGCCTCATTGCCGCTGGATCGCGCGAAACGGGCAAGGGACGGATCATCCTGATCGGTTCCATTACATCGCATCTGACGGGAGAAGGCGATAGCGCCTATGCCGCCACCAAGGCCGCTGTTGCCCATCTTGGCCGCAATCTTGCGCGCGAATGGGTGCGCCAAGGCATTAATGTGAACACGATCCAGCCCGGCTATATCCAGACCGAAATTGCGGGCGACTTTTTCCAGACAGACTTGGGCAAGGCGAAGATCGCGGCCTTCCATCGCAAGCGCCTTCAGCCCATCGACTCGCTGGATGCCATGATGCTCTATTTCGCTTCCGACGCGTCCGCAGCAACGACTGGATCGACAATCGATATTGACGACGGTCAGTCGTTATAGGGGGGATGCCGCATCCTCACTCAGCGCCGGTAGTCCCGCCAAAAGCGCCAGCCGAACCGCCGCCGATACGGTACGCACCCCAAGTTTCTCCATCAAGGTCGCCCGAAAACTCTCCACCGTGCGGATGCTAAGGCCCAGCTTAAAGGCGATGATCTTATTGGGCAGCCCATCAAGCAGGCCTTGCATCACTTCACGCTCTCGCTTTGAGAGGCCCGCAATTTTGCGCCGCGCCTCTTGCTCTTTCTCGCCTTTGGACATGCGCTGATCAAGCGTTGCAAACGCCTTGTCGAGCGCCTCTAACAGCTTATCAGCGTCATAAGGCTTTTCTAGAAACTCCACGGCGCCATTTTTCATGGCCCGCACTGCCCGGGCGACATCGCCCTGCCCTGTCAGGATCAGGACCGGAAAAGTAACACCCCGCGCATTTAAAAGATCTTGCGTCTGAAGCCCATCCAATTCCGGCATCGCAATGTCCAGCATGATACAGGCAGGCCTCGCCTCATCCAGCTCTTCAATAAACCGCTTTGATTTACCATATTCCATCACATCATAGCCATTCGCCTTCAGAAGATAGGCAGTGGCGTCTCGAACAATATCGTCATCGTCAACGAGGTAGATCAGCCTGCGCATAGTTTATTTTTTGGCCCACCTAAGATTTTGACATCGCGTTTGGCGGTTCTTGTTGAAAACCAAATCATTATCAACCAACTTGGTATAGTATTATGCCATTTAGGCATGTTTAATAATTATAGCTGTTCTTCTGGAGAGGATTGGGAACCCAAATGCGCCATTTGTTGCGGCAATATCATCTGCCCCGACATTTTTACTTGCTCATGGCGATTGCCCTGATCAGCCTCATTGCGGCGTCCATTGGCATCGTGAATGGCATGAACCGCATTTTGAGGGCTGGTCAACAAGTGGAACTTGGCCATCAGCGCATTGCAGCAACCAATGCGATTATGGCCATCGCCCGCGATGAAGAAACAGGTCAGCGCGGCTTTATCCTGACCGGGCAGGAGCGCTTTCTGAAGCCCTATTTGATCGCGCGGCCGCAAGCCGCCCTTGCTTGGTCCAATCTAGAGCGATTGTCCTCACGCCCCCAGTTTCGGGCCTCGGCAAGGCAGATGCGCCAGACCTTTGATGAGAAAAGCGCGCTCAATGACAGATCCATTCAGCTGGCCCGGACAGATGGCATCATTGCAGCTCAATGGTTCGTCGAAAAAGGCGAAGGACAAGAGAAAATGGAGCTACTGCGCCGCCAGTCAGAAGCTCTCATCGCGCAGGACAAGCAGGTGCTGGCGCAGCTCAAGCAGGAGACAGAGACCGCCTATCGGTGGGCGATGGTGCAAGCAGTGATCGCGTCCCTCGCTTTTCTGGGGACAGGTGTGCTGCTCTCCACCGCCATCCGGCAGGCGCGAATTGCAGCCGGCCGAAGTGCCGCCCTCGCCGAAGCTGCCGATCAACGCTTTCAGGCGACATTTGATCAGGCCGGGGCCGGCATGATGCTCTTATCTCCGCATGGATTGCCACTCATGGTCAATGCCGCCTTGTGCAAAATGACGGGCTACAGCCGATCCGAATTTCTTTCTGCCACACCGTCTTCCCCTGCACATCCGGCGCAACTTTTTAGCGATGGCAAACTTCAGCAACAGTTTTTGGCCGGGAAGGTTAGGAATTTTCAGGGCGAGCGCTGGTCCAAGGCAAAGGATGGCCGCGCCATTTGTCTCCAAATCTTGATATCCCATGTCCTCACGCCTGCGGGAGAGACAGCCTTTCTTCCGGCCCTGGTCCTCGATGTGACGGATCGCAGGCGCGTGGAAGATAGCTTTATCGAAAGCCAGACCCGCCTGCGCACTGCCCAAGCTGAATTGGCGCATATTGGCCGCGTCAATGATTTAGGGGAAATGGCCGCCGCCATCGCCCATGAGGTAAATCAGCCCTTGACGGCAATGGTCAACTATCTGGCGGCTGGGCAACATATGCTGGAGAAACTGCCTTGCGACACAGGCGAAATTCCGGGTCTCATGCGCCGCGTCTCTGAGCAGGCGTTGCGCGCCAGCCAGATCATCCACCGGATGCGCAGCTTTGTCGATCGAGGACAGCAGGCCCAAAAAAGTGAAGAGCTTGACCCGCTGATTGACAACGTCATTGAGTTAAGTCGGCTCGGCTTTGCGCCGGATCAGCTCAGCATTCAGCATAAGCCAGAGGCTGGTAACCCAACGCTGAATGTTGATGCCATCCAAATCCAACAGATCATCATCATCCTCATCCGAAATGCGGTTGAGGCTTTTCGATCGGCTGGAATTGCGGAGAAGGCGCTGCACATTCAGGTGCACAGCATTCAGGACGATGACGCAAACATGGTCTCTATCTATGTGTCAGATAATGGACCGGGCATTTCACCCGAGGAAGCGACCCGGATATTCAAGCCCTTTTTCTCCTCAAAACTTGGAAACCTTGGCATGGGCCTATCCATTGCAAAGCGGCTGGCCGAAAATCATGGCGGCAGCCTCTCCCTCGTCACGCAAGACGAAGGGGCCACATTCCGTCTTCAACTCCCCATCACCAGTCCACCGAAGCGAAAAAAGGCAAAACCTAAGACATAGACTCGCCAGCAAGGATGTGGGCGATGCGGCGCGCCGCACGGCCATCACCAAAGGGATTATGCGCCCGAGCCATCGCAAGATATTGGGTCGGATCATCCAGCAGCGCGGAAACTTCTGCCACGATGCGGTCTGTGTCGGTTCCGATCAGCCGGGCCGTTCCTGCCGCCAGGCCTTCTGGACGTTCGGTTGTGTGGCGCAGCACCAAAACAGGCTTGCCAAAGGCCGGGGCCTCTTCCTGAATTCCGCCACTGTCGGTCACAATCAGCGTGCTCATGGCGAGCAGACGTACAAAATGCGGATAATCTAGGGGATCAAGAATGATCGCATTCCCACAGCCAGCAAGATGCGCGGCCAACACCGGGCGCACATTCGGATTAGCATGAAGCGGACAGGCCAACACAAGATCAGGCCGATGGGCGAGACGCGCCAAGGCTGCCCCTATTCTGTGCATCGCCAACCCAAAATTTTCCCGGCGGTGCGCCGTTACCAAAACCAGATGTTTGCCAGACAATTTTGCGGCAAGCGCATCCAAGCCGGCGGCAAGGCGCGCATCCGCGGCCAGCGCGGTGCGTGTGGCGTTTAGCGCATCCACCACCGTATTTCCTGTGACGTGGACGAAGGCGGGGTCCACCCCTTCTTGAATCAACGCCTGCGCCGCCAAATCCGTGGGTGCAAAATGGAGATCGGCCATGACCGGGATAGCGCGGCGATTGGCTTCTTCCGGCCAAGGATTATCGGCATCCCCGGTGCGCAAGCCTGCTTCGACATGAGCGATCGGGATCCGCCGATAATAAGCGCTTAGTGCCGTTGCAAATGCCGTCATGGTATCGCCATGCACAAGCACCCGGTCTGGCCGTTCACGATCCAGGACCATGCCGACTGCCGTCACCATACGCGCCAAAAGATCCCCCAGCGACTGGTTGGGTAGCATCAGATCCAGATCAATATCGGGCTTCAAACCCGCAATGCTCAACACCTGATCGAGCATTTTGCGGTGCTGTGCGGTCACGCACAGTGTTGTCCGGACACTCGGCTGCACCTTGAGCGCTTGAACAACAGGAACCATCTTGATCGCCTCTGGCCGAGTGCCAAAGACGATCAGGATATGCTGCTTACGCCGAACCGGGGACATCATCCCCGGTGTCTAACGCAGCGTTGGTTAACCAGCCGTCAATTTTGGCGCGGCAAGATCAAGCGCGTGGCGAATGATCGAAATCATCGTGTCAATCTGTTCGGTTGAGATGATGAGCGGCGGACACATGACAATCGTATCGCGAATGCCGCGCACCATAAGGCCGTTTTCAATGCACAAATCACGCACCATCGGCCCTGCTGTTCCTTCAGCCCCACCAAAGCGCGCGCCGCTTTTCTTATCGGCGACAATTTCTACAGCGCCAATCAGTCCGACCGAGCGCGTTTCCCCCACCAACGGATGATCATTGAGCGTCGCGAGCGCCTTCGCCAGATAAGGACCCGTCTCTGTGCGGGTGCGCTCAATCAAATGCTCCCGCTCCAGTATCTCAATATTCCGCAGCGCGACGGCAGCAGCCACTGGGTGGCCGGAATAGGTGAAGCCGTGAACAAAATCGCCGCCGGTTTTCAGCACATCGACAATGTCTTTCGACACGGCTGTCGCAGAAATGGGCATATATCCAGAGGACAGGCCCTTTGCCATGGCGATGATATCTGGCGAGACCCCAACGGTTTCATGGCCCCACCAATTGCCCGTGCGCCCAAAGCCGCAAATGACCTCATCACACACAAGCAAAATGCCATATTTGCGACAGATGCGCTCTACCTCTGGCCAATAATTGGCAGGTGGAATAATGACACCGCCCGCGCCCTGGATCGGCTCGCCGATGAACGCAGCAACATTTTCTGGGCCAACTTCGAGGATCTTGTCCTCAATCGCCTTCGCGCAGACAAGGCCAAAATCCTCTGGCGACATATCCCGGCCTTCATTGAACCAATAAGGCTGGCGGACATGTTCAACGCCGGGGACGGGCAAATCACCCTGTTCATGCATGAACGTCATCCCGCCGAGCGATACACCGGCCACGGTTGAACCATGATAGGCATTCCAGCGCGAGATGAAGACCGTGCGCTTTGGCTGTCCTTTGAGCTTCCAATAATGGCGCACCATCCGGAACACCGTGTCGTTCGCCTCTGAACCGGAGGCATTGAAGAAAATATGGGGCAGGCGATAGCCCGTCAGCTTGGCGATTTTTTCGGCCAGCAACACCGTTGGTGGTGTAACGGTTTTGAAGAAAGTATTGTAAAAAGGCAGCTCGCGCATCTGCTCTGCGGCCACATCTGCCAGTTCGTCGCGGCCATAGCCGACATTCACGCACCACAGGCCTGCCATGCCATCCAATATGCGGTTGCCATCGCCATCAAAAATATAACAGCCTTCGGCATGGGTCACGATGCGGCTGCCGCCCATCGACTCAATCAGCTTATAATCTTGCTGGGCAGGCAGATGGTGCGCGACATCAAGGCGCTTAAGTTCAGCGATATCATAATTGCGGGGCATGAGTGGATCCTGTGCGATATTGGCCCATTATGGGCGACGAAGAAGGGCAATGCGAAAGGCAAATGGCGCGGCCAAGACCACGCCATGCCTCACGGCGAAAAGCCTATCCGGGCCAGATATCGATCAACGCGTTCATTCATTCCCCCTATTTAGCAGAAACACGCCGCCGGGAAAATGGAAGAGATCTAAGCCTCGAACGGCAGATCCAGCGCCTCTGCCACAGCGCGATGGCGGATGGCGCCGCCTGCGACATTGAGCCCGGCGGCCAGATGCGGATCCAAAGCCATAGCGCGTTCGGCCCCCAAATTGGCAATACGCAGCGCGAACGGCAAGGTCGCATTGTTGAGCGCAAAGGCAGATGTGCGTGCGACAGCGCCCGGCATATTCGCGACGCAATAATGAATAACGCCTTCTTCCACGAAGACAGGGTCTGCATGGGTTGTCGCATGGCTCGTCTCAAAGCAACCACCCTGATCAATCGCAATATCGACCAGAACCGACCCGCGCTTCATGGTCTTGAGCATATCGCGCGTCACCAGCTTTGGCGCAGCCGCACCCGGCACAAGGACCGCACCGATGACGAGATGGGCATTGGCAACAGCAGCTGCAATTGCCGCCTTCGACGCATAGGCCGTCTTAATCGAATTGCCGAAATGGGTGTCGAGTTCCGCCAGACGATCATTGCTGATATCGTAAATGGTCACGTCGGCGCGCAAGCCGACGGCCATTTGCGCGGCATTCAGCCCAGATACCCCGCCGCCCAAAATGGCGACCTTGGCTGGCGCGACGCCGGGCACACCGCCCAGCAAAATGCCGCGCCCACCCTGTTCTTTCTCCAGATAATGCGCGCCCACCTGCACCGCCATGCGGCCTGCGACTTCGGACATGGGCTTTAGGAGGGGAAGCGAACGGTTGGGTGCCGTGACCGTTTCATAAGCGATGCACGTTGCCCCTGATTTCATCAGGCCAAGGGCCTGATCTTTATCGGCGGCCAGATGGAGATAGGTGAAGAGGGTGTGGCGTGCCTCGAGCAGGGCGATCTCGCGGGCTTGCGGCTCCTTCACCTTCACGATCATATCGGCTGCTTTGAACACTTCAGCCGCCGTGCCCAAAATCTGCGCGCCAACGGCGGTATAAGCCGCATCGTCGAAATCAATGCCCGCGCCAGCGCCCGTTTCCACAAACACCTCATGCCCGGCGGCGACCAGTTCCGCCACAGACGGCGGCGTCAGACCAACGCGATATTCATGAACCTTGATTTCTTTCGGCACCCCAATCTTCATGACACTCTCCACAGCTGAACTTTGAGAGTTTTATAGGGCAGATTGGGCTGGAAGTGCTTGCAAAGATCACCTATTCGGATGGCGAAATTGGGATTACATCCTGTCTCTTGTCACTATTTTGGGATTTTAATCTAAATGGATGCCCTCGACGCGAAAATCTTGTCTGCTCTTTCGGCGGACTCGACGCTGACCAGTGAACGGCTGGGCGCGCAAGTTGGTCTGTCCCCCTCGGCCGCGCATCGTCGCGTGAAACAGTTGGAAGACGCCGGCTTGATCACGGGCTATGCAGCCCGCCTGTCCCGCCGCGCACGGGGCAATCCATCGACCGTTTTTGTTTCTGTTACCTTGGTCGATCAGCGCCGCGAAACGATGGAGTTATTTGAAACCGCGATCCGCACCGAACCACTCGTCGCCGAGGCGCATCTGATGAGTGGGGAATATGATTATTTGCTCAAAGCCGAAGTGCCCGAGACGGACAGTTTTGAACGGGTGCACCGTGAAGTTCTGGCGGCACTACCCGGCGTGCATCGGCTGGTGACCCATTTCAGCCTGCGCGGGGTCATTGGGACGGACTAAGCCACAACGCAGATCAGGCTGCGAGCGGAAGCCTGAGTCGGGCCAGCAAGCCGCCCATATCCTCGCTTTGTTCGAGCGAAATCGTGCCATTATACAATTCCGCCACGTCGCGGACGATGGCAAGACCAAGGCCAGTCCCGGGCTTTGAACTGTCCAGCCGAACACCCCGATTGAACAGGCGGTCGCGATCTTGCGCGGTAATTCCCACACCATCATCTTCAACCAGCAGCTCTGCAAAATCCCCGCCCTTTTGCACCGTGACAAACACGCTGCCTCCGCCATATTTCGCGGCATTCTCTATGAGGTTGCCCAGAATCTCTTCCAGATCCTGTCGTTCAACCCGTGCAGCGAGCGCTTTCTCCCCATCCATATCGATTCGAACATGCGGATAAAGCCGCGCCACAGCCCGCTCCACCGATTGAAGCATAGGCCAGACATCCGCCCGACTATGCGCATGACCCCGCCGACCAATGGCGCGCGCCCGCGCCAAATGATGATCGACCTGACGGCGCATGGTTGCCGCCTCCCGGATAACTGTCTCATTCAAATCCGGGGCCGCCGCTGTTGCCGCATTCATGATGACGGTCAGCGGTGTTTTCAGCGCATGAGCTAGATTTCCAGCATGCTCGCGCGCCTCTTGCGCCTGCTTCTCATCATGCGCCAGCAGGCCGTTCAACTCCACCACCAGAGGCTCGACTTCGCTCGGAAGCGTCCGCGCTTCGATTCGACGGGCGCGGCCTGCGCGCATTTCCGCAATCGCCACTTGCAACCGTCGCAGCGGCCAGAGGCCATAGAGCGTCTGCAACGCAACCATGCCAATCAGGCCAAGAGCAAGGACTGCGAAGCTTTTAACAATGGTGCCACGCAAGGTCTCAATCTGCGCATCCAGTGAGGCGCGCGCTTGGGCGACTTGAAAACGCCAGCGGGTTTTGGAGGTCGGCAGATAGACATCCCGCTCCACAATCCGAAGCTGCTCTTTAGGGATTTCGCTGCTGTCGTAAAAATGGGGCTTATCATCGCCATGAGAGGGGTTGATCTGCAACGCCTGATCCCACAACGAGCGCGACCGAAAAGGATCATAGCCCGGCCCGCTCACCTGCCAATACATGCCCGAATAAGGCTCAAGAAACCGCTGATCCCCCAGCGGGCGGTTGAGGCGTACTTCGCCATCTGGCCCAATTTCTGCCGACGCAATCATTTGCGTCATCATATATTCAAGCCCAGAATCGAAGTTATTCGTGACAGCGCGGGTTAGAACGCGATCTAGCGCAAGACCGCCGCCAAACAATAGGATCGCAATCCAGCCGCTAGCGATCAAGATCATGCGCCGGCCAAGCGAAGCACCCGGCTGTCGCGTCACAGCTCCAGTCATGTCAGGCAGCCGGATCTTCCAGGCTATAGCCAAGACCCCGGATGGTCGTGATCACATCCTGCCCCAATTTTTTGCGGATACGGGTGACGAACACTTCGATCGTGTTGGAATCCCGGTCAAAATCCTGATCATAAATATGTTCGATCAATTCCGTCCGGCTCACCACCTTGCCCTTGTGATGCAAAAGATAGCTCAGGAGCTTATATTCCTGCGCCGTCATTTTGACGGGCTCACCCGCCAAAGTCACACGGCCAGAACGGGTGTCCAGCCGAACCGAACCCGCCACCAATTCGGATGAGGCATTGCCGGATGCCCGCCGGATGAGCGCCCGAAGGCGCGCAATCAATTCCTGCGTCTGGAACGGCTTGGCGAGATAATCATCTGCCCCGGCGTCCAGCCCGGCCACCTTATCTGACCAGCTGTCGCGCGCGGTCAGCACCAGAACGGGGGTCGCCCGGCCCTCTTTGCGCCAGCGGTCCAGCACCGTCAGGCCATCTACTTCGGGCAGGCCCAGATCAAGGATGATCGCGTCATAGGCTTCAGTCGCGCCCATGAAATGGCCATCCTCTCCATCAGTCGCCAAGTCGACGGCATAGCCCGTCTGCTCAAGCGTGGATTTCAACTGTCGACCAAGGGTCGGTTCGTCTTCAACAATCAGGATGCGCATGCACTCTCCTTTACCCCGTTGCGGTCTCGCGCCATGCTTCAATCTCCAGCTTGCGCAAGAACAGCACCCGTGCGGCCATCGACATCAACCCAGATCACCGATGATCCTCGCACAAACTTCAAACGATAGCGCATCACATCCGAATCATATTCGGCACCAATGTAATTTGCGCCCCGGCGCTTCATGGCGGGAACAATCGTCCCCTCAATATCGCGTAACGACAAAACAGATCCACGCCGTGTTGCGTGCATCGCGGCATCCTGCTCTCCCCGGCGGCCCATCTGCGCCGATACGGGGGGCACCAGCAACAGGCCGATGAGAAGAAGAGCGCACAGCTTTATCGAGGCGTTATTGTCAGACACGATTTGAGCGCATAGCAGGCTGAATTGAATAATCCATGAATAGACGTGCGGCCTCAAAAAGCCGCTTAATCTTTTCCTAACCCGGTTCGGTCACATGTCAGCACCAGTTTTAAGTTATGAGGGCCTTGGGCTCGTCCAAGGATCGGGGTGGCTGCTTCGCGGCCTTGATATCTATGTCGGCGAACGTGATCGGTTGGCGCTGATTGGGCGCAATGGTGCAGGGAAAACCACGCTGTTCAAACTGCTTGCCAATCGCGTTGAGGCCGATGAAGGCCGCCGCACGATTGTGCCGGGAACCAATGTCGTGCTGTTAGAGCAGGAACCCGATCTGACCGGATTTGCAACGCTGCGGGACTATGCCGTTTCTGGCACCAATGGGCCGCCGCTTCACGAAGTCGAGGCCATTGCCGGACAATTGGGGATCGACCTGTCGCGCGAGTCCGCGACAGCCTCAGGCGGGGAACGGCGGCGCGCCGCCATTGCCCGCGCATTAGCGATGAACCCGGACGTGTTGTTGCTGGATGAACCGACCAACCATCTGGATTTGGCGGCCATTGACTGGCTGGAAGATTGGCTCAACCGGTTTCGGGGGGCCTTCCTTGTCATCAGCCATGACCGAACCTTTCTAACCCGCCTGACCAAACAGACTTTATGGTTGGATCGTGGCCATGTGCGCCGCGCGGAAGTCGGCTTTGGTGGGTTCGAGGCCTGGCAGGAAAAAATCTATGCCGAAGAGACGCGGGCCGCCGAGAAAATGGATGCGAAGCTGAAGCTTGAACTCCATTGGCTACAGCGCGGCGTGACCGCACGGCGCAAGCGCAATCAGGGGCGGCTTGAAAAACTCAATCAGATGCGCGCCGCCCGCGCTGCGATGATTGGTCCGGCGGGGGCCGCCAAGCTGGCGGTTGAAAGCGATGATGTTCGGTCCAAATCCGTCATTTCTGCCGAAGGCGTCAGCAAATCCTTTGGCGAGCGCACACTGATCCGCAACTTCACCCTGCGCATTCAGCGCGGCGACCGGATTGGCATTGTTGGAGCCAATGGCACCGGCAAGACAACCTTGCTCAAGCTCCTGACCGGAGAAGTCGCACCGGATGACGGCAGCATAACGCGCGCAAAAACGCTCAATGGCATTGTCATTGATCAACAGCGCGCGCTGTTGAGCGGCGATAAGCGCGTGCGCGACGTGCTGGCCGATGGCGGGGATTGGGTCACCGTGCGCGGCGAGAAAAAGCATATTAAGGGCTATTTGAAGGAGTTTCTCTTCGATCCCGAACTTTCTGAAGCGCGCGTCGCCACCTTGTCCGGCGGGGAACAGGCCCGACTATTGCTCGCGCGAGAATTTGCCCGCCAATCCAATTTGCTTGTGCTGGATGAACCGACGAACGATCTGGATCTGGAAACGCTTGACCTGTTGCAGGAAGTGATTGCCGATTATGACGGCACCGTCCTGATTGTGAGCCACGACCGCGACTTTCTGGATCGCACCGTTACCTTGACGCTTGGCCTTGATGGTTCCGGCAAAGTGGACATTGTGGCCGGAGGCTATGCCGATTGGGAGCGCAAACGCGACGCGCCAAAAACGTCCGCAAAGCCAAAAACAGCGGCAGCGGCCCTAGCGCCAGAACGCCCCAAGGCACAGACGAAGCTGAGCTACAAAGATCAGCGCGATTATGACCTCCTCCCCAATCGGGTTGAAGAATTGGGCCGGGAAATAGAGGCTGCGGAAACTGCCCTGTCAGACCCAGATCTTTACACGAAAAACCCGGCCCGCTTTGCTGAACTCACCAAGTCCATTGACCGCCTGCGCGCCGAACGCGATGCGGCCGAGGAGCGCTGGTTAGAACTGGCTGAAATGGTGGAGCAATTGACGGGTTAAATCGTCTTTCCGGCCCGGCCCGCCAGCTCGACCGCATAATGCCAAGCCATGCGGCCCGAGCGTGCGCCGCGTTGGGTGAGCCACGTCAGTGCCTCTTGGCGGTCAAAGCTGACGCCGAGGTAACGCGCATAGCCCGCGACCATTTCAAGCCAATCATCCTGCGTACAGGTGTGGAAGCCAAGGCTGAGGCCAAATCGATCAGCGAGCGCCAAATTATCATCAACCACATCGCGCGGATTGATTGCGCTGGCCTGTTCTTCCAAATTGCGCGGAACAATGTGGCGGCGATTGGCCGTTACATACAAGCGGACATGGGCCGGCCGCGCGGCAAGCCCACCATCGAGCACAGAGCGGATATGCCGCATCCGGGGATCGGCCTGTTCAAAGCCAATATCGTCAATGAAGACAATGGTGGAACGCCCATCACGAGCGAGTAGGGCAAAGAGATCTGGCAGGCGATCGAGATCATCACAGGACACCTCAACCAGCCGAAGCGGTTTCCCACCCGCCTGCACAGTCGCAGTTGTCGATTTGACCAAGGCGGACTTTCCAGAGCCGCGCGCTCCCCAGAGCAGAATATCGTGCGCCGCATGGCCAGAGGCCAGTCTCTGGCTATTCTCAAGAATAGCGGCTTTTTGGCTGTCGACACCCGCCAGCAGATCAAGCGCGACGGGCCGGAAACCTTGCGCCACTGCCAATTGCCCAGCTTGCCAGACAAAAGCAGGCGCATCGGGCAGCGGCCCTTGGTCTACAGTCGGCGACAGACGCTCCAGCGCCTCTGCGATACGAAGCAGCAAATCTTTATCCATAGCCCCGTGTGGCGCGTGACCTTGCGACTGTCAAAGGCCGGGTAATCGAGACCTAATCCCCCGCGAAGGCAAAGGGTGTCAGGCCGCGTTCGCGCTCGTTGAAGGTGAGGACGCGGCCGGTCGGTGGATGGCTGCGTTGCGGGCAATCTGGGCGCAGGCATTGCCGACAGCCCAGCCCGACCGGGGTGGCCTGCCCGCCCACCAAATCGACCCCGCGTGCAGCGGCGAGCGTCGTTGCAAGACTGGCCTCTACTCCCAAGCCAACGACAAATTCTGCATCCACGCCCCCTGCCCGACTAGCTTGCGGATGCACCGTGCGCGCCAGCGTGAACCATCGACTGCCATCTTCCAATTCAATCAACTGACGCTGGAGGACGCCGGGCCGGTCAAAGCCATTGTGGAGCGACCATAATGGGCAGCGCAGATCGCCCTCAACCAGCGGTGAATTGCTCGCCCCGGCATAGCGTTTGGAGGATTGGCCCGCCCGGTCGATCCGCACCATGAAGAAGGGCAGACCCCGCGCACCGACGCGCTGCAATGTGGTCAGCCGATGGGCAATTTGTTCAAAACCCGCACCAAAGCGGCGCTGGAGCAGATCCAGATCATAGCCCGTCGCCTCGCAGGCGCGCAGAAACCGGGCATAGGGCATCATCAGCGCGGCGGCGAAATAGCTTGTGAGATGGCGGCGATAAAGCCGCTCCCCTGCGCGTTCAGCAAAGGTGGCACCAGACACCAGCGCCTCAATTTCCGCCCGCGCCTCGAGCTGAGCCAGTTGAAACGCCGCAGCAAAAGTGCGGGAGGCTGGATCGAGCACTTCTGATAATTGGAGCTGGCGGGCGTGAAGGTCGAGCCGCCGGAGCCGATCAGGCATCACGTCAACGGGAAGGACACGGATCGTCAGCTGGTGCTTGACGCGCAGTCGCTCTGCAACTGCGCCGTACAAATCGCCTGACCCAAGTCGCAGGTCATCGGCCAGCGCCTCTGCCTGCGCATCGAGATCAGAGAAGTGATTGCGCCACCGTTCAATTTCTTGGCGCACCTCGGTAATGGGATCGCCGATCAAGACGCTGGCGCCGTCGGGTGCGCCTCGTGCGCGATCAAAAGCGCGCGCAAACGCCTCAGCTGCCTCCGGTGCAAGCGCGATCCAGTCCGCAATGGCGGCCCGGTCCAGCGACAAATCGGCAAAGAGCGGATCAGACAAACGGCGGCGCATCGCCTCTACCCCGCCACCAGGTGCGGCCCCAGACAAGGTGCGGGGATCAAAATCAAACCGATCCGCCAGACGCAGCATCAAGGCCGCGGTCAAAGGCCGCTGGTTGCGCTCAATCAGGTTGAGATAAGAGGGCGAAATCCCCAGCGTGTCCGCCATAGCAGACTGAGTGAGGCCAGAGGCGCGGCGGATACGGCGAACGGCATGGCCTGCAAAAAGCTTTTGATCGGACATGAAGCGATATTGTCATATATTTACAGAATGACAAGATAAGCACAGGATTTACCGACCCCGACACAACAATTTTTACAGAAGTTGCTGGCCCACCGCTGCGAATGCGCCGACATTGAGCCTCATAAATCAAGGATTCGGGCGGCCTTGCCGCGTCGACAAGAAAAGGATGATGTAAATGTCGTATCAGCAGCATATTTCGGACATGGCCGCACTTCGGGCCACCAAGGGCGGCACATGGGACGGCATCAACCCCGAATCAGTCGCGCGGATGCGGTTGCAGAACCAGTTTCGCACCGGGATCGACATTGCTCGCTACACAGCGAAGATCATGCGCGAAGACATGGCCGCTTATGATGCCGACCCGGCCCATTACACCCAGTCGCTCGGCTGCTGGCATGGCTTCATCGCGCAGCAGAAGATGATTTCCATCAAAAAGCATTTCGGCACGACCAAGCGCAAATACCTCTATCTTTCCGGCTGGATGGTTGCCGCTCTGCGCTCTGACTTTGGGCCGCTGCCCGATCAGTCCATGCACGAAAAGACCAGCGTCCCCGCGCTGATCGAAGAACTATACACCTTCCTACGTCAGGCAGATTCGCGTGAACTGAACCTGCTGTTCCGCGATCTCGACGCCGCCCGCGCGGCGGGCAATGCGGCGAAGGAAGCCGACATCATGGGCAAGATTGAGAATTTCCAGACCCATGTCGTTCCGATCATCGCCGATATTGATGCCGGCTTTGGCAATGCGGAAGCCACCTATTTGCTGGCCAAGAAGATGATCGAAGCTGGGGCCTGCGCGCTGCAGATCGAAAATCAGGTGTCGGACGAAAAGCAGTGCGGCCATCAGGACGGCAAGGTCACGGTGCCGCATGAAGACTTCCTGGCGAAGGTGCGCGCCTGCCGTTATGCGTTCCTCGAGCTTGGCGTTGAGGATGGCATCATCGTCACCCGCACCGACTCGCTGGGCGCTGGCCTGACCAAGCAAATCGCTGTGTCCAACGAACCCGGTGACCTTGGTGATCAGTATAATAGCTTCCTCGATTGCGAAGAGATTGATCCGTCCACGGCCCGCAATGGGGACGTTGTGCTCAACCGCAATGGCAAGCTGCTGCGGCCAAAGCGCCTGCCGTCCAACCTGTTCCAATTCCGCCCCGGCACAGGCGAAGATCGCTGCGTGCTGGATTGCATCGCCTCGCTGCAGAACGGCGCTGATCTGCTCTGGATCGAAACCGAAAAGCCGCATGTTGAACAAATTGCGGGCATGATGGACCGTGTCCGCGAGGTCTTTCCGAAGGCAAAGCTCGTTTACAACAACTCACCCAGCTTCAACTGGACGCTCAATTTCCGTCAGCAGGTGTATGACGCCATGGTCGCTGAAGGTCTGGATGTGGCCGCTTATGACCGGGCTGATCTGATGAACGCCAAATATGACGACACCGAATTGGGCGTGGCCGCGGACAAGCGCATTCGCACATTCCAAGCCGATGGCGCCAAGCGGGCGGGCATTTTCCACCATTTGATCACGCTGCCGACCTATCACACAGCCGCCCTTTCGACCGACAATTTGGCCAAAGAATATTTCGGCGATGCCGGCATGCTCGGCTATGTTGCGGGCGTGCAGCGCAAGGAAATCCGCGAAGGCATTGCGTGTGTGAAACACCAGAACATGTCGGGATCCGACATTGGTGATGATCATAAGGAATATTTCGCAGGCGAAGCCGCGCTGAAGGCCGGTGGCGCCCATAACACGATGAACCAGTTCGGCTGATCCACAGCGCAAGAAAGGAGAGCATCATGACAGAACCATCTCGGTCCCGCGCCGTCCTGTCCACGGAGGATTTTGAATTGCTCCGCGAAGCCGTGCTTCATTATCTTGAAGTGGTGAAGGACAAGCCAGAGTCGATCAAATTCTCGCGCCTATACCATCGCCTTGGCAGCGCCATGGGCCGTTAAGCCCAGACAGGACAACAGGTTTCCTGGGGAGGAAAAGGTGCCCGCCGGAGCAATCTGGCGGGCATTTTCCGTTTTCGGCACCCCGGTTCTTTTGTGGGGGCTTTCCAGACCGGTCCGCTGCGCTATAGCCCTTGAGCTATGAGCACAGACCGTATTTGGACGGCCGCCCTTGCGGTCATTGGCGATGAGATTTTGTCCGGCCGCACGCAGGACAAGAATGTGAGCCAGATTGCGCTCTGGCTGAACCTGCAAGGCATCCGCCTGCGCGAAGTGCGGATCGTTCCTGATATTGAAGAGGAAATTGTCGATTGCGTGAACGCCCTGCGCGGACGCTATGACTATCTCTTCACCACCGGCGGCATTGGCCCGACGCATGATGACATTACGGTGGATGCCATTGCCAAGGCGCTGGGCGTGGGCGTTGTGATCCACCCAGAGGCGAGCGCGATGCTCCATGCCTATTATGACGCGCGCGGCGGCGTGACCGAAGCCCGGCTGCGCATGGCCCGCGTGCCCGATGGCGCGGATCTCATTCCCAATCGCATGTCGGGCGCGCCCGGCATTCGCCATGGCAATATCTTCATCATGGCCGGCGTGCCGCACATCACCGCCGGGATGCTCGACGCCCTGACCGGCACGCTGGAGGGCGGCCGCCCGCTTCTCTCTCAATCGGTGGGCTGCTGGGTGGCCGAGAGCGAAATCTCCGACATGCTCGCCGCCGTCGAAAAGGCGCATGAGGGATGCCAGATTGGCAGCTACCCCTTTTTCCGCGAAGGCAAGGTTGGGTCCAACTTCGTCATCCGCTCGGTCGATCAAGCCGGACTAGATGCCTGCGCACAGGCGCTGATCGCGGAATTGGCCAAATTGGGCCGCGAGGGCGTGATCGGCGGGATTTGACGCCTAGGGCCGGGCCTCTGCACCCAAAGACCGCATCTGCCAAAGCAGGATGAGCGCAAGGCCCGCAATGACCGCCGCAGCCAGAAAGGCCGCGCCCCAAAACTCAACCGGGGCCGCCGGGCCCGTGAACCAAGCCAGCAGCGGATTGAACACAGACGGCGCGATGATCGACCCCAGCGCCATCAGGCTCGAGGCAAAGCCCTGAACCTCCCCTTGCGTATCTGCCGTCGCGCGGCGCGACATCATGGCCGTTAACGCCGGATGGGCGAGCCCTTGAAACACCATTGGGATGATCAGCAGCAGCGCCAGCCAACCATAAGGCGCAAAGGCATAGGCCGCCATGGAGAGCGCCCCGATGCCAATGCCGAGCATGGCCGCCTGTCGCTCCCCCAAGGTGCGGACGAGACGGCCCGTCACAAAGGTCTGCACCAGCGCCATGCCAAGGCCCACCCCGGCGAGCGACAGGCCGACCATGCCCGATGTCCAGCCGAACCGGCCATAGGTGTAGAAATTCCAAATCATCGGATAGATGAGGCTCGCGACCTGCCAGAGGATATAGACAATGGCGAGCGGCAGGATGCCCGGCAGCTTGCGCACATTGAGCAGGGAGCCGACCGGATTGGCCCGCCGCCAATCAAAAGAGCGCCGATTTTCCGGCTTTAGCGTCTCTGGAAAGACAATCATCCCATAGATAAAATTCGCAAGGGCCAAGGCCGCGGCGGCGAAGAAGGGAACCCGATGGCCCAATTCCCCCAGCAACCCGCCAATCACGGGGCCAATGACAAAACCAATGCCAAAGGCCGCGCCGATAAAGCCAAAGAGGCGAGGCCGCCCATCTGGCGGCACAAGATCGGCAATGGCCGATTGCGCCGGCGCGTTGGACGCGCCGAAGATGCCCGAGAGGAACCGCCCAAAATACAGCCAGCCCAAAGTGGGCGCGAAGGCCAGCACCAGAAAATCCGCCGAAAAGCCAAAGAGCGAGCCGAGCAAAACGGGGCGCCGCCCAAAACGATCGGACAAATTGCCCGCCAAGGGGCCAAAGACAAATTGCGTCGCGGCATAAAGCAGCGAGAGCGACCCCCCAATGGCCGTCGCCTCAGACAGGCTGGCATGGCCCAAATCCATCACCAATTCCGGCATGACCGGAATGATGATGCCAAAGCCAATGGCGTTGAGCAGGATGGTGCTCAGTAGAAACCGGATGGCAGGCGGAATGGCCTGTTCCTTATGCGCCTGTGCCGTCACCTGAATCTCCACCCTGCCCTGAATAAAGGCATCTCTAACCCATCAGCGCATGGCCGCCAGTCTTAAAGATGGAAAGCTGGAGCGGGTGAAGGGAATCGAACCCTCGTCTTAAGCTTGGGAAGCTTCTGCTCTACCATTGAGCTACACCCGCGGCAGAGCGGCCCCTGCCATGGTGGGCGGGAATCGTCAACTCAGCTTTCCTGCAGGGTTGGACTTGCCTTTTTTGCCCGCGCTGCCTAATAGCGCGCTCTTCCGCACGATTGTTATGCGATCGGCCTGGCTGAAAGGGCTGCCACGGCTGATGCGAAATCGTCGAATTTGAAAGGACGAAAATGCCCAAACTGAAGACGAAGAGCGGCGTCAAGAAGCGCTTCAAGATGACCGCCACCGGCAAGCTGAAACACGGCGTTGCTGGCAAACGCCACCGGCTGATCAGCCATAATGGCAAGTATATCCGCCAAAATCGCGGCACCTCTGTTTTGTCTGACGCTGATACAGCGGCCGTCAAAGCCTGGGCCCCCTACGGCCTAAGATAAGGAGCGCGAGACCATGACACGCATTAAGCGCGGGACAACCACGCACGCCAAACATAAGCGTATCCTAGACGCCGCCAAAGGCTTTTACGGCCGTCGGAAGAATACGATTCGCATCGCCCGTCAGGCTGTCGAAAAGTCTGGCCAATATGCCTATCGCGACCGCAAGGCGAAGAAGCGCACCTTCCGTGCGCTTTGGATCCAGCGTATCAACGCTGCTGTTCGCGTCGAAGGCCTGACCTATGGTCAGTTCATGCATGGCCTGAAGCTGGCTGGCGTTGAGCTGGACCGCAAGGTTCTGGCCGATCTCGCCATGAACGAAGCTGGTGCATTTAGCGCCATCATCGCGCAGGCGAAGGCGGCGCTGCCTAAGGCAGCCTAACAGCCCCATTTCGTAAAAGCGCAAATGGGCGTGAACGGTGCTTGCCGTTCGCGCCCATTTGCTTATCAGGCACAGGCTATGACCGATCTTGCATCCCTAAATTCGCACGCGCTCAGCGCGATTGACGCGGCGGCGACGCTGGACGCGTTGGAGGCTGTCCGCATTGACCTGTTGGGTAAGCAGGGCAGCATCTCTGCGCTGTTGAAGACTTTGGGGCAGATGTCGCCCGAAGAGCGCCAGACCACAGGTGCTGCGATCAATAGCCTGCGCGAAGCCGTAACAGCGGCGATCGGTGCGAAAAAGGCGGCGCTGGAGACGGCAGCACTTGATGCACGCCTGGCGACCGAGCGTCTGGACATGTCCCTGCCTGCGCCGGAAATTGCCGCAGGCTCTGTGCATCCCGTCGCGCAAGTGATGGATGAGCTGGCCGAAATCTTTGCCGATATGGGCTTTGCCGTTGCCGAAGGGCCGGAAATCGAGGACGATTGGCATAATTTCACCGCGCTCAACATCCCCGAAACGCACCCGGCGCGGGCCATGCACGACACATTCTACTTCCCCGACGACAAGGCGGTGGATGGCAAGAAAATGTTGCTGCGCACCCATACATCCCCCGTCCAGATCCGCACCATGTTGCAGCAGAAGCCGCCGATCCGCATCATTGCGCCGGGGCGCGTCTATCGGTCCGACAGCGATGCCACGCACACGCCTATGTTCCACCAGATTGAAGGCCTTGTGATCGACAAGGGCATTCATTTGGGCCATTTGAAATGGACGCTGGAAACCTTCCTCAAAGCGTTTTTTGAACGGGACGATGTCGTGCTGCGGATGCGGCCCAGCTATTTCCCCTTTACCGAGCCGAGTGCGGAAGTTGATGTTGGCTATACGCTGGTCAACGGCAAGCGCGTCATTGGTGGGTCCGAAGGTTGGATGGAAGTTTTGGGGTCCGGCATGGTTCACCCGCGCGTCATTGAAGCCTGTGGCCTCGACCCCAATGAATATCAGGGCTTTGCCTTTGGCACCGGCGTCGACCGGCTGGCCATGCTCAAATATGGGATGGATGATTTGCGCGCTTTCTTCGATGGCGATTTGCGCTGGCTCAAACATTATGGGTTTGCAGCCCTCGATGTCCCCACCTTGAGCGGAGGAGTGGGCGCATGAAGTTTTTAACGCTTTTGATTCTGGGCCCCGGATCACAGTCCGGGGCACGAAAGGGAGACTTGGCATGAAATTCTCCCTTTCGTGGCTGAAGGATCACCTCGACACCGATGCCGATATTCATGGCGTCGCCGATGCGCTCAACCGCATTGGGCTGGAAGTGGAAGGCATTGAAAACCCGGCTGAAAAGCTGACTGGGTTCCGCATCGCCAAGGTGCTGACGGCGGAACGCCACCCACAGGCAGACAAGCTGCAAGTGCTGACAGTCGATGCAGGCGATGGCGCAGTGCAAGTCGTGTGCGGCGCGCCCAATGCGCGGGCCGGGCTGGTCGGCGTCTTCGGCCTAGAAGGCGCTGTTGTTCCCGCCAATGGCATGGTTTTGAAGAAAACGGCCATTCGCGGCGTCGAGTCCAACGGGATGATGTGCTCCACGCGCGAGCTGGAGCTGGGCGACGACCATGATGGCATCATCGAACTGCCCGCCGACGCCCCTGTCGGCTCCTCCTTTGCCGATTATGCCCGGATGGATGACCCGATTATTGATGTCGCCATCACCCCCAATCGACAAGACTGCATGGGCGTGCGCGGCATTGCGCGCGATTTGGCAGCATCTGGCCTTGGCACGTTAAAGCCACTCAGCATCCCACAGATTGAGGGCGGCTTTGCCTGCCCAACCGAAATTCGCATTGACGATGCCGATGGATGCCCCGCCTTTTTCGGGCGCGTGATCCGGGGTGTTAAAAATGGTGACAGCCCGGCCTGGATGCAGGCGCGGCTGAAATCTGCGGGCCAGCGACCCATCTCTGCGCTGGTCGACATTACCAATTATGTGATGCTGGACCATGGCCGCCCAAGCCATGCCTACGATCTGGCGAAGCTGACTGGCAGCGTTTCCGCACGCCGGGCGACAGATGGTGAGACAGTCACGGCGCTCAACGGCAAGGATTATAGCCTCACCACCGACATGACCGTAATTGCGGATGATGCGGGCGTGCATGACATTGCGGGCATTATGGGTGGTGAACATTCGGGTTGCTCCGACACGACGACCGACCTGCTGCTGGAAGTCGCCTATTTCACGCCGGAACGCATTGCAAAGACGGGTCAGGCACTCGCCCTCACCTCTGATGCGCGCAGCCGCTTTGAACGCGGGGTGGATCCCGCCTTTCTCGACGATGCCGTTGCGATTCTGACGGGCCTGATCCTCGACATTTGTGGGGGCGAAGCCTCTCACATGGTGCGAGCAGGTGAGCCGCCCTTGGCCCAAAAGACGCTGGCCTATGACACAGGCCTTTGCGCTCGTCTGGGTGGTGTGGAGGTGCCCGCAGATCAGCAAAAGGCGATCCTCACCGCGCTGGGCTTTGCGGTTTCGGCCGATTGGCAGGTCACCGCGCCGACATGGCGGCGCGATGTGGATGGCCCGGCCGATCTGGTGGAAGAAGTGGTGCGCATCATCGGGCTTGATAATGTGCCCTCCACCCCGCTGCCGCGTGCCGAAGGTGTGGCCCGGCCCACCGCGACGCCCGCGCAAAAGATGGAGCGCAAGCTGCGCCGCACGGCTGCCGCCCGCGGCCTTAACGAAGCGATCAACTGGTCCTTCCTTCCTGAAAAGGAAGCGGCGGCCTTTGGCGGCGGCGCATGGACGCTTGCCAACCCGATCAGTGAGGACATGAAGGTCATGCGCCCATCCCTGCTGCCCGGTCTGCTGTCCGCCACGCGGCGCAATTTTGATCGCGGGGCAGAAACGGTGCGCCTGTTTGAACTGGGCCGCCGCTATCTGGCAGAGGGCGAACGCCCGACCCTGGGCCTTATTCTCGGCGGGGAACGCACCGCGCGCGGATGGGCGAGCGGCAAGGCTCGCGCCTTTGACGCCTATGATGCCAAGGCCGAAGTCATCGCCCTGCTGGCGGCAGCAGGTGCGCCTGTCGACAACCTGCAAGTGATGGGAGAAGCCGGCGCGCATTTCCACCCCGGCCAATCCGCCACGTTGCGCCTTGGGCCGAAAACCGTACTCGCCAGCTTCGGCGCCCTTCATCCCGGCATTGCCAAGGCCTTTGATCTGGACGGCACCGTCATGGCGGCAGAGCTTTACCTCGACGCCATTCCCGCCAAGCGCGGCGGCGGTGGTTTCATGCGCCCGGCCTTCACCCCGCCTGCCCTGCAAGCGGTCAAGCGCGACTTTGCTTTCCTCGTCCCGACAGAGTTGGCAGCGGGAGACCTTATCCGAACCCTCAAGGGTGCGGATAAGGACAATATCACTGCCGTGCGCCTGTTCGACCAGTTCCAAGGCCAAGGCGTGCCGGAAGGGCAGAAGTCCCTCGCCGTCGAAGTCACGCTTCAACCCACCGAGAAAAGCTATGGCGAAGAGGATCTGAAGGCGATTGCCGAGCGGGTTGTGGCGGCTGCGGGGAAACTGGGGGCGGTGTTGCGGGGCTAACCCTCCCCCAACC
>JBEDGC010000005.1:0-77349 GCA_041174825.1 Pseudomonadota bacterium | reverse complement strand
ATGGCGTCGGCGGTGAACTTCGCGGCCATCTCTTGAATGGCGCGCTGGTCTTCGGTCAGATCAAATTGGCCCATCATTACCCCATTGTTGGAATGATGAAGGCGTTGCCGCCATCAACAGACCCATCCGGCCAGCGACTGGTGATCTTCTTCACCTTCGTCCAGAACCGGATGCCTTCCATGCCATATTGATCCTGATCGCCAAAGCCAGACCGTTTCCAACCGCCAAAGCTGTGATAGGCAACCGGCACGGGGATTGGTACGTTGATGCCAACCATCCCGACATTGACGCGCGACGCAAATTCCCGCGCGGCATGGCCATTGCGCGTAAAGATGGCAACGCCATTGCCATATTGGTGGGCCGACGGCAGCGCGAGCGCCTCTTCAAAATTCTGCGCGCGCACAATCTGAAGCACCGGGCCGAAGATTTCTTCCTTGTAAGACGACATATCGGTCGTCACCCGGTCGAACAGCGTCGGGCCAACAAAAAAGCCCTTCTCATGGCCCTGAAGCGTAAAGCCCCGGCCATCAACGACCAGTTCAGCGCCTTCATTCACGCCCGTCTGGATCCAGCCTTCGACCTTTTCCTTATGCGCCTGCGTCACCACCGGGCCATAATGCGCGCCCGCATCGGTCGAGATCCCCACCCGCAAGGCGTGGATCGCCGGGATCAACTTTTCACGAAGGCGGTCGGCCGTCTCATCGCCCACCGGCACAACCACAGGCAGCGCCATGCAGCGTTCGCCCGCCGAACCAAAAGCCGCGCCCGCCAGATCATTGACGACCTGATCCAGATCGGCATCGGGCATGACAATGCCGTGGTTCTTGGCCCCGCCCATGGCCTGAACGCGCTTTCCAGCCGCCACGCCACGTTGGTACACATAATGCGCAATGTCCGACGATCCGACAAAGCTCACCGCCGCAATCGCCGGGTGATCCAAAATGGCATCGACCATTTCCTTATCGCCGTGGACAACCTGCAAAATCCCCTCAGGCGCGCCGGCTTCCAGCATCAGTTCGGCCAAACGCACCGGAACCGACGGATCCCGCTCAGATGGCTTCACGATAAAGGCATTGCCCACTGCAATGGCCGTGCCGAACATCCACATGGGGATCATCGCTGGGAAGTTGAACGGGGTAATGCCCGCCCCCACGCCCAGCGGCTGGCGCATCGAATAGACATCAATGCCAGGCCCCGCCCCTTGGGTATAATCGCCTTTCAGCAAATGCGGCAGGCCACACGCAAACTCGATAACTTCCAGACCGCGCTGAATATCGCCCTTGCTGTCTGCAATCACCTTACCATGTTCGGCAGAGAGCATATGGGCCAGATCGTCCATATTGTCTTCGATCAACCGCTTAAAATCGAACATCACCCGCGCGCGTCGCTGCGGGTTGGTCGCGGCCCAGGCGGGTTGGGCAGCAAGGGCGGCCTGCACCGCACGCTCCAACACGGCTGCATCGCCCAAGGCAACACGCGCCTGAATGCAACCATTATTGGGATCATACACATCCCCAAACCGAACCGGCGCAGCACCCGCTCCACCCGCAATGAAATGATCAATCTGGCGCATGCTGGTTACTCCTTGCCCAAGCTGTTGGATGAGCCTTTGCCGTATTGATCCGCTGCAGGCAATGTCGCATATTGCAGATATAAGCTGCAAATTTACAGCACTACGGAACGCTTATAGAGACAGGTTATCATCAGCGTGCAATGCGCAAAATGCCTCAACCGAGCGGCCAAATTATTGCTTTCGCGCTCCGCATGGTAATACAGATGAGTTAGCGAATAGCCAGACCGTGACAACTTTTTTCTTAAGGTTTAAGCGCTGCGGCCGCATCATCGCGTATAAACTTTTAGGATGCGCAATTTTTACTAACGATTGCTACCCCCAATTTCCATCCGCTTCGACCCTCGACTAGCCCGAGGGTCGCATCAAAGACTGGTGACGCAAAGGCGATCTGCATCACCGGTCCGATTGCGCTTATCCCCCTATCCGCTCCTATCGATTGAGACAGCTTGTGATGCAGCCGCGGCATGGCATTATGGCAGATGGAGATGCAATGGGAGTTTAGTGAGGACATGGGTAATCGCCAAATAGCCCGCAACTGGCAGGCGCGCCGCCGCGAGATGGCGCGTACCGGGCTAAAGCGGCTAGTAGCGCTTGTTGAAGCCAAGGACACCGAGCGCGCCGCCGGGCCGCTGCCGCTCCACAAGGGCGTCTATACCGATCCGGTGCGGTTTGAAGTTGAACGGGCGAAGCTGTTCTTTAGCCAGCCCATTGTCGCCGGGCTTTCCGGCGATATTCCCCATGCGGGAGATTTGCTCGTGTTTGATGCCGCAGGCCCGTCGATCATCGTGACGCGCGGCAAGGACGGGGTGGCGCGCGCTTTCCGCAACATGTGCACGCATCGTGGAGCCAAGCTGGTCGAGGAGAGTGAACCCTATTCCGATCGCCGCGCGCGCGTGACTTGCCCCTTTCACGCTTGGACCTTCGATCCGGTGGGCAAGCTGATAGGACAGCCTTCGAAGAAGAGTTTCGAAGGCTGCGAGATTGGCGCGCGTGACCTGCTGGAACTGCCCTGCGCCGAATATCTGGGGCTGATCTTTGTGCGGCCAGGCGGCGGGGATCCGATTGACGCAGCGGCGCATCTCGGGCCTATGGCCAATGTGATCGAAGCGCTGGAATTGCATCGGGCGGCGCCGGTGAAGAAGGGGATTTTGACCGCCGAGTCCAACTGGAAATTCGCGCTCGATACCTATAGCGAAGGCTATCATTTTTCGACACTCCATGCCTCGACGATCGGCCAGACGCATTATAGCGACATAGCTTCAGTGGATAGGTATGGGCGGCACCACCGGATTGAATTTCCCGACAACAGTGTTGGCGACCTTGTCGGCAAGCCCGAGCATAAATGGCCGCAGGTCGATTATGGCGGCGTCCATTATCTCTTCCCTAACACCGTTGTCTTTTTCGGCGCGGTCACTCCGGACAATTTCTTCACTCAGGTTTTTCGTCTTTTCCCCGATGGCGTTGGCAAGACGCGCTGTCAGTTTGCGGTTTATGCGCCGTTCGGGATCGAAAATGACGCTCACACAGCCATGTGCGAAATGGCCTATGATGCAACGGCAACGGTTGTGCAGAGCGAGGATTATCGCGTCGCATCGAACGGCTATGCCAATCTCTTAACCGCACCCGATAACTTCCATGTCGTGCTGGGCTCCAATGAAACTGCCGTACAGGCAGTTCACCAACATATCGCCGAGGAAATCGGCATGCCATTAAACTGAGGAAAAGCAGATGGTTGACATAAATCCCAAAGTCGATCGCCCGGACCGTTGTCCGGGCATCTCCTATACCGACATGCTGGCGGTCGATACACGGCCAGCGCCCGATTATCTGGTGATGGAATCAAACCAGGAGCTGGGTGATGCGGCGATATCGACCGAGCGCTACACCAGCGCCGAATTCGCGGCACTGGAAGACGAGAAGATGTGGCCCAATGTCTGGCAGTTCGCCGCGCGTGAAGAGGATATGCCCGATCCCGGCGATACCGTGGTGTATGAGATTGGCGACAAATCCTTCCTGCTGGTTCGGCAGCAAGATGACTCGGTCCGCGCCTTTTACAATGTCTGCCTGCATCGTGGACGCAAGCTCAAGCTGGAAAGCGGCCCTTCGATTAATCTACGCTGCCCCTTCCACGGATTTACATGGAAGAATGACGGATCGCTGAAAGAAATCCCCTGCCAATGGGATTTCAAACATCTTGAGGGGCAGGACCTGTCGCTCCCGGAACTGAAGGTTGAGCGCTGGCAAGGTTTCATAATGGTGACCGAGAACCATGACCTGCCACCTTTCCGCGAATGGATTGGTCCGGGCGTTGAGCATTATGACAATTGGCGGCTCGACGAATGTACTACCGTCGGTTGGGTCGCACGTGTCGTTCCGGCGAACTGGAAGGCGGCGGCCGAGGCCTTTATGGAGGCTTGGCATACCATCGTTACCCATCCACAAATATTGCCGTTCACGGCGGACGCCAACACCCGTTACGATCTTTACGGCGATCACATGAATCGAGCGATTACGCCCAACGGAACGCTTTCACCCCATCTCATCGGCAAAGACCAATTCTATGTGATCGACAAGCTTGCAGAGTTCCTAGGCGGGGATTCGCGTGGGCGGCGCAATGCGACGGATCGTGACGACCTGAAAGGCTTTTCCGCCGACGATCCGTTGCTGGCGCGAAAGGTGTTATCAGAGGCCAATCGCGAAGCCTTTACTGCAATGAACGGCCATGATTATTCCACTGTGTCGGACAGCGAAATGCTCGACAATTTTACCTATAATATCTTCCCCAATTTCTCGCCTTGGGGCGGCTTTGTGCCCAATATCGTTTATCGCTGGCGGCCATGGAGGGATCCCGATCACTGCCTGATGGAAGTCCGCATCCTCATGCGCGCGCAGAAGGGAGAAAAGCCTCCGCGAGGTGCCGCCATGTTCATGATCCCCGATGATCAGCCCTTCGCTTTTGCGTCAGACATTATCGGTGCGGCGCTGGCCGGAGTGTTTGATCAGGATATGGGAAACCTCCCCTATGTGCAGCGGGGGATGAAGGCATCCAAAAACAAGCGGATCGAGCTTGGCCATTATCAGGATAGCCGTATCCGTCATTTCCACACCACGATGGACAAGTACCTCTCGGGGGAACTGCCCAAGCAGAAGTGATGCTGGCATGAAGCGTCTTGAAGGCCAGGTCGCCTTGGTCACCGGCGCTTTGCGCGGGATCGGCTTGGCTGCTGCCGAACGCATGCGCGAAGAAGGCGCATGGGTCGTTTTGACCGATCTGCCGCAGCCCGGCGACCCCGCGGTGGCCATGGTGATGGACCGGCTTGGCTCTGCAGTCAGCTATTTCAAGCTCGATGTGGCAAGCGAAGCTGACTGGCAATCTGCTGCTGCTGAAATCCGCGCCCGGCACCGCCGCCTCGACATCCTAGTCAGCAATGCAGGCGTTGATTGTACCACACGGGTTGAGGAGATCGGTCTGGCGGACTGGCACCGGATCATGGCAGTCAATGTCGATGGTCTTTTTCTCGGCACCAAACATTGTGCTTCGCTGCTCAGCGAAACGGGGCTGACCAGGCGCGGCGGGGCTTCGATCATCAGCATCAGTTCGATTATGGGACTGGTGGGGATAGCCGATGCGTCGGCCTACAACACCTCGAAAGGGGCGGTGCGGTTGTTCTGCAAGGCCACCGCAATCGAATTCGCCAAAAAGCGCATGGCAATCCGGGTAAACTCGGTCCACCCCGGTTTCGTCCGTACCAAGTTGCTCGAAGTCGGCCTGCAGGGCTGGGTCAATCAGGGCATGGCAGCTTCGACAGCGACGCTGATCGACGAACTAGGCGCGCAAACGCCGCTGGGGCGGGTTGCGGATCCCAGCGAAATTGCCGCTGCCATTGCCTTTCTTGCTTCGGACGACGCCAGCTACATCACTGGCGCGGAGCTGACCGTCGATGGCGGCTGGACCGCGCAGTAAGGATTGGATCTGAAATGACAATTGCCCTCGACAATGTAGTGACCCTCGTAACCGGGGCAACTGGTGGAATCGGCCGCGAAGTCTGCAAAGCGATGAAGGCCGCCCGGGCGGTGGTTGTCGCGACCGATCTCGGCGAAAATGTTGATGACGTTGAATGCGATCATTATCTGCCGCTCGACGTAACCAGTCCTGAGGGCTGGGAGCAGGCGGCTGCGCTGATCGAGGCGCGCTGGGGGCGATTGGACGCTTTGGTCCATGTTGCAGGAATTTCGATTGTCGAGACTTTCGAAGCCACCACGTTAGCTCAGTTTCACCGGGTCCATGCCGTCAATGTCGATGCCGTGATCATTGGCACGCAGGCGATGCTGACCCTGCTGCGCGCGGGTGGCAAGGCCCGCAGTAGCGGTGCTTCGGTGATCAATTTCTCATCAGTAGGCGGGATCAATGGTGCACCGTTAAACGCAGCCTATTGCACTAGCAAGTTCGCCCTGACCGGGTTGACCAAATGCATGGGCGCGGAATTTGCCGCGCTCGGATATAATATCCGGGTCAACAGCATCCATCCCGGTGGGGTCGATACGGCAATGCTCAATTCGATCATCGACCGCTATGTCGAAATGGGCATAGCCCCTTCGCGCGATGCCTCAATTGCTGGAATCCAGGCTACGCACCCGATAGGTCGGATGGCCCGCGCTGAGGAGATGGGCGGCGGCGTGGTATTTCTGGCTTCAGACGCCGCGAGCTACATGACCTGCAACGAATTGATCATCGACGGCGGCTTTACCCAAATTTGAGTTAGAGTTCTACCACGACTTTGCCAATGTTCGCCCCGGTGAACAGTTTGGTGAAGGCCTCCGGCGTTGCCTCCAACCCGTGGCTCACCTCGAAAGGCAGCTTGAGCTTGCTCTCGGCGTGCCAGCGGGCGAGGATTGGGTTGATATCGCTTTCGCGGGCGTAGAAGTCAGGCGAGAAGAAGCCTTCTATCCTGAGGCGTTTCATCAGCACCTGATCGAAACGATACGGCCCCGGCACTGCGCCCTTGGCGATGTAATTGGTGATCAGCCCACAGACCGCGACCCGCCCGAACAGTGCCATATTGCCCAGCGCGGCGTCGAGCATCTCGCCGCCAACATTGTCGAAATAGAGATCAATCCCCTTCGGGCAAAGCCGCGCCAGCTCTGCCTCGACATTCGCCGCCTTGTAATCAATGGCGGCATCGAAGCCGTAATCGGCCGTCAGTAGGCCGCACTTTGCCGGCCCGCCAGCGATGCCAATAACGCGGCACCCGGTCAGCTTAGCGATTTGCCCGGCCATGATGCCAGTGCAGCCCGCCGCTGCAGATACGACAAAGGTTTCGCCCGCCTTGGCAGCGCCGGTCTCCAGCACGCCCACATAGGCGGTCCAGCCATTGGCGCCGAATATGCCGACATATTGCTTTAAGTCATTGTGCGCATCATCGAGTTTTGCGCAATATTCGGTATCTGGCGTCACCAGTGACCAGTCCGCCCATTGGCCATAGCAGCGCACCCGATCTCCTTCGGCAAAACGGGGATGGCGCGACTTGGCGACAACGCCAAGCACCGTGCCGATCAGCTTCGCGCCGAGCGGCGTCCCCGGCTGGTAGCTGTCTTCCCGGTCAGTCATGTACATGCGCGTGCCGCTATCCATCGACAGAACGCGGTTTTCGACGAGGATTTGACCTTCGCCCGGCGCTGACAATGGTTCGCTGCGCAATGCAAAGGCCTCAGCATAGCCATTTCCAACCGGGCGTCGGGCGAGGGTCCAATGGCGATTTTGAAACATTTTGATGGCGATCCTGACAATTAGTGGGCTGCATGAGGGAATGGACAAGTACCTGACTTTATCGGTGCGGTCGGCCAGTAACAGCTAGCAAAACAATGAGGCCTTCCGGGTCCGCTATCGCCCTGTCGATTTCCAATTGTCGAACTGCGCCACATCCATATCCCTGAGTTTCCCCGCGGAGCGATCAGGAAAAGGCGCTTCAAGCGCATTGAGGCCTTTCTGGCGCGGTTCGTCCATCTGCCAGACCCGATAGGCAAAAATGGCCTGAACAAGGCCATCTTTGTCGCCAAAATGATATTGCACGGAATTGTTGTTGCGGTTTCCGGCACCGACCGCGACCTCGCGAAGCGAAATGCTCTCGATCGATCGGCGAACAGGGCTTCGTCGACCAGGATCAGGTGGATCATCGCCTCATCAAATTCTTCGGGATTGGTAAAAGCAGGAGGTAGTGCCTTCGACAGGGCATCTCCAACAAAAGGAAAGCAGCTTTGCGGGGCGTCGTTCATCCGCATTTCATCGATTATCTGCCGCAATGAGTCCAGTATCAACGCCGCCGCCTACTAATTAAGTCAGGAGACATAACGGTCCGGCCACAGCTAGTTATGGGCAAAATAATCAGCCGGCAAACCTGCCGCCAATAGGGAGAGGACAGAATGATGATTGTGAACCTCAAGACGAAAGCTCTGGCTTTTGCAAAAGTTTCGCTGGCGGCAATAGCCTATGCAAGCCTTGGTGTTTCAACACCTGCGGCAGCACAGGCAACGGTTGCAGAAGAGGACAAAGGCGGCATCAAGGAGATCGTCGTCACCGCCCGTAAGCGTGAGGAAAGTACACAGGATGTCCCCGTATCGGTGAGCGTTATCGATATCGATACCCTGCAAAACCGGAATATCACCACGCTTGAAAGCGTAGCGGCAATCAGCCCGCAATTCACTATCGGACGTGCACCGAGCGGCTCTGGCGCAACGCTGGTATTGCGGGGAATTGGTTCCAACTCGACATCAATCGGACTTGAACAGTCGGTCGCCGTTGTTGTTGACGGAGTTTATTATGGTCAGGGGCGTACGATCAATGAAGGCTTTTTCGACCTTGGGCGGGTTGAGCTTTTGAAAGGTCCGCAGGCGCTTTTCTTTGGTAAGAATGCGACGGCAGGTGTAGTTTCTATCACTACCGCCGATCCGGGCAAAGAAGCCGAAATTCAGGGACGGATCGGGTATGAGCATTTCGGGGAAACCTTCACCGGCGAGGGCATATTCTCGACGCCTCTGTCGGACACCTTGGGGCTTCGCGTGGCATTGCGCTATACAAAATCAAATGGCGGCCTGTTCAAAAATCTTTCGGGCACCACAACCTACACAACCAACGACCGGGCGACCACGGCGATTCCGGGCGTGCTGACCCCCCATGTTGCTCCGGCAGGTCCCAGCAATCCCGATGCGTTTCGCGACCTGCTTGGCCGGGTGACGATCAAATGGACGCCGAGCGATGCGACAACTGTAGCAATAAAGGGAAGCTTCAGCGACGACCGCAGGGTCAGCCCGGCAGGAAACGCCGTCATCTATCGCTGCCCGACTGGCACCTACCAGTTCAATGCGGCGATTAGTTGTGGTAGTAATTTCAGCGTCTGGCAAAGCCGGTTCCCGGCAGATATCGCAGCAACCGTTCCCTATGCACAGACCGGCGACGGGCTTGGCAATCGTTACCGCGCCTGGGCGATTACCGGCTCAGTTGAGCATGAATTGGATAACTTTACGCTTACCTGGGTGAACAACTATAACTGGAACCGCAATATCTTCATTTTCGACGGCGATTTTGCGAACTCTCCCACCTCTGCAGTGCAGGTGTTCGCGACCGAATGGTCAACCTTCAAGGCTTTCTCATCCGAAGCCCGTGTGCAGAGCAGCTTTGACGGCCCGATCAACGGTATGTTGGGCGCCTATTATCAGAAGACCAATCGCGATTATCTCGCCTGGACGGCTTCGGGCGCGCTGGAAAATAGTCTGGCACCGAAGCCATTCCAGCGTTTTCTCGCCAACTCAAAGGACTCGGAAACCGACGGCAAGACCCTTGCCTTGTTCGGTCAGCTTGCCTGGAAGGTGGTTTCAAGCGTCGAACTTGCTGCCGGTGCCCGTTACACCCACGAAACCAAGGACAGCTATTTCCTGCAGCCCTATTCGCACCCGATCCGCGTGGCGCAGGGTATTTTCTCGCCGGGCGTCACTTTGCCTTCGGCTCAGACGTTCAACGACTGGTCGCCTGAAGCCACAATTACCTGGCAAGCGAGCGATGATGTGACGGCCTATGCTGCCTACAAGACAGCCTACAAGTCGGGCGGCTTTTCAAACTCGGGCATTTTGAGCCCGACTGCGGGCATTGCAGATTTTGAGTTTGAACCGGAAACCGCGAGCGGCTTTGAAGGCGGTATCAAGACGCTGCTGGCGGACCGACAGCTTCGCCTCAATCTCGGTCTGTACTCATATAAATATAAAAATCTGCAGCTAGACTTTTTCCGTTCTGACATTTTTGCCTTCAGTACGATCAACGCCGGTTCGGCTAGGACCAAGGGCGTTGAAGTGGAATTTCAATATGCGCCGCGCTCGCTTGCCGGATTCGACCTGCATGGCAGCCTCAATTACAACAAGGCGCGTTATGGCGATGCTCCGGGAGCGCCCTGTTATCAGGGCCAGACGCCGCTAATGGGATGTACAGTAGTCGTCGGCCAGGGGCCGCGGCAGAATCTGAGGGGCTTGCCAACCGCCATGGCCCCCAAATGGACCGGCACGCTGGGCGTGAACTTTGATACCGATGTGGCTGAAGACCTGAAGCTTGGGGTATCAGTCGACGGCCGGTACAGCGGCAAATATATCACCTCGGCCTTTGGCAATTTCTTGACCGAACAGAAGAGTTATGTGCAGCTTGACGCGAGCGCTAGACTGCGGACGGCTGACGAGCACTTCGAAGTTGCGCTAATCGGCAAGAACCTGACCAACCGCTTCTATCGCACCGGTGGCACCGACGCGCCGAATACCGGCAGCGGCGCCGGAACCGCTGCCGGCGTGCTGGCCAACCAGATCGGCTATGTCGCCCAGCCGCGAACGCTGGAGGCTCAGATTACCTTCCGCTACTGAAGGGGGCGTCGCGCAAGGGCCCTCATCGCTGATGACAATCGGCGTTGAGGGCCTCTGCCGTTTAAGGGCGAATGATGTTGTAAACGCCACTCATGGTGATGATCGTGCGGTCACCGCACCAGATTGACCCATGAACATAACTGAGTTTTGCGCCAATCCTGTCGATCGCCCTGCTCGCTTCAACCCACTCGCCTAATCGTGCGCCACTCAGGAAATTTGTGGTCATGCTGATTGTTGAAACGGGCAGCTTTGGGTCTGCACTGTCATACTACTGATAACTCAAAGCGACATCGGCCAGCGTCGCAAGCACGCCGCCATGGGCCATGTTGACGTAATTCATATGCTGTTCGGTGACCCGGCAGCCGATGATCTTCGTGTCGGGTGTGCGTTTCAGGAAATAGAGCCCGGAATGATCGAGAAATCCGGGCGCGAATTGCGCTGGAACAAATCCTTCGGGTATCTCAGGCGCCACCGCTTTATGTGCTCTTCGGCGCTGTTTCGCTGTCCAGCCATTTGCTCAGCGTCTCATGAAAATGCCGGATCTTGCTTTCCTGATAGCTGGCAAAAATCACTTCGCCCTTGGGATGGTTGCGCAGACCCTTTTGCACACCCCGATGGTTGAGATAGTCCTGATTGAAAATCTTGTTCAGCCGTGTGCCAAATTCTGTGGCCAGCGTATAATCGTCGTGCAGATCGAGAAAGGTGCATTTCGCTGGCTGCGGGCGATGCTGCCCGTCGGGAACGGGCAGCATGAACATCACCTCGTGCAGCGATTGTTCGGGGTTGTCGCCATCGGGGCGGAAGCGATAGAAAATCGGATTGAAATCTGCCCAGGGGTGAATGTTGGGAAAGACGCTGTAAAAGATCGCGTCGTTCAGGTCGGCGTCGCTGATGCTGTCGACATAGTCGCCGAACTGCGGCCGCATCTCTTCGCGCCGCTTGTCTGCTCCCTCATCGCGATAGACGCGGGTTGAGACGCCTGAAAATGTGTAGGGTGCATCCTCTTCGCCCGGAGGGATCTTGCCGCCCATCCAGTTGCACATATGCGGATCGGCCGATTGCACCTCGCCCTCGACATGGTTGGCATCCGCGTCGAAAATCCCCGTCTTGCCATTGGGCAATGTCACTTCAACCCGGTCTTCCGCCAGCCGCGTGAACCGGTGTTTGCTGATCGGATTGATAAAGCTGGTGAACGCCTTCCCGTCGGGGAAGGCAGTGGGATCGGGATGGACCAGATCGGTGTGCGCGCTGGGTGGGCCCGAGGCTGACATGGCGCGGGAGATGTTGGGCCAGACGTCATATTTGGAGCTGGTATCCGAGAAATCGGGAAGCAGCACGGGATGGGTGCCCACCACATGGTAGGATTCCATGAAGGCCTCCTGCGCGACCTTCCAGTTGCATGGCAGGCGTTTGACCATGTGCGCCGCCTTGTAGCGCCGGGAAAAGGGCCGGGAGAAATGCCGGTCTATGTCGCCCAGGAAATCCTCCAAAGGCTCGCAGTCGGGGTCGGGATTGATGAACACAAAGCCACCCCAATACCCGACCCGGACTTCGGGCAGCGAATATTCCTCTTCGGTGACCGTCGGGAAGTCCCAATGGCACGGGATTTCTTTGAGCTTGCCCTCGAGCGTCCATGACCAGCCATGGAAAGGGCAGCGCAGCACCTTCAATCCCTTGCGGTGATTGTCACACAAGGCCCGCCCGCGGTGCATGCAGGCATTGGGGAAAGCCTTCACCTCATCCGGCGTGGTGCGAACGATGAGGAAGGACAGGCTGGCTATGTCATAAACATGCGTGTCGCCGACATTGGGAATATCATCTTCATGGCAGGCCATTTGCCAGACGCGCTTCCAAAGGCGTTCAACCTCGCGCTCATGTTCTTCGCGCGACCAATAGCGGTGGGTTGCGACCATGGTCACGCCTGCCGACATGGGTGAGTCTTCCAGATATATGGACGGTGGCGCAACAGTGTCGCTGCGCAAAAGATCGTTATAGGCTATGCCGTTCGAACGATTATGCCCGGTTTTGGTTTCAACCACCTGCACTCTCCCTTCACTTTGTGCCACTTTAGCCGCACCCCATAGCGGGGCCATTGGTCATTTTGAGGGGCTCTCTGAAGCTAATTCGACATCGACTAGCGTTTTTAACCATCGCCCGGCCCTTGATTTCATGATTAGATAAGCTGGAAAAAAGAAAGCGTTGCAGCCATGAATCAGCCTATCGACAAAGCCAATTTCTTTGAGCCGGAAACGCTGGTCGATCCTTTCGATTTCTACCGCACGGTGCATCGCGAGGCACCGATTCTACCGGTTCCAGCGCAGAATATGCATATCGTTTTCAACTATGATCTGGTTTTCGAAGCGATTGGGCGAGTTGAAGACTTTTCCAACGATTTTGCTGCCTTGCTTTCCGGCACACGTGCCGAGGACCCTGAAATCAAGGCCATTACCGATCAAGGCTGGCCGGGTGTCAGCACATTGTTGACCGCCGATCCGCCGGTCCACACACGCTTTCGCAAGCTGGTCAATCTCGCTTTTTCGATGCCCAGGGTCAATGCGATTGAAGCCGATATCCGTGCCAAAGCCATCAATCTGATTGAAGAGTTTGCAGTGAAAGGCGAGTGCGAGTTCCTTAAGGAATTTGCGATTCCCCTGCCGGTGGGGATGATCGCCAAGCAGATCGGGCTTGAGGACCAGTTGGACCGCGTAAAGCGCTGGTCGGATTCGGCTGTCGACCGGCTTAGCCAGATGATCTCCCGCGAACGCGAAATCGAATGCGCCCGAGACGAAGTCGAGTTTCAACATGTCATAAAGATCAAAATCGATGAGCGCCGCGCGCATGGCGGCGATGATCTTCTCAATGATCTGGTCCAGGCGCGCATCGAGGGCGAGCAGCCGCTGAGCGATCCCGAGATTATGTCGGTCATGAACCAGTTCATGGTCGCGGGGAATGAAACAACGACCTCAACGCTGGCAGGCGGCATGCTTCAACTGATTCGCAACCCAGAGCAGATGTCGAAAGCAGCGGCGGCAGCTGGCGGCAAAGATCCGAAGATCATCGCAAACCTGGTTGAAGAAACGTTGCGTACCGAAACGCCGACTGCGGGCATGTGGCGGCTTGTCACGCGCGATACCGAACTAGGCGGTGTCCATTTGCCCAAAGGCTCGATGCTCCACCTGCGCTATGCCGCCGCCAATCGCGATCCGGCCAAATATCACGATCCCGACAAGTTTGACATCGGGCGGGACAATGCCCGCACGCATCTCGCCTTTGGCAAGGGCATCCATATGTGCGTCGGCAACATGTTGTCACGCAAAGAGGTGACGGTCGCTTTTGACGAGCTGCTCTCCCGGCTGACCAATTTCGAGGTGGCTGACGAAGCGGCGATTACCATTCCGCCCAACATGCTGCTGCGTGGCATTATCAAGCTCCCCATCCGCTTCAGGAAAATCGCATGAACCAGACATTGCAACCGATCGCCGAAGATCTTTGGACCAATGAGACGGAGCCGCGCCTGATCGGTGCGCGCCTGCCAAGCGGCAAGGTTGTTTTCCCGATGCCGACGGGTGATGCGGCGCGGGATGTGGAGTCCTATCCACTATCACGCAAGGGCACACTCTGGTCATGGACGCGGCAGGACTTCAAGCCCAAGGAACCCTATGATGGGCCGGAAGCGTTCACACCCTTCCTTCTGGGCTATGTCGAATTGCCCGGCGAACTGATCGTTGAAACGCGTATCGTTGATGCCAAGCTTGAGGATCTGAAGCTCGGCATGCCCATGGAATTTATCGTCGCGCCTTTTGATGAGCGGCGCGCAACCTATGCCTTTCGACCGGAGAAGCAGTCATGAGAAATGTCTATATCATTGGTGCCGGGATACATCCTTTTGGCCGGACCGAAGGCCGTTCGGGTCGCGATCAGGGCGTGTTTGCCGTGCGTCAGGCGATGACCGATTCTGGACTGGAATGGTCAGACATCGAGTGCGCCTATGGCGGTTCTGCTGCGGCAGGCAATGCAGACATCATGGTCAATGAGCTTGGCCTGACCGGCCTGCCTTTCATCAACGTTAGCAATGGCTGCGCAACCGGTGGCAGTGCGCTTGCGTCTGCGCGCAATGCGATTGCGGCTGGCGAGTTTGATGTTGCGCTTGCGGTCGGCTTTGACAAGCATCCGCGCGGCGCCTTCAACTCCAAACCGGCGGAATATGGCCTGCCCGAATGGTATGGCGAAACCGGCATGATGCTTACGACGCAATTCTTCGCGCTCAAAATCCAACGCTACATGCAGTTGCACGGCATCAGCCGCACGACTTTGGGGCGCGTTGCCGAAAAAGCGTTTCGCAATGGCGAAAAAGCAGACCATGCCTGGCGGCGGTCACAGGTAGATCTGGATACGATCCTCAATTCGCCGATGGTCAATGACCCGCTGACTAAATATATGTTCTGCTCGCCCGCCGAAGGCGCGGTCGCGCTGATCCTGGCGAGCGAAAAGAAGGTTAAGGAATTTGGTTCCGATGCGGTGAAGATCGCAAGCGTCGCGGTGCGCACAAGGCCAGCCGGTTCATTCGAGGTCTTTGCCCCGGCGATCGATATCGACAATGGCGGCAAGCCCACGGTGCTGGCATCGAACGCCGCCTTTGAGGCCGCTGGAATCGGCCCCGAAGATATTGATGTTGCCCAGTTGCAGGACACGGAATCCGGCGCTGAAATCATGCACATGGCCGAAAACGGCTTTTGCAAGGATGGAGATCAGGAGCAATGGCTGGCCGAAGGCCGCACCGAAATCAACGGGAAACTTCCGGTTAACACCGATGGTGGTTGTCTCGCCTGTGGTGAACCGATCGGCGCGTCGGGATTGCGGCAGGTCTATGAGAATACTATCCAACTGCGCGGACGCGGCGGGACGCGGCAGGTGCCGGGATCACCCAAGACCGCCTATAGCCATGTATATGGCGCACCGGGCCTTTCGGGCGTAGCGATTTTGGAACGCTGATCCCGCTATCCGTCACATCTCGCTATAGTGACTTCACAAATTGAAAATGGAGGATTTCGCGTGACCCAGACCCGCCAATGGCTGCTTAATGGGCATCCACGGGGACGGCAGATTGCCGATGATGACCTCAAGCTTGCCAGCGTTGAACTGCCCGCGCCCAACCCAGGCGAGATGTTGCTCAAAACGCTCTATCTGGGCTTTGATCCGGCGCAAAAGGGCTGGATGGAGAATATCGCCGACTATGTCGCGCCGATGACGATTGGCGATATGATGCGCGGATCTGGGATTACAGAGGTTGTAGAAAGCAATGGTGGCAAGTTCGCAGCTGGAACGCTGCTGGTCGGTTCGACCGGGTGGAGCGAATATCTGATCCATGATGGAGCTGGCCTCAACCCGGTTGAGGCCGATCTGCCGCCGACGGCGATGCTCTCCATATTGGGCACCACTGGTGTCACTGCCTATTGCGGGCTGTTCAAAATTGGCCAGCCAGTCGCGGGCGATGTCGTTGTCGTCTCGGGCGCTGCCGGTGCGACGGGATCGATTGTAGGACAGCTGGCCCGTATAGCGGGTTGCACCGTCATCGGCATTGCCGGAGGTACAGAAAAATGCGCATGGCTGACGCAAGAAGCAGGCTACCACCATGCTATTGATTACAAGGCTGGATCGATCAGGGATCAGCTGAAGGCGCTGGCTCCGCAAGGAATCAATGTCATCTTCGACAATGTCGGCGGCAAGATTTTGAACGATATGCTCAGTTGCATTGCTACCCACGCGCGCGTCGTGATTTGCGGCGGGATCAGCCGTTATGAAAGCGGCACCATGCCTGCAGGCCCGGAAAATTATTTCAACCTAGTCTTTCGTCGCGCGCGGATGGAGGGATTTATCGTGCTCGATTGGGCCGATGAATTCCCTGCAATCCGCAAGCGGCTGGTGAAGATGGTGAACGACGGTAAGCTGGCCTATCGTGAAGATGTCCAGCATGGCTTTGAAAATGCTCCCGCAACGCTCCAGAGGCTTTTTGTAGGAGCGAACAAGGGCAAGCAGCTGCTAAAGCTTTAGGGTATATCTTTTAGCATCGTGTAGACGCGTTCCTGATAATACCAGCGCCCGTCACGCTTGACATAGCTATCATCATAGCGGCCAACCGGGCGGCGGATGGTACCATTAGCGTCTTCTAGCACCTCATGGGTGAAGACGCGGCCCTTGGCGGTATCGCCGTCAATCTCGATTTCCCCAACCTGCGAGAAAAAGGCGACAAAGGAAAATCCGCCCATTGCACCATTCCACAGCGACACAATGGCATTGCGCCCTTCAACGACGGTGCCCATCAGGTGCCAGCGGCCATCATCTGCCCAGTTGCTGCCCCATTGATCAGCATCGCCGCGGAACACGGCGTCGGCATAGCCTTCATGCATGCTGCGGATCGCGAGTTGGTCTTCGATCGGTCCTGAAAATGCCATGATGTTTCTCCGCTATTCAATCGTTCCGACCAGCGTTCCTACCGGGTAAACCTCGCCCTCTACTCCGGCCACGCGCAACACGCCGCTGACCGGCGCTTCGATCTCGGTCGTCGTCTTGTCGGTTTCAATGGTGTAGATCACATCGCCGGCCTCCACCTGCTCGCCGTCGCCGAACATCCATTCGGACAAGGTCATTTCGGTTGCGGACATGCCGATTTTGGGAATGCGGATTTCGGTTGCCATTAATTACCCCACTTCACTGCCGCGCGCGCGGCTTCCTTGATTTCATCCTTGTTCGGAATCCACGCCTGTTCGAGGACATTGGCCATCGGCACCGCCGAGAAGGCTCCGCCGATGCGCACCACCGGCGCTTTCAATTGGCCGAACAGCTTCTCATTGATCCGCGCGGAGATCTCCGCGCCGGTGCCAAAGGCTTTCACCGCCTCATGCAACACAATCGCGCGACCGGTTTTCTTGACCGAGGCGAGCACGGCTTCCTCGTCAAAAGGTGCGATAGTGCGCAGGTCGATCACCTCGGCAGAGATGCCCTCGTCCTTCAGTTGTCCGGCGACCTCAAGCGCATCGAGCACGGTGCGGCCATAAGTGATGATAGAAACATCTCTGCCCTCTTGCGTGACCGCTGCCTTGCCCAGCGGAACGACATGGTTCGCCCCCGGATCGTCCGATTGCAGTCCATAGCAGAGGATATTTTCGATGAAGATCACCGGATCATTGCAAGCAATTGCCGCGCGCATCAGCCCCTGGGCATCCGCCGCATTGGAGGGCGTGACGATCTTTAGGCCCGGCACATGCGCAAACCAGGCTTCCAGCATGTCACTATGCTGCCCGCCAAAGCCCACGCCGACCCCGGTGGTGGTGCGGATGACGAGCGGCACATTGGTCTGTCCACCCGACATGAAGCGCAGCTTTGCCGCATGGTTGACGATCTGGTCCATGCACACCGTCACGAAATTCATCAGCATGATTTCGGCAATCGGACGGAAGCCGGTCAGCGCTGCGCCGACGCAGGCGCCCATGATTGCTTGTTCTGAAATTGGCGTCGCGCGGATGCGATGCTCGCCATATTTTTCGGTAAGGCCTGCTGAAATCTTGAACACGCCGCCGCCCTGCTTGGCCGCAACATCTTCACCCAGCAGGATGACGCCTTCATCTTCGGCCATCGCCTCGTCAATGGCGCGGTTCAGCCCTTGGCCCATCGTTATCTTGCTCATGCGCCGTACCTCCCTTCGACGATCTTTTCTTCAAACACATCGACCGTCAGCTCCGCTGCACTAGGGAAGGGGCTTTCAAAAGCGAAGGTCATCGCGTCCTCAATCTCCTTGTCAAGCGTGGCGACCATGCCATCCAGTTCCTCTTCGCTGAACTGATGATCGAGCATCAACTTGCGCAGCTTGGGCAGCGGGTCTTCTGCCGCCATTTCGGCGAGATGGTCCGGGGGCATGTAGGAGAAGTCGGCCCCGAAAAAATGCCCCATCATCCGGTAGCACATCGCCTCCAACAGCACCGGCCCCTTGCCGCTGCGTGCATGCTCGACCGCCTCAACCGCGGCGGCATACATCGCCTCGGTATCATTGCCGTCAACATGGATCGCCTTCATATTATAGGCCGCCGCGCGCAGCGCGATATTTTCGACCTTCGTATGGTCGGCAAAGGCGGTGTGTTCGCCATAGCGGTTGTTCTGGCAGAAGAAGATCACCGGCAGGCCATAAAGCTGCGCCATGTTCATTGATTCATGAAATGCGCCGATATTGGTCGCGCCATCGCCGAAGCAGCAGATTGTGATTTTGCCATCCTTGCGGTTTTGCGAGGCGAGCGCTAGGCCGTTGGCGATGGGTAGGCCCGAGCCCACCACACCTGTCGTTACCATCACCCCTGTCGCCGGATGGGTGATATGCATCGACCCACCCTTGCCCTTGCAGGTGCCGGTTTCGCGTCCGGCAATCTCCGCGATCAGAAGGTCGAGCGGCACGCCCTTGGCAATTTGGTCATGCTGGCCGCGATAGGTGGTGACGAGATAATCATCCTTGTTAGCCGCAGCCATCATCGCCGCCGTCACCAGTTCCTGCCCACGCACGGTGTAATATAGCGTCGCCAGCTTGCCCGACATGATCACGCTGCGCATCTGCTCGTCAAAGCGCGCGATGCGCATGGTGCGGGTGTAGATATCGAGGAGTTTGTCGCGGTCCATATTTCAGACTCCGTTCTTGGGATCGGCGCTCTTTACCGCACTGGGCCGGGCCGCCACACGCGCATGCCAGTTGTTGAGGTTTTCGCAGCCATCGGGAATAGACTGTCCCACTGCCGCGCCAAATTCGACAAAGCAAAACAGCAATATATCAGCAAGCGTGAAGCGGTCTCCACACAGATATTCCTGCCCGGCAAGGCGCGCATCGGCCTTGGTCAGGCCGTCCCGGGCATAGGCCTTGTTGCCGTCTGACGCATCGGGAATGCAGAGCATGCGCGGCTGGAACATCGGCAGCCCCTCAGCGCTGCGGAAACCGTTGGTCATCGGCACAACGATCTGCTGATCGACCCAGCGGAGTGCTGCGCGAGCCTGCGCCCGTTCCTCTGCATTGCTGCCGATGAGCGTTGGCGAAGGGTGTCGCTCCTCGAGATATTCGCAGATCGCTAACGATTCGTCGAGAAAGCTGCCGTCATCCAGTTCAAGGCAGGGCGACCCACCCCGCGGGTTTTTGGCAAGAAAATCGTTCTGCCTGTTTTCGCCTGCCATGATATCGAGAAAGACGCGCTCGATGGTGACGCCTTTTTCGGCGACGAACATGGTAGTGACGCGCGGGTTGGGTCCGACCGATTGGTAAAGCTTCATCAGAATTGTACCCGCTTGGTATAACCGCCATCCACCACAATATTTGTTCCACTGGTATAGGATGAGGCCGGGCTGGCAAGGAACACGACTGCGCGTGCAACCTCATCAGGCGCGCCCAGCCGCCCCATCGGCATTTGCGCGACGGTGCCATTGTAGAAATCGGGCATCGCGCCCTTAATCGCCTCCCAATTGCCGGTGGGATATTCGATCGGCCCCGGCGTTATTGTGTTCACCCGGATCCCCTTGGGAGCGAGCGATTGGGAAAGCTGCGAAGCATACGTGATCAGTGCCGCTTTCAGCGCGTTGAACGCCTGCGGCATGATGAAGGTTTCGACCGCAGCGGTTGAGGACATAAAGATCACCGAACCATTGCCCGATGCCTCCAGCGCGCCTTCCAGCGCCTCCATGCCGAGCACCGCTCCCATGATGTCGATCTCGAAACCCTTATGCCAATCCTGCGTCGCGCCCATGCCCGACGAGCTGGCGGTGTGAATGAAGATATCGCAACCGCCGAGTTTCTCCGCAGCACCCGACAGCCAGGCTTTGTAGCCATCCGGATTACCGTTCATGTCGAACGCTTGTCCGTGCGCCTTGCCTGGATTGCCCACTACTGCGGCGAGGGCGGCATCAACACGTCCCTGGTCGCGCGAGAAGAAAGCAACGTCGGCTCCTTCGGCCGTGAACAGCTTGACGGTTTCGAGTCCGATCCCGTGCGCTCCGCCATTCATGATGACTTTTTTGCCCTTCAAACCCAAATCCATGGCCACTCTCCTTATCGTTCCTAAAGGCTACCATGCCCGACCATAGCATTCACCTGAATACACAAAAGTGAGGGGGGACAAACCGCGCAAATGATAGTTTAGTGCAGCTGCGAATCTCCATAGGCTTTCACCCGGAGTGGATGAGGATAGGATCATGATTATTTGTATTGCAGGCGAAGTCGATTTCCCGCCGGAAAACCGGGATGCGGCGCTGGCCGGTGCCAAGGAGCTGATCGAGATGGCGCTCGCCGAGAAAGGCTGCCGCCATTATGCTTGGACCGCCGATCCCTATGACCCCGGCCGGGTGCATGTTTTTGAGGAATGGGAAAGCGCTGAAGACCTGGCGGCGCATCTGGTTGCCCCATCCTATAGCGGCATGCTGGCGCATCTGGGACCCTATTCGATCCTCAATGCCAATACGCGCAAATATCGCTGTGACCTCTCCGAGCCCGTCTATGGGCCCGATGGTGTCGCCACAGCGACATTCCTGAGCGCGAGAGGATAGTGGGCGATGGCTAATCTGGCGGGCAAGGTCGCGGTGGTTCTGGGTGCGGCAGGCGAAGACAATATGGGCCAGCATATCGCGCGCGCACTGGCGGATGCAGGCGCAAAAGTCGTTGTGGCTGGGCGTAATGAAGATGTGCTCAAGAAATTCGCCGGCCTGATCGCCGGCGATTGGGCCGTCTGCGATATCACCCACAAACAGGATGTCGAGACGCTGGCCCGCACCACGGTCGAGCAGCATGGCAAGGTCGATATCGCGATCAATGCGACCGGCTGGGGCCTGCTCAAGTCGTTGCACGAAATAAGCGAGGAAGAGCTGGACCAGATGGTCGCTCTGCAGTTCAAGGGCGTGCATTATTTCCTGAGCGCCTTTGTCCGTGCAATGACGGGCGGCGGCTCCCTAATCCAGATTTCGTCAGCGACGACCCAATGCCTGATCGACGATCACGCCGCCTATATCGGCACCAAGTCAGGGTCAGAAGCGCTGATCCGCTGTGTCGCTAATCAATATGGCCCGCAAGGTATCCGCGCGAACATCCTGTCGCCGGGTTTCACCGAAAGCCCGATGACAGCGGCGGCCTTTGCCACGCCCGGCCTCGCCGATGCCTTCATCAAGGAATACCCGCTGGGCCGGGTCGGTACGCCGGAAGATATCGCCAAGGCGGCCGTCTGGGTGTGCAGCGATGATTGCTACATGTCGGGCCAGAATCTGCAGATCAATGGCGGGCTGACGCTGAGGCGTAATCCGCGGCCTGAGGAAATTGGAGCGGCGGTTGGCGCAGCAATGGCGGCGCAGCAGGGCTAGAGAACATAGTTTTCGACCCACGCGATTATTTCTGCATGACGCTGGTAGCCGTTGGTGAGTTGATCGTCGATATGGAGCCAGCGAGCCGCTTCGGCATCGTCTGGATTGCATGACAACGAAGCGAGCCATTGGCAGTGGCGGTCAAGGTCATCCACATCGGCGAACAGACCCTGCGTGATCAACTCTACGCCGTGCAGCCGGTAAATGGTTGCGAGATGTTCGAAATCAAATTCGGGATGGTATTGCACCGCCCAGACCTCAGAGTGTTCAAGCGGAATGATGGCGGCCTGCACGCGGCTATGATGGTTTGAGGCAAGCAATGTCGCGCATTCTGGCAGGCGCACAACTTCGTCATAATGAATGCACATTGCATCGAACCGGGCAGGTCGTCGGGATAGCAGCGGATGCGCGCGTCCGGTCGCGTTGGGCATGATATTGCGAGCAAAGCCAACCTCGCTTCCGGCAGGATGATGCGCTACCTCTCCCCCTGCCGCAATGCAGGCGATTTGCAATCCCCAGCAGCTAGCGAGGATGGGAAGGCCGATTGCCGCAACCTGACGGAGTGTTTCGATCTGGTTCGTGACAAACGGATGATCATCATAGGCGTGCAAGGTGGAGCCGCAGACGACGAAGCCATCATAGTCGGTAATTGCCCGGCCACCGGGCATGGTTGCACCATCATCGGCGGCGCAGATTATGTCGACATCAATATACGGAAAATGAGCGCTGATTGCCGCCCGATACATCGCACTGCCGGTCCGCACTCCACGCTCAGCGCCACGCTCGCGGCGGTGGCGGGGATTGCCCTCCATCAGCAGCAGTCTCGGCATGGCCCTCGTTCAGCCGGGCAGCTGGATCAGATCGGTCGTCGGCAGCACCCCTTTGGGCAGATTTGCCAGCTTTTCTGCATGAAATGCCCAAAAGTCCCCCAGCACCAGATGCCAGACGAAGATGTGCGGCACATTTTCGATCTGCTGCTCAAACGGGCTGAAACCCAATGAGATGCAATTGAACGGCCCTTGGGTCCTTCGCGGCAAATGGGCCTCGACAAAATCAAGGTAGGCCCCAGCCTCGGCGGTGGGTACAATATCGAAGCAGACCACGGCATCGGTGCTGCCACCATTGATCTTCTGGATTGCCTGGGTCGGGAACAGGCCTCCAGTCCAGCGGACATTGATTTCGGTGACGATTATCTCGCCTTTTGGCCCGACGAAGAAATCGATCCCGCAATTATTGCCTTCAGGATCGCCCAGCCCATGGCTGCGGGCATATTCGCCGACTTTGACCAGCTGCGTTTCCTGCTCGGGCGTCAGCTTGCTTTCCCTGGGCACGAAATTTCCCACCCAGACGCCGCCCGCAAACAGGATCTGGCGGAAATTGGCGATGCGGATGTCCCTGTCCGAAACGAACAGGTCGACCGTCATTTCGGTGAACTCGCGCAGGTCGAGCTTCTTTTGCAAAAGCACGTCCATATCGTCTTCATATTGCGCGACATAGTCGAGCGCTTCGGCCATCGAAGTAACTGACGTCACATTGCGCGCGCCAGCCAATCCAGAGATCTTAAGCATGATCGCGCCGTCTGCCGCGATATTCTTGTCCAGAAACGCCTTCGCCTCCGCGCTCGCCAGACCGGCTTTGGTGGTGACATAGGTTTCGGGCACCGGAATCCCGTATTTCGGCGCATGTTCGGCGAAATGGAATTTTGAGTTCAATTTGCGGCTGAGCGCCAACAGATCCAGGCTGTTGTGAAGGACAAAGTTGGAGCCGCTGTTGAGATAGAGGCTCACCAGCTCAACATCGGGCACCCCGTCCGCGATCGACGCATAGAAATCCATCTTGCGGCCATAGACATAATGTTCTGGCGGGATGGTTTCGAACCCGGCGTCGAGAAAATTACGGCGATAGCGTTCAACCATTTCCGCCCAAGGCCGTTCTTCGAACAGGTCGTAAAGTCCGACATAATCGCTCGCCTTGCCGAGCGCGATCAAGGCAATTTGCAGCATGCTGGTCAGTTCGACATTGGTCATATGGTCAGCCATCTGCTTTTCGGTCAGATTATCGAGATCAAAGAAGAGTGAACAATCATCACCCGCCATTGCGTAAAATGTCGATTTTTCCTGATCCGGAAAGAAACTTCCAACTCTCATGCTGACCTACTCCCCGCTTGGTTGTCCTCTACCTTTGGGTCTAGGCCGCGGGGTGCGACCAGAAAACTAACAAAAAACGGAGCTAGCATTAGCGAAAACGATGGTTGCAGAATATGGTAGGCATCTGCTTGATGCCTGCATGGGCGGAGGGAGAAATTGGCCATGAGATTTGGGCAAACAAAGGTACCGGGTGCATTTCTGGCAACTGTTGCCGGGCTGGCGCTTGTTGGCGGATGCTTGAAGATGTCTAACGGCAACGACGACAAAACCGTAACAGAGAATGTCGCGCTGACCGAAGTGCCCGAGCGTGTTTTCTGGGGTGATTTGCACCTCCATACGCTCTACTCATTTGACAGCTTCACCTTTGGCAACAAGTCGCTCACTCCCGACGATGCTTACCGCTTTGCTCAGGGGCTGGAGGTGCAGGCGCATAATGGCCAAAAGGCCAAGCTTTCACGTCCACTCGATTTCCTGATGGTTTCCGATCATAGCGAATATCTTGGCGTCTTTGCCGGGCTGGACAAAGGCGAGCCCACGCTCACGAATTCGGCACTCGGCAAACGCTGGGGGCCTTTGCAATCGGCTGGAAATATTAAGGGCTTGATGGCGGACTTTGTCGGCATGATCGATGGCTTGCGCGAAAAAGTCGCACCGCCGCCGGAATTCCGCAAGACTGTCTGGTCCGAAACCATCGATGCGGCCGAGCGCAACAACCAGCCGGGCAAGTTCACCACTTTTGCCGGCTATGAATGGACCTCGATGGTAGATGGCGGCAATTTGCACCGCGTGGTGGTTTTCAAGGACGGGCCTGACAAGACCAAACAGATCCTCCCATTCTCCGCACTCGACAGCCGAAACCCGTTCGATCTTTGGAGGAGTCTGGCGAGTTATGAAAAGAAGACTAGAGGCGAGGTTATTGCGATTGCCCACAATGGCAACCTTGCCAACAGCAACATGTTTGGTTTCAGGCAGTTTGACGGCTCCCCTATGACCGCGGAGTATGTTAAGACGCGCGCAAGGTGGGAGCCGCTTTATGAAACCACTCAGGTCAAGGGCGATGGGGAGACCCATCCGCTGCTCTCTACCGATGATGAATTCGCCAATTTTGAACGGTGGGACGAGACCAACATTGGCGGCGTTCCCTTCTCGACCGATCCGGCCAAGAAACGGGAACAGATGCGCGGCAATTATGCGCGCGAAGCGCTTAAACAAGGTCTTGAGATCGAGAAACATCTGGGCACCAACCCCTATAAATTCGGCCTGATCGGCAGCACCGATTCGCACACCGCAATGTCGACTGCGGATGACAATAATTTCTGGGGCAAATTTCCCGATTCCGAACCCGGCGCCAAGCGGATGACCGCCAAGATGGGGGGCAATCTCTGGCAGAATTGGCGGCTGGCGAGTTCTGGCTATGTCGGCGTCTGGGCGCGTGCCAACACCCGGGCAGAAATATTTGCGGCCTTTAAGCGCAAGGAGACTTATGCGACTACGGGCCCGCGCATGGCGGTGCGGTTGTTCGGGGGGTGGGACTTCTCACTTGCCGATATGAAAGGCAGTGACTGGGCTAAAAGCGCCTATGCCAAGGGCGTGCCCATGGGCGGAACTCTGACGGCTGCGAAATCCGGAAGCTCCCCCCGCTTCCTTGTGAGCGCGCTGAAGGATCCTGAGGGAGCCAATCTGGACCGGGTGCAGGTTATCAAGGGCTGGCGCGGCAAGGACGGCAAGCTGTACGAGAAAATCTATGAAGTCGCCTTTGCAGGCAACCGCAAAATTGATCCGGCGACTGGCAAGCTGCCGCCCATTGGTTCGACGGTCAATTTCAAGGACGCAACCTATAGCAACAGCATCGGCGCACCGACGCTCGGCACGGTCTGGACTGATCCCGACTTTGATCCTTCGGTCGCCGCTTTCTACTATGTCCGCGTCATCGAAATCCCGACCCCGCGCTGGACGCTTTATGATGCCGTCCGCTTCGGCCTGACACCGCCAAAGGAAGTGCCGCTGGTGACGCAGGAACGCGCCTATAGCTCGCCAATTTGGTATGATCCACGCTGAAGTCAGCCATAGGCTTCCAGATATAGCTCGCCGATCTCTTCAGCCGTCGCCTCGCGCGGATTATTGCCCGGCGAGCCTGAAGCGATGGCTTGCGCAGCCATTGTCGGGACCAGGTTGCGATAGGTTTCTTCAACTATGCCATGGCTGCGCGGGCTAGGCACGTGCAGATCGGCATTGAGCTGCTCCAGCGCATCGATCATCCGGGCGACGGCGGATTGATCGCCTTCATGCTCTTGCGCCACCCCCATGGCACGGGCGCAGTCCGCATAGCGTGGCAAAGCAGCCGGTGCCGAAAAACGCGTCACGGCTGGCAGCAGCATGGCGTTGGATAGGCCATGCGGGACATGGAAAAAGGCACCGATCGGGCGGCTCATCCCATGTACCAGTGCGACCGATGAATTGGAAAAGGCCAGCCCGCCATGATGCGCGCCGACCATCATGGCCTCACGCGCGGCACGATCATCGGGGACATCACAGGCACGACGGATATTGGCCGCAATAAGCTTCATCGCGGAAAGCGCGACCGCGTCCGAAAAGGGGTTGGCGCGTTTGGAGACATAAGCTTCTATGGCGTGGGTCAGCGAATCAATCCCGGTATCGGCGGTCAACCGCCTCGGCTTGGTGAGGGTGAGTTCAAAGTCGACAATGGCGATCGTCGGAAGGAAAGCGAGGCCCATGCAGAGCATCTTTTCACTGCTCTCTTCATCGGTGATGATGGTCACCCGTGTCGCTTCTGAGCCCGTGCCCGCCGTGGTCGGGATCGCAATGACAGGCAGGCCGGGACTGTCCGTGATCACCGGCACTTTCAGGCTGGAAACAGGGCGACGCTCGATCCCCAACGCGGCAACGGCCTTTGCCGTATCGATAGGGCTGCCACCGCCAAAGCCAATTACGCAATCGCATTGATACCCGGCCAGCATGTCAAGCGCTGCGTCAACGACGGCAACCGTCGGATCGGGAACAGTTTCCACAAAGATTAGCGCCTTCATTCCGGCTGCCGCAAGGATATATGTCAGTCGTTCGCCAGCACTGCCATTGAGCAGGAAATTGTCCGTGATGATCAGCGGGCGTGACAAGCCGCACTGCGCCATTGCCGCAGGAAGCTCGTCAAGCGCACCGCCGCGAATGCGAACGATGCGGGGCAGAAAGATTGCACTCATGCTGCTTCCTCAATCATCGCCTTGATCTGCGCCCTTAACTGATCCTTCCTGATTTTTCCTGAAGCTGTGTGGGGCAGGTCGTCAACCCATTCGATCCGCTCTGGGCACTTTTGTTTGGCAAGGCCTGCGTCGCTGACAAAGGCGGTGATATCAGCAATATTCGGACGGCTGGCATCCTTGGGGATGATGAAGGCACAAATGCCCTCGCCAAGGCGCGGATGCGGCATTGCGACGACCGCGGTCTCGCGCACCGCCGGATGGGTGTGGAGCACATCCTCAATCTCCTTGGCGCTGATATTCTCGCCGCCTCGGATAATCAGGTCCTTCTTGCGACCAGTGATGACCAGCGCCCCTTCGGGTGTGAGGTGACCAATATCGCCGGTGCGGAAATAGCCATCCTCCGTAATAGATTCGGCCGTCTGGGCGGCGTCAGCATAGCCCAGAAACATCGCGGGGCCGCGCGCGAGCACTTCGCCGTCAACGCCAGTCGTCACGTCCCGGCCTTCATCATCAACAATTCGTAACTCATAGTCGATCGCCTTGCCGTCGGTTTCCGCCGCCTTATGAAGCGAAGTTTCGGGCAAAATACCCTGTGTCGCCATCGGCACTTCGGAACTGCCAAAGACCCGGTAGGCGCAGGGATTAGCCAATCGGCCATTGGCGCTGTGCACGAGATCGGCAGGGACAGCGGCACCCCCACACGCAAAACGCCTGAAGCTGGAAAGTGCGCTGCCCTTGGCCGCAGCGGCATCGCACAGCTCATGGAGAAAAGGCGTGGCGGCAACCGTTGAAGTGACCCCGAAACGATCGATCAGCTCAACCGCCTCCGCTGCGTTCCACATCTCCATCAGCACAGTCCGCGAGCCGACTGCAAAAGGCTTTTCAAGCCCGCCGCTATAGCCGCTGATATGGGTGACTGGAGACGGCATCAACGTAATGTCGCCGTTTATACCTGAATGACGGAAACCGACCTGTGCCACACGGTCAAGCGTATTGTGCGAATGAAGCACGGCTTTGGGTCTTCCCGTGGTGCCTGATGTATAGAGCAGCAGCTTTACCGCATTGGGATCAACCTGAGGCAAAGCCAGGCTTATCCCTTGTCCATGTTCGATCAGGTCCGCCAGATTTGGCGCGCGTTCGGCGGTCCGCACATAAACGACATGCAACAGCTCAGGCAGTTGCGGGCGGATGCGGTCAACCATCGCTGCATAATCGTGATTGCGAAAAGTTTCGGCGACGAAGAAAGCGCGCGATCCGCTATCTCCCAGCATCTGCACGACTTCTGCATCACGGTAAATCGGGACGATAGGATTGATGACAAAGCCGCCTAGGCTGGCGGCAAGGTTGATCACTGCCGCCTCAACCCAGTTGGGCACCTGAAAACTGATAACGTCACCCTGTTTCAGGCCAAGATCATATAAGCCCCGAGCCAGCGCCTCGCCATCGGCGAGCAGGCTGGCATAAGTGGGCTTTGTCGGATCATTGAGGAAGATCACCTCATCGGGCAATTGCTCCGCCCATATCCGCGCGCGGTCCCCAATGGTCTTGTCCGACCAGACATCGCCTTGGGCATAGGCTTTAAGGTGATCTGGTAATGCATGCATGCGATGTCTCCGTAATTGATCTCACGAATATTTATCAGCAATGCTCGCGCCTGCGACCTGTCAAAAATCCCAAGTGACCGAGGCATGACGGAAGCATAGCCTCCCAGTCGGACTGGAGTACAGACAATGGCCGGAAAGGTACTTATTACAGGGGGCAATGGTTATATTGCACGTTTTCTGATCCAGCGACTGGCGGCATCGGGATGGCGCATTCATGCGACGCTCCGAGATCCCTCAAAGGCTGCCGCGCTTCGCCGGGCTTTGGGCGTTGAAGAGGAGCGGCTAAGCTTCTTCGGTGCTGATCTGATGCGTGATGCGGGCTGGGCCGAGGCACTTTCGGGATGCACCCATGTCGCGCATCTAGCATCTCCCTTGCCCAGCGGGGTGCCCGAAAGCAAGGAAGAGGTGATCGCTCCCGCGCGGGACGGCGCGCTGCGCGTATTGCGCTTTGCCCGTGATGCCGGTGCCAAACGATTTGTTTTGGCCTCATCCAACGGTGCAATCGGCTACGGTAGGCCAAGGGGCGACTAACTTTTCACCGAAGCCGATTGGACCGATTCGACACATCCAGGCACGCATGCCTATGTCAATTCCAAAACCATTTCAGAACGCTGTGCGCGCGACTGGATGGTGACGGAAGGTGGCGCAATGGAGTTTTGCTAGATCAACCCCAGCGTGGTGCTCGGCCCGATTCTGGGAGGGCAAATGTCAGCATCAATCGAGGCAGTCAGGCGGTTACTGGCCGGACTGCCAGCCTGCCCTGATATTGGCTTTGAATTTGTTGATGTCCGCGACATTGTCGATATTTTCGAACGTGCGCTTACCCGACCAGGTATCGATGGCGAACGGTTCATCGCCAGTGCGGCCTGGCTGAAGTTGATCGACATCGCCCGCATTGTGAAGGATCAGTTGGGTGATCAGGCCATCGCGGTCAATGTCCGCGCAATGCCTGACGCGGTGCTCGAATGGTTTGCAACCTTCGATCCGGTGGCGATGCAGGTGGTGATGGAACTCGGTCGCACTAGGCGGATGGATTCAAGACACGCGCGGGCGTCCCTTGACTGGCATACAAGGCCTATTGAGGAGACCATTGCCGACACCGCGCGCAGCCTCATCACCGAAGGTCTACTGTAGCGTTTGTCTGGTGGGTAAAAAGAAGCGCGCGACTCTTGCCCAGAGCCGCGCGCACTCCTCTGTTTATGAACGATCAGAACTTGAATTGTACTTCAGCACCAAATTGGCGGGGCGGGCGAACACCGGCGAAGGTGAACAGGCCGGCCACGGGTAGAGTCGAGCTGGTCCCGCGATCATCGAGCAGGTTGCGAGCAAAAACGCTGAACTTCATTTCTCCGTCACCCATTGGCAGCAGATAGGAAGCCGTTACGTCCAAAATCTCGCGTGCATCGGAGATGCAGCGGAAATCGTTAGTTACAGCTCCGGGAATTGCCGGTTTTTGCTCGATAATGCAGGTGGCATATTTGTCGATGAAGCGGAAATTCGGGGACAGCATCAAGGTCCCGCTACCCAGCTGGGCCTTCCAGTCTGCGCTTACTGACCAAGTATATTTGGGCGCGCGGCGCAGGTCCAATGTTGACACATCGTCGAGGATGAAGTCAGCCGGTACTGTGATATCGCGACGGAAGTTGCGATATTTGGCGTCCAGATAGGACATGGAAGCATTGACCGCGAAATTATCGGACGGCTGCATCGTGACTTCCAGTTCAATGCCATTAATCCGCGCCGATGCCGCGTTGCTGACTATGGTTTGCTGGACGTTGATCACATTGAACGGCGCAGGCGTCGGCTGGACGATTTCTTCCTGCTTGTTGGCGTAATCAGTGCGGAAAAGCGCTAGGTTGGTCCGCAAGATGCGATCCAGCCAATCGGCCTTGATACCAACTTCGTAGGCCTTCACCGTTTCGGGTTCATAGGGCCCCTTGGCCGCCGGAGTTGCCGCACGTCCGTTGAAACTGCCTGAGCGATAGCCTGTCGAATAAGAGGCATAGATCAGCTTGTGATCGCCGATTTCATAGTCGGCGCTGGCTTTCCAGGTGAATTTGCCATTGCTCAGTTTGCCAACGCAGTCAGCCGCGGTAATCACGCTGCCGCCGCCAAATGTGGTCGGGCAAACGCCTGTCGTATTAAGGCCATAGTTGGTGACGAAGGATTTCTTGTCGCGGGTGTAACGCCCGCCAAGGCCGATGGTCAGCAGATCGCTGGGCTTAATCTTGACGTCGCCAAAGGCGGCATAGGATTTCGAATCTACGCCCGAACGTTGCGTCGGACGGCCACCGGTGAACAGGCGTGTTGCCTGATTCAGGAAATAGCTGCTTTCGAAATAATATGCTCCGAGCAACAGATTGACCGACTCGCCGAGATCTCCGACCAAGCGGACTTCGTGGCTGAACTGATCATAATCCTGATCGCGCTTGGCGTCGAAAAAATTAGCTGGCGCAGAATCGAAGTCGGCAGTGACGCTTTCCGTACTCTTTTGCCAGCCAGTGATAGAAACCAGACTCCAATCGCCGAACTTGGCATTTATTTCTCCGGTAACGGCATCAGTATCATAAGTGATCGGCGTCGGGATGTTGCCAAAGATCGTATAGAGCGAATCGCCCTTGTTCGGACGGTTGCACAACGATGGAGGAGCGAAGCCCAATATACAGATAAGATCACCACCAGCCCCTGACCGTGAGAGGATCGCTGTCGCATTTTCGGAATCCTGTTCGCTATGCTGATAGGTGATTTGCGCGCTGATATTCTCCGATGCTTCGATCCGCGCAGTTGCTCCAAAGCTGACATTCTTGTCCTTGCCCGCACGCCGGTTTTGCGTTGCGTTGAACAGATAGCCGTCGGTTTTATCATAGTTGAAAAAGCCCTTGATCGCGAGGAAATCGCCGATCATCGGCGTGTTCACGACCAGGCGACCGCGCCAGGTGCCGAAATCGGCATAGCCAAGCGACGCTTTGACGCCAAATTCGCCCGTGGGCTTCGAACGACGGATGTTAATTACTCCGCCGATCGTGTTGCGCCCGAACAATGTGCCTTGCGGACCGCGCAGGACTTCGATCGATTCCATGTCAAATGCGTCAAGCAACTGGCCGGTGTTGGTGCCCGAGAACACGCCATCCAGAACCACGCCCACCGCTGGGTCAAAGCTTTTTTCGATGTCTTCGAACGAAATACCCCGGATCGAAATGGCTGCCGCACTCGGCCCAGCGTTTACATTGTCCACAACCAGGCTGGGGACGCGTCCCGCGATATCCCGAATGTCCTTGACGGTTGATTCGGATAGGGCCTCGGCATCGAGAGCTGTCACCGCCACCGGTACTGATTGGATGTTTTCCTCGCGCAGTTGCGCGGTCACCAAGATCTCACGGATGCCGCCTTGATCTTCTTCCGCTTGCGCTTCTTGCGCCCACGACGGTGTCGCTAACGCGGCTGCCAGCGCGAAACTCGCGCTCAAATACAGGTCTTTTTTTAGCATGTCGGTGCCTCCCAAGCTGTCCTAAATCTCTCCTAAATCTCTCCTCAACCTTCTATGTCGGCGTAAGTGACATAACTGGCAGGATGGAGACTGCCGTTACGTCTGCCCATAAAACAACCGACAAAATTGACAGTCGCGCCAAGTCGAATGCCGTCTAAGCTGCTGTTCGCAAGATCGGGAGAAGCACGATGGCATCCAGCACACACCGCACATTCTGCCGATTTTGCCATGCTAATTGCGCTATGATCGCCGAAGTCGAGAATAGCCGCCTCATCGCTGTACGTGGCGACAATGAAGATTCGGTCTTTGGCGGCTATACCTGCGTCAAAGGGCGGCAGCTGGTCGAGGCGCATTATTCGCCAGAGAGGTTGACGTCCTGCCAGATCAAGGGCGCGAACGGGGCTTTCCAGCCGATTTCGACCGAAGCTGCGCTCGATTTCATTGCAGACAAGCTGCGCGCGATCATCGACGAACATGGCCCGCATGCAGTTGCCGTCTATGGCGGCACCTATGCATTCCAGAACAGCGCCGGAGTGGCGACCGCGACGGCCTTTGTGCAGGGATTGGGCAGCCGCAATATCTACACCAGCGTGACGCTCGATCAGCCAGCCAAGGTCTACACCTCGATGCGTTACGGCATGTGGGAAGGCGGGATGCACAGTTTCGACACTGCCGATGTCTGCTTCATGATCGGTAACAACCCGCTGGTTTCGCATTATGCCCGGCCGGGATCGCTGCCGCCCTTTTCGCCCTCGCGGCGGTTGCGCGATGCGCAGGAACGCGGGTTGAAACTGATCGTCGCCGATCCGCGCGAAAGCGACGTCGCGCGCCTGGCCGACATCCATCTGCCGGTCTTTCCGGGTGAGGATGCGGCGCTGCTCGGGGGGATGATCCATGTGATCATCGATCAGGAACTCTATGTCCGCAATTTCGTTGGTGCGCATGTCGATGGCTTTGAAGAGCTTGCCGCAGCGGTGAAGCCCTTCACGCCAGAAGCCGCAGGCGCGCGTTGCGGGGTCGAAGCATCGCAAATCGTCGCAGCTGCGCGGATGTTTGCGAAAGCGCAAAGGGGGGTTGCCAGCACAGGTACCGGCCCTGAAATGGCGGGCAATGGCACGCTGACCGCATGGCTGGTCTCCGCGCTCAACATCATCTGCGCGCGCTTCTGCCAGGAAGGCGAATTGTCCTCGATTCCGCGCGCCTTCACCGTCAAGACCCCGCGCCGCGCACAGGTCGGCGCGCCGATCCCGCTCTTTGGCGAGGGTTTTCCCAAGTCGCGTTTCCGTGAATTGACGCATCTCGGCACCGAAATGCCGTGCAATGTGCTGGCCGATGAAATCCTGACCCCCGGCGAAGGGCAGGTGCGCGCCCTGATCAATATCGGTGGCAACCCGGTGGTCGCCTTCCCCGATCAGGGGAAGATAACGCGCGCACTCGATTCGCTCGACCTGCTGGTCAGTGTCGATGTGCGCATGGCGCAGACCGCGAAGCGTTCGCATGTCGTGCTGGCGCCTGCCATGTGCCTTGAACGCGACGATATCAGCAACCTTTCCAAAAGGTGGTATGAGGTGCCTTATGCGCGCTATACTGCGGCACTGGTGCCGCCGCCGGGCGACCTGATCGACGAATATGCGATGCTCTGGGGGCTGGCGAAACGGCTCGGCACCGGCCTGCTAATGGCGGGAGGACCTTGCCCGATGGACGCGCTGCCCGGCAAGGCGAGCTTCCTCGACCTGTTGACTGCGGGCTGCACCGTGCCGCCTAGCAAGGTGCGCGACGATACGCCTGACGGCAAGGCGATCATCTATAACGACCTCCACCCGCGCGTGGAGGCCCCCGATCCGGAAGCTGCCAACAAGTTCCAGCTGGCGGCGGGCGATATGCCTTCCGCGCTTGATGCCTATCGCAAGGCCGCCGTTGCAAAGCCCGGCTTTGACTATCGCCTCGTTTCGCGGCGCACCAAGCACCGGTTCAACTCGACCGGCGGGCATCTGACCGCGCTCAAAGCCAAGCGCACCACCAACCCGGCGCATATCCACCCCGATGATCTTGCCGCTCTTGGCATAAAGGATGGCGCGCTGGTCAGCATCACTTCCCTTGTCGGTTCGATCGTCGGCGTCGCCGAGGCCGCCCCGGGGATCAGGCGTGGCATTGTCTCGATGGCGCATGCCTGGGGCGATGCGGGTGAGGATGGCAGCAAGGTGCGCGAAATCGGTACCGGCACCAACCGTCTCGTCAAGGAAACCGTCGATTATGATCCGATCACCGGCCAGTCTCTGCAAAGCGCCATACCGGTGCGCATCGAAGCTATTTGAAATCAGGAGATATTATGACCAACAACCGCCATTTCATCCTGAAGCGCCGCCCCAACGGCACCCCCGTTGCCGATGATTTCGAACTGCGCAGCGAGCCAGTCCCGGGACTTGCCGGCGGCCAGTTCCTGATCCGCAACCATTATGCCTCGCTCGATCCAGCGATCCGCGGCTGGATGGACGATGCGCCCAGCTATATGCCGCCGATCCCGCTCGACACGCCGGTGCGCGCATCGACGGTGGGGGAGATTGTCGAGAGCAAGGCAGCCGACTTCCCGGTGGGCGCATGGGTTTCGGGCCTGAACGCGATCGAGGAATATTCTGTCGGGATGGCGGGCGGCTTTTCGGCAGTGGTCGATACGTCGCTGGTGCCTTCGCCGACCAACTTCCTGTCGGTGCTCGGCGCGGTCGGGATGACGGCCTATTTCGGCTACCTGGAGGTGTGCAAGCCCAATCCCGGCGATGTCGTATTGGTGACAGGGGCTGCCGGAGCCGTCGGCTCGCTGGTGGGGCAGATTGCCAAGATCAAGGGCGCGTCAAAGGTGATCGGCATTGCCGGGGGCCCGCAAAAATGCGCGAGGCTGATCGAGCGCTATGGTTTCGATGCCGCGATCGACTATCGCGGCAAATCGGTCGATGAGCTGACCGCCGCGATTGCCGCAGAGGCGCCTGAGGGCGTCAACATCATCTTTGAAAATGTCGGCGGCGATATATTGGATGCCGGGCTTAACAACCTCGCAATGTATGCGCGGATCGGGCTGTGTGGGCTGATCAGCGAATATAACAATGCGGGCGAGAAGACCGGCGCGCGCAATGTGTGGCAACTGATCGTCAAGCGTGCCTCGATTAGCGGACTGCTGGTTGCCGATTATGTCCCGCGCTTTGGCGAAGGCATAACCGAAATGGCGGGGTGGCTGCGGTCGGGACAATTGGTGTTTGACGAGCATGTCGATAGCGGCATCGAAAATGCCCTCCCCGCCTTCCTCCGCCTGTTCAGCGGCAGCAATGACGGCAAGATGATCCTGCAACTGGCCTGAGGAGAGAGGCGATGTCGCGCGATATGTTGGGCCGCAAGGCTGTGGTGACCGGGGCGGCTTCGGGGATCGGCGCAGCGGCGGTTGCGCGATTGCTGGCCGACGGTTGTACGGTACTCGCGGTCGATCTAGCCGCCGATGGCCTTGCAGGCACGCATAACCTTGCGACCGATGTCGCCAATGCAGAGGCGATTGCGGCGGAGGCGCAGGCCAAGCTAGGCGGCTGCGATATCTTGATTAACAATGCAGGCGTCTGCCCGGCGGGCCCTTATGAGGAAATGACGCAGGAAATGTGGGACTTGGCGCTGGGCGTCAACGTCACCGCGGTGATGCAGCTGACCCGCGCCTGCCTGCCGATGCTCAAGGCCGCCAAGGCGGGGCGCGTGATTAACGCCGGTTCGATCCTGTCGCGCTATGGCGATGCCGGGCTGGTTGCTTATGCGACCTCCAAACATGCCGTCCTCGGCCTGACCCGCGCATTGGCGATGGAATTGGGGCCGCACGGGATCACCGTCAATTGCGTCCAGCCCGGCGCGATCGAGACCGGAATGACGCGGCCGATGTTTGATAGCAATCCGGAATCAAAGACATATTACACCGGCCGTTCCGCGCTGGGACGCATCGGCCAGCCCGAGGATGTCGCCGATGTCATGGCCTTTCTAGCGAGCGACGATGCGCGGTTCGTGACTGGCCAGGGGATCATGGTCGATGGCGGGGTGATGGTGCATAGCTGACCAAAGCACGGGCCTAACATTTTCGCCTGTCGCAACATGGTTCTTACTGTGGCATCAGTTTTGGGATTCAGAGGTATGCAATGAACAACATGAATACAGCACCCAGTCTGCTTGACCCGGAGGTCATGCAAAATCCCTTTCCGCTCTATCAATGGGCGCATGCCAATTCGCCGGTAATCGAGATTCCGGAAAATGGTCTGAAGGTCGTCATGAGCTATGATATGTGTGCCGAGGCGGCGGGGCGTGTGGAGGAATTTTCCAACAACTTTACCGCGGTGCTTTCAGGCGCAATGTCCGCCGATCCAGACGTTTCCGCCATTCTTGATCAGGGCTGGCCACAGATTGACACGCTGTTGACCGCAGACCCGCCGGTGCACACACGGTTTCGCAAGCTGGTCAATCTCGCATTCTCCATGCCACGCGTGAATGCATTGGAGGCGGGCATCAGGGAGAAGATCAACGCGCTGATCGATGGCTTTATCAACAAGGGCGAATGCGAATTTGTCTCCGAGTTTTGCGTACCCTTGCCAGTTCAGGTGATTTGCGAGCAGCTTGGCTTTGAGCTTTCGGAACAGTCCAATGTGAAACGCTGGTCCGATGCCTTTGCCGACCGGCTAGGTCACATGATCTCAAAGGAGCGCGAGCTTGAATGCGCGCGCGAAGTGGTCGAGTTCCAGGAGGCGGTGAAGATCAAGATTGATGCCCGCCGCGTCCAACCCGTGGACGATCTTTTGTCTGACATCGTCAATGCACAGTTGGAAGGCGAACAGCCGCTCGATGACGCCGAAATCCTGTCGATCGCTCAGCAATTGATGGTGGCAGGCAATGAGACGACGACCCATGCGGTCGCGGGCGGTATAGTCCATTTGGCCCGCAATCCGGATCAACAGGAAAAGGCGCGGGCCAACCCGAAGCTGACCCCCAATATGGTCGAAGAGGTGCTGCGGCTCGACACGCCCACTGCCGGCATGTGGCGGGTCGTGACGCGCGATTGCGCGCTGGGCGGGCACGAATTCAAGGGCGGGACGATGGTGATGCTGCGCTATGCCGCTGCCAATCGCGATCCCGCGAAATATCCCGATCCAGACAAATTCGATGTCGAGCGTAGTAATGCTCGCACGCACCTTGCCTTTGGCAAGGGCATCCATATGTGCGTCGGTAATATGCTCAGCCGCAAGGAAATGACGGTGGCGTTCGAGACATTGTTGGCGCGGCTCGACCATATTTGTATCAAGGACGGCGCGGAGCTCAGCGTTTCGCCCAACCTCTTACTGCGCGGTTATACCTCCGTGCCGATCACATTCAAGAAAGCCGCTGCGTGAATTTCGATCTCGACGACAATCAGGAACTCTTCAAGGCGACGGTGGAGCGTTTTTGCGGTCAAACCGATGTCGGTGCCCGTCATGCAGCTCGGAAAATGCCCGGTGCAATCGACCGCAAGCGCTGGACGGAGTTGGCTGAACTGGGGCTGATCGAATTGGCTGCTGATGAAGCCGATGGCGGAATGGGAGGCTCGCTGATCGATTGTGCTATCGTCGCGCAGGCGCTGGGGCGTGGGCAGGCGGTGGAACCATGGCTCGAATGCGGCTTTCTACCGACGCGGCTGCTGGCGGGATCGGAACATGTAGGCGCGGTGGTTGACGGCAGCATCATGGCCGCCTTAGCCTTTGCCGAACCCAATCACCGATATCAGATGAACGCCGTTTCGGTGCAGGAAAAAGACGGCAAGTTGAACGGTGAAAAACGCTTTGTCCTCGGTGGAGAGGTGGCTGAGCTGTTCATTGTAACCGCTGCGAGTGAGGGGCGCACCGCGCTCTTTGCGGTGCCGCGCGACGCCCATGGCGTGGATGTAAAGCCATATCCGGTCACCGACGGCGGGATGGCGGCTGTGCTGACGCTGCGCGACGTCGCGGCGCCTGCTCCTTCGATGGCCGATCTGGCCACAGTGATCGATGAAGCTCGGCTGATGGCCGCCGCCGAAATGGCGGGGCTTGCCCAGCGCCTGTTCGACGACACGCTCGACTATGTCAAAACGCGCGAACAGTTCGGCCAGCCCATAGGGCGCTTTCAGGTGATCCAGCACCGCATGGTTGACGTCTACGCCAAGGTAGAGGCTATCCAGTCGGCGGTTTACCGCGCGTTGCTTCAGCCCAGTGCCCCGCCTGCGGCTGTGAAGGCCTTTGTCGCAGAAGAAGCGATCTGGGTTGCGCATCAGGCGGTGCAGCTGCATGGTGGCATGGGCATGTCCGACGAACTTGGCATCGGACATGGTCTCAAGCGCATTCTGTTACTGTCGAAACTTTTTGGTGATCCCGCGTCGGGCATTGCCGACTATGCAAGAGCCGCTTGAGGGAGCACGCACTATGACCCAACGGATCGATGCCCATTTCGTCGCGGCCGGTAAATATCATGACATCGATTTTGCGCGGCTTGAGGTTTTGAAGCTGCTCGCCGAGCATCAGAATATCCGCACCACGGTAGCGATGGATTACAGCAATGTAGATCGCATCGCGGCGTGCCAGTTCCTTGTCACCTACACCTGCGACGTGATGCCCACGCCAGAGGAAACCCAGGCGATCAAGGCATTCCTCGAAAAGGGCGGTCGATGGCTCGCGCTTCATGGCACCAATTCGATTTTGCGTTTCGTCGAAGCGGGAGTTGGCTGCCCCGAAGAACGTGACGATGTGATGGAAATGCTGGGCACTCAGTTCAAGGCGCATCCGCCAATCGGCCCGTTCCGCGTCGAGATCACCGATCGCAACCATGCGCTGACCAAAGGTCTTGAGGATTTCGACGTCATAGATGAACTCTACATCACCAAGACCAAGGCACCGATCCAGGTTCTGATGCAGACCCGCTTCGATGGCGAAGCGACCGGCTTTGTCGAAGCGAATTACGACAATGTCGTGGTGCCGATCCTCTATCTGCGGGATCATGGCAAAGGCGGCGTGCTCTACAATACGCTCGGCCATTGCCGAAGCCATTTTGACGTAATCGAGCTGATGCCCTTCTGGGATCATCCGGAACGCTGCGGGTGGAACTACCCGGTTTACTATGAGACTTTGCGGCGCGGTATTAGCTGGGCGATGGGGGAACTGGCCTGATGGATATGAGCTTTTCCGCAGAAGACCTTGCCTTTCGTGACGAGGTCCGCGCATTTTTGGACGACAAGCTGAACGCGCGGCTGCGCGAAGGCGCGGCCAACACGCCCAGCGTTTTCACGGAACCCGATATCACCCGCGAGTGGCAGGCGATCCTGCACGAAAAGGGCTGGCTGGCGACGCTTTGGCCGGTCGAGAATGGTGGGCCGGGCTTTACCCCGACTCAGAAATATATTTTCGAAAAGGAATGCGCGATTGCTGGTGCGCCGGCGCTGCCTGTGCTCGGGCTTAAGCTTGTGGGGCCGGTGATCTGTAAATTCGGCACGCCCGAACAAAAGGCCCATTTCCTGGCACGTATCCTTTCGGGTGAAGATTATTGGTGCCAAGGCTATTCCGAGCCGGGATCGGGGTCTGACCTTGCTTCGCTCAAAACAAGGGCAGAACTGCGAGGCGACAAATATGTCGTCAACGGTTCGAAAATCTGGACGACACATGCGCACCACGCCAACTGGATATTCGCCCTCGTCCGCACCGATGCCGACGCCAAGAAGCAGGAAGGCATTAGCTTCCTGCTTATCCCAATGGACCAGTCGGGGATCAGCGTGTCGCCGATCGTAACGATGGCCAATGATCACGAGGTTAATGCCGTTTTCTTCGACAACGCCGAAACGGGTGTTGAGAATCTCATCGGATCAGAGGGGCAGGGTTGGACAATTGCCAAATATCTGCTCGAAAATGAACGCGGTGGGTCGTGCTCTGCTCCCGCACTCCTTGCGTCGCTCGATCGGATTGAAGGTTATGCAAAATCCGAAGCGTCGGGTTCCAATGGCGCGATGATCCATGATCCCGACTTTTCTCATCGCCTTGCTCGACTGCGGCTTGAGGCGCAGGCCTTTGAGGTGACCGAGCTGCGTATATTATCAGAATTGGCCAAGGGACGCCCGGCAGGACCGCAAACATCGTTGGTCAAGCTGGTCAGCGCAAATTTGCGGCAGAGCATCGATACGTTGGCCGTTGACCTATTTGGCTACGACGGGCTGCAGCTGCCGGTGTCACGGCCTCTTTATGGCAATGAAGCTCCCGAACCAATTGGCAGCCGCGAAGCGCAGTTGGCTATGCCAGCCTATCTCAATGGCCGCGCCTGGACGATTTTCGGTGGTTCTGATGAAGTACAGAAAACAATTATCGCCAAGCAGGTCCTCGGCCTTTAGCACGACAATGCAGGCCGATGCTTTATATCGCTTCCGTTCGCGCTCGACGCTCGCTACTATCCGACTCGGGGTTTGCAGACTAGCCAACCCTTGTCGTGCAAGGGGAGGGAGATGAACTGGCAGGCTGAAACCTTTGAAAAAGTGACGATCCGGGCGATCCGTGATGTCCGGCCAGCTGCTATTGCAATCAAGGAAATCGCTGCAGATCTCGATTTGCGGATCGCGGCTACCGCCGACATCGCGGCCAAGGCGCAAATGGTCGATGCTGATGGTGAAATCATCAATGCCGACATTTTTGGCTGGACCGCGGATGGCGAACGCTGGTGGGAAGACGGGCACCTTGCACTTTGCTCACCCCTCCCACGCGCCTGTCGTTATGAAAGCGAACCCTTTTGGTGCAATGCGCGTGGAGCCTTTACGGCTTCGCGAAACAAATATCTGGAAGATCTGAATTTTTCCGATTTTGATCGCTTTGCATTTGCGCGATCGACAATGTTGATACCGGTTCATCTGTCCTTCGGTCAGATTGCCGCGGCCAATTTCACGCCCGTTGACCGGACTTGTGAAGACCTTTCCGATCTTTTTGACGAACATGGGGATTATCTAGGTGCCATAACCCGCCGCTTCATCAGCAGCTATGTCAACACCATGCGCTCACAGCAATGGATCCCCAGCGATTGCAGCCTGACCAAGCGCGAGGTGGAATGTCTACGCTGGGCCGCCATCGGCAAGACCGACAAGGAAATCAGCCTGATCCTGTCGCTAAGCCACGCCACGGTCCGCTACCATGTCCAGCGTGCGGGCGAGAAGCTGAATGCCGTCAACCGCAGCCAGGCGGTGTTCAAGGCTGGGCAGCTGGGCTACCTCGGCGCAGCGGCTTAAACGCCCATCATCCCGGCAGTGCTCGCACCGTCGATCCCATATTCAGACCCCGAAATAAACGCAGCCTCATCCGAAGCGAGATAGGCAACAAGCGCCGCCACTTCTTCAACCTGTGCCATCCGGCCCATTGGTGCCATCCCCTCAAATTGCGCACGTGCGGCCGCGGGATCGGGTGAACGTTCAATCACCGTGCGGATCATGTCGGTTTCGACCACGCCGGGGTGGATGCTGTTGCAACGGATTTGTGTCTTCTGGTTGGCGCAATGGATCGCAGCCGATTTGGACAAGGAGATGAGCGCGCCCTTAGTCGTCGAATAGCCGACAAAATTCCCCATCGGGCGATAGGCGTTCATCGAGGAATTGACGATGATCGAGCCTTTGGGGCCATCGGGATTGTCGCGCATTGCCCGGACGACATGCTGGATTGTTAGCATGACACCCGTCAGATTGACCGCCAAAATATGCTGCCAGTCATCAAAGCCGATCGTTTCGACACTGCTGTCACCCGCCTCGACCCCGGCATTGGCAAAGGCAATATCGAGCCGGCCATGGCGGGTTTTGATAGTCGCCATTAGTTCCGACCAGCCGGCAGGATCCTCAACGCGCTGCTCCACAAATTCAGCGCCAGTTTCGGCGGCGATTGCTTTAGCCGCCGCTGCGTTCGAACCCGTAAAGACAACCTTGGCTCGATCGGCGCACAAGCGCCTTACTGTACCCGCGCCTATCCCGGAGGTGCCCCCTGTGATCAGTGCAACTTTGCCCAGTAAATTACTTCCCATGGCTCTTCTCCCCATCCGCTTAGATCGAACTGCCACCATCCACGCGGAACTCTGCGCCCGTGGTAAAGCCTGATTCATCCGATCCCAGATAGACAGCCATCGCAGAAATTTCTTCGGGTTTGCCAATGCGGCCAATGGGATGGTTGGCCACCCATCCAGCATAAACTTCATCCGGATTGGGCACCTGAGCCAGAACTTTGTCCAGGATAGGCGTGTGGATCACCCCAGGATGGATCGAATTGCAGCGGATGCCATAGCCGCTGGTCGCACAATGCATCGCGACCGATTTGGTCATATGGGTGACAGCAGCCTTGGCAGCATTATAGGCGACAAGCTCGCCCTGTGCGCGGACGCCGCATAGCGATGACATGTTCATGATTGATCCGCCACGCTCCTTCATGTTCGCAACGCCATATTTGCAGCCAAGGAAGACGCCGACCACATCCACCTCAAACTCGTGCCTGAACTGTTCGAGCGTCACATCCTCGATCGAACCATGGGTTGTGATGCCTGCATTGTTCACGAGGATATCAATTGGCCCCGATGCGCCCAACACACGCTGCCAATCGCCTTCCAAAGAGACATTCAGTTTTGCAAAACTCGCCTTATTACCAAGCTCACTAGCCAACGCCGCACCGCCGGCCTCATCGACATCGGTGATCAGCACAGTTGCGCCTTCATCGACGAACCGGCGCACAATCGCGTAGCCCAACCCCGAAGCGCCACCCGTAACCAATGCTGTTTTGCCTTCCAGTCGCATCCTCATTCTCCCCATCTTACAGAAAAAATCAAAAATCGAATGCGGTATGGCCAGTTGATCGCGGGATAGCATGCTCCGGCGTGAACAACGCGCGATTCGCCAGATCAGTATCGAAAAACTCCCAAACTTCCGAGATCTGATTGTCACGGAAAGCGAATATATGCAGGTAGCGCTGGTCGTATTGGACGCCGTTGCCGGCATAGCAATCGGCCTCCATCATGGCGACCACACGGTCCTCATCAGCGCACATGATCTTCCATTTGGTGGCGAATCGCGAACGGGCGAGGTCTAGTCCTCCAAACACATAAGCAGCGATTTCATTCTTCATCCGCTCTCGGCCCTGGATGCGACCGGAAATAACCGTGTGGCCGCTGATATTGTAAATCACATTCTTGGCATGAATTTGCCAGAATAGCTCCTGATTTCCGGTTGCGAGACAATTCATCCATTGTTCGACGATCGCCCGATTATTTTTTGTTGCCACATGGGCCTCCCACTTGATTACGGTGAGAATATATTGAGGGGAAACAAATGGGCACCTGCTTTATGTGTTAGCAGCCTCGCTAATTGAGCAGTTGCCTCCTCCTGCTCGAACGGCAGATATTATGTCTGATGGAGGTGCAAAGATGACAAGTGAAACGCGAACCGGAGGCTGCCTCTGCGGCGCCGTGCGCTACACAACCAGCTGGCCGCCGCTAATGTTGGGCACGTGCCACTGTAAGCATTGCCAGCGCCAGGCTGGATCGGCCTTTTCGGTCGTCGCCGCCGTGCCCATCGCCGGGCTGAAGACCGAAGGAACGATAACAGTCTATGAGGATGGGAGCGCCTCGGGCAATCCCGTCTATCGCAAATTCTGCGGCAAATGCGGATCACCCGTCTTCACGGAAACGCCTGACGGCAACGCGCGGGGCATGATCTTCATCAAGGCGGGCACGCTTGATGAGTCAAAAGACCTTCAACCCACCATCCATTTCTGGACGAACAACGCTCAGGGTTGGATTGTCCATCCTGACGGAGGGACGATAATGCCGGAACAGTGATTGGATCACGTCTCCAGTGCACGTGCCAATACCAAAAACGGCTTTGTCAGAGCAAATGCACCGGTTGGACGAAAGCGCGTAACGGGCTAAATCTGGGCCATGCCCCGTCGCCGAAAACCCGCCAGCCCGTTTCGTTATTTCAACTCGTCATCCAAGGTCATCCGGCTAGTCGTGATGATGTACGTGCGGTTCCCGCTGTCGCTTCGCAACGTCGAATACCTGTTATTCGAGCGGGGGATCAACATATACCGCAAGACGGTGAGATACTTAACCAGGGGGGTGAAGCAATTGTTTGCCTGCGCCCCGAAAATTCATCCATTAACCGATCAAACGTCCAAAATCCTATGTGCGAAGGAAGCGTGGGTCCCATCTGCCAGTACCGGGTGGTGCCCCAGGGGTACGGTCTCGATTTCCAGAAATTTGATGGGGGTGGGGGGCGCCTTTGGTGCGATGCAGGTGGTGGCTAGGCGAACAAGACCCTAGCTTGGTTGCGCAGAGGAAAATCTAGTTTGGTAACAAGTTTGGTAACGAATCCGTCTGATTCGCACAAAATGACGTTAAATCAATATTTTACAGGGATCGCTTGGATGCCCCGTGAGGATTCGAACCTCAATAGACGGAGTCAGAGTCCGTAGTCTTACCGTTAGACGACGGGGCATCGCTGAGGCCGGGCAGATAGGAATTTGGCCCCCTTCTGTCAACAAGAGTCCCCTAGGGCTTGGCCTAGGCGTCGCGGCGCTTGCGATAGGCGGCCTGTGCCTTTAGGTTCGCCCTCAAGTACCGCCGGGCATTTCTCCGGATCGGAAGAAGTTAAGAGTTTGAAGACCATGGTGGATTCTGCCGCCCCCGTGCGCGTGCGACGCCAGGACAGGGGGGCGAAATTGCAAGGGGCCGGCCGCATGCCGGCAGAGGCCGCGCGCGCCGGCCCAAAGCGCGCGCTGCCGCCGGCCCGGCGCACCTATGCCGCGCTGGACCTTGGCACCAATAATTGCCGCTTGCTCATCGCCCGGCCCGATGCCCCGCGCTTCATTGTGGTGGATGCCTTTTCCCGGATCGTCCGGCTAGGCGAAGGCTTGGCGCAATCGGGCGCGATCAGCACGGCGGCGATGGACCGGGCGCTGTCTGCCCTCTCCGTCTGTGCCGAAAAGCTGGTGCGCCGCAATGTCTATATGGCGCGTTCTGTCGCGACCGAGGCGTGCCGGCGGGCCGCCAATGGCGCGGAATTTGTCGATCGGGTCTATCGAGAAACGGGCATTAAGCTCGACATTATTTCGGCCCAGGAAGAAGCACGGCTGGCGGTGCTGGGCTGCCATGTCTTGCTGGAAGACGGCGATAGCCCGGCCTTGGTGTTCGACATTGGGGGTGGATCAACCGAGCTGGTGCTGGTCGATACGCAAAGCGGCGCGCCGCAGACACTGGATTGGCGCTCCATCCCTTGGGGCGTTGTCTCCTTGAGTGAAAGCGTGCCGCATGACAGCGCAGACCCAGTCGCGCGCAGCGCCGCTTATGCCCAAATGCGCGCCCAAGTGCGCGACAGCCTTGGCCCCTTTGTCGAGACATTGGCCGAGGCCGCAGGTGCTGCGCCGCGCCTGTTGGGGACGAGCGGCACGGTGACGACGCTGGCCAGTGTGCATCTGGGCCTGCCGCATTATGAGCGGCGGTTGATTGATGGGCTGCGCGTGGATGTGGCCGATATGCGCCGCATCTGCGCCCAACTCGCCAGCCAATCGGTGCCGGATCGCGCGAAGGAACCGTGCATCGGGCCGGAACGGGCAGATCTGGTCGTTGCGGGCTGTGCGATTTTGGAAACGATTTTTGATCTTTGGCCCGCCGAGCGTGTGGGCGTTGCGGATCGGGGCATTCGCGAAGGCATATTGCGCCAGTTAATGGCGGCAGGAGAAAGACCATGAGCCGGGGTGGCAGTGCAGGGCGCACCCGCGTCAAAACAGCAAAGGGCCGCAAGGTCGGATCCACCCGTTGGCTCGAGCGTCAGTTGAATGATCCTTATGTCAAACGCGCCAAGGCAGAGGGCTATCGCAGCCGGGCCGCCTATAAGCTGATGGAGTTGGATGAACGCTTTGGCTTTTTAAAAGGGGCCAAGCGGGTCATTGATTTGGGCATCGCGCCGGGCGGCTGGGCGCAAGTTGTGCGCAAAAACTGCCCCAAGGCGCATGTGGTTGGCATTGATTTGCTGCCTGTGGAGCCTTTGGAAGGCGTCACCATCGCGCAAATGGACTTTATGGCAGATGAAGCCCCAGACTGGCTGATGGAGGCGCTGGACGGCCCGGCCGATATTGTTCTGTCGGACATGGCGGCCAACACCGTGGGCCATCCCCAGACCGACCATCTGCGCACCATGGGGCTGGTGGAGGCGGGATTAGACTTTGCCTGCCAAGTGCTGCGGCCCGGCGGCCATTTTGTCGCCAAGGTTCTGGCCGGCGGCGCGGATAATGATCTGGTCGCCGCGCTCAAGCGCAACTTCACCTCCGTCAAACACGCAAAGCCTCCCGCCAGCCGCAAAGGCTCCTCCGAATGGTATGTGATTGCCTCTGGCTTTAAGGGCCGGGCGGAAGAGGCGACGGTTTAGAATAGCATAGGGCGTCCCCTCAGCCGTCACCCTGAACTTGGTTCAGGGTCCACCGCCCCGCCCGCGCCCAAAATGGGCATGTGCCGCCAGCGTGGATGCTGAACCAAGTTCAGCATGACGTGCACTGGGCCGGGCGGAAGAGGCGGTCAGCGCGTCTTAACGTAGCTGCCCGGCGCATCCTCCAGCGCCTTCAACTTGCCCTTGCCGGGCACGCGCGCGCCCTTGACGGGGACTGTCTTGGCGTCTTGGTCCTTGATCCAACCCAGCCAATAGGGCCACCAGCTGCCCTTGGTTTCGCTGGCCCCGGCGATAAAATCGTCCAAGGACGCAACGGGGGCGTCATTGGTCCAATATTGATATTTCTGCGCCGAAGGCGGGTTCACCACCCCGGCAATATGGCCCGACCCTGCGAGCAAGAACCTGTTCGGCCCTGTGAAGAGATCGCGCATCTTCCAGACGCTTTCGGCTGGCGCGATATGGTCTTCCCGGCCCGCCTGAATGAAGCTGGGGGTTGTTACCTTGGTCAAATCAATCGGCACGCCCAGAGCCGAGAGCGCACCGGGTTGAGACAATTTATTGTCGCGATAGAGATCGCACAAATAGCTCAAATGCCATTTGGCCGGCAAATTGGTGACGTCGCCATTCCAATGGAGCAGATCAAAGGCGGGATAGCCCTCCCCCATCAGATAATTTTTGGAGACGGTGCTCCAAATCAGGTCATTGCCGCGCAGCAAGTTGAAGGTCGCGGCCAGATAGCGCCCATCCATCACCCCGTCTTTGGCCAAAGCGGCAATGGCGGCAATATGCGCCTCATCAATGAAGTTCAGAAGATCGCCTGCCTTTTCAAAATCGACTTGGGCGGTGAAGAAGGTCGCGGACCGCACCTTGTCCGCCTCTCCCTTGGCGGCAAGGATGGCCAAGGTTGCTGCGAGCGTCGTGCCCGCCACGCAATAGCCAATGGCATGCACGGATGGCACGTCGAGCAAATCGCGCACCACATCCACCGCCTCAATTTGGGCGGCGATATAATCATCCCAAATCACATCTTTAAGGCTGGCATCCGCCGACTTCCAAGACACGATGAAGACGCTAATCCCCTGATCCACGCACCATTTGATGAAGCTTTTTTCAGGCGTGAGATCGAGGATATAATAGCGGTTGATCCAAGGCGGAAAAATCACCAGCGGCGTTTTCAGCACATCGGGCGTTGTCGGCGCATAATGGATCAGCTGAAACAGCCGGGTCTGGTAAACCACCTTGCCCGGCGTTGTCGCGATATTCTCACCCAAGCGGAAGGCATTTGGATCTGTATGGGTCAGCTGACCGCGCTGAATATCCTCGGCCATATGCTGAAACCCGGCCATGAGGCTCGCCCCATTGGTTTCGACCGCACGGCGCAGCGCCACCGGATTGGTGAGAGGCGAATTGGCCGGGCTCATCGCATCCACCAGCGCGCGCATGGCAAAAATCTGCCGTGCCTTCTCATGCGCATCGGCGGCGGGGGCCGCTTCAGCAAGCGACATCATCTGCTCAGCCGCCATGCTATAGCCCTGACGGATCAGGTCAAACAGCGGGTGGGTCCACGCCTCCCCTTGAAAGCGGCGATCCTTGGGGTCGACCTTATCCCGGTTGAGGGCCGCAATGGGCGCCAGCATCTGGCCCCAGATGTCCAGCATCTGCTGATAGGCTGCGACCGGATGGGTAGCGGCAGTCTCTTTGGGTTCGGTCGGATCAGTCGTCATCATCACGTCCTGTCGGGCCTTGGTTGCGGCGGCAGCGTTGCAATGGCATAGCGCGAAAATCCTCTAGCCGAAAGCGACCAATGTCCGACGAATTCTACCGCATGAAACGCCTGCCCCCTTATGTCATCGCCGAAGTGAATGCGATGCGGGCCGCAGCACGTGCGGCAGGCGAGGATATTATTGACTTGGGCATGGGCAATCCGGATTTGCCGCCACCTGCCCATGTTATTGAAAAACTTGCCGAAGTGGCGCGCGATCCCAAGGCGCATGGCTATTCTGCGTCCAAGGGAATTCCGGGGCTCCGGCGCGCACAGGCCAATTATTATGGCCGGCGTTTTGGCGTCGATCTTGATCCCGATAGCGAAGTTGTTGTGACCTTGGGGTCGAAAGAAGGCCTTGCGAATCTGGCGCAAGCCATCACCGCGCCGGGTGATGTCGTGCTGGCGCCCAACCCCAGCTACCCGATTCACACCTTTGGGTTCATCATTGCAGGCGCCACGATTCGCAGCGTACCGACGACGCCCGATGAGCATTATTTTGAATCGCTGGAACGCGCCGTGCGCTTCACCGTGCCAAAGCCGTCGGTGCTGGTCATGGGCTATCCATCCAACCCGACCGCCGAGGTCGTCGATCTCGCCTTTTATGAACGGGTGGTCGCCTTTGCCAAGGAACATGGCCTGTGGGTCTTGTCAGACCTTGCCTATTCAGAGCTTTATTATGATGGGCAGCCCACCCCCTCCATCCTGCAAGTCAAAGGCGCAAAGGATGTGGCGGTGGAGTTTACCTCCATGTCCAAAACCTATTCCATGGCCGGATGGCGCATTGGCTTTGCGGTGGGCAATAAAACGCTGATCGCAGCCCTCACCCGTGTGAAGTCCTATCTAGATTATGGGGCCTTCACCCCGATTCAGGCGGCCGCCGTCGCTGCACTCAATGGTCCGCAAGATATTGTCGCCGCCAATCGGGAACTCTATCGCAAACGCCGCGATGTGTTGGTCGATAGCTTTGGCAAAGCAGGCTGGGATATTCCATCGCCGCGCGCCTCCATGTTCGCTTGGGCACCCTTGCCGCCTGCGCTTGCGCATCTGGGCAGTTTGGAATTTTCCAAGCAATTGCTGACGCAAGCAGGCGTCGCCGTCGCCGCAGGGGTTGGCTATGGCGAAGAAGGCGAAGGCTATGTCCGCATCGCGATGGTCGAGAATGAACAGCGCCTGCGTCAGGCCGCGCGCAACATCCGCAAATATTTCCAAAGCATGGGAATCAACACCCCAGCGATGAAGGACGGCTGATCTAATGGCGCAAGGGGGCTTTGCATTTTGCCATCGGTTCCGCGTGCGCTGGTCCGAGGTTGACCCGCAAGGCGTCGTCTTCAACGCGCGGTATCTCGATTATGCCGACCTTGGCCTCACCGAATATTGGCGGCATGTGGATTTCCGAAATTCAGCCGGGGCGGGGCCCATGGATTTTCACGTCGCCCATGCCGAAGTCGCGTTTAAGAAGCCGATCAAACCCGATGAGCTGATCGACATCTGGTGCAAGACAGAAAAGTTCGGCACGACATCCATGACCATCATCATGCACCTCTGCGGCGCGGGATCCCAAGGCGAAGACCTGCGCGCCGAAATCCGCGAAGTGCATGTTCTGGTTGATCTGGACACACACAAACCAAAGCCCATCCCAGAGGGCGTCCGCACCCGCTTCGCCGCCTTTGACGCACAGGCCAATGTGGTGATGTCGGGAGAAAGCTTGGCGCCCTAAACGCGCAGCTTCATAAAAAGGGCAGCCGGCGGAAGAGTGTCCGCGGCTGCCCAAATTTGCCCGAGATTGGGGGGATATCGTCGGGCGGGAGATGTTGGCTTAGCGTGCCTTTTCGTTGCACTTGGCCAGCTGGTCCGATGTGAAATCGGTCCCATTGGCGGAGAAACTGGCAATCTTACCGATTTCACGTGCTGCCGAGGAGCAGACGATTTCTGCACGGCTGGTCGCCTTCGTCGCAATCCAGGCATCGCCCGAACGCTTCCAAAGGACATCACGCGCAACAACGCTGTTGCCGGAAATAGCGGTTTCAGGAACCAGACGATAGCCGGGGGTGCTGGCAAAGGCGGTGGTTGCCGAACCGGCAAAAAGGGTGGCGGACGTGGCGATTGCAGCCAGAGCAATGAGGATACGCATGGGGGAGGTCCTTTCTTTTATTTAAGTTGCGAATCAATACCTATATAATTAGATTGCAAGTTGCAACTAAAAACTTAAAATAATTTGTGTCGCGCAAGAATCAGGTTAGCCTGATCGGCGTTAGATGGGTTTGAAAGGTTTGAATTCAATGGGCGATTTGCGGGAAGACCTCTCCAACATCGATTGCGGCCTGCCTGCTGCTCTGGAAGCAACGGGGGAACGCTGGTCTTTCCTCATCCTGCGCGCGGCCTTTAACGGCCTGCATCATTTTGAAGAATTTCAGTCGACGCTGGGCATTGCCCGCAACATTCTGGCCAATCGCCTCGGACGACTGGTCGATCACGGCATTTTGGCGCGCGAACCTATGCCCGATGATCGCCGCAAGATTGAGTATCGCCTCACGGAAAAGGGCGCCGCCCTGCTTCCGGCCATGCTCGCACTGCGCCAATGGGGGGAAACTTGGGAAACAGGCGTTCCTTCCACCCCGGTTCTGGTCGACAAAAGGGATGGACAGCCGATTCGCAAAATCGTGATCCAAGCGCATGATGGACGCGCGCTCCAGCTGGGGGATCTGAGCTGGAAGCACACCCACGAAATTACACCTCTGGAAGTGCCCAAACTGCACATTGTCGCCTAAAGCCCAAACCAAAAGAAAAGGCCCGCACGCTTTCGCGCCGGGCCTTTTTCTTAGTCAGATGCGGTTGATGACTTAGTCGTAATCGCCGCCCAAATTCTGATTGCGGGGCGGGGCCGCCGCCGTCAAGCGGAGCGCCTCTGCCGCGCTGGACAACGAGGTCATTTCATCCGACTCGACTTCATCGTCGATGCGGACGCGCTGCAAGCCACCGACAATGGCTTCCTGAAGATCAGCCGGCCGAACCAACTCATCCGCGATTTCACGCAGAGCCACAACGGGGTTCTTATCCCGATCGCGATCAAGCAAAAGTTCAGCGCCGCCCGAAATCTGACGCGCCCGCTGGGCCGCCACGAGCACGAGGTCAAACCGGTTCGAGACCTTGTCGACACAATCTTCAACAGTCACGCGCGCCATCGGGCGTCTCCATTCTTCACCAATTCCGGAAAGCACGTCCTCTAACAGCCCCTTGCGCTTCTGTCAAGAATTTGGCCATTTAGGCCGGGTGAGCGCCCAGCCCCCTTTTGACCCAATATCGACCGTGATCGATGACCATCAGCTGGATATCCATGTCTCCGGCGACGCGCGACTAACGGCCTTGGTCGCGACAATCGACTCGGCGCGCAAGAGCTTGCGGCTCATCTTTTATATATATGCCGAGGACATGGTTGGTTACCTTGTGCGCGATGCTTTGGTGCGCGCCTGCGCGCGCGGCGTGTCCGTTGCTCTGGTGATTGACGGCTTTGGCAGTGGGGACCTTGCTGACGCCTTTCTGCGCCCCTTGCGCGATGCCGGTGCAAGGGTGGATCGGTTTTTACCCCATAAGGGTCGGCGCTATCTCTTGCGAAATCATCAGAAAATCCTGATTGCCGATGACCAGACGGCCTTGATTGGCGGCGCCAACATCGCGGCAGATTATTATCAGGACGGACCAGCCGGCGCCCATTGGCACGACCTCATGGCGACACTCACCGGCCCCCAAGTGGCCAGCCTATCGGCCTATGTCGATGCGCTATTGGCTTGGATCCGCAGCGACAAGCAGAGCATTCGGGAATTGCAGCACCTGCTAATGGCCGGCAGTACATCAAACGGCCCCATATGCTGGCGCATGGGTGGCCCATTTGAGCGCCTCAACCCCTATGCCAGACATTTGCGCGCGGATTTGGATCAGGCCCGGCAAGTTGATATGATCCAAGCCTATTTTGCGCCCGACTTCACCTTTTTGCGGCGGCTGGCGCGGGTGGCGCGGCGGGGCCGCTTGTTGCTGGTCACCGCCGCTCGGTCGGACAATACAACAACCGTGGCGGCCGCGCGCCATTGCTATGGGCGGTTGTTGCGCGGGGGGGCAGAGATTTATGAATATCGCCCCGCGCGCTTGCACATGAAGCTGATCATTGCCGACAGCATCGTCTATATCGGCTCTGCTAATTATGACACGCGCAGTATCTTCTTAAATGTCGAAATCATGCTGCGTGTCGACAATGCGGGTTTTGCAGATCGGATGCGCGCCTTGGCCCAAGCCCATTTGCCCCAATGCCAGAAGATTGATCAGCATTGGCTGAAGCAGGTGTCGGGACGGTTCCGTCGCCTGCGCTGGTTCCTCGCTTATTTTCTGTTCACGACGATCGACTATACAATCACACGACGGTTCAACATTGGCCCCAATCGGCGTGTTTGGCGATTACGCCAACCCGGTGCCGACAAAGATTGACGCGGGACGACCGCATTGCCAATCAGGCCGCCATGCGGGGATTTTTCTTGATCTGGGCAGCCTTGATGCTGCTGGCGCCGGCACAGGTGACGGCTGAAGATCCGCCTGCACCCGCAGGGGAACTTGGCAGGGTGATGGGCAAGGATGCCGCCGCCCTCATCCTGCTACTCGGCCCCCCGGTGCAAGACATAAGGGAAGGGATCGGCCGTAAGCTGCAATTTGCGAACACATCCTGCATTTTGGATGTTTATCTCTATCCGAAAGCCCAAGGCGAAACGCCCATCGCCGTCTATACGGCCGCCCGCGTGCCCGATGGGCGCGATGCCGAACGCAACAGCTGTATCACGGCGCTGCGCTGGCGGCGCTAAGTTCTTCAAGCGCCCAATGGGCGGCCTCACGCACCACCTCTGATCCATCGCCTCCAAGACGCTGCAGCGCGGGGATCAAGGCGGGATCGCCGCTATTGCCTGCAGCAATCGCGGCATTGCGGACCATCCGATCACGGCCAATCCGCTTGATGGGGGAACCGGAAAAAACCTGTCGGAACGCCGCATCATCGAGTGCCAAAAGGTCGGCGAGGCGCGGCGCCACCAATTCTGCACGCGGCGCAAAGGCCCGATTGGCAGCGGCCGCATCGGCAAATTTATTCCAAGGACAGACCGCCAAACAATCGTCGCAGCCGTAAATGCGATTACCAATCGCCCGCCGAAATTCCTGCGGGATCGGGCCCTTATGCTCAATGGTGAGGTAAGAAATGCACCGCCGCGCATCGAGCCTGTAGGGCGCGATGAACGCATCCGTCGGGCAAGCGGTGTGGCAGGCAGAACAGCTGCCGCACGCGTCGGCTGCAGGCGGATCGGTCGGCAGATCGAGCGTTGTATAGATCGCCCCTAAGAACAACCAACTGCCATGGTCGCGGCTGACAAGGTTGCTGTGCTTGCCCTGCCACCCCAGCCCGGCCTCACCCGCCAGCGGCTTTTCCATGACGGGCGCTGTATCCACAAACACTTTGAGCGCGCAGGGGGACTGATCAACCATCCAACGCGCCAGCGCCTTCAATGCCTTTTTCACAATGTCATGATAATCCTGACCCTGGGCATAGACCGAAATGCGTCCGCGGTCGCCAAACTCAGCCAGCGCCAGCGGATCGACTTTGGGGGCATAGCTCATCCCCAACATGATGGCCGATCGCGCCTCTGGCCACAGCCTTTGGGGCGCTGCGCGTTGCTCGGCCCGGTCGGCCATCCAGGCCATCTCCCCATGCCCGCCGATAGCCAGCCAATCGGTCAAAGGCGCGCTGAAATCATGCCCGGCATGGGTAATCCCACAGGCTGCAAATCCCAGTCGCGCCGCCTCGTCCTTAATTGCCGCGACTGTGAGGGTTTTGGGTGCGGGTTTCTGCGCCATGGGCCTTGCTACCACGTCAGGCCTCAAGAAGAAATGCAGGTGGCGCCGCCTCACCTCGGCGCATTTCAAAGCGGCTTATCGCAGCCTTAGGCAAATCTCATTGACACGAGTGTAAACAGTGGCAGACTGCCCAGCAGACTCGATCATAAAGAGAGGATTTCGGTCATGGCGACAGTGCTCAAGGACACGGATCAGGATGTGAACCCCTGGGATGTGTCGCGTGCGGAATTATATGCGCAAGATGCCTGGCAGGAGCCGTTCCGCCAGATGCGGCAAGACGCGCCAATTAACTATTGTCCGGAATCGAAGTTCGGACCTTACTGGTCGGTCACGACCTACAAGCCGATCCAGCATATTGAGGCGTTGCCCAAGGTCTTTTCCTCCAGCTGGGAATATGGCGGCATTACCGTTGCGGGAGACGGCGTCGACAACCTGCAAGAGGGCGACGTCCCGATGCCCATGTTCATCGCGATGGACCCGCCCCAGCATACCGCACAGCGGCGCACGGTTGCGCCCGCTTTTGGCCCGACAGAGGTGGAGCGGATGCGCGCCGACACCATCGCGCGCACAGCGGCCGTGCTGGACAGCCTGCCCATCGGCAAGCCTTTTGACTGGGTGGAAAAGCTGTCGATTGAATTGACGACCCAGATGCTGGCCATCCTATTCGACTTCCCTTGGGAAGAGCGTCACAAGCTCACCTATTGGTCCGATATGCTGGGCGATATTGAAAGTTTTGACACGCTGGAAAAGCGCCAAAGTCGGCTGGCCACCGCCTTTGAAATGGGGGCGTCCTTCAAAGAGCTTTGGGATCGCAAGGCAAAAAGCCCCGGCCAGCATGATCTCATCTCTGTCATGCTCCAATCCGATGCGATGAAGCATATGAGCCATCAGGAGTTTATGGGGAACCTCATTCTCCTGATTGTCGGCGGCAATGACACAACCCGTAATTCCATGACCGCCTTTGCCTATGGCATGGATAAATTCCCCGAAGAGCGCGCAAAGCTGGAGCAAAATCACAGCCATGATCTGGCCGTGAATGCGATGCATGAATTGATCCGCTGGCAAACGCCGCTGGCGCACATGCGCCGCACGGCAACCGAAGATACTGAGTTGTTCGGCCACCAGATCAAAAAGCGGGATAAGCTTGCGCTCTGGTATATTTCGGCCAACCGCGATGAAAGCGTGTTCCCAAATGGCGACAAGATCATTGTCGACCGCGAAAATGCCCGCCGGCATTTGTCCTTTGGCTATGGCATTCACCGCTGCGTCGGCGCGCGCGTTGCGGAATTGCAGCTGACGACGCTGATTTCCGAAATGCAAAAGCGCCGCCTGCGCGTGAATGTGCTGGAAGAGCCAACGCGCGTTCCGGCAAGCTTTGTGCACGGCTATAAGAGCATGAAAGTGGAACTCTCCCACTATTGAGCTCATCTGAGCAGCTGCGACGATAGGCCCGTCTGCACCTTCGCAGGCGGGCCTTGTTGCATCAGGAGGCCCGCCCCACAAAGGGGTTCTAAAATCATCCCCAGCGCCATTGCGATTCGGGCCGTTTTTCCTTGGGTTACGACGCGCCATTCCCTATAGCCTGACCATGACAGACGAAATCGCAAACATCCCGAATTCCAACGACTATGGCGCTGACTCGATCAAGGTCCTCAAAGGCCTTGATGCGGTGCGTAAACGCCCGGGCATGTACATCGGCGATACCGATGATGGGTCAGGCCTGCACCATATGGTGTTTGAGGTCTCGGACAATGCGATTGACGAAGCGCTGGCCGGCCATTGCGACCGGGTGATCATTCAGCTCAACCCCGATGGATCGGTTTCGGTTGAAGATAATGGCCGCGGCATTCCAACCGATATTCACAGCGAAGAAGGCGTGTCGGCCGCCGAAGTCATCATGACGCAGCTGCACGCGGGCGGGAAGTTTGAAAACACGTCGGACGACAATGCCTATAAGGTGTCGGGCGGCCTGCACGGCGTCGGCGTGTCCGTTGTCAACGCGCTGTCGATCCGACTGGATTTGACGATCTGGCGCGATGGGCAAGAGCATTATATGCAGTTTCAGCATGGGGATGCCGTCGCCCCGCTCAAGGTCGTTGGCCCGGCGGGCAATGATGAGCGCGGCCAGCCCAAGCGCGGCACGCGCGTCACCTTCTTGCCAAGCCCAGACACGTTCAAGATCACCGAGTTTGATTTTGACAAGCTGGAGCATCGCTTCCGCGAACTCGCCTTCCTCAATTCTGGCGTGCGCCTGTTCCTGATCGACGCGCGCCATGCCGAAAAGAAGGAAGTTGAGCTTTATTATGAAGGCGGGATTGCCGCCTTTGTGAAATGGCTGGATCGCGCCAAGGCACCGCTTTTCCCAGATCCCATTGCCGTTGCCGGGCAACGCGATGGCATTGGCATTGAAGTCGCGCTGGAATGGAATGACAGCTATTACGAAAATGTCCTGTGCTTCACCAACAACATCCCGCAGCGCGATGGCGGCACGCACTTGGCCGCCTTCCGCGCAGCACTCACCCGCACGCTCAATAATTATGCGGAGAAGTCCGGCCTTCTGAAAAAGGAAAAGGTGAGCCTGACCGGCGAGGATATGCGCGAAGGCTTGACCGCCATCGTCTCGGTCAAATTGCCCGATCCCAAATTCAGTTCGCAGACCAAGGATAAGCTTGTCTCATCCGAAGTGCGTCAGCCGCTCGAAAGCCTGATGGCCGATAAGATGGCCGAATGGCTTGAAGAAAACCCCGCCAATGCGCGCGCCGTCGTGCAAAAAATCATCGATGCCGCAGCCGCCCGTGAAGCGGCCAAGCGGGCGCGTGAACTGACCCGGCGCAAGGGCGTGATGGACATTGCCTCGCTGCCCGGCAAGCTGGCTGATTGCCAAGAACGCGATCCTGCAAAGTCCGAACTCTTCCTGGTCGAAGGGGATTCCGCAGGCGGTTCTGCCAAACAGGGCCGCGACCGCCAATATCAGGCGATCCTGCCCTTAAAGGGTAAGATCTTGAATGTGGAGCGCGCGCGCTTTGACAAGATGCTGTCTTCCAAGGAAGTCGGCACGCTCATTCAGGCGATGGGCACGGGCATTGGCCGTGATGATTTCAACATTGAAAAGCTGCGCTATCACAAGATCGTCATCATGACCGACGCCGATGTCGACGGCGCGCATATCCGCACGCTGCTGCTCACCTTTTTCTATCGGCAAATGCCAGAGATTATCGCACGCGGGCATCTCTTCATCGCACAACCGCCGCTGTATAAGGCCGCGCGGGGCCGCTCAGAAGTTTATCTGAAGGATGATGCAGCCCTTGACGATTATCTGGTCGAAGGGGGTCTGGCGGCAACTGCGCTCGAAACAAGTGGGGGAACCCGCTCTGGCGCGGATCTCAAGCTGCTCATTGATCATGCGCGGCGGATGCGCGCGCTGATGCGTTATGTGCCGCGCAAATATGATCCCGCGATTATTGAGGGATTGTCGTTGGTCGGCGCTTTGGACCCGGCACTGGATGCCGCCGGGCGTCAGGCCGCGGTTGATCGGGCAGCCGGATGGCTCGGCCGTGCGGACAAAGAGGCCAATTGGTCGGGCATTGTCAGCGAAGAAGGCGGCTATCATCTGCAACGCCTGTGGCGCGGCGTGACCGACCATCACATGATTGAAGCGAGCTTCCTGCTGAGCCAAGAGGCACGCCGCCTGCACAGCCTCATTGCCGAGCAGACAGAGGCCTATGCAACGGTCAGCCGTCTGGTCGCGATTGGCAAGGCGCAGGCAGACAACACCGCCCCCGAAGGCGATGAGGAAGACGCACAGCCCGTCATCACCAAGGGCATGACAGCCATATCGCGCCCGTCGGAGTTGCTCGATGCCATCCTTGCGGCGGGCCGCAAGGGCTTGTCGATTTCGCGCTATAAAGGCTTGGGCGAAATGAATGCCGAACAGCTTTGGGAAACAACGCTGGACCCGGACAATCGCTCACTTTTGCGCGTGGAAATCGCACAGGCCGATTTGGCGGATGAGATTTTCACCCAGCTGATGGGCGATGTTGTCGAGCCCCGTCGCGATTTCATTCAGCAAAACGCCCTGAACGTCGCTAATCTCGATATCTAACTGCATGCCGCACATGAGAAGGGCCGCAAAGCCATGAGGCTTTACGACCCTTCCGCATGGTCAGCGATCGGAGGAATGGGCCCGCAAGCGTTTAGAACGAAGCGGTGCCATTGCCGAGGAGACCAAAGGCTGCGGTCACCGCGCCTATCCCCGAATCACCCTTTCCGACCTCTTAGCTGGACCATGAGACATCGGATCACCTCCTTTCGCTAGTTGCGCCTAGCAACCCTCTTGGGTTGCCCGACCAAGATGAGTCGAAGCGATCGAAGATTCAAGTCTTGTAAAGTTGCAAGATGCTGTCAGACTTAATGGTTCGGGCTTGGTGCAGGGCGATCTGCGATCAGCGCCGACACTCTTCCACAACGCGCGCAAATTCGGCCCATGTCGGGACGATGAGGTCTTCTGTGCCCGCCACGCTGATGAGAAAGGCGCCGCGGCTGTGCACCATCGCGTCCAGCATCGGGTCTTTGGCGGCGAGCTCCGCAGAGATATAGCCGGGCAACGCCATGCTTGCCTGCGCCGGATAGGAACGGCTGGCGTCTGTCGCGCGCACGATCATCTGCGCTGCCAGGCCCGATGGCATCAGGCCAAATCGCGAAAGGAGGATCCGCCCGCTGGGCCGATCACAAGCCACCACCAAATCTGCTGGGCCTTGATGCCGACCAAAAAGGGCCAGACCACCCCTTGGCTCTGGACGATAGACCCAATCGCCGGGCGCGGCACGGCGATCTTCCCAATTGGCAATGGGCGGTGCGATGGACGGCGGAGCGGACGGACGGGCCACAGGTGCGGACGGACGGGGTGGCGCAGGGATGGTTGCGCACGCCATGAGCAGCAGCGTTGCAAGGCCTGTCCAAGCTATGGTGATCAACCGCATAGGCCCTTTGTGCGGCGGCCAGCAGCCTTTGGCAAGGCCACGCGCTGACAGAGTGCGACAGCGCAAGCCCATTGCAACGCGCCACCGCCAGCGTTAAGGCGCGTCCCACGGGTGCGGGGCTGTAGCTCAGTTGGTAGAGCGCATCGTTCGCAATGATGAGGTCAGGGGTTCGATTCCCCTCAGCTCCACCATCCGTCCATTCTCTCTAAATTTGCGTGCCAATCCGACCGCAACCAGACCCTCTCTGGCAAAAAGATTAGGCATTTAAGCCATAAGGAAAGTGGTGCTCCCCCATCCTGCCGGGCCAAGGAGGTTGCGTGTTCGGGAGAGGGAGGGGAGTATGAAATCGACAGCCTTAGGGGCAGTGCTTGGCCTTGCTCTATCTACCGCCCCTGCTCTGGCAGAGAATGGCCCGCGCCCTTTTGTTGAACTCTCGGCTGGATCCGCATGGGTCAATAAATTGGGCATGACGGTTGGGACAACACCCAACCCGACCACCAACGGCATCACCCTTTCACACAAAACAGGCTATGATCTGGCTGCGGCTGCGGGCATGGATTTCGGCCTGTTGCGCGCCGAAGTGGAGGTGAGCCAGCGCTCCGCCCATCTGAACAAGGTCACCACGACCGTACCGATCCCGATCCGCCTAATTGCAGGCACGACAACGCCAATCCTGTCTCAGGGCAGCTTTACGGCATTTTCCGGGATCACCCGGGCACGGTCCGCGATGCTGAATGGCTATGCCCAAATTGGGGATGCAAATCAGACCAAGTTTTTTGCAGGCGCGGGAGTTGGCTATGCCCAATTTGCAGCACGCCGCTATGCCATTGCGTCTGGCGTGCCCTTTCTCAACGACCGCGATAATGGCCTCGCTTGGCAGCTTTTGGCCGGTGCGCGCGAGCCTTTGACAGAGAACATCTCTATTGGGGTGAAGTATCGGTATTTTCGTGCCAAATCCTTTGCCCTGACCGACACGCGAGACCGGAGCATCAAGGACCATGCCACCTTCCAAAATGTGCAGGCAACTCTGAGCTATTTCTTCTAACCCAGCGTGCGGCGAACCTGCCGCTGCTCCGTCACCTTGACTTCGATCAACAAAGTTTTTGTGCCCAATCAAGGACACAAGTTCGCATCTCGTGCATTTCCCTTGTTCTAGAAACGAAGGAAAGGTGCAGTTGGTGAAGTCGATCTTGCTCCACATCTATGAAGATGATGCCCTTGACGGCAGATTGTCCGTCGCGCTGGACTTATGTCGCGCCCATGATGCGCATCTGACATGCGTCTATATTACGCCCTATTCCGCTTATGTTGGCCTTGATCCCGTCGGTGGGATATTCGCGAGCGGCGCGATTATCGAAAGCCTGCGTGAAAGCGAAAAGCGCACCGCCAAGCATGTCGAAGACCGTCTGGCCCGAGAGGATGTCCGTTGGGATTGGCAGTCCTATGATGGCGATCCGGCTCAGACGCTTATCTCCCTTTCGGCGCTGGCGGATTTGCTGATTGTCAGTCAGTCCGGCAAGGGGTCGAGCAGCAGCAAGCCTTGGCCCTTGGTCGATGACATCGTGGTGCATGGCGGCTGTGCCGTTCTCGTCGTCCCCGAAAAAGTGACACAGATGGATGCAACAGCACCGATTGTGGTCGGCTGGAATGCCTCTGCAGAGGCCGCACGCGCAATCCGCCTCGGCCTGCCTGCGCTCAAGCTGGCAACCAGCGTCACACTGGTCTCGATCGGCGAAGAGGGCGAGGCTTTTCCGCAGACTGAGGCGTCCACCTATTTGTCACGGCACGACATCACATCGGATCTGGTTAGTTTTGAGGAAGAGGCCGGACCTGCGGACAAGGTTTTGGCGGACATTGCCAAGTCGCAGGGTGCAGGGGCCATATTGATCGGCGCCTATGGCCATTCCCGTCTGCGGGAAAACTTGCTGGGCGGCGTGACCCGGCGGCTGACCATAGGGTCTGATATTCCCGTTTATCTTGGCCGATAAGGGCCGCTGCGAAATGGGCCTCAGGCGGCAAGGGCAAGCTGTTCCAAACGGCGGCGATCCTTGATGATCACGCGCCTGCGGTCTGGCAGCTCGATGACCGCCGCCTCTTTCAGCTTGGTGAGCTGACGACTGACCGTTTCAATCGTCAGGCCAAGAACATCCCCCATTTGCTGACGGTCCATCGGCAGATCAAATTCATCCAGAAAGGGCGCAATGGCAGCGCATGTCGCCCCGCCCAAGCGGTTCGACATTTCCAACAGCAGCGTGGCAATCCGCTCGCTCGCCGTCTTGCGACCGAGCAGCATCATCCATTGGCGCGCCCGATCCAGCTCATCCAAAGTGCGTTGCAACAGCTTATGCTGAAGATCCGGATGATCTTTGGCAAAATCCTCAAAGGCGGCGCGCGTGAAAATGCAGATTTCGGCATCGGTCAGCGCCGTGACGCCATAGGGACTTTCTGTGCCGAACGGCCGCCCAATAAAATCTGACGGGAAAACGACGCCGACAATTTGTTCGCGCCCATCCGCTGTTGAAACAGAGAGTTTCAGCACCCCCTGAATGACATTGGCGACAACCAGCGCCTCATCCCCTTCCCAAACAAGGGTTTGACCGCGCGTCACATGGTGCTTGCGCCCCATCTTGGACAGCAAGGCGAGTTCATCCTCTGCCAGCGCCGAACAAATAGCTCGGTTCCGAACAAGACAGGCTGCGCAATCCGACATGGCAACAAGGCTAAGGCAAGCCAGCTTTCCGGTCCAACCAAAAAACTGGCAATGCACCAATCTATGACATTATTTCAGATTTTATCGGCACGTCGTTCCCGGCCCCGCCGCCAGATCAAGGCAGCGCCCATCGACCGAGCCGGGATCAATCGGCAGGCCGACAAGGCTTGCCAATGTCGGCAGGATGTCGACCGTCTCCACCGGCTGGGGTTGTTCAAACGGGGTCATGCCCTTGCGCCAAAACAGGATAGGCACGCGCCGATCATAATCCCAAGGGCTGCCATGCGTTGCGACATAGCCGCGAATGCCCGCGGGCATCGGCTGCTGCCCATTGAGCAGGGCGATATAAATATCCCCTGAGCGATCCGGGACAAAGGACGCACGTACCCGCTGTGCAACGGTCCACAGCGCCGGGTTTCCGGTGGGGACCGGAAGCTCCGCGATGTCCGCCTTGGCAAACACAGCCGCAACCTTACCTGCAAATTGCCGTTCCAATTCTGCCTTGAGCCAAGCGGCTGCTTCTGCCCGGCGATTGCCCGGCACATTGGGGGTGAACCAATAATCCCCGCCCAAAGCGCGATTTTCAATCAGCGGGCCTTGCCAGCCAAATTGCTTGGCCAGCATCTGCGACAGCAACGGGGCAGCGAGCGACAAGGGTGCCCTGCTGGCAGAGGGATAGGCATGTTCCCCGTGACGCTCTGGCGCATCAAAGCCGCCATGATCCGCCGTCAAGGCAACAACATAATCCATTTTCAGGCGATCCAGCATCGCGAAAAACTGCCCCAGTCGGGCATCGAGCGAGATCATCTGACCGCACATTTCCGGCCCTTCGGTGCCATAGCTATGGCCGATATAGTCAGTTGCCGACAGGCTGATCGCCAGCACATCCGTGCCCGTGCCTCTGCCCAATCCGTTCGCGGCCACCATGCTTTCGGCAAGATCGAGCGTGGCTAAATCAAGGGCGCGGGTCGTCCGGAAGTCCTTGGCTGTGTTTTCTGCTTTGTCCGTGCGCGGCCCATCCTCCGCGCCATCACCGACCGTCAGCTTGCCGACCTGAATTGGCGAAATCCGCGCCTGACATTGCGGCGGCAGGGGCGGAATGACGGGCTTGGCAATCCATTGCGCAATGCGCGCGTTGACCGCGGCGAGTGCTGGAACAACGGCGTTCACCCCGCTGCGGTCCGCCCCGACATAGGTCGTGAAGCCCTTGGCCCGCCAATCATACCACCAGGTTTGATCTGCCTTGCGTCCAGCCATGAGTGTCGCGCCACGATCCTTGCCCGAGACGGCGAAAACGCGCGTTGTGCTGCCAGGCAGGGATTTCAACCGATCCCCCAGCGTCTGCCAATCCGCGCTCAGATGCTTGAGCGAGACCGTGTAATCATCATGCGTGCTGCCAGAGACATCTTCGTCCTCAACACAATAAATCTCATCATATCGGTCGCCGCGCATGCCAAACCAATCATTGGCGGCGATCCCGGCACGGCCCGGACGAATGCCACTGGTGATGGTGGAGTGGCCCGGGCAGGTTTCAGTTGCGGCATGGCTTTGATAGCCGCCGGGAAAGACAACACCACTGGCCATGCGCTTGAGGCCGCCGGTATATTTGCCGCGCCATTCGCTGAACAGGTCGCTTGAGAATTGATCGACCGAAAGGACCACAACCAACTTGGGCGCGCCAGCTGGCGCCTGCGCCTGCGCCTGCGCCTGCGCGGGTATAGCCGAAAAAAGGGTGACGGCAGCAAGCCAGCGGGCAATCCTCATCCAAAGTCTCCTGTGCAATCTCTTGCAAGCTTGGCTATAGAGCAGACCATGACCTCGCAAGGACTTTCCGTAGCCGCCCTTCGTGGCCTGATGATGACAACGCTGCTGGCGCTTGCCGCACTCGCTTTGCCCGCGCGGGCGGAAAATAACATCACCACCCGGCTATTGGCCGAAAGCCAGACGCCGGCGGCGGGCCAAACCATCATGCTCGCTATTGATATGCAGCCAAAGCCCGGCTGGCATGGCTATTGGAAAAACCCCGGCGATGCAGGCGTTGGCATTCAGCTGAATTGGAGCCTGCCCAAGGGCGCACGCCTCGGCCCGATGCGTTGGCCCGTGCCCGAACAGTTGGTGGTCGCCGGGTTGATGAACCATGTGTTCAACGGAGACCACGCGCTATTATTGCCGCTGACCTTGCCAAAGGGTCTGACACCCGGAACGCGCCTCCCCTTGCGCGCGCAAGCCCAGTGGCTGGCCTGCACAGACAAGATTTGCGTGCCCGAACGCGGGACGCTTTCGGTCGATCTGGTCGTGGGCGATGGCCGAATCTTACCCAAGGATCAGGCACTATTTGATCAATGGCGCGCGCGCTTGGCCATGCCCTTGGGCAGCGAAGGGCGTTTTGAACAAGCGGGTAAGACTCTGCGCATTGCGCTCCCCCTGCCCGCCAGTGTTCCAGCGAACGACCCTTGGTTTTACGCCGAAACCGAAAATGCCCTACGCTATGCCGCCCCGCAAAAAAGTGTGCGCAATGGCGATGAGATCCTCATCGAAACCGACTCCTCCGGCACGCCTGTCACCGAATTGCGCGGCGTTATCGCCACAGGGGATGGGCGCGGGTTTGAAATTGTCGCACGGCCCGGCGCAGTCCCGCCCGCCAGCCCGGCCTTTGATGCGGCAACAATCCTTCTGGCGCTTGGCGGCGCCTTATTGGGCGGCCTGTTGCTCAATATCATGCCCTGCGTCTTTCCGGTGATCAGCCTCAAGGCCATGAGCCTTGCCCGTGCGGGCGGCGATCAAAAGGCGGCCCAGCAAGAGGCGCTGGCCTATACGTTGGGCGTTGTTCTGACCTGCCTTGCTTTGGGTGGCGCGCTGTTGGCGCTGCGCGCAGGCGGCATGGCCATTGGCTGGGCCTTTCAGTTGCAAGAGCCGCGGGTCATTCTGCTCCTCTTGCTGCTGGTTGTCGCGATCACGCTCAATCTGGCGCAGGTCTTTCACCTGCGCAGCTTTGGCGGCGGGCAATCGCTTGCCGGGCGCGATGGTGTGGGGGGTGCCTTTTGGACCGGGGTGCTCGCCGCCTTTGTCGCGACCCCGTGCACCGGCCCCTTCATGGCGGCTGCCTTGGGCGCCGCGCTTGTGCTTCCGATAGCAGCGGCGCTCGCCATTTTTGCTGGCCTTGGCCTGGGTCTCGCCCTGCCCTTCTTGCTGATTGGCTATATCCCCGCCCTACGCGCGCGCCTGCCCAAGCCCGGCCCTTGGATGGCCCGGTTTCAGATCCTCCTTGCCATTCCCATGGCGCTGACAGCAGCAGGCCTTGCCTGGCTCCTCTGGCGGCAGACGGGGGCGGCAGGCCTTGGTATCGGCATCGCTGCCACGCTGGCGCTCAGCTTTGGGTTAATCCTCATCGGTCGTCGACAAGCGGGCGGGCAGAGCACGCTTCCCTTTGCCGCCGCCCTCACCTTTGCCAGCCTGATGCTCATTACGCTCGTGCCACTCAACGCGGCAGCAGCGCGCAGCGAGGCCAGCGCCCATGTGCCGTTCAGCGCCTCCAAACTTGCGCAATTGCGGGCCGAAGGTCGACCCGTCTTCCTCTATTTCACCGCCGATTGGTGCTTGACCTGCAAGGTGAATGAACAGGCCGCCATCAACCGCGATGATGTGAAGGCCGCTTTTGACAAAGCGGGCATCATCATCATGGTTGGGGATTGGACAAATGCCGACCCGGACATTGGCCGCTTTCTAGAGGCGCAGGGCCGGTCGGGCGTGCCGCTCTATCTCTATTATGCCAAAGGGGCAGATCCCAAGGAACTGTCCCAGATTTTGACACCCGCCTTGCTGACGGCGCTGGCCGACAAGCCCAAGGGCTAAGGCTGGTTAGCCCAGATCTGCCTTCACGAAGTCAGCACAGCGCTCCCCAATCATAATGGACGGGGCATTTGTATTGCCAGAGACAAGGCGCGGCATCACCGATGCATCGGCAATATAAAGCCCCTCTACCCCGCGCACACGCAGCTGAGGATCACACACCGCCGCGTCGTCCGACCCCATGCGGGCCGTGCCCACCGGGTGATAGACTGTATCGGCGCGACTGCGGATCAGATGATCGAGCGCAGCATCATCGTCGAGCGGCGTTGCATGCCGATCCACGCCCTGATGCTTGGCCAGCGCCGGCGCAGCAGCAATGCGATGCACCAGCTTCACCCCATCACGCAGCACCTGCATATCGCGATCATCATCTAAGAAATTGGGATCAATGAGCGGGGCCGCCATGGGGTCCGCACTCGCCAAGCGCACGGTGCCCCGGCTGTAAGGCCGCAGCACGCAAACATGGATGGAATAGCCCGCACCGCTCACCGATTCCCGGCCATGATCTTCGAGCATCGCCGGGACAAAGTGAAACTGCACGTCCGGCACGGTCACATCGGCACGGGTTTTGGCAAAGCCGCCCGATTCCGCATAGGGCGTGGTCAACGTCCCCGTCCGCTTTGACCGCCATTCAAAGATGGAACGTAAGAACCGCATCGATCCAGATAGGGTCGTGCCGTTGAACACGCTGCCTCCGGTTTTGAAGCTGGCGACATAATCAATATGATCTTGCAGATCAGACCCAACGGCGGGCCGATCCACCAGCACCTCTATGCCATGCGCCTTCAAATGATCAGCCGGACCAATGCCCGACAGCATCAGAATTTGCGGCGTACCAAAGGCCCCGGCAGACAGGATGACGGCCCGGCGCGCGCGCAGCGTGCGTGTTGTGCGCCCTTGCCGGATGCGCACGCCCGTGGCCCTGCCATTTTCAATGATGATCTTCTCAACCTGCGCCCCGGTTTCCACATGGAGCCGCCCTGCGGCCTGAGCCGGCAGAACATAAGCGCGGGCCGCCGTCCAGCGTTCGCCCTTTTTCTGGGTGACCTGATAGACGCCAACGCCTTCCAGTTTTTCTCCGTTGAAATCCGGGTTGCGCGGCAGCTGCAGTTCGGCAGCGGCCTCCACAAAATCAACACTGCCGGGATTGGGCCAAAGCTGATCACTGACCGACAAGGGGCCAGAGCCGCCATGAAACTTATCGTCCCCGCGCACATTGGCTTCGGCCCGGCGGAAGACGGGCAGCACGTCCTTATAGCTCCAGCCCTTGGCTCCAAGCTTATGCCAATTATCATAATCCCAGGCACAGCCGCGAATATAAAGCATGGCATTGACGGCGGAGGAGCCGCCCAGCCCTTTGCCGCGCGGCTGATAGCCGGGACGGCCATTCAGGCCCTTTTGCGGAACCGTATCAAACCGCCAATTGGAATTTTTGGGCAGAAAGGGAAGCATGCCCGGCGCGATGATACGCCAGCTCTCATTCTTGGACCCTGCCTCAATCACGCAGACGCTATAGCGCCCGTCCTCGCTCAGCCGACCGGCGGCTGCGCTGCCTCCTGATCCGCCACCGATGACGATGATGTCGAAGTCTTCCATGCCTGTTTGTCCTGCCATCTCTGCCTAATGTGATCACTTGTATCGCGGCTATTGTCATGCGACCAGCCGGGTTGTTTCCAAATATAGCCAAGCTTGTGCCGCCATGGGGCCGACCAAAGATCGCGCGCAATGCCGACCCATTCGTGAAAGGCGACCCAAATCAGGTTGAAGCTGCCAATTTGCCGCACCAGCCCATAGCGAACCGGGTCTTCCGCCACTTCCGGCGTGAAGGTGCCAAACATCCGATCCCAGATGATGAAGACACCGGCATAATTGCGGTCGAGGTAGCGCGGGTTGGTCGCGTGATGGACGCGGTGATGACTGGGCGTGTTCATCACCGCCTCAAACCAACGCGGAAAGCGATCCACCACCTCGGTATGGATCCAGAATTGGTAAATCAGGTTTATCGCGCCGCAGAAAAACACCATGGCCGGATGAAAGCCAATCAACATCAGCGGCAAGCGAAAGATAAAGCTGACCGCGATAAAGCCCGTCCATGTCTGCCGCAGCGCGGTGGAGAGGTTGTAATGCTGGCTGCTATGATGATTGACATGGCTCGCCCAGAACCAGCGCACCCGATGGGCCGACCGGTGAAAAGCATAATAGGCAAGATCATCCAGCACAAAGCACAGGCCCCAGGCCCACCAAGCAAAAGGAATGGTCGTCAGCCGAACATCATAGGCCGCAACCGCCATCGTATAGACGCCACCTGCAACGATGAGGCCCGCAACCGTGCTGCCAAAGCCCATGGAAAGCGAAATGAGCGTGTCTTTCGGCTCATATTTTTCGGGCGCGCGGCGCTTGGCCCAAATCATTTCAAGTACGATCAGCAGCACAAAGGCCGGAACCGCAAAATCAATTGGGTTGGGAAATGTCGTCATCATGAGGGTAAGCGCCTTAAAGCTGAGGCCCAGACAGGCGCATCTTCCCCAAGGTTCAGGGTGATCGGGCGGACGCCAATATCATGCGTGTCGAGAATCAGAAAATTTTGATCGAGCCGGGCATCAACAGATCGGTCCAGCAAACGCCCAACAAAGGCCGCACCATGACGGCGGAGTAGCAATTGTCGCCCCTCAACATCCCGAAGCAGCGCACCCATGCCCGCACGGTCGAGCGCGATGTCGACCGGGAGGAAATCAAACACCTGCTCTTGGGCAATGGCGCGCGCATGCTGGGCATTGCGAATGCGCATATCGCCGCCCAGTTTCAACACCCAAGCAAGGCCAGCCAGCGCCAAAATCGACCCCAAAGACACGCCGAATTTGATCAGCTCTGCCAGCATCAGGCCTGCGCCTTCAGCATGTCCATGAGCGGACGGACGGGCGACACGTCATAGCCTGCTTTGGCCGCCATATTGGTGAGCGCATCGGGATCGCCCCCTTGCGCACTTTCGGCCAGCGCCCAAAGCAAGGTTGAGCGCGTGCCCGACCGGCAATAAGCGAGAATCTTGCCCTGCGCGCCCTGAAGCGCCGCCACCATCGCCATCACTTGTGGTTGGCTGAAGCCCGAATGGGTGATGGGAATAGCGATATAGTCCATCCCCGCGGCGCGCGCGGCGGCCTCAATATCGGCACCTGGACTCTGGTCATCCGATTCGCCCTCGGGCCGATTATTGATGATCAGCGCAACGCCCGCGGCCTTGGCTTCCGCTACGGCATCGACGCTGATTTGCGGGGCCACCATGATGTCAGTCGTAAGCGTGCGAAACATGATCTTCTTCTCCTAATATTGCTTTAGAACAGCAAGAAAGGCGTCGCCATAGGCATCAAGTTTACGGTCGCCCACGCCAGACACCAAGGCCATATCGCGCAAAGAACGCGGACGGATCTGCGCCATTTCCCGCAAGGTCGCGTCGTGAAAGATCACATAGGGCGGAACGCCTGCTGCTTGGGCCAAATCCCGGCGGCAGGCGCGCAGCGCATCAAAAATTGGGTCGGGCGGATGATCGCCACCCCGCGCCGGCTTGCGAGAGGTGCGGCGCGGTGCCAGCGCAATCTCAACGCGCGCCTCGCCTTTCAAAATGGCGCGCGCATCCGGCCCCAGCATCAACCCGCCATGATCCGTCGTGCGCAACGCATCGCGCACCAATAGCGCCCGTGACACCGGCTTGATCAACGCCGCCTCGTCGGCCGTTGCAATGCCATAAACCGACAGCCGATCATGCTGTTGCTGAACAACGCGATCATCCGCCCGGCCCGTCAACACCCGTTCAATATGCCCAAGGCCATAGCTTTGCCCGGTGCGATACACAGCAGAGAGGAGCTTGCGGGCAAGTTCCGTCGCATCGGCAAAGGCGGGGGGTGACTGGCAATTATCGCAATTGCCGCATTGGTCGGGCGGGTTCTCCCCAAAATGCCGCAGCAAGATGGCGCGTCTGCACCCCCCGGTTTCGACAAGCGCCCCAAGTGCGGAGAGGCGCGCCCGTTCCCCCGGCAGGCGGCGATCATCGACTTCGGCCAGCCATTGGCGGGCCCGGACAAAATCTTCTGACCCCCAAAACATCTGGGCCTGTGCCGGATCGCCATCGCGCCCGGCACGCCCCGTTTCCTGATAATAGGCCTCAATGGATTTGGGCAGGCCTGCATGAATGACAAAGCGGACATCTGGCTTATCAATGCCCATGCCAAAGGCGATGGTGGCGACCATCACCATATCTTCCGACGCGACAAAGGCCGCCTGATTGGCGCGGCGCACCTCTGGCGCAAGCCCGGCATGATAGGCCCGCACGGGCCGACCCGTCACCGCAAGCGCCGCCGCCAATTTTTCCGTTGCATCGCGGGATCGGGCATAGACAATCCCTGCCCCCGGCGTTGCCCGGACGAAATCGATGATCTGTCGCGTGCCGCTCTCGCGCGCGGAAATGGCATAACGGATATTGGGCCGGTCAAAGCCCGAGACGATCATACCGGATACAGGAATGCCCAATTGGGCCAATATATCACCGCGCGTATGCGCATCGGCCGTGGCCGTCAGCGCCAGACGCGGCACCTGCGGGAAGGCATCCATCAAGGGGGCGAGCAGGCGATAATCAGGCCGGAAATCATGCCCCCATTCCGACACGCAATGCGCCTCATCAATGGCAAAGAGGGTGATGTTCCCTTGCGTCAGGAGATCGCGAAAGTCCGGGGTCGAGGCGCGCTCTGGAGCGACATAGAGCAGATCAAGATCGCCCGCGCGAAAGCGGGCCATCGTCTCTGCCCGATTATCATCCGCAGAGGTCAGGGTTGCCGCCCGAATGCCCACGGCATCGGCAGCGCGCACCTGATCCTGCATCAGCGCGATCAGCGGGGAGATGACGACGCATGTCCCGGCCCGCATCACAGACGGGAGTTGATAGCATAAAGATTTGCCCGCCCCTGTCGGCATGACGGCCAGCGTCCGCTCGCCCGCCAGCACCCGGCCAATCACATCGGCCTGCACCCCGCGAAAGGCGCTATAGCCAAAGACGGTGTGCAGCTGATCAAGGTGGGAAGGGCCGTCACCCCCCTCACTCAGCCGCAACGTCGCTTTCCTCATCCTCTTCCGCCTGTTGGCGCGCCCACATATCGGCATAGAGCCCGCCTTGTTTCAGCAGGCTGGCATGTGTGCCGCGCTCCGCCAGACGGCCAGCCTCAAGCACGATGATTTCATCCGCATCAATAATGGTGGAGAGGCGATGGGCGATCACAATGGTTGTGCGGCGTTCCGAAACTGTGGCCAGCGTCTCTTGAATATCGGCCTCTGTCCGGCTGTCGAGCGCCGAGGTCGCTTCGTCGAGGATGAGGATGGGTGGGTCTTTGAGCAATGTCCGCGCAATGGCGACACGCTGCTTTTCCCCGCCTGAAAGTTTCAGACCGCGTTCGCCCACTTGCGTGTCATATCCGCGCGGCTGGGTGGCGATGAAATTATGAATCTGCGCCCCGCGCGCGGCGGCCTCCACATCCTCTTGCCCCGCCCCATCGCGGCCATAGCCAATATTATAGCCAATCGTATCATTGAACAGGACGCTGTCTTGCGGGACAATGCCAATGCCCGCGCGCAGCGAGGCTTGGGTGACATTGCGGATATCCTGCCCATCAATTGTGATCCGCCCGCCCGTCACATCGTAAAAGCGAAAGAGCAGCCGCGCCAAGGTAGACTTGCCCGCACCCGAGGGCCCGACGACGGCAAGCTTTCTGCCCGCCGGAATTTGAAAGCTCACCCCATTCAAAATCGGGCGATCCGGTTCGTAGGAAAAATGCACATCTTCAAAGGCAACTGCCGCCCCCGATATCGCCAAGGCAGGCGCGCCGGGCGCATCTTTCACTTCGGTTTCGGTGTCGATCAGGTCGAACATCGCGCCCATATCAGTCAGACCCTGCCGAATGGTGCGATAGACCATGCCGAGCAAATCGAGCGGACGGAACAGCTGCGCCAACAGCGTATTGACGAAGACAACATCACCTGTTGTGAAGCGCCCTTGTGACCAGCCCCAAACGGTGAAGCCCATTGCGCCTGCCATCAGGGCATTGGTGATGAAAGACTGCCCAACATTGAGCCAGGCGAGCGAATTTTCTGACCGCACAGCGGCATTGGCATAGCGGCGCGCCGCCCGGCTATAATGATCGGCCTCGCGCTGTTCTGCGTTGAAATATTTGACCGTTTCATAATTGAGCAGACTGTCGACCGAACGGGCGACAGTCGCTGTATCCATGTCGTTCATTTCCTCACGCAGCTTATTGCGCCAGTCCGTCACGCGCTGAGTGAAGACGCTATAGGCAATGACCATCGCCAGCGTTGCGAGCACCAGCCCGCCGGAAAACTTCACCCAGAAAATAATCATCACAGCCGCCAGTTCGATGACGGTCGGCGCAATGTTGAACAGCAGGAAGTAGAGCATCACATCAATGCTCTTGGTTCCGCGCTCAATGACTTTGGTGACTGCCCCGGTGCGTCGCGCAAGATGGAAACGCAGGCTCAATTGATGAAGGTGGCCAAAGACATGTTCGGCAAGGCGACGGGTCGCATCCTGCCCAACACGCTCAAACACAACATTGCGCAAATTATCGAACAGTACGCCTGAAAACCGCGCGCCCGCATAGGCCGCAACCAGCGCAATGGGGAGGATCACCTGCGGCTCCAGCCCGGGTGTCATCTGATCAATGGCTTTGCCATAGACAAAGCCCATGCTGAGCTGCACCGCCTTGGACGCCAGAACCAACAGCATGGCGAGCACGATGCGGCCGCGCAGGCCGGGCGCATCCTTGGGCCAAAGATAGGGGATGAAGCGCCGCATCACGGCAAAGTCGAGGCTGGACGTATCAGACGTGGCGGGATGTTGCGGAGGCATGCCCTCCCCCTAGATCATATCCGGCACGGATGGAAACAGGTCATGCCCTTATCGGTTAATCAAAAAAGGGGGCGGCAATCTCATCGCGGACGCGGGCAATCCGCCCAGAGGCTTTATCGATCATCGCCCAAGTGGTTTTGGCGCGTACAATGACTTTGCCCGCGGCATCGGTGAAGTCGACATTGCGGTCAAACCGTGCGCCCTTGGGTCGGTCGCTAATCCAGGTGCGCGCAACCACCGCCGCCCCCGGCCCGACATTGCCCAGATAATCAATCTCATGCCGGACAACGACCCAAATATAGGCCGCCTGATCTTCGGGCCGGGCAACGGCAGCCCAATGGGCGGTTGCCATATCCTGAATCCAGCGCACCCAAACGGCATTGTTCACATGGCCCAGCTCATCAATATCCGCCGGGTCGGGCGTGAAGCATTGGGTGAAGGCAGCCATGCTTGTGACAGCCCCGATTATTTCGCCATGCCCAGTTGGGAGAGGAAGAAGGCATATTCTTCTGCATCCTCACGCAGCGAGTCAAACCGGCCAGATTTGCCCCCATGCCCAGCGCCCATATTGGTTTTGAGCAACAGCAGATTCTGATCGGTCTTGGTCGCACGCAGTTTTGCCACCCATTTGGCCGGCTCCCAATAGGTGACGCGCGGATCATTGAGGCCGCCTGTGACGAAGAGCGGCGGATAAGCCTGCGGGCGCACATTATCATAGGGGCTATAGCTACGGATAAAGTCAAAGGCCGCCTTGTCGGTGATGGGGTTGCCCCATTCCGGCCATTCGCCCGGCGTGAGGGGCAGGCTGTCATCCAACATGGTATTCAACACATCGACAAAGGGAACATGCGCTGCGACCGCACCAAAGAGCTGTGGGTCAGAATTCACAACCGCCCCCATCAACTCCCCGCCGGCCGATCCGCCGGCCGCCACAATCCGGCCCGGCTTTGCAAAGCCAAGGGCGATCATGCCCTTGGCCGCGTCGACAAAATCATTGAACGTGTTGGTGCGCTTGGTGAGCTTTCCATCCAGATACCATTGCTGGCCCAGATCATCACCGCCGCGAATATGCGCAATGGCAAAGGCAAAGCCCCGATCCAGCAGCGAGAGACGCAAGGTCGAGAATCCCGGCGGCACGGCATAGCCATATGCGCCATAGGCATAGAGATAGAGCGGGCCATTGCCGTTCTTTTCAAAGCCCTTTTTATAGACAACTGACACCGGAATCTTGGTGCCATCGCGCGCGGTGATCTCCACCCGCTCGGTTGCATATTGGCTGGCGTCATAGCCGCTTGGGATTTCCTGCACCTTCAGCGTCGTCATAGCCCCTGTCGTCACATCATAATCCATCACCGTGTCGGGCGTGACCATGGATTCATAAGAGAGGCGCAGCGTTTTCACGCGATATTCGGGATTATCATCGAGCCCGGCTGTATAGGTCGCTTCGGGGAATTTGATCCGCTTTGGCGTGCCGCCCGCATAGGGGTGAATTTCCACCTGATCGAGGCCATCTTCGCGGCCTTCGACAACGAAGAAATCGGCAAATGTGGCGACCCCGGTCATGTAAAAACGCGGCGAGGCGGCAATCCGCTCTGTCCATTCCCCGGGCTTGGCTATCGGCGCTGTCACCAGCCGGAATTGCGGGCTGGTGTCATTGGTGTGGATGAAAAGCGTGCCGTCATGCTCTTCCACATCATATTCCACACCGGGGCGGCGTTCGCGCACCAATATGGGCGCGGCAAAAGGATTGTCCGCAGGCAGCAGGCGGACCTCACTCGTCACATTATCACCAGTCGCGATGAGGAGATATTTTTCAGAATGGGTCATCCCGACACCGACCTGAAAGCCGATATCCTGTTCATGGAACAGCATTTTATCCTGCGCGACTGGGGTGCCCAGCTTGTGCAGCATCACCTTTTCACTGCGCCAATTGTCATTGACCGGCGTATAGAGAAGAAAGCTGCTGTCCTTGGTAAAGGCAAAGCTTCCGCCCGTGCCGGTAATCACATCGGGCAAATCCTCCCCCGTCACCAGATCGCGAAAGCGAATGGTGTATCGTTCCGATCCATCAGTGTCGGTGGAATAGGCCATGATGCGATCATTTTCGGCCACCGCGACACCACCCAGCCGGAAATACTCCTTGCCCTCAGCAAGCTTGGCTTCATCGATGATGATCGTTTCCGCGCCGCCCTTTACCGGCTTGCGCAACCACTGCTTATATTGCGCGCCCAATTGGAAGCGCCGCCAATAGAGATAATCGCCATCTTTTTGCGGCACGGAGGAATCATCCTCCTTAATCCGGCCCTTCATCTCCTTGAAAATCGTGTCGATCAGCGGCGTCAAGGGCGCCATCTGGCTTTCAAAATAGGCGTTTTCTGCCTTAAGATAATCGAGCACCTCAGCATCATCGACCTTCGGATAATCCGGGTCACGCAACCAGAAATAAGGGTCTTCAATGCGCGTGCCATGCTGTTCAAAGCTATGCGGTTTGCGGGCAGCAACAGGCGGCGTGGTGGATTGGGTCGTCATGGACACTTTCTGAAGCGGTGCAGCCGACGCGGGAGTCGCGCCGAGAAAAAGAGCGGCCAATAAGCCAAAGGGCATAAGGTATTTCATGGCAAGACAATGCCACGCCCCGGCTTTTTGCCAAAGGAAAACTTCACCGGGCGGTGCTATTTGCTCGCGCGCGCTGCGCGCGCTTCCGCGATGGCCGCTTTCAAACCCTCATAGCCGACGGCGCCAACCAGCACTTTATCGCCAACCACCCAAGCGGGCGTGCCCGATAAATCCAGTTCGCGCTGAAAACGGATGTTGCTCGCAATTTCCTGATCCACCTCTGGCCGGGTCAACGCGGATGCCTCCAGACCGATGCGCCGCCGGGTCGCGTCAACGACCGAGGCCGTTGGGCGGCCATTGCCATAAAGCGGCTTGTGGACTGCGCCGAACTTCCCAGCAAGTGCGGCCGCAACCGAGAGCCGCGCCGCATCCAGGCTGGTTTGGCCCAGCACGGGCATGTCGCGATATACCACTTTGAGTTTTTTATCCTCGGCCAATAACCGATCAATATCCTCCAAAGAGGCGCGGCAATAGCCACAGGCATAATCGAAAAATTCAACGAGCACGACATCCGCATCCGCAGCACCCTCCCAGGCATCGCCGATGGGGGTTTCGAGTGCCGATCGATTGGCCTCAATGACTTTGGCCATTTCTTTGCCGCGCAGATTTTCCATCGCTTCGGGCAGGATTTCGGGATGGGTCAGAATATATTCGCGGACAATTTTTTCGATCGCCGCACGGTCCGTGGTGTTCACGGGGGCGCTCGCGCTCAGGGCAAGTGCTGCTGCACCCGCGCCCAGCAGCGCGGCAGACGAAGCTATGATCATCAGCTTTCCTTTTTCAGTCATCATCGGCGGCGCTTTTGGTTCTCAAGGTCTCCGCGCGAAGCCATGGCAATATCTTGCGCACGGATCCAGTCCGGACTGCCTTTGGGAATGCCGACCATCGCCGCCTCTGCATTGGGCAGGGCCAAATTGGGCCGCCCTTCCAGACTATAGCGCTCCGCCGTTGCGAGACGGGCGCGTGCCACATCCCCTTCGCGTTCATAGACAACGCCCAATTGATACCAAGCAAAGGGATTTTCATTATCTTTCGAGACTGCGGCCTTCAGCACGCGGGTCGCCTCTGGCAAGTTGGCCTTATCTTCTGTTGCGATCAGCGCGTGGCCGAAGAGCGCGGCGATCAAAGGCTGCGAGAGGCTGATCTGGTTCGCTTCCCTTAAAACGGGCAAGGCGTCTTGCGGGCGACCGGATTCAAGCAAAATCTGGCCCTTAAGCTCTAGGAAATACGGATCCTTCGGAGCGCCCCTCAAAAGAGAGTCGACTTCCTCTAAAGCCTTGTCCGGATAGGCGCTGCGATGCCAAGCATAAGCCCGGGCATAGCGCGCAGGCACAGTATTGTCCGTAACCGGATAGGTGCGCAACGTCTGCGGCGGATCAGACACAAAGCCCGTCAGCTTTGCTTTGACCCTTTGAAACCGCGCTTCCAGAATCGGATCAGGGGGTCGGGTCCAAGCCGGGTCGACGGACACGACATCCTGCAAAACGGCAATCCGCTCCCCCGTCAGCGGGTGGGTGCGGCCATAGCTGTCTTCCTGCGGAATGGCGTAGCGAAACTCCACATTCTGCAGCGTCTTGAAAAAGCTGATGAGCCCCCGGCCGCTAATCCCAGCTTTGGAGAGATAGCTGGCCGCTGCAGCATCGGCAGACGCTTCTTGCGTGCGGGAAAAGGCGAGGAATTTGCCCATCGCGGCCTGTTGCCCCGCCGCCATAATGCCCGCCCCGGCATCCCCGGCGCCCGCCGCAATCGCGGCTGCCCCCAACAACAGGCTGAGGATGGAAATGCTGGTCGCTTCTTTCGCGCCTTCATTGATCCGGATCACATGGCCGCCAGCCACATGGCCCAGCTCATGCGCGATGACGCCTTGCACCTCGCCCACATTCTTGGCGGC
>JBEDGC010000004.1:0-17143 GCA_041174825.1 Pseudomonadota bacterium | reverse complement strand
CCTGTGCGCTGGCACCAAGCGCAACCGCCAATCAGGAGAATAAAACCACAGTTAATCGGGCTATTTCGGCCAGTTGCGGACCATCTCATCCAAAAGGCGCACACCCCAACCGGACGCCCCTTTCGGCGTCACACCATCCGATCGATCGGCCCAATTGACGCCAGCAATATCAAGATGCGCCCAAGGCGTTTCTGGTGCAACGAACGCCCCCACAAATGTTGCGCCAAGCCCTGCCCCCGGGCCACCGCCCTCAACCACATTTTTCAGGTCGGCAATGTCGGATTTTAAATCTTCAGCATAATTTTTATGCAGCGGCATGCGCCAAACATCCTCGCCAGTCCGGCTTGCGGCAGACGTTAAGGCGGTCGCCAAGCCTTCATGCCGCGCAAAAAGGCCTGCATATTCATCATTCAGGGCCTGAACAATCGCCCCGGTCAGCGTCGCAATTGTGACGACGGCTGCGGGTTTATAGCGGGACACGGCATATTCATTGGCATCGGCAAGCACCAGCCGTCCCTCAGCATCCGTGTTCAGGACTTCAATCGTCTTGCCGCTCATGGTGCGGACAACATCGCCGGGCCGCTGGGCATTTTCCCCCGGCATATTCTCAGCAAGCGCGGCAACCGCCACGACATTGACCGGTGCGCCAGACTTTGCGAGGGACAGGACGGCCCCCACAACCGAAGCTGCGCCCGACATATCGGCTTTCATCTCCCACATGCCGGTTCCTGGCTTGAGGGAGATGCCGCCTGAATCAAAGGTGATGCCCTTACCGACCAGGGCCACAGGCGCACCCTGCCCCCCGGTATATTCGACCAGCAAGAGCCGCGAGGGACGCCGGGACCCTTGACCAACACCCAAGAGCGCACCCATTTTCAGCCGCTGCATTGCGGCCTCGTCAAGCACATCAATTTTGACTTTGCCAACACCTGCAAAGGCATCTCGCGTCCGCGAAACGAAACTTTCTGGATAGATGACATTGGCAGGTTCGCTAGCAAGGTCTCGCGACAAAGTGACGGCCTCTACCAGCGGACGCCCGCGAGCCATCCATTCTTTTTCGGCCGCCTGCGGATCATTGGTAACAACCGTGACCTTATGATCGGCAAAGTCTAACTTTGCACCTGATTTATAACGATCAAACCGATACTGGCCAAGGCCGAAACCAAGCGCAATATGGGAGGCGTCCGCCGGTGTGAGATCACCCGATATCGAAATGGGATACCCTTCATCCCGCATCTCTTGCGCCAGCTTGCCACCTGCATCGCGCAGATGCCGGGCCGGATCCTGATCCCCCGCAACGCCAACAAGATGGATCCGGGCATAGCGCCCAATGCCGCGCAAGCTCAGAACTGAGCCGGACTTTCCGTCAAATCGAGCGGCAGCCACAGCAGATTTCACGCTGCCTTCAACGGCTGGTTCAAGACTGATAGAGGGAAGTGCACTCCCTCGCATGATCACCACAAGAACGCCATCTTCGGCGGCGCGGCTGACAAAGCCAATTGGGCGCACGGCAGAATTTGCACGGTCGGAAACCTCAACGCCCGACCCTGCAACATTGGCCTCCGCCATAGCTGGGGTGGCCAGAGCCGCTAAGGCGAGGGTCAGCAGGTGATAGCGCATCAATATACCCCTTTTTTTCTATGGTAGCTCAGTCAGACCCTACATCTAGGTGGTGACAGGCTAGACACAAGATATGGCACTAAAATTTGAGCCCGCTTCAGGCGAGAACCTCTGCCTCAATCCAAGCGATAATCTCCCCACGGCGGCGGCGGTCATCGAGAATATCGTCATCAATGCCCAATTCCCATGCCGCGCCCATATTGGCCGGGTTGTCGACCAGAGCCTGGAGCTTTGCGCAATAGGCATCCAACGAGCCCTGATCGGGAAAGAAATCGGGCCCAATCATGTCATCGGCATAAAGCGCGTAAATGGCGAGAACCTGCCGCACGTCATATTCCGGATGATATTGGACGGCCCAGACTTCGCTCTGACCCAGTGGGATGACCGCCGCTTGCACCGCGCTATGGGCATTTGAGGCGAGCAGCGTTGCCCGTTCGGGCAGCCGGGTGACTTCATCGTAATGAATGCAGGGCGCGTCAAACACGGGGCCTTTGTGCCTGAAAAGCGGATGCCCCTCACCCGCCTTGGTTGGCATGATCTTGCGGGCAAAGCCCACTTCCTTGCCGCGCGGATGATATTCAACCTGGCCACCTGCGGCCATTGCAGCAATCTGCAGGCCCCAGCAGCTCCCAAAGCAGGGCAAACCTGCCTCTGCCGCCTGCTTCAAGAGATCAATCTGGTTGGTGACGGCGAAATCTGTGTCATAGGCATGAAGCGCCGAGCCGGAGACGACAAAGCCGTCATAATCAGAAAAACTACGGCCATTGGGGATGCTAAAATCCGCATCCGCGCCATTCACCACGTCAATCTCAATCTCAGGGAAATGCGCCAGAATTGCCTCAGCATAAATCTCACTCGAGGTGCGCATGCCAAGCGATTTCGCACGGGCCCGCCGTTCCGCCACATTCCCTTCCATGAGGAGAAGTCTGGTCATATGGGCAACCTTATCGATCGAGCAAAGTCCGTTTCAAGGCCGCCTGCCAGCCGGCTAGGCGCGCCATTCTGTCTTCTGTCGCCATTGCAGGTTGGAACCGCTCGACGGCACCGCGCATAGCCGCGGCATCCTCAAGCCGAGTGTAAAGCCTAGCTCCAAGTCCCGCCAGCATGGCAGCTCCCAATGCGGTGGTTTCGATGAAGCGTGGCCGCTCGACATCAATTGCCAGCATATCCGCCAGATCCTGCGCCAACCAGTTATTCGCCACCATACCGCCGTCGATCCTCAATTCAGACCAATTCGCCCCGTCTGCGGCAAAGGCAGACACAAGATCCTGCGTCTGGTGCGCCATCGCTTCCAGAGCGGCCCGCGCAATATGTGCGCGGCCGGTTGAGAAGCTGAGGCCGTCAATCAACCCGCGCGCAGCTGGGTTCCAATGCGGGGCGCCCAGCCCTGATAGTGCTGGAACAATATAGGCTCCGCCATTGTCCGCGACAGAGCGCGCAAGCTGTTCCGTTTCCGCAGCAGACGCAATCAGGCCCACCTCATCGCGCAGCCATTTGATCAGGCTTCCTGCGACAAAGACGGAGCCTTCAAGCGCGTAAGTGCGTTCCCCGCCCAACTGAAACAAAACGGTCGAGAGCAAGCGGTTGCGCGATTGTGGCAGCGTCTGGCCGGTATTGGTCAAGACAAAGGCCCCCGTCCCAAAGGTCGCCTTGGTCTGCCCTTCGGCAAAACAGCCCTGCCCGATTGTGGCCGCCTGCTGATCCCCCGCCATGCCTGTAATCGCAATGGGAGCGCCGAATAGCTCTGCCTTGGTCTTCCCAATAGGACCTGCGCAATCAACAATCTCAGGCAAAATAGACCGAAGAACACCAAAGCTGTCGAGCAGCCCATCATCCCAACCGCCGCTGCCAAGCGACATGAGCGCCGTGCGCGAGGCATTGGAGGCATCGGACACATGCACCCCACCCGTCAGGCGATAGACAAGATAGCTCTCAATCGTCCCGACCGCCAAATTGTCCCCTACCGCGCGCAGGCTTGGCCAATGCTCCAATGCCCAGCCGATTTTGCTGCCAGAAAAATAAGGATCGAGGAGCAGGCCCGTCTTGGCCTGAACAACAGGCTCTTGCCCATCCGCTTTGAGCTTTGCGCATAAATCCGCCGTGCGCCGATCTTGCCAGACAATGGCTGGGGCCAATGGCTCGCCCGTCCGACGATCCCAAAACACAATGGTCTCGCGCTGGTTTGTAATCCCAATACCCGCGATTTTGTCCGGCCCACCTGCCAGCGCGACCATCTCGCGTGCGCAGGCGAAAGTCAGCGTCCAGATTTCGGCCGCATCATGTTCAACCAAGCCGGGAGCTGGATAAAATTGGGTCAGTGGCTGCTGGGCAGAGCCAAGGCATTGGCCATCGGCTGTGAACAACATTGCCCGTGTTGAGGTGGTGCCCTCATCAATGACCAAGATATGCTCGCCCATGACCCGTCTCCTTATTTTCTACCCACGCTGGCTATCCAAATTGCGGCACGGGTGCAATCGGCCGCAACGAAAAAGGGCGCACCCAAAGGCGCGCCCCAATTCTTCATTCGCGGTGCGTCGGATTAGCCAACAATTTCTTCCGGCTTAAAGAAATACGCGATCTCGATGGCCGCATTCTCATCCGAATCTGACCCATGAACAGAGTTCGCTTCGATCGATTCAGCCAGTGCCTTGCGGATCGTGCCTTCGGCAGCCTGTTCCGGGTTGGTCGCGCCCATGATGTCACGATTGCGTTGCACAGCATTCTCGCCTTCCAGAACCTGAACGACGACAGGACCGGAAACCATGAAGCTCACCAGATCATTGAAAAAGGGGCGCTCTTTATGAACCGCGTAAAAGCCTTCGGCCTGAGCGCGCGTCATTTGAATGCGCTTCGATGCAACAACGCGCAGGCCGGCGTCCTCCAGCATCTTGGTGACAGCACCCGTCAAGTTGCGGCGTGTGGCATCGGGTTTAATGATCGAAAAGGTGCGATTGGCGGCCATGTCTGGACGTCTCCATTGTTGGAATAGAAGGAAATGCGTGGCCGCGCCTCTAGCTGCATTGGTGAATTGTCGCAAGCCGTTTGGACGGCAAGGCACGATCAAGCGGGATTTGGGTTAGATGGTAAAAATCAGCTCTCAAAATGATCTGCCACAAACCGATCCAGCAGGCGGACGCCAAAACCCGTGGCCCCCTTATCCCAGACGGTTCCGGGCTTTGCGGCCCAAACCATGCCTGCGATGTCGAGATGCGCCCATTTCACGCCCTCATCGACAAACCGATTGAGGAATTGCGCGGCGGTGATGGAACCACCTTCCCGCGGGCCGACATTCTTCATATCCGCAATGGGGCTATCGATCATCTTGTCATAGGCCGGGCCAATGGGGAACCGCCACAGCGGATCGCCCGCAGATTTCCCGGCAGCCATCAATTTGTTGGCGAGATCATCATCATTGCTGAACAGTCCGCCATATTCGTGGCCCAATGAAATGATGATCGCCCCCGTCAGGGTCGCCAAATCGATCATATAATCAGGCTTAAACCGCTTTTGCGCCCAGGTCATGGCATCGCAGAGAACAAGCCGACCTTCTGCATCGGTGTTGATCACCTCAATCGTTTGACCCGACATGGATATCACCACATCGCCGGGGCGTTGCGCGCCGCCATCTGGCATATTCTCGACAAGGCCACATATGCCCACCACATGGGCCTTTGCCTTGCGCTTGGCCAAAGCGAGAATGGTTCCGGCAACAGCGCCTGCACCGCCCATATCCCACTTCATATCTTCCATGCCGCCCGGCGGCTTGAGGGAAATCCCGCCTGTATCAAAAGTGACGCCCTTACCGACGAACATGACAGGCTTTTCCTGTGCACCATTTGTCCCATCCCAGCGCATCACCAGCAGCTTCGGCTCGCGGATCGACCCTTGAGCAACGCCCAACAGCGCACCCATGCCCGCGGCCCGCATTTCTGCCTCACCCAAAACTTCAATCTGGATACCGGCTTCGGTCAGACGCTGACAGCGCTCGACAAAGCTTTCGGGATAAATGACGTTGGCCGGCTCTGTAACCAACTCACGGGTCAGCGCCACACCTTCCACAATAGCGGATTGGTGCGCCCATGCCGCATCGACGCCTTCCGGTGCCCCAACAATGACCAATTCCTGCAAGGAAACCTTTTGCTTTTCCGGCAATTTGGTGCGGTACATGTCATAGCGCCATCCCCGCAGCACAACGCCGCTGGCCAAACGGGCAACTGCCCCCGCATTCGGCTTGACCTCCAGCTTACTCAGATCAAGCGACACCAGAGTTTCGCCAGATGTGAGCAGCCGAGCCGACAATGCACCACCCGCCTTTTCCAAATCTTCATCGCTGCCGGCGCCAATGCCGAGCAACAAGACCCGCCGAGCGCCATCGGCATGCGCAACATGATATTCAAAGATGCTTCCTGCCTCGCCCTCAAAGCGAGAGGATTTTGCAGCAGCATGCACAGTTGGGTCATTTGCCAGAACCGACACCGAGCCGAGAGCGCCCTTCGCAACGAGATAAGCTAGGGCATGACCCCCATCTGGCAATGATGCGGAAAAGCGAACCTTGATCATAATGTGTCCTAAGTCAGGAAATAGGGGAAAACCGAATCGGTCCGCCCCTGTTAGCGCCCTTGCTGAGGGACGCATAGCGGGCCCTCAGAGCTGGTGATTGCAGGATGGGAGCGACAATGCGATAGGCACGGCTGGAGTCGAGAAGAGATCACGTGAACCTATCCAGCGCCCTGATGACAACCGCCGCTCTGGCCGGAGCGATGCTCGCCAGCGCGGCTGCGGCGCAAGTTGGTGGCGCGACATCTGCGGCCACATCCCCCCAGGATGATGCCAGTGAGATCGCATTTGCAGCAGACCAGCTCGATTATGATCAGGAGAAAGACATCGTCACCGCCAGCGGCAATGTCCGCATGGCACGTGATGGAAATCATGTGCGTGCAGACCGGATCATCTGGGATCGCCGCACCGGAGAGGTCCGCGCAGAAGGTGCCGTTATCGTGGACGGCGCAGAGGGAGATCGGGCATTTGGGGACCATGTTGTCCTAAAAGAAAGTTTGCGCGACGGGATCGTTGAGAACCTGCTGATCGTGCTGAATAATGGTGGCCGCCTTGTTGCAGATCGTGCCACGCGCACCGATGGCATTTCGAAACTCGATCGCGCGGTTTATTCGCCCTGTCGGGTGGTCGATGACAAAGGCTGCCCTAAGGAACCCGTGTGGAAAATCACCGCGGTACGGGTCACCCATGATCCAAAGCGGAACAGAATAAGCTATCGCGACGCGCGATTGGAATTGTTCGGATTGCCTGTCTTGGCACTGCCGGGCCTTTCCCATCCTGCTGATGATCGCGGCGGAACAGGGTTTTTAATCCCAAACATCCAGTATCTTAGGAATACCGGTCTAGAGATTGCGACGCCATTTTATCTCGCACTCGACACAAATCGCGATTTGACGATCACGCCGCATATCTACACGGCTGTCGCGCCGTTGCTTGAACTCGAATATCGCCACCTCACCCGAGGAGGGGCCTATCGCCTCGCAGGCTTTGGAACCTATGGCGAACGCGTGTCAACAATCACCCCGGGCCAGTCGGCCCAGAATGATTTTCGCGGTTACTTTGAAGGCAATGGCCGGTTCCAGCTAGACCGTCGATGGAGTGTTACATCTGCTTTCCGCTTCGCGTCAGACAGAACATTCCTGAGGCGCTATGACATTTCTCGGGACGACAGGCTGCGCTCAACAGCAAATGTAGAACGCATCACCCGGTCAAGCTATTTGTCGATCTCGGGCTGGGCCTTTCAAACTTTGCGCAGCGGGGAGGTTCAAGGCCAATTTCCCATTGCTCTCCCCGCCATTGACTGGCGCAAGCGCTTGGCCGACCCTTGGGCGGGCGGCCAGTTCGAGCTCCAACTCAACAGCATGGCGCTGTTGCGATCAAGCGGGCAGGATACGCAACGCGCCTTCGCCGGTGCGCGCTGGGATTTGCAGGGCATCACACCGCTTGGGCAGGAACTTAAGTTGACCGCCTATGGCCGGACAGATGTTTATCACACTGATGAGGTGAACCTGACATCAACCGCCGATTATCGTGGAGAAAACGGCTGGAACACACGTGCCGTCGCTGCATTTGCCACCGAAATGCGCTGGCCTTTGGTCGGGGCCTTTCTCAATGGCCAACAGCGGCTAACCCCGCGCCTTCAACTTGTCGCCTCGCCTGGAACATCCAATTTGCGTGTCCCCAATGAAGATGCGCGCGCTGTTGACCTGGAAGACAGCAACCTTTTCGCGCTGAATCGCTTCCCCGGCTATGATCGTTGGGAAGACAGCACACGGCTGACCTATGGTGCAGATTGGACCTGGACTGGGACCGACCTGCGCATTGATGCCAACATCGGCCAAAGCTTTCGGATCAGCACGACAAACCGTGTCTTTCCTGATGGCACAGGACTATATGGCCGGACGTCTGACATGGTCGGGCGAACAAATGTGCGCTTCAAAAATGTGCTGAACTTCACCCACCGCTATAGACTGGACAAAGATAATCTGGCGGTCAGGCGCAATGAAATTGATGCGAGCCTCGGCAACACACGCACTTATGCCAGCATCGGCTATCTCAGGCTCAACCGAGATATTGGGCCCCAATTGGAAGATTTGAGGGACCGGGAAGAAGTGCGTCTGGGCGGCAGGCTCCAATTTGCCCGTTACTGGTCGGTCTTTGGATCTACCACTATTGATCTGACCGGGCGGCAAGAGGATCCCACATCGCTAGCAGATGGTTATGAGCCTGTCCGTCACAGACTGGGCATCGCCTATGAGGATGATTGCCTGACATTCGGCGTGACTTGGCGGCGGGACTATGACGCCCAAGGCGATGCACGTCGCGGCAACACGTTCCAATTGCGGCTATCCTTCCGCAACTTGGGCCGCTAGAGAACCGTTTGCTCAGGCAATGTTCAGCCAGACAACTTTAGGAGGACCGCACCGATCATCGGCGCGTGAGGGATTAGGACGAGAATGACGAAACGCTGTCGCAAAACTCTGATGGCCTTAGGCGCGGTCCTGATCGCGCCTGCCCCGCTCACTGCACAGCCTGCCGCTGACCAGCCCTCCTCTGCGAATAGTCTCAATCTCCCTTCTCAGATTACAACCTTTGGCAAGGCGGACCAGAATGTCCGCAAGGCAACGGCCATTGTAAATGGCGACGTGATTACGGGCACAGATGTTGATCAGCGCCTTGCGCTTGTTCTCTTAGCAAATGGCGGGCGCGTATCTCCTGAGGAGAAAGAAAGGCTGCGCGTTCAAGTGCTGCGCAACCTCATCGATGAAAGCCTGCAAATCCAAGAAGCCAAAGCGAATGAAATCACCATCGACAAGGCCGAAATTAATCAGAGCTTTAACCGCGTAGCCTCAAATTTCAGACAATCGCCCGACGCGTTCAGCAAATATCTTCGCGACAATCGATCCTCTGAGCGCACAATGAAGCGTCAGATTGAAGGGGAACTCGCTTGGAGCCGACTGCTCCGGCGACGCGTCGAACCCTTCATCAATGTCAGTGACGAAGAAGTGAAGCAGATTGCGGACAGGCTGACCGCATCCAAGGGTACATCTGAGTATCGCGTCAGCGAGATTTATTTGTCTGCAACACCCGAAAACGCAGCTGAAGTCTTTGCCAATGGGCGTCGGATCATTGATCAGATTCGCCAAGGCGGATCTTTTCAGGCTTATGCACGTCAGTTTTCCGAAGCATCGACTGCCGCTGTTGGTGGTGATTTGGGATGGGTCCGCGCGGCCCAACTTCCCGATCAACTTGCACAGGCAGCTCAGGAAATCACCGTTGGCCAAATTGCTGGACCCATTGAAATTCCGGGTGGCTTTTCGATCCTTTACTTGACCGATACGCGTCAAGTTTTGGTTGCAAATCCGCGCGATGCAGTCCTCAACTTGCGGCAGTTGACGATCACATTTGATGCGAAGGAAACGGAAGCGCAGGTGCGCACCCGCGCTGAAGCCTTTGGCAAAGCCGCGCAGAACATGCAGGGATGTGGCGGCGCCGACGCTTTGGCCAAACAGTTTAACGCAGAGGTCGTCGATAATGATCAGATCCGCGTGCGCGATCTGCCAGGCGGATTGCAGGACATTCTTCTCAACCTTCAGGTGGGTCAGGTAACGCCGCCCTTCGGTTCGCGTGCTGAAGGTGTGCGTGTCCTTGCCCTGTGCGGTCGTGACGACCCACAATCTGCTGACGGCCCATCGCCTGATGCGATTGAAAATCAAATTAAGGATGAGCGCGTCAACCGCAGGGCGCAAATTTATCTGCGCGACCTGCGCCGTGATGCGATCATTGATTATCGATAATCCCCAAATGATCGCGCCGCTTGCTGTCACGCTGGGCGATCCGGCGGGCATTGGGCCGGAAACAATTGGCAAGGCATGGGCGCGATCCCGTGAAGAAAATCTGCCCTCCTTTTTCGTTGTCGGGGATGCTGCAGCGCTTCGCAAAGTCTGGGATGGTCCTTTGGAGGTCGTCACCACAGCAGCAGAAGCGGCCGCCGCATTTGGCAAGGCCCTGCCACTGATCCAAATGTCCGATGCTATGGACGTTGTGCCCGGCCAACCTTCCTTAGAAACCGCACGCTGCGCCCTAGACACGCTTGGCCTCGCAGTTGGGCTTGCCCAATCGGGTGCCGTCTCTGGCCTTGTGACAGGGCCCGTCTCAAAGGCGCTTTTGCAGGCCATTGGCTTTACCCATCCGGGCCAAACAGAATTTGTGGCCGAGCGATGCGGCGTTTCTGCCTCAAATGTCGCGATGATGTTGGCCGGACCAGAATTACGCGTTGTACCTATCACCATTCATGTTCCGCTCGCGCGTGTTCCTGAACTTTTGACCACCGAGTTGATCATCAGCCGAGGGCGCGCGGCAGCCAAAGGCCTGCAACGCTATTTTGGAATAGACAATCCGCGCATTGCCGTTGCGGGATTAAATCCTCATGCGGGCGAACAAGGGCTGATTGGTGACGAAGAAACAAGCATCATCCAACCGGCCATCGACGCCTTGCGCGAGGAAGGATTGGATGTGTTTGGGCCTGTGTCACCCGATGCCCTCTTCACACCCCGCGCACGATCTGGCTTTGATCTGGCCTTGTGCATGTATCATGATCAGGGGCTGATCCCGCTCAAGGCGCTCTGCGTTGATGATGGGGTCAATATGACATTGGGCCTGCCCATTATCCGCACCTCCCCCGACCATGGCACCGCCTTTGACATTGCGGGGCAAAATAAAGCAGATCCGGGGGCCATGATCGCCGCAATCCGTATGGCCGGAGAGGCAGCGACGCATCGCGCCCGCGCCGGCGAGTGAACCCGCCCCTTCCCCCGCTCCGCGACGTCATTGCGCGGCATGGATTGGCTGCGAGCAAGGCGCTTGGGCAGAACTTCCTGTTTGACGAACAGCTTTTAAGCCGCATTGCGGCCATTCCCGGCGACCTAAAGGGGCAATCCGTTTATGAAGTTGGCCCCGGACCCGGTGGCCTAACCCGCGCCCTGCTGCGTGCTGGCGCAATTGTAACGGCGGTGGAACGCGATGCACGTTGCCTGCCTGCCCTTGCCGAATTGGCAGAGGCCTTTCCGGGTCAGTTGAAGGTGGTTGAGGCAGATGCTCTGGCTCTCCCCTTGGCCGATGTTCTGGCGGAAGGCGGGCATATCGCCTCTAACCTGCCCTATAATGTGGGAACGGCCCTGCTCGTCCAATGGCTGACGGGCGCGGACTGGCCGCCGCGCTGGTCGAGCCTGACCTTAATGTTCCAACGCGAAGTGGCGGACAGGATTGTCGCCCAGCCGGGAACCTCAGCCTATGGTCGGCTCTCCATTCTTGCCCAATGGCGCAGCACGGCCAAGCTCGCCATGCCTGTGCATCGCTCTGCCTTCACGCCGCCGCCCAAAGTCATGTCGGCGATTGTCCATTTGACGCCCAAAGAAGCGCCGCAAGGCGTGTCTGCAAAGGCGCTGGAGCAGATTACGGCGGCCGCCTTTGGGCAGCGCCGCAAGATGCTGCGGCAGAGCCTAAAGTCGCTTCCCGGAGCGATTGAGGCTATGGAGGAAAGCGGAATCAATGGGGAACGGCGTGCCGAAACCCTAACAGTCGATGAGTTTGTCGCTCTTGCCCGCGCCTTTAGTTCGGCTGCTGGTCGTTAACAGGCACATTCACAGGTTTTGACGGCGCTGCTTCAGCGGCCATCACTGGCTTATCTGGGCCTTTTTCTATTGCAGCGGCAAGGCGGGTCTGTTCAGGACAGGCATTGACGCAGAGCTTTTCAATACGAGCCAGATTTTCCTTTGCCCGCGCAACGGCGCCCTTTTGCACCAACGCCTCACCCTGTCCTGACAAGGCAATCACGTCATTGGGCTCAATCAACAAGGCTTCGCGGTACATGCGAATGGCCTTACCCGACAGGCCTTGTTTCTTTGCCACCGACGCGAGCTCAATATAGGCAGCACGATTGCGCGGATCGACGGCAAGCGCAGATTCCAAAGCGTCCGTTGCCTCTTCAAGCTGACCAGCAGCTGCATCTTCCATGCCCAATTTGGTCAACGCCATGGACTGGGGATCAATCTGGTCATCTGCAACGCGCTTCCCATAGCCCACGCTCGATACGGTCGTAAAAGCGAGTGAAAGGGCAATGGCTGGGGCCGCAAAGCGCATGATAGACTCCAATGCGTTGGTCGTTCGCATGACTAACAACTTCTTGTCAGACGCGCGATGAAAAATCCATCGGTTGCGTCATGAAGGGGGGTTAGGACATAGCCTTTACCCGAAATCCGGCCCAAGGGAAGGGCAAGAAGATCAGCCGACCAGCCCGCATGTCGAGCAAGAAAGGCATCAATCTGCCCTGCCCCTTCTCGGGCAAAAAGGGAGCAGACGGCATAGACAAGGCTGCCACCCGGACGCACCAGCGGCATGGCGGCATCCAGCACCTGAGCCTGCAATTGGGTCAGACGATCAAGCCGCTCGGGCGTTAAGCGCCAGCGCAATTCCGGATTGCGCCGCCAGGTGCCGCTGCCGGAACAAGGCGCATCGACCAGAACAACGTCTGCCGTCGCCTCAAGATCTACCAGCGCCTCATGTTCACGTTTGGGGTTGAGCAACCGGCTTTCGACCAAGGCACCTGCTCTTTCCGCGCGCTCAGGCAGGCGCTGCAAGCGCGTCCGGTCAGTATCACAGGCGATGAGTTGTCCCTGCCCGTCCATGTCTGCTGCCAGAGCAAGCGTCTTGCCGCCAGCCCCAGCGCAAAAGTCGACAATAGTCATGCCGGGTGCGGCCTTGCAGACACGCGCAATCAGCTGGCTGCCGGCATCCTGAACTTCAACCTTACCGTCGAGATAGGCCGGATGACTGGCAATATCGAACCCTTCAGCAAAGCGGAGCGCATCTGGAATATGCGGCACCGTCTCCCCGCCCAAATCGGCCTGCACAGACGCGAGATCGGCTTTGAGCCGATTGACCCGCAGGTCAAAGGGTGCGCGGCCAAGCAGCCCCGCCTGCTCATCCTCATCCACCATCGGCAGAAACTCTGCCCGAAGCCAATCTGCGACCAAGGTCGGCTCTGCTTTGGGTTCATCCTCTGTGACCGCAGCCGGGCCATAGCCTCCCGCGCCGAATTCAGCAGAAATCATCTCATCCTGCAGGCCCAGCATTGCTGCTCGCCCCGATATGGGCGGCGCGCCAAATCCGCGGATGGCGCGATAGACAAGATCGCGAATAGCACGCTTATCCTTTGATCCGGCATAACGCCGCGCGCGAAACTCCTGCGCGATCACGCTGTCTGCCGCCGCCCCATTGGTGCGGGCCGCCAATAGGATGGCGTCAAGAATCTCAATCGCTGTTTGAACGCGCGCACTTGGTGTCATGGATCAATCCTTGTGCGGGCCTGACAAAATCGTCAGCCGCGCGTCGGGTAATTCGGGGCTTCGCGCGTAATCGTCACATCATGCACATGGCTTTCGCGCAGACCGGCCCCGGTGATCCGCACAAAGCGCGCACGCTCTTGCAAATCGGGGATCGTCCGCGCGCCCGTATAGCCCATAGCGGCCTTTACGCCGCCGACAAGCTGATGAATCACATCCTTGGCTGGGCCTTTAAAGGCGACTTGCCCTTCAATGCCTTCCGGCACGAGCTTCAGCTGATCTTTAATGTCCTGCTGGAAGTAACGATCGGCTGATCCCCGCGCCATCGCGCCAACCGAACCCATGCCTCGATAAGATTTATACGCACGGCCCTGATAGAGGAATGTTTCGCCCGGCGCTTCTTCGGTACCTGCAAGAAGCGATCCGACCATCACACTCGTTGCCCCGGCGGCCAGCGCCTTCGCGACATCGCCCGATGTCCGAAGCCCGCCATCGCCAATGACACCAAGGCCCGATTTCTTGGCTTCTGCGGCTGCTTCCATGATGGCCGTTAACTGCGGAACGCCCACCCCAGCGACAACGCGCGTGGTGCAGATGGAACCCGGCCCAATGCCAACTTTCACGCCATCGGCACCTGCATCAATCAATGCACGGGTCGCTTCTGCTGTTGCGACATTGCCGGCAATAATCTGAGCCTTGGGGTACAGCTTTTTCACGCGCTCAACCGCGGCAGAGACCATCTTGCTGTGGCCATGGGCGGTGTCGATCACGATCAAGTCGCACTCGGCCGCAATCAGAGCCTCGGTGCGTTCAAACCCAGCATCACCCACAGTTGACGCCGCTGCCACGCGAAGCCGCCCTGCCCCATCTTTGGTTGCATCGGGATAGGTCACCGCCTTTTCCATATCCTTAACCGTGATCAAGCCGACGCAGTGGAACGCATCATCAACCACCAGCAACTTTTCAATACGACGTGAATGGAACAGGCGCAGGACTTCATTGTGATCAACACCGGCCTTCACCGTCACCAGATCTTCATGCGTCATCAATTCCGACACGGGCTGATTGGGGTTTTCGGCAAAGCGCACATCACGATTGGTCAAAATACCTGCCAGCCGGCCGTTTGCCTCAACCACTGGAATGCCCGAAATGCGATTGGCGGCCATAATTGCCTTGGCCTCTGCCAGCGTTGCTGTCGGCTCAATGGTGATCGGGTTGACAACCATGCCCGATTCAAACCGCTTCACCTGCCGCACAGCCTTGCATTGTTCTTCAATCGAAAGATTGCGGTGCAAAACGCCAAGGCCGCCCAATTGCGCCATCACAATCGCCATATCGGCTTCAGTGACGGTATCCATCGCGGACGAAAGCACGGGAATGTTGAGCGTAATGTCGCGCGTCAATTGCGTCCGCGTATCCGCCTGACTGGGCAGAACATCGGATTCACGCGGCTGAAGCAGCACATCGTCAAAAGTCAGGCCGAGCGGAATATCGATTGCCACAATAAAGTCCCCGATTGAGTCGTGGCGGCCCATGTAACCAAGCCAAGCGAGCTAGGCTAGGCCCGATTCATCAATGTTTTGCATGATGCAACTGCTCTGCTACCTAACCGTCCAATAGGAGATTGAGATGCCAGCAACCCCCGAATTTGATTTCGGCCTTGGTGAACATGCCGCGATGATCCGCCAAAGCACCCGTCGCTTTGCCGAAGATCGCATTGCCCCCCTTGCCGCACGCATTGATGCGGAAGACTGGTTCCCGCGGGAGATCTGGCCAGGAATGGGCGCTCTTGGGCTGCATGGTATCACTGTGGAGGAAGATTGGGGCGGGCTGGGCCTTGGCTATCTGGAACACACCATTGCAGTTGAGGAAATCAGCCGCGCGTCTGCGTCTATTGGCCTGAGCTATGGGGCGCATTCCAACCTCTGCATCAACCAGATCCGCCGCTGGGGCAATCCTGAGCAAAAGACGAAATATTTGCCCAAGCTGATTTCGGGCGACCATGTCGGCAGCCTTGCCATGTCAGAAGCGGGCGCAGGATCGGACGTCGTCTCGATGAAGCTGCGCGCCGACAAGGTGGAGGGCGGATATCGCCTCAACGGGACAAAATTCTGGATCACCAATTCTGCCTATGCAGACACCTTGTTCGTTTACGCCAAAAGCGTACCGGATGCGGCCTCAAAGGGGATCACCGCCTTTCTAATTGAAAAGGATATGCCCGGATTTTCCATCGGTCAGAAAATTGACAAAATGGGCATGCGCGGTTCCCCCACGGCAGAGCTGGTGTTCAACGATTGCTTTGTTCCGGATGAAAATGTGGTCGGCCCTGTTCATGGCGGCGTTGGCATTTTAATGTCTGGACTTGATTACGAACGCGCGGTTTTGGCGGGCATTGGCCTTGGCATCATGCAAGCGTGCCTCGATACGGTCATTCCTTATGTTCGGGAGCGCAAGCAATTTGGCGTGCCCGTCGGCTCGTTCCAGTTGATGCAGGCGAAGGTGGCGGACATGTATGTCGCGCTCAATTCGGCACGGGCCTATGTCTATGCCGTCGCAAAGGCATGCGATGCCGGCCAAACAACGCGCTTTGACGCCGCGGGGGCTGTCATGCTCTCGTCTGAAAATTCGGTGCGGGTCGCGCTAGAAGCTATTCAGGCACTGGGTGGGGCTGGCTATACCAAGGATTGGCCAGTGGAACGCTATCTGCGCGATGCCAAGCTGATGGATATTGGGGCGGGCACCAATGAAATCCGCCGCATGCTCATTGGCCGAGAATTGATCGGCGCATGAGTGCTCCTGTTCTCCAAACGCTTTACGCCCCGGATGCGCCGGAAAGTCAGGCGCGCATCGCCCATAACACGTCCTTGCGGGACGAACTTTACGCGCACGTCCGCCAAGCAGCTTTGGGCGGCGACGCACGCGCACGGGAGCGCCATGTTTCTCGCGGCAAGCTGCTCCCCCGCGACCGTGTGGAAGCCCTGCTCGATCCCGGCAGCCCGTTTCTCGAAATTGGGCAACTGACAGCCTTTGGCTTGTATGACGATGAAATTCCCGGCGCGGGGCTCATCACGGGCATCGGACGCGTGTCAGGCCGCCAATGCATGATCGTCTGCAATGACGCGACGGTGAAGGGCGGCACCTATTACCCGCTGACCGTCAAAAAACATTTGCGGGCACAGGCGATTGCCGAACAAAACCACCTACCCTGCATCTATTTGGTGGATAGTGGCGGGGCGAACCTGCCGCATCAGGCCGAAGTATTCCCGGATCGGGAGCATTTTGGGCGTATTTTCTTCAATCAAGCCAATATGTCGGCCAAGGGTATTCCGCAGATCGCCTGCGTCATGGGCAGTTGCACGGCGGGCGGCGCCTATGTGCCCGCCATGTCCGATGAGACGATCATCGTCCGCAATCAGGGCACGATCTTTCTCGCCGGCCCGCCGCTGGTCAAAGCGGCGACAGGCGAAGAAATCAGCGCCGAGGATCTGGGCGGCGGTGATCTGCATGGCCGCACCTCTGGCGTGGTCGATCATGTCGCGGATAATGATGCCCATGCGCTCACGCTCGTGCGCGACATTGTGTCGCATCTGCCGCGCGGCCGCACGCCCGATGTAACAATCCTC
>JBEDGC010000003.1:0-9235 GCA_041174825.1 Pseudomonadota bacterium | reverse complement strand
TCTGTTGATGGCGGCAACGCCTTCATCATTCCAACAATGGGGTAATGATGGGCCAATTTGATCTGACCGAAGACCAGCGCGCCATTCAAGAGATGGCCGCGAAGTTCACCGCCGACGCCATTACGCCGTTTGCAGCGCATTGGGATGAACAGCACATCTTCCCACGGGCCACGATCAAGGCGGCGGCAGAATTGGGCTTTGGCGCGATCTATGTGTCGGAAGCATCGGGCGGCATTGGCCTTGGTCGGCTGGAAGCCGCCCTCATCATGGAAGCCATGGCCTATGGCTGTCCTGCGACCAGCGCCTTTATCTCCATCCATAATATGGCCGCTTGGATGATCGACTGTTTTGGGCCGGACGATCTTAAGGCGCGCTATCTGCCCGATCTGATCTCGATGGAGAAGATCGCAAGCTATTGCCTGACCGAACCGGGCTCTGGATCAGATGCCGCGGCCTTGAAGACGACGGCCCGGTTGGAGGGCGATCATTATATCGTCTCTGGCGCGAAACAATTTATCTCCGGCGCGGGCGAGAATGAGGTCTATGTCGTGATGGTGCGCACCGGCGATGCCGGGGCCAAGAGTATTAGCTGCCTTGTGATCGACAAAGACATGGCGGGCGTCAGCTTTGGGGCGCAGGAACGCAAACTCGGCTGGCATGCGCAGCCAACCGCACAGCTGATCTTGGATGAGGTGCGCGTGCCGATTGCCAATCGTATTGGGGCAGAGGGCGATGGCTTTAAGTTTGCAATGGCGGGGCTGGATGGCGGGCGGCTGAGTATCGGCGCCTGTTCCTTGGGCGGCGCGCAGCGCTGCCTTGATGAAGCGATTAGCTATACGCGCGACCGCCAGCAGTTCGGCAAGGCCATTGCCGATTTTCAGAACACACAGTTTACGCTGGCCGACATGGCAACCGATTTAGAAGCAGCTCGGGCGCTCCTCTATCTGGCCGCCGCCAAGGTGACGGCCAATGCGCCGGACAAAACCAAATTTGCGGCAATGGCCAAGCGGCTGGCAACCGATAGCGGCAGCGACATCGTCAACAAGGCGCTTCAGCTGCATGGCGGCTATGGCTATTTGATGGATTACCCCATTGAACGCTTCTGGCGTGACCTGCGCGTCCATTCTATCCTGGAAGGCACCAACCAGATCATGCGCATGATCATCGGGCGGGAGCTGACCAAGGCATGAGCGCAACCCAAACAAACCTCCCCTTCAGGGAGGTTCTTGTATGAGCGACGTTCTGACCCGCGTTGAGGGCAAGGCTGGCTTCCTGAGCCTGAACCGACCCAAGGCGATCCATGCTCTGACGCTCGACATCGTGCACATCATGACCGAAGCACTCTTAGCATGGCGGGATGATCCAGCCGTTGAGGCGGTTATCATTGATCACGCAGATGGCCGGGGGTTTTGCTCTGGCGGCGACATCGCTTTTTTGCGGGCGTCCGCGATGGAGGATAAGGGCGTTTCAGGCCGCAAGTTCTTCCATGATGAATATCAGCTCAACCATTTGCTGTTCACCTATCCCAAGCCGGTTATCGCCTTCATGGATGGCATTACCATGGGCGGTGGCGTTGGGATCAGCCAGCCCGCGCGGCTGCGCGTGGCGACGGAAAATACGCGCTTTGCCATGCCGGAAACGGGAATTGGCCTGTTTCCCGATGTGGGCGGCGGCTGGTATTTATCGCGGCTGGAAGGGCGGATCGGCGCGTTCTTGGCGTTGACAGGTGCGCGGCTGGATGGCGCGGAGTGTTTGGCGACGGGCCTTGCGACGCATTATCTCTCGGCTGAGAGCCTGAGCGCGGCAAAGGCACGCATTGCTGAAGACCCAAGCCGAGTAGACGGCATTTTGGGGTCGCTCGCCGTCGCGCCGCCAGAGGCGCGCATCATGGACAATATGCCGCAGATCAACCGCCTGTTCGCGTCGGATCGCTATGAAGATGTGCTTGCCGCGCTGGAAGCGGACGGATCGGATTGGGCTGCCAAGGAATTGGCGACGCTCAAGACCAAATCTCCGCAGACCTGCAAAGTGGCGCTCCGCCAATTGGGTGAAAGCCTCAATTGCGCAGATTTTGCGGCGAATATGGTCATGGAATATCGCATTGCCTCGCGCGTGCTGTTGCGCCCTGATTTCACAGAGGGCGTCCGCGCGGTCATTGTCGATAAGGACAACCAGCCCAAATGGATGCCGTCGACACCGGAAGCCGTGACGGACGATTTGCTGGATGCGATCTTCGCGCCCCTTCCTCCCGAAGAAGAATGGAAACCCTTATGAGCTATGAAACCATCCTTGTGGAGCAGCGCGAGGCCGTGACGCTCATCACGCTCAACCGTCCGCAGGCGCTCAATGCCTTGAATGCGCAAGTCCTAGAAGAGCTGATTCTGGCCTTTGCTGCTTATGAAGCCGACCCGTCACAGCGGTGTGCCGTCATTACAGGCTCAGGCGAAAAGGCCTTTGCGGCAGGGGCCGATATTAAGGAAATGGCGGATAAGCCCGCGGCAGAATTTTACGCGGATGACTTTTTCAGCCGCTGGACAAGCCATGTCGTCAAAACCACGCGCAAGCCCTGGATCGCGGCCGTCAACGGCTTTGCGCTAGGCGGCGGGTGTGAATTGGCGATGATGGCGGACTTTATCATTGCGGCCGACACGGCCCGATTTGGTCAGCCGGAAATCAAGCTGGGCGTTGGCCCTGGCATGGGCGGATCGCAGCGCCTGACGCGGGCGATTGGTAAGGCAAAGGCCATGGAAATGTGCCTGACAGGCCGCATGATGGGCGCGGAAGAAGCTGAACGCGCAGGTCTTGTCGCGCGCGTCGTGCCGCTTGCATCGTTGGTGGAAGAGGCGTTGAAAACCGCCGCAGACATTGCCGCGATGCCGCCGCTTGCCACTATTGCGAATAAGGAAATGGTGAACGCCGCCTTTGAAACCACGCTGGATCAAGGTTTGCTAATGGAGCGGCGCATCTTTCAGGTCCTGACCGCGACGGAAGATAAGCGCGAAGGCATGGCCGCCTTCATTGAAAAGCGGCCCGGCAACTGGACAGGACAATAAGCGATGAAGATTGGCTTTATCGGCCTTGGTAATATGGGCAGCGGCATGGCGGCCAATTTGGCGCGTGTGGGCCATGCGGTGAAGGCCTTTGATCTGTCCAAAGATGCCTTAGCGCAGGCCAAAGCGAAGGGATGCATTCCCTGTGCGTCGATCCGGGAGGCCGTGGTCGATGCCGACGCGGTTGTTACGATGCTGCCCAATGGCAAGAGTGTCGCCGAGGTCTATGCCGAAGATGTGGTGGGCCATGCGCCGCGATCTGCGACGCTGATTGATTGTTCCACGATCGACGTTGAAACGGCTGTCCAAGTCGCGCGCGATGCCGCTAAGCGTGGCGGCTATGAAATGGTCGACGCGCCCGTCTCGGGCGGGATTGCGGCGGCGACAGCGGCCAGCCTGACCTTCATGGTGGGCGGCACACCGAGTGCCTTTGGCCATGCAGAGCCGATCCTTGCCGCGATGGGCAAGGCGGTCATCCATGCCGGCAAGAGCGGCGCGGGGCAGGCGGCCAAAATCTGCAACAATATGATCCTGGGCGCGACCATGATCGCGACCTGCGAAGCCTTTGTCATGGCGCAAAAGCTCGGCCTTGATCCAAAGACCTTTTACGACATTTCGTCCAAGGCATCGGGGCAGAGCTGGTCCATGACCAGCTATTGCCCGGTGCCCGGCGTCGGCCCGCAAAGCCCGGCGGATAAGGGCTATCAGGGCGGCTTTGCGACCAATTTGATGTTGAAAGATTTGCTGCTCGCAATGGAGGCGGCAGAGCAAGTGGATGCGGTCGTCCCCATGGGCGCGCGCGCCGCCGAACTCTATCAGGAGTTTGCCAATTTGGGGCAGGGCAATATCGACTTTTCGGGCATTATTCGCATGCTTGATGCCAGCGGGCAGGCCGACTAACGCCGCTTGGCCGCCATCTTAAAAAGTGTTGAAGATGGCGGCGCTTAAGGCGGTTGGTTAGACCCGTTTTCCATCGCGCGCGAGGACCATGTCTTCGCGATTATTCTCAAAATCGCTGGCGTCATGGCGTTCCCGCAACTGGGTTTCGGGACGGCCAAAGGTGCGGTTGACCATGCGCCCGCGAATGACGGCCGGGCGCGCACCGACCTCTGTCACCCAGCGGTCGAGATGCGGATATTCATGCACCGACAGGAATTCTTGGCAGTTATAGGCCTCACGCATGATGGCCCCATACCAAGGCCAGATCGCCATATCGGCAATTGTATAGTCATCCCCGACCATGAACTGGCTTTTGGCGAGATGTGTGTCGAGCACATGCAATTGCCGCTTGGTTTCCATCGCGAACCGATCAATCGGATATTGCATCTTAAATGGGGCATAGGCGTAAAAATGGCCAAGGCCGCCGCCGACATAGGGGGCAGAGCCCATTTGCCACATCAGCCAATTCATGGTCTGCGCCCGTTTGTGGACGTCTGTTGGCAGAAACTCGCCAAATTTTTCGGCGAGATAAAACAGCATCGAGCCGCTTTCGAACAGATTGACGACAGGATCGACCGAATAGTCGCGCATCGCCGGGATTTTTGAATTGGGATTGATGGAAACAAAATCACTGCCGAACTGATCGCCGACGCCAATATTGATCAGCCAGGCATCATATTCTGCGCCTTTATGTCCCTTGGCGAGCAATTCCTCCAATAGGATGGTGACTTTGACGCCATTGGGGGTGCCCAGCGAGTAGAGCTGGATCGGGTGTTTGCCGATGGGGAGGGTGGCCTCTTTGGTCGCGCCGGAAATGGGCCGGTTGATATTGGCGAATTGGCCGCCATTGGCCTTGTCCCAAACCCAGACCTTGGGCGGCTCATAGCCCGGTGGTTGATTATTGGCGGTGTCGGGTTGGTCGGCCATATTTGTCATCCTCTTTTGCGCCCCGCCCAGATAGAAACTGGGTCGATGCTGTATCTATGCCATTAGCCTGTGAGCAGCGCCAAGCCTTAAATAGCCAGAAGCTGACCAAAAGAGGGGATATGCGCCTCTCGACCCGAGCGCGCTTCGCTGGTAGCGGGTCAAAATGACCAGTGACCATCACCAGACAGATCCCGCTCTTACGGATCATTTCCGACAAGCCATGCGCAGTGTTGCCTCGGCCGTGTATCTCATCACCAGCCGTGGCGCAGAAGGCGATGTCGGCATGACGGCGACCGCTGCCTGTTCCTTGAGCTTTGATCCCATGTCGGTTCTGATTTGTGTCAATCGCTCCGCCTCGATCATGCGGACGCTTGAAGCCTCGCAACGATTTGTGCTCAACATTCTCAGCCGCGAGGATGAGGCCGTCGCCACGGCCTTTGGTAGCCCGGCAGGGCGCGCCGACCGCTTTGCGGGCGGGGATTGGTATGATCTGGACGGGATGCCCGCGCTTAAAACCAGCCTCAGCAGCATATCTTGTGACATCGCCAATGGCATGGACTTCGGCACGCACCGGATTTTTGCGGGCACAGTGCGGCATGTCGATAACAGGGCCGGGCTTTCGGAACTGCTTTACTGCAATGGCAGTTTCCGCGGATTGAGCGCCGGGTGATTTGAAAAAGGGGGGGGCGGCTGGGAATGCCGCCCTCTTAGGGATGCTCCCATAGGGGGGTGAAAATACCCAGCACAGATAGCCCTAGTCATGGACAATAATCACGCATACTCCTATTATCTCTTTGATTAACGGAGTTTATTTCATGCGCCACCTGCTCGCCCTTGCCCTGATCGCCTCTGCCAGCGTCGGCTTGTCCGCCTGCGCACGTCCGGATTTGATTCAGACGGATCGCACGCAATTTACGCCCGATGACACGTTTCAACGCAAGGCGTTCAGCCAGCCTGTGGTGTTGACTTTTGATAAGACAGTGACGGTTTTCCGGGAGGCTGGCTACACCCTCGACATTGTCGACCGCGCTACGGGTCAGATTAGCGGCCGACGCGGCAAGACCGGCGACAAAGGCGCTCAGAGGAGCGACGACTTGCGCTTCGTGGCACTTATCCTGCCCGGCGCTGGCGATGTGGGAAGTGTTTTGAACCTCAAATTTGTTCAGGTCTCCCCCTTGGGCGTGCCCGTCATTAGCCGCTCTAAGGCGGAAGTTGTCTTGAGCCAGCCGGAGTTGTACGCCTACGTCTTCAGTCGCATTAGCTGACTCACGGGTGAGTAGGTGCTAGTTGACCTACGTGCGTGCGTAATTGTCGGCGTAACGTTCGATATCATCTTCCCCGAGATAGCTTCCGGTCTGGACTTCGATAATCTCAACCGGGTCACTGCCGGGGTTTTCTAGCCGGTGGATCGCTCCGAGGGGTACGTAAATTGACTCGTTTTCGGAAACGATCCGCGTGTCTTCGTTAATCGTGACCTTGGCGGTGCCTATCACGACAATCCAATGTTCAGCGCGATGATTGTGGCTTTGGAGAGAGAGAGCGTGGCCCGGCTTGATGTGGATGCGCTTCACCTGAAACCCATTTCCCAAGGCCAGACTTTCAAACCACCCCCATGGGCGTAGTTCGCGTGGGCTTTTTTCCGCCTGTATGGCCTGCTCTGACTTCAAGATGTTGACGGCTTCTCCCACACGCTGACTTTGCGATTTAGGGGCGACAACAACGGCGTCACGGGTGGCAATGACGATCAGATCTTCTAACCCGATGCCGACAAGCTGAACCGTCTCTGCCTCAGAACGCAAAAGGCTGTTTGAGCACCCCAGAGCCAGACTTGGTCCGGAGCAGGCATTCCCATCCGCGTCTTTCTCGCTATTTTCCCAAACGCTTCTCCAATCGCCGAGGTCCGTCCAGCCCTTGGAATAAGGCATAACGGCAAGATTATTCGCTTTTTCCATAATGGCATAGTCAATCGAGACATTGGGGAGCGGTGTCCATGGCTCTGGCGCGAGCCTTTGGAAGCCAAGGTCTGCGCGGGCTTGTTGGACCGACTGCGTGACCCCGTCCAAGCAATCCGGCGCATATTTGCGAAAGGCGTTGACCATGGTGGCGGCCGAAAACAGAAATATCCCCGCATTCCAGAGGTATCGGCCACTCTCAATCATGTCTTGGGCGACATCAAGCGTTGGTTTTTCAACAAACCGAACAAGGGGTTGCGGCTCAGTCTGCTTCAGGCTTTGCGGGTCTTCCAGCTCCAGATAGCCATAGCCTGTCTCCGGTCGGGTGGGCTGAATGCCAAATGTGATGATCTGGCCAGTTGCGGCGGTGATCGCCGCATCCAGCATCGCTTTTTCGAAAGCTTGATTATCTGCGATCAAATTGTCTGACGGCAGCACAAGAATGAGGGCATTCTTATCCGTTTGCGCGATGGAAAGTGTCGCTGCAAGGATAGCTGCAGCGGTATTGCGTGCCTCTGGTTCAATCAAAACGGCTCGAGCAGAGGCTCCACATGCTTCCAACTGATCCAGAACTTCGAACCGGACAGCATCTCCCGTCACGATCGTTGCAGCTGCGTAGCTCGGGCCAGCAACCAGGGCAGCTGCCCTTTGAAACAGGCTTGCGTTGCCAAAAATACGGGCAAACTGCTTCGGCTGGGATTTGCGAGACAGAGGCCAAAGCCGCGTGCCAGAACCGCCGCAGAGGATGACGGGATAGATCATGGATTGGGTGTCGTCACCTTCTAGGGGTTCGCTATCCGAATAGTCTGTCGAGAGTTATTTGCACTATTTTGATTGCTCGCAAGGAAAAAAGGGCATTCTATTGGCCTCGCGCTTGAAAGCTTGTGCCCATAGCGCCTATCGGCGTCGTGCGGTTTCAAAAATTGTGCTGAGGAAAGGGCCGGGATTGCTGGTTACGTTGTCATTTTGCTTAGCGGGAGCTGACGTTGCCGGTTACGACGCCACAGGCGCGGGATCTGTTGCGCCCTACGTGTCGGCAGAGCCGACAGCGGCAGTTGACGGGGGTGAACCAGAACAGAGAGCCATGGGCACCCCTCGTCCGATCATGCTCACCAGCCTAGCCGAGCGGCAAGGCGGTAAAGAGGTGCCGGAACGCGTGACGGTTGGTGATGCGCTGAGCGCCGTCAAATGGGAGACCATTGGCCTTGGCGCCTATATGGCGACGATCAACACCGCGAAGCTGGTTAACAATTCCAGCTCGTTCAGCTTTAAGAGTGAAGGCTGGTTTAGCAAATCGTCCAATACGGTCGGGATTGATAAGCTAACGCATGCGTTCAACACATATCTCATTACCGAGATTTTGCAGGATCGGATCGAACGCAAAATTGGTGATCAGCCTGCGGGCCGGATCGCGGCTGGAGCAGTTGCGGGCAGCCTCATGTTTTTGGCGGAAATTTCGGACGGGTTTGAGGAAACGGGCGGGTTTTCATCCGAAGATATTGTGATGAATTTGACAGGTGCCGGCTTTTCAGTTCTGCGTCGGTCGGTCCCGGGTCTGCGCGATAAGCTCGATTACCGGATGATGATTGTTCCAAATTCGGACATTTACACCTTCAAGGGGCGCCGCCACTTCCGTCAGCTGCGATATAATCTTTCTCTGCAATTGGCAGGGTTTGAAGGGCTCAAGGACACCCCCTGGCGCTTTGTTGAGCTGCACGCCGGATATTATGCCACGGGCTTTACCGCTGCTGAAGAAGCGCGCGGAGACCCAGTGCGGCGCAGATTCTACGCTGGCGTGGGGCTGAATGTCGGCCAGTTGCTCTTTGGCCGCGCGCCCAAAAGCAGGGCCGCCAAGATCGGTCAAGGCGCGCTTCGTTATCTGCAATTGCCCTATGTTGGAGCCTATGGCCGGTTCTGATCGGCGACCAAGCGATCTGGCTCTGTCCAAGGCTGTGACGGGGTTGATCCGCGCCGTTGCCGCAGAACAGATTATGCCGCGCTGGCAGCATTTATTGGGCGATCAGGTGCGCGAGAAGACGCCGGGGGATCTTGTGACTATTGCAGATCATGAGTCTGAGGCGCGGCTCACAGAAGCACTGGCAGGCCTTATTCCCGGTTCACGTGTTGTTGGGGAAGAAGCCGTGTCAGCAGACCCAAATCTCCTCGATGGTCTTGATCAGGGCTGTGTCTGGCTGGTCGACCCCTTGGATGGGACGGGCAATTTTGTCGCGGGTAGCCCCCATTTTGCAGTCATGGTCGCCTTGGTGCAAGATGGGGTGGTGGACGCAGGCTGGATATGCCAGCCCGCCCATGGGCTGTTTTATCAGGCGGAGCGCGGTTGCGGGACGTTGTGCAATGGCGCACCCG
>JBEDGC010000002.1:0-41548 GCA_041174825.1 Pseudomonadota bacterium | reverse complement strand
ATATATCCCGAACCGCGCACTTCATCGGCATGGAACGTTCGGCTTTGCATCGTAAGCTCAAGATATTGGGCATGGTTGAAGATCGAGATATAACCGAAGATTAATAACCGGCCCGGTGGACCGATCTGGGTTCATCAGCTAGTTAAATCCCAGCCCCCCACTTTTTTAAAGGGGGCCGCGGGCGCCCGGTAAGTGCGGGCATTTGCGGCTATCGCCGCCAAAGACAGAAAAGGAAGAAAAAATGGCAGATAAGACCAACACCCTTCAAGATGTTTTTCTAAATACTGTTCGCAAATCGAAAATTCCTGTCACCATGTTTTTGGTCAAGGGCGTCAAGCTTCAAGGCATCATCACTTGGTTTGACAATTTCTCGGTCTTGTTGCGCCGTGATGGCCAGTCACAGTTAATCTATAAACATGCCATTTCGACAATCATGCCCGGCCAACCGGTCGATGTAGAGGCCATGCGCGATGCCATTGGAGAGGGTAAAAAATCCAAAGCCCTGCAAGATGTCTTCTTGTCGGCTGCCCAGCGCACCCAGACTCCGGTGACCATGTTTTTGGTCAATGGTGTGATGCTGCAGGGCGACGTCGCGACCTATGATCTCTTCTGCCTCCTTTTGCAGCGGGAATCCATGTCGCAGCTTGTCTATAAGCACGCGATCTCGACCGTTCAGCCGCTGCATCCGTTGAACCTCGCAGAGGAAGAAGATGGCGATTGAGCGTTTTTAATCGCCAAGAGGAGGACGGCTTCGCGCGCGGCGCAAAGGCCGTCTTGGCCTATCCCGATATTGGCGGCAGCAACCGCAATGCCGAGGCCCGGCTGGATGAAGCGTCCGGCCTGGCTGAAGCCATTGGCATAGCTGTCGCAGATCGTGTGACGTTTCGCATCCGCGGCGCACGGCCTGCCACGCTCTTCGGATCGGGTCAGGTCGATGATTTAGCGGCCCGTGTTGCGGCAATTGATGCAGAGTTAGTGATCATCGATGGTGCGTTAACGCCGGTTCAACAGCGTAATTTGGAACGGGCGATTAAGGCCAAGGTGATCGACAGAACGGGCTTGATCCTTGAAATTTTTGGGGAGCGTGCAGCAACTGCCGAAGGGCGGTTGCAGGTTGAATTGGCGCACCTTGATTATCAGGCCGGCCGCCTTGTCCGAAGCTGGACGCACCTTGAGCGGCAGCGGGGCGGTTTTGGCTTTCTGGGGGGTCCCGGGGAAACTCAGATTGAGGCGGATCGGCGGCTCATTCGCGACCGCATGGCAAAATTGCGCCGGGAACTGGAACAGGTGCGCCGAACACGCGGGCTGCATCGGGATCGCCGCAAAAAAGCGCCTTGGCCTGTTATTGCACTGGTTGGATATACCAATGCCGGCAAATCGACTTTGTTCAACCGGATGACCGGTGCCACAGTTATGGCCGAAGACCTTCTATTTGCCACGCTCGACCCAACAATGCGGCAAATCAGCCTACCGGGCGTTGATAAGGCGATCCTGTCTGACACGGTCGGCTTTGTGTCCGACTTGCCGACACAGCTTGTCGCGGCGTTTCGCGCAACGCTGGAGGAAGTGAATGCGGCGGACTTGGTTGTTCATGTCCGTGATATTTCGCACCCAGATACAGATGCGCAGCGCGACGATGTAGAGCAGGTGCTCACCGATATTGGTGCGCGCGGCATTGATGCCGCACCAATGATTGAGGTTTGGAACAAGATTGACCGGCTGACGGAGGAAGAGCGCGCTGTTCTGGCGCAGGAAGCGGCTCGCAAGGAAAATGTCGTTCTGGCCTCAGCGGTGACGGGCGAGGGTATTGAGGCTCTCGCCGAAGCCTGCTCCGCGCGCCTTACATCGGCCTATCGCATCCGTCAGATCAGCCTTGATCCCGGTCAGGGCGCGGCCATTGCTTGGGTTCACGCCAATGGGCGGGTTATTGAACAAAAGCCTAAGGCGGGAAAGCTGATCCTCTCTGTGCGGTTGTCAGATGAGGATTATGGGCGGTTTCAATCGCGTTTTGGCTGATCCATGCGCTTTGCATCACCCCAAAGGGATTCTTTCTGATCCAGTGATAAGGCCGAAAAGCCCGCGCCACCCATGGTTTCGATTTGGCGAAAACGCTGCTCAAATTTGCGGTTCCCACGCCTGAGAGCAGCTTCTGGATCAATGCCCAATTTGCGCGCCCAATTCACGACGGCAAAGAGCAGATCCCCCATTTCATCCTCCAGAGCATCTGCATCAGTTGCACCGTCAATCTCGGCGATCTCTTCGATCACTTTAGCGCGCGCGCCATCTGGGTCCGGCCAGTCAAAGCCGGTTCGGGCGGCGCGTTTTTGGAGCTTTTCAGCCCGCAATAAGGCGGGTAGGCCTAGTGCCACGCCGGCAAGCGCACTGGGATCGCCCATAGCCTGCCGTTCCCCCTCCTTTATGCCCTCCCAATCCAGTGTTAGCGCATCGCCAAACACATGGGGGTGGCGGCGCTCCATCTTGTCTGAAATGGCATGGGCAACATCATCGAAGCAGAAGTCACGGCTTTCGTTGGCCATTTGCGCGTGAAAGACGACCTGAAGCAAAAGATCCCCCAGTTCGTCCTTGAGAGCAGCCAAATCTTGCCGTGCGATGGCGTCAGCCACTTCATAGGCTTCTTCGATGGTGTAGGGCGCGATGGTCTCAAAATTCTGCTCCAAATCCCAAGGGCATCCGGTCTCAGGGTCTCTCAGACGCGCCATGATCTGGAGGAGCCTGTCGATCCCGGAGGCAGTGGATTGTGTCATATTATTTGGTCCTGTGGTGCATGCTGGCTGGCCGGGATCAGTACTTCCAAATTGGCGGCTTTCAGCAGTGCAATATGCGCTGTCTCAAGTGCTTGCCAGAGATCCGGCTCGTTGAGCTGAGCCGGGTCAATATGCTCAGGCCAATATTGGGCAACGATGTTGGCAAAGGCGTCTAGTTTTGCCTCATCCACCAAAAAGCGCGGGTCCACCGTTGCGGGATCACAAACCACGCGCAGACGCAAGCAGGCGGGGCCGCCCCCATTGGCCATGGATTGGCGAACATCGACGGGGATCAGGCGGCTAATAGGGCCATTCTTGCCAATCATGTCCTGCAACCAGGCCCAGACCTTCACATTTTCCTGTGCTTCAGTCGGCAGGATGAGCGCCATGCCCCCTTCGGGAAGGGTCACAAGCTGGGCGTTGAACAGATAGGATTGGATAGCATCGGCGAGGCTAACGCGGTTGGCCGGCACCTCAATAATCTCGAGTTCGGGAAGGCGAGTGCGCAATTGTGCGTAAAAGCTCGGCTGATCCTCAAAGGCCAGTTCGTGTGCAAACAACACATGTTCATTCGCCACCGCGACCACATCATTGTGAAACGCCCCGGCGGCTATTGCGGCCTCGGATTGCGCCACAAAAACGGCGTCTCGCACGCCATGATGCCGCGCAATTGCTTTTGAGGCCTCTACATGTTGTCGTGCAGGGAAGGGGCCGCCGGTAACGCCATAGACAAACACTTCCACACCCGGCGCGCCATGCTCGGCACATAAGCGCATATGGTTCGCGGCCCCCTCATCGCCAAAGGGGGCGGGGATCGGCCCATGAATGACGAAGCTGGGATCGGCAAAGGCGATCTTGAGTTGAGCTAAACTGCCCTGCCATTCATGGCTGCGATGTGGCATCGTCATCAGATTGGCGACGCTCAAATGGCAGCACCCATCCATCGTATCGGGCGCAGGAGATACCGTCGCTGCATTCGCCGCCCACATGGAGGACGCCGAGAGGGCATTCGCGAGCAAATGGGGATCGGCATCTTGGGCAGTTGTGCCCATGCTGTGCAACCATGCATGGTTGGGGCGGGCCTGCGGCATGAAGACACCTTGATTAAGGCCAAGCCGAAGATTGGCCCGCATCTTCTCTATGCCCTGCAGGGCTGCGGCGCGCGGGTAAGAAAGACCTCCGGCGTTGCGCGCAGAGGCAAGGTTGCCGAGGCTCAACCCCGCATAGTTATGGCTGGGGCCAATCAGGCCATCAAAGTTAATCTCTCTCAGCATGTTAAGAGCGCGTCACATGCGTGACGATATCGCCTTCCCCAATGCGCAAGAGGTTGGCCGTTTTTGGGTCTATGGCAATTCCGCCGTCGCGCGGCTCGACCCAGCCAAAGCTTGCGCGAAAGTTTGCCAGTTGCCCATGCGCAACCAAGACCTTTTCCCCCTTCCCATGCGCGCCAAGCGACGCGTCCAAAGCCACGATAGGGGCCTCTGTCGCTTCGCGGATGCTTCGGATCTGGTCGGTGCGGGCGGTCATCGTTGGGCCGCCGTCAAAAATATCAATGTATTTTTCCCAAGCAAAGCCCTCGAGTTCCAGCATGCGCATAGCGGCGCGGCCTGTCGGGTGGGGAATGCCCACGACGGCACGGGCCGTTTCTGGCAACATGGCTGTGTAGACCGGGTGTTTGGGCATCAGGTCTGCAATAAATTGATTGCCATGCACGGCGTTGAACTCATCCGCTTGTTGAAAATTCATTCCAAAAAATCGTCCGGCAACCCCATCCCAAAAGGGGGAACCACCCGCTTCATCAATAACGCCGCGCAGCTCTGCCAAAGTTTTATCCGCAAATCGGGCGCGGTGATTGCGGATGAATAAATAGCGGCTGCGTGCAATCAGCATCCCCAATCCACCGGCACGGGCGCTGTGATGGAGATACAGGCCGCCGACTTCGGTCGATCCCTCTAAGTCGGTTGAAAGCGTCAACATTTCCGCCCGAAATGTCCTGTCCAACTCCACACTATGCTGCGTCAACACGCCCAGCCGATAGGAGTAAAAGGGCCATTTCTGGCCGACTTGAGAGAAAATTTGGCAGGTTCCGCGTACCTCGCCTGTTTGGCTATTCTCCAATACAAAAACGAACAGATCATCCCGCAATGCATCATCGGTTCGGCCAAATGCGGCCGCCGCCCGGTCCAGCTTTGCTGCCAAAGCTTTCCTGTCTGGGGGCAGGTTGGTAAAGCCGCCGCCCGTGCTCTTGGCCATTTCGTAAAGGGCCTGAAGATCAGGCGCTTGTGCGGCGCGGACGATATAGCTCATAGACCATGCTCCGCCAGACGGATGAGCGTAAGCGTTGAAAGCTGGGCGCGTTCCGCAAGACTGTCCACGATCAAAAATTCCTTATCTGAATGTATGGCCCCACCGCGCGGGCCCATTGTATCGACCACGGGGATACCGCAGGCGGCAATGTTGTTGCCGTCGCAGACCCCGCCCGTGGCGCGCCAGCCTATTGGCAGGCCTAGATCGACGCCGCAATTCTTCACAAGTGTAAAGAGCCTTTCCGTCCGGGCATCAATCGGCTTGGGCGGGCGGTTGAAGCTGCCATGCAAATGGGCGTGCACGCCATGGTCTTTCTCAACCGCCTTTATATGGGCGCGCAGGGCCTCCAGCGCCGTTGCCATGTCGTCCGGCGATGACGGACGTAGGTTTGCGCGCAATATCGCAAGGTCTGGCACAATGTTATTGGGGCTGCCGCCATCAATCCGAGCCGGGTTCACCTTCAGTCCGTCATGGCGCATAGCCGCTAGCCGCAAGGACAGGTCTGCCGCCGCCAGTAAAGCGTTGCGCCCGTCTTCTGGATTGCGCCCAGAATGGGCGGCCGTTCCGTGGAGCGTTATGGAGAAATTCCCGCTACCCGGCCGCGCACCGGCAAGTGTGCCGTCTGGCAAGGCGGGTTCATAGGTTAACGCGGCTATTTTGCCTTTGGCGAGGGCTGCGATCAAACGTGCAGAGGCATGGCTGCCCGTTTCTTCGTCAGAGTTGATCAAAATGTCATAGCCAATGCGTGCTGCATGGTCATGCCGTTCCAGCGCGGTCAGCGCGGCATGGATCACCGCGATGCCGCCTTTCATATCCGCCGTGCCGGGGCCGTTGAGAATGCCTGGTTCAATCCAGGTGAGCGTCTGAAACGGGTGATCGGCCGCAAAAACCGTATCCATATGTCCCGTCAGCAGCACCCGAATAGGGGCATCCGGCCGCACGCGCACATGCAGATGCTGCCCACGCCTGATCGTTTGAATGTTGCCATGACCATCCACTGTTTCAACAGGGTCTGGATCAATGAGTTGGATATCCCCCGGCAAGCTCGAAAAGGCATCGGCAAGGCAGGCTGCGACCTGTTTCAGCCCGATCAGATTGGTTGTTCCGCTGTTTATGGCTGCCCAAGTTTCAACTTGGGCCAGCATGATGGCGGGATCAATTTGAGCGATTGCGGCGCGTTCCTGCGGGGTCATCAGGGTCATGACCTCTTATAGCGGGTCGACTGCACTTAGGCGAGGGGGGGAGCCTTGCATGCCGAGCTGAAATTCCACATAGATGCTTGGCCCTTTTCCTCCCCTAGGATAGACGGAAACCAACTTATCCAAAAAGGGCATGTCATGACCAATTATACAGAGCGCGCGGGCCTCCAGGTGGCAGATGTTTTGGCCGAGTTTATTGAAACCCGCGCCCTTGTGGGGACTGGCATAGCTGCGTCTAGCCTCTGGGAAGGTTTGGCAGATATTCTCACTCGCTTTACGCCCCGCAATCGCGCCTTACTGGCTAAGCGTGAGGATTTGCAGGCAAAATTGGATGAGTGGCATCGCGCCTGCCCCGGGCCAATTCAGGATATGGCGGCCTATCAGGCTTTTCTTCGGGATATTGGCTATCTTGTGCCAGAGCCTGCCCCTTTTGAGATCACAACGGGCAATGTCGACGATGAGATTGCCGTCATGGCAGGCCCGCAGCTGGTTGTACCTTCACTCAACGACCGATTTGTCCTCAATGCCGCCAATGCGCGGTGGGGCAGCCTCTATGATGCCTTTTATGGCACGGATGCACTCGATGCGCCGCCTGCTCGGCCCGGTGGGTATGATGCTGTCCGGGGTGCCGCCGTTGTGCGTGCGGCTAAGGCCTTTTTGGATGAGGTGGTTCCGCTTAAGAACGGGTCTTGGGCGGATTGGACCGGGGGTGGCCTGTCGTTGGCCGATGCGGACGTCGCGATTGTTCGCCGTGGCAACGATATTCTGCTTCGGCACAATGGCTTGGCGATTGAGATTCTGATTGATCCAGATCATCCAATTGGGCGCGATGACCCCGCAGGGATCAAGGATGTTGTTCTTGAATCGGCACTGACGGCGATCATCGATTTGGAAGACTCGGTCGCGGCTGTGGACGCTGATGACAAGGTGGCCGCTTATTCCAACTGGCTTGGCCTGATGCGCGGTGATCTTGTCGCGACGTTTGACAAGGGCGGCCGCAGCGTCACCCGCACATTGGAGGCGGATCGCGATTGGGGTGAGGATGTGCTTCACGGGCGCAGTCTGTTGTTCGTGCGCAATGTCGGGCATTTGATGACCAATCCAGCCATCATCTTGCCAGACGGGGGTGAGGCTCCGGAGGGTATTTTGGACGCCCTCTTCACGTCTCTGTGCGGCATGCATGATCTGTTGCAACTCGGCCAGACGCGCAACAGCCGCACTGGCAGCATCTACATTGTGAAGCCTAAGCAGCATGGGCCGGAAGAATGTGCCTTCACCAATGATTTGTTTGACGCTGTTGAGGATGTGTTGGGCCTTGATCGTCACACCATCAAAGTTGGCGTGATGGATGAAGAGCGGCGGACATCGGCCAATCTGGCTGCGTGCATTCATGCTGTGCGTCACCGGATTGTGTTCATCAACACAGGCTTTCTCGACCGGACGGGCGATGAGATGCACACGGCGATGCAAGCCGGCCCGATGATCCGGAAAGCGGCAATGAAATCGAGCGATTGGATTCAGGCCTATGAGGCGCGCAATGTGCAGATTGGCCTCGCCTGTGGCCTGTCAGGCAAGGCACAAATCGGCAAGGGCATGTGGGCAGCACCCGACATGATGCGCGATATGATGGTGCAGAAGATCGGCCATCCGCAATCAGGCGCAAATACGGCCTGGGTTCCGTCCCCGACGGCCGCGACCTTACACGCGACCCATTATCACAAGGTGGACGTCTTTGCGCGGCAGGCCGATTTAATGTGTCAACCAACGCCGGGTCTTGATCGCTTGTTGACCATTCCGGTCGCTCCCACAGGCCATAATTGGTCGGATGAAGAGGTGCGCGAAGAGTTGGAAAATAATGCACAGGGCATATTGGGCTATGTCGTGCGCTGGATTGATCAGGGGATTGGGTGTTCCAAAGTTCCCGACATTAACGATGTTGGCCTGATGGAAGATCGCGCCACATTGCGCATTTCGTCGCAGCATATTGCCAATTGGCTGCTGCACGGCGTCTGCACAGCAGAACAGGTCGATGCGGCATTGGTCAAGATGGCAGCGAAGGTTGATGCCCAAAATTCCGATGACCCGCTTTATGAAAAGCTGACGCCGGATAGCATCGCCTTTAAGGCTGCGCGGGCCTTGATCTTTGAAGGTATTTCTCAGCCTAGCGGTTATACCGAGCCTCTCTTGCATCAATTCCGACAACAGAAAAAAGCCAATTAACAATTAATTAGTTAGGGTTTCTGATGACCTATATCATGTGGGGTTCTGCCCATTCTCTCTATTCTGGGAAGCTTCGGTCGTACTTGATCAAAAAGGGAGTGCCCTATCAAGAGCGGAATCCTTCGGACCCTGATTTTGCGGCCCGTGTGCTTCCGGTTGTGGGACATATGGTCATTCCCGTTCTTGAAACCCCAGCGGGTGAGATTTTACAGGATAGCGGTGACATCATCGACACTATTGAAGCGCGGCACGCACTGCCAGCGCTTGATCCGGATACGCCTGTTCAAAAAACGATTTCGGCTTTGTTTGACGCGGTTGGATCGGAATATCTCTTGCCGCTGGCCATGCATTATCGCTGGTCATATCGGGCGGAGCAGGAGACGTTCCTGCAAGCAGAATTTGGCCGGGCAATGGTCGCAAACCAAAGCCGAGAGGCGCGGCGTGAGATGGCGAAAGCTGTCATGGATGTTTTTGCAGGCTTCCTGCCCAATCTTGGTGTGTTTCCAGAGACGGTCGCTGCCCTTGAATCCCCATATCTTGATTGGCTTGATGCCCTTGATGCGCATTTCCAACACCAACCCTATTTGCTCGGATGTCGGCCGTGTCGCGGAGATTTTGGGATGATGGCGTCGCTCTATGCCCATCTGGGCCGCGACCCGGTGCCCGCAAACCTCATGAAAGCAAAGGCCCCCATTTTATATCGCTGGACAGAACGCATGACACTGGCCCTCATCCCTGATGGCGAATATCCGGGTTATGGCGAAGATTATGCGCCAGATGACGGCATTCCAGAGAGTTTGGAGGCTGTCCTTAGCCTCGTATTCCGGGATTGGACGCCGGGCCTTGTCGCGGACATTGATTGCTTCAACACTTGGGCATCAACCAAAAATTCAGGAGACATCGTCTCTATTGATGGCACCCGCCGGGTGCATCCCGGTGTTGGATCGGTCAGCTATCCTTTCCACGGTGTGGAGATGAAGCGGGGGAGTGCGCCGCATGCTGTCTGGATGTTTGCCCGGTCACAAGACCTGGCCAAGGTCATGAAGGATGAGGCGCAGGCTCGCTTTGCTGCTTTGCTTGGGCGCACCGGGGGGAGTGATATGTTCAACATGACCATCTCGGCCCGCATGGAGCGCCGGAATAATGTTCTTGTCCTTGCATGAGGACCGCGCGTCGTGCCCTTTACGCGCGAGATAAGTTTGGGCATGCGCGTTCCCGATGCTGACGGTTGCCGCCCTTTATTGTTTTGCGCCATTTGACGATCCGGCGGCACTTCGGGCCCCCCTTAAATCCCAGTGTTTACGGCATGAGATCAAGGGAACCATCCTTCTCGCCCGGGAAGGGATTAACGGCACCATTGCGGGGTCTGAGGCGGGCATTGGCCATGTGATCTCTGCCATTCGGGATTTGCCGGGCTGTGCGGGGCTTGATGTCAAATATAGCAAGGCTGCGTCGCCACCGTTTCAGCGCACCAAGGTCCGCTTGAAAAAGGAAATTGTGACGCTGGGTGTGCCGGGCGTTGATCCTGCGCGGCGGGTAGGGGCTTATGTCCAACCCGAGGATTGGAATGATCTGATCTCTGACCCAAGCACGATCATCATCGACACGCGCAACGATTATGAAGTGGCGATTGGCACATTTCGAGGGGCGTTAAACCCGCAGACCAAGAGCTTTGGGGAGTTTCCCAAATGGTTTCAAGAAAATCGGGATGCCTTTGGCCCCAATCCGCGCGTCGCCATGTTTTGCACGGGCGGCATAAGGTGTGAAAAATCAACGGCCTATCTTCAGCAGGAGGGCATAGAAGAGGTTTTCCACTTGAAAGGCGGGATCCTCAATTATCTGGAGAAAGTCCCCGCCGACACCAGCCTATGGGAAGGCGATTGCTTTGTCTTTGATGAGCGGGTCAGCCTAAAGCACGGGCTTGCCGAAGGGGATTATAAAATTTGTGACGGTTGCACTTGGCCTGTGCGCAAGGGAGACGCCTGCGGCCGCTGCGGCTAAATCCGCGCTTCCCCCCATTCAATCCAGCCAAAGGGCTTGGGCGTTTTGGGCATATAGCCTTTAACTGACTGGATAATCTTAAATCCTGCGGCTTCATAGGCACCGGTTATGGGTCGGGTCAGGTGGCAATTCCCGCCGATCCTTTTCCAAAGCGGCTCAATCCAACGTTGCCAGCGCGCAACGGCAGGGCTGGGGGCGGCTCCATGTTCAAGGAAGAGAATGCGCCCATCGGGACGCAGCACGCGCTTCATTTCTGCCAGAACTTGGGCGGGATGATCGACGGAGCACAAGGTAAAGGTCACAAGGATCGTATCAAATTGAGCATCGCCAAAGGGCATGTTCTCCCCAATTCCGGCGTGGATCTCAATCTTTCGGCCTGTGGCTTCGATCTGATCGCGTGTTTGGTTGAGCAAGCCGGGGGAGGGGTCTAGCCCGGTCAGGCTTTTAACCCGGTTCATATCGTAAAAGCCCAGATTAATGCCGCCGCCGCAGCCTAGTTCCAGCACATCGCCTTGCGCCTGTGGCACAACAAGGGAACGCGCCTTCATCACCTGAGGTTGCGCGCAGCAACACCCGATCAGCCGGGGAACCATGTTGCGTTCCCACCAGCCCATCGGCCGTGGTTCACAAATGGGGGGCAAATTCTTTGAGGACATTGCTGTATAACTCCCGCTTGAAAGGGACGATCAAATCCACCAGTTCATCCACATGGGCCCAACGCCAATCCCGAAATTCTTGGTGGGCGGTCGCGATATTCACATCTTCATCCCGACCCAAAAAGTTCATGAGGAACCAGATTTGGCGTTGGCCGCGATATTGGCCTTTCCAGATACGGCCTAATAAATCGGGGGGCAGATCATAAAGATGCTCCCCAGCTGACCGTGTGATGATATCGACATGATGCGGGGCGAGACCCGTTTCTTCCCCCAATTCGCGCAATGCCGCCGTTTCTGGGTCTTCGCCATCATCGACTCCACCCTGTGGCATTTGCCATGCCTCGCTCGAGACACCAGACCCGTCGAGCCTTTGCCCGACGAAGATCAATCCTTGCGGGTTTTTGAGCATAATCCCGGCGCAGGGGCGATAGGGCAGATGCGCATAAGCGTCGGTCATGGATTAGGCCTCAAGCGTCGCAAGAAGTGTCTTTAGTGCATTCAGGCCATGCGTGATATCATCATGGGCCGAAGGAATGGCTTTGCGCAGGCAGATAAAGCCGTGGATGTTGCCTTGTGCTTCCAGATAAACGGTCTGCACGCCCGCCTCAATCAAGCGCGCGGCATAGGCCCGCCCTTGATCACGCAGTGGATCCAACCCTGCCGTAATGACGACGGCTGGTGGCATGCCGGATAGATCATGATGCAAAGGGGCAATGCGCCAGCTGCCGTCGCCCGCATAGCTCGACATGAAAAAGTCCATCGAGTCCTCAGTTAGCAAGAAGCCCTGCTTAAAAGCTGCATAGCTTGGCCAAGGCTCATGCTCGGCGACTGCCGGATAGATGGCATATTGCGCGATGACAGGTTTTGCGGCGGGCTCATTCCTCAGCGCCATCGCCGTCACGACGGCCAAATTGCCGCCCGCGCTATCGCCCGACAAAATCAGGCCCGTGCAGGGAATGTTTTCGGCAATCCAGCGCGTGGCCGCTTCACAATCTTCAGGGGCGGCTGGAAAGGGGGCCTCTGGCGCGAGGCGGTAATCGATGGAGATGACGGGCATATCCAACTGACGCGCCGCCTCTGCGCAATAGGGCTCGTGCGTGTCCAAATTGCCGATGACAAAGCCGCCGCCATGATAAAAGACCATGACAGGGCCGGGTGCGCGGTCCGCGCGTGCGTCATACAGGCGCGCCGGGATCATCCCCGCGGGGCCGGGGATTGAGATATCTTTTTTTACGGCCAAGGAACCAACGTCCGCATCCGCCACATGACGCATGGCCATCATCGTGGCGCGCCCGTCTTCAATTGGGAGTTCATGGAGCTTGGGTCCGTCTTGGCTATTTAGAAAGGCTAGAAACCCAGCAACATCGGGACGGACAAAATGTTCGGTCATCAGCTTTTTCTCTCCAATCTTCTTGATCCAAGCTTATCGGGGTGACGCGGCGGCGTCTATCGACAAAGCGTTCCTGATCAATGCAACAGTTTTCCTATTTTGGTTTCTGTGAAATCGCGCCATAGGGAAGCCAATCGTTTAACCGCGCAGGATTTGTTATGGCTTCAATTGCCCCTCTGGATACTTCATCATCGCAATCGGCAACGGCGTCGGAAGCTGTCGTTGTTCGTTTTGCGGGCGATTCCGGCGACGGGATGCAGCTGACTGGCGGGCAGTTTACCCTGTCGTCCGCGTTGGCAGGCAATGACTTTGCCACTTTCCCAGATTTTCCGGCGGAAATCCGCGCGCCACAAGGAACGCTCTTTGGCGTTTCGGCGTTCCAGATTAATTTCGGATCATCCGAAGTTGAAACCGCAGGCGATGCTCCAGATGTGCTGGTTGCGATGAACCCGGCGGCCCTCAAAACCAATGTTCGCGATTTAAAGCCCGGTGGTCTGATCATTGCAGACTCGGGTGAGTTTACAGCGCGCAATCTGGCCAAGGCGGAATATACTGAAAATCCCCTTGAGAATGACTCGCTCGGCAAGTGGCAGCTTATTGCCTTTAACATCTCTCAGCTGACGATGGATGCTGTGAAGCCCTTTGGGCTTGGCAATAAAGAAGCTCTGCGCTGCAAGAATATGTGGACGCTGGGCCTTGCGCTGTGGATGTTTGATCGGGATCGCCAGCCGATTATCGATTGGTTGAAGGACAAATTCGCCAAGAGCAGCGTTCTTGCTGATGCCAATATTGCAGCCCTTAATGCGGGCCATGCGTATGGGGAAACGGCCGAAATTGGTCAGCCGGGTACAGTTACGCTGCCACAACGCCATGTCAGTGCTGCGCCTGCAGAGCCGGGCCTGTACCGCACGATTACCGGCGCAGATGCTGCCGCTTATGGGCTTGTGGCGGGATGTCAGTTGGCTGGCGTGCCTATGTTCTTCGGCGGCTATCCCATCACGCCGGCGTCCTCGATCCTCCACGCGCTTTCGCGGTTGAAGGAATATGGCGTCACAACCTTTCAGGCCGAAGATGAAATTGCGGCCATCGCCTCTGCCATCGGCGCATCCTATGCGGGCCAATTGGGCATCACATCCTCTTCTGGCCCCGGTATTGCGCTTAAGACAGAGGCTATTGGTCTTGCCGTGATGACCGAGTTGCCGCTCGTGATCGTCAATTCGCAGCGTGGCGGTCCGTCGACAGGCTTGCCGACGAAGACGGAACAGTCCGACCTGTATCAGGCGGTTTATGGCCGCAATGGCGATACGCCCTTGCCCGTCATTTCCGCATGCTCGCCGTCTGATGTGTTTGATTGTGCGATTGAGGCGGTGCGTATCGCCACGCAGTTCATGACGCCCGTCATGCTTTTGACCGATGGCTATATCGCCAATGCGGCTGAGCCTTGGAAAGTGCCGGACATGTCGACCTACGCGCCGTTCCCGGTGACCTTTTTGGATCATGTGCCAGAAGGCGGGTTTAAGCCCTATGGCCGCGATGCAAAATTGGCGCGCCCTTGGGTAAAGCCGGGCACACCGGGTCTACGCCATCGCATTGGCGGCATCGAAAAGCAGGTCGATACGGGGCATATCAACTATGCGCCGGACAATCACCAGGCGATGACCGATCTGCGCAAAGCCAAGGTTGATGGCATTGCGGACCATATTCCGGATCAGGATGTGTGTCTGGGTGCAGAAGGTGGCAAGCTGGTGCTTGTGGGCTGGGGGTCAACCTATGGCCCCATTCATCAGGCTGTGCGTCGGGCCCGCGCGAAGGGGTTGGATGTCAGCCATGTTCATGTCCGCCATATCTGGCCATTGCCGAAGAATCTTGGCGATCTGCTCAAGTCGTTCGATAAGGTGATCGTGCCGGAAATGAACACGGGTCAGTTTAAGACCGTCTTGCGGGATCAATATCTGATTGATGCCCGTCCGCTGAACAAAGTGTCGGGACAGCCGTTCCGCATCGCAGAAATTGAGGCCGCCATAGAGGAGGCATTAGCATGAACGATATGACCCCCATCAAAACCAGCCCGAAGGACTGGGAAACCGATCAAGAAGTGCGCTGGTGCCCCGGCTGCGGAGATTATGCGATCCTCAAAGCTGTGCAGCGGACGATGCCAGAAATTGGCGGAACGCCCGAAAATACGGTCTTTGTGTCGGGCATTGGCTGCTCATCCCGCTTTCCATATTATATGGAAACCTATGGCTTTCACACCATCCATGGTCGTGCGCCGGCGGTTGCTACCGGGGTGAAGTTGGCCAATCCAGATTTGGATGTCTGGATCATCACGGGTGATGGCGATGCCTTGTCCATTGGGGGCAATCACACCATGCATTTGCTCCGCCGCAACCTGAATTGTCAGGTGCTGCTGTTCAACAATGAGATTTATGGACTGACCAAGGGGCAATATTCCCCCACCAGTCGCGAAGGGACACGCTCTCCCTCAACGCCATTCGGTTCGGTAGATCATCCCGCGCGCCCTTGCGCCTTTGCGTTGGGCGCTGGTGCGCGTTTCGTTGCGCGGGCTTATGATGTGTCAAAGCAGCTGGTTGACGTCTTGAAAGCGGCGCATCGTCACAAGGGCACGGCCTTTGTCGAGATTTTCCAGAACTGCATCGTGTACAATGCAGATGTATTTGCGGGCTTCACCGAAAAGGCGAACCAGAACCACCAGCTTTGGCTGGAGGATGGCAAGCCGATGCTGTTTGACGGTGGCACCAAGGGGATTGCTCTGGATAGCGACAAGTTGATGCTTAAGGTTGTCGATGTGGTGGATGGTAATTGGCAGGCCGCAGGCGTGCTGGTGCATGATATCACCAACCGGGCTGTCGCCCATATGTTGGTGGAAATGCCTTTTGGGCCGTTCCCAATGGCGCTTGGCATTCTCTATGATGATCCGCAGCCCACGTTTGAGGAAGCTGTGATCGCGCAGAATGCGCAAATTGCTGCCGGCAAAAAGCCTGATTTGCAGAGCTTGATTTCCAAGGGACAGACCTGGACCGTCGATTAAACGGCGGATTTGAATGCCATAAGGTTCTAAGTGTGTATTGCAGGCCTTGCGGCGGCCTGCGATGAACGCCTTATGTCCAAATCTATCCTCTGGTTTCGCCAGGATCTCCGCCTGTATGATCAGCCCGCGCTTTCGGCAGCATTGGCAGAGGGAGATGTTCTTCCTGTCTACATATTGGACGAAGAAACACCGGGGCTACGGCCAATGGGCGGGGCCCAGCTTTGGTGGCTGCATCATTCGCTTTGCTCTTTGGCCAGCAGTTTGGCGGATAAGGGATCGGGTCTTGTGCTGCGGCGTGGACGGTCTGCTGAGGTTCTCGCAGCGATAAGCGCGGAAACGGGCATAAAGCGGGTCCACGCCCTCCATCATTATGAGCCGGGCTGGAAAACAGCTGAGGCCGAAGCGGCAAAGCAGGTCGATCTTGTCCTGCATCATGGCAATCATCTTGCCCCGCCGGCTTCTATTCTGACCGGCTCAGGCGGGCGCTACCGCGTGTTTACACCTTGGTGGAAGGCACTTCTGACAGTTATGCCGCCCGCACGGCCCATTCCTGCTCCGGAAAGCGTGGCGCAGGCGGCGCAATGTAGGTCAGACGAGCTCAGCGATTGGCGGCTTTTACCGACTTCGCCGGACTGGTCAGCCGGTTTTTCGGTCTGGTCACCGGGGGAGGCGGGGGCTCAAGCGGCCTTGAAAGACTTTCTTCCCAAGCTTGCGGCTTATGATGATACGCGCGACCTCCCTTCTGTCGAAGGGACATCGCGCTTGTCACCGCATATCCATTTCGGAGAAATCAGCCCGGCGACCATTTGGCATTTGGCGGCTCGAGAGGCGGGTGCGCAAGCCGAACCCTTTTTGCGCGAATTGGGGTGGCGAGATTATGCCACCAATTTGCTCGATTTGTTTCCAGATTATGCCAAGTCCAATGGCCGGGCGGCCTTTGACAAAATCCTCTGGCGGTCGGATGCCAAGGCTGAGGCCGACTTTCGGGCCTGGACGCGCGGGCGCACGGGCTATCCCATTGTCGATGCCGGGATGCGGGAGCTTTGGGCGACGGGGTGGATGCACAACCGTGTCCGCATGATTGCGGCCTCCTTCCTGATCAAGCACTTGCTGATTGATTGGCGGCGAGGCGAAGAGTGGTTTTGGGATACGCTGGTTGATGCCGATGCCGGGGCCAATGCCTCCAACTGGCAATGGGTTGCAGGAACCGGGGTCGATGCGCCGCTCTTTTCGCGGATCATGGCGCCGCTGTCGCAATCCGAAAAGTTCAATGCAGATGCCTATATTCGGCAATGGGTGCCGGAATTGGCCGATGTGCCCAATCCCTATATCCACGACCCGGAAGAATTTGGTGTACGGCCAAAGGGCTATCCGGCCAAAATCATCGGCCACCGTGCCGCGCGAGAGCGAGCGTTGGCGGCGCAGGCGATGTCGCGTTCCGCTTAACTTGAGGGGATAAGGTGTGGCCGAGCGATTTTCGTTGATTTATGCCGCGGTTATCGCGTCTAAAGGCGCATCAAAACAAATGTTCGACAGGAGAGGGTGATGCGGGATTGGGCAAAGGGTGCAGCCTTATGGCTTATGCTGGCTTCTGGCGCAGTTGCACAATCTCCAGACACCATGCCAAAGGATAGAGATGTGCTTTTCTGGACTCAGGAGCAGCGCGATGCCGGATTTCGCGCCACCGAAACCTTCACGACGGTGAATAGCATCCCCACAGGGGGCAAGGTTCATACGCTTTCAATTGGCGCACCCATAAAGCCAGCCTTGGATCTGGATGCGTATATGGCGCGCCAGCGAAATGCGGGCCTGATCATCATTCAGGATGGGAAAATCCGTTTCGAAAAATATGCCCTAAACTATGGGCCGGAAGGTCGCTGGACGAGCTTTTCCGTCGCGAAGTCCTTCACCTCCACGCTCGTGGGCGCGGCTGTGAAGGATGGCTATATCAAAAGCCTAGAGGATAAGGTGTCCGCCTATATTCCGGGGCTTCGCGGCTCGGTATATGATGATGTGACGGTCCGACAGCTTTTGACCATGACGTCCGGCGTCAAGTGGAATGAAGATTATACCGATCGGAATTCCGACGTCGCTCTGTTTGATCGGCATCAAGCCGATCCGGGCGAAGACATTACAGTTAGCTATATGAAGCGGCTGTCCCGTGAGGCGCCAGCCGGCACCAAATGGGTGTATAAGACGGGGGAGACCAATTTAATTGGGGTGCTCGTCTCCAGCGCAACGGGCAAAACGCTCTCTGCCTATCTTTCTGAGAAAGTTTGGAAGCCCTTTGGCATGGAGGGGGAAGCAATTTGGATGCTGGGCCGGACCGGGCATGAAATTGCGGGGTGCTGCATTTCCGCCCGTTTGCGGGATTATGCGCGCTTTGGTCTCTTCATGTTGGATGGCGGGAAGGATGTTCTTCCAGCCGATTGGATTCGGCAGGCGACCACTAAGCAGGCCGAAATTGATCAGCCCGGAAAGGGCTATGGCTACCAATGGTGGACGAATGACGATGGCAGTTTTGCGGCTCAAGGCATTTTTGGGCAGGGCATCTTCATTGATCCCAAACGCAAATTAATCATTGCTTCAAATGGAAATTGGCCGACCGCAACCGATCCGGAAGGCGTCGGCAAAGAACGCGAAGCTATGTATCAGGCTGTGCAGGCCGCAGTGGATGCAGAAGGCCACCACAACCATTAAGCCCACTGCCATGAAGCAACGCTAGGCTGGGTTTTCGATCCGTTCCCGATGGTTGGTGTCATAGCCTTCCATCAGGAGCGCCGCGACCCGCTGCCCCACGGTCTCCGGGGATTTGAGCGTTGCAGGGTCTTCGCCCGGATAGGCTTTTTGACGCATCTTCGTGGCTGTTGCACCCGGATCGATAATAGCAACTTTAATCCGCCCAACAGTGCGGGTTTCCTCTGCATAGGCAGAGAGCATGACTTCAAACGCTGCCTTGGAGGCTCCGTACACACCCCAAAAGGCGCGCGGGGCGGTTGCAACGCTGGAGGTAATTCCAACCAAGCGCGGGGCATCGCTCTTGCGCAAGAGTGGATCAAACGCCGCAATCATCGCCTGTTGGGCGCTGACATTGAGCGTGAAGACGTCGGCAAATTCTTTGGCATCGGCATGGTTGAGCGGGGTGAGGGTGCCCAGCATCGCGGCATTCAACACCAGAATATCAACTTTGCCCCAACGCGACCCAACGGCTTGGGCAAGGCGGCCAATGGCATCCGCGTCGGTCAGATCCAGCGGTGCGATCGTCGCACTTCCGCCTTTCCCGTGGATGCGATCTTCGACTTGCTCCAGCATCTCTCCCTGACGAGCGGTGAGAATGACATGGGCTCCGGATGCGGCAAGCGCTTCGGCAATCGCCGCGCCAATGCCGCGGCTTGCGCCTGTCACAAGCGCAATTTGACCTTCCAGACGGCCCGTCATTAGACCACGCGTTCCGCCAGCAGGCTGAGCTGGTCAACTGCCTCGACATCGTCCTGATCCGTCAGGCGCGTCGGGTAATGTCCGGTGAAGCAGGCGTCGCAATATTGCGGTCTAGCTTGATTGCGTCCCGGCTCGCCCACTGCCTTGTAAAGCCCGTCGATAGAAATGAAGGACAGGCTGTCTGCCTGAATAAACGCCCGCATCCCTTCCACATCATGGTTCGCCGCGAGAAGCTTGGAGCGCTCTGGCGTGTCGACGCCATAAAAGCAGCTGTGGCGCGTCGGTGGGCTGGCAATGCGCATATGCACTTCGCGTGCGCCTGCATCGCGCATCATCTGAACAATTTTCAGGCTGGTGGTACCCCGGACAATGCTGTCGTCGATCAGGATAATGGATTTGCCCTCAATCAAGGCGCGGTTTGCATTGTGTTTCAACTTCACGCCCAAATGGCGAATATTATCGGTCGGCTGGATGAAGGTGCGCCCAACATAATGGGACCGAATAATGCCCAGTTCAAAAGGAATGCCGGATTGCTGGGCATAGCCAATTGCTGCGGGCGTGCCGCTATCTGGCACCGGGATCACCAAGTCCGCCGCGACAGGGTTTTCAAGAGCAAGCTCCGCGCCAATCGCCTTGCGCACGGAATAAATGCTCGACCCATTGGTGATGGAATCGGGCCGCGCGAAATAGATATGTTCGAAAATGCAGGGGCGAGGATGCGTTTGGGGCAGGGGGCTGATCGAGCGAACACCCTGTTCCGTTACAATCACGATTTCGCCGGGCTCAACTTCGCGTTCAAAAGTCGCGCCAACAATATCCAGCGCCACGGTTTCAGAGGCAAAGACGATGGCATCGCCCAATCGGCCCATGACCAGCGGTCGAATGCCAAGGGGGTCACGACAGGCCAGCATGCCTTCTGGCGTCATGCAGATGAGCGCATAGGCGCCTTCAAGCTGCTTCAGGGCATCGATGAACCGGTCGAGCAGAGTGCGATAGGTGCTGGTTGCGACCAGATGGATGATGACTTCGGTATCGCTGGTGGATTGGAAAATGGCACCTTTGCGCACCAATTCCCGCTTCACCGTCATCGCGTTTGAAATATTCCCATTATGCGCAACGGCAAAGCCACCAGACGCAAGATCGGCGAATAGCGGCTGCACATTGCGCAGCGATGTTTCCCCCGTGGTCGAATAACGGACATGGCCGCACGCAACATCACCGGGTAGGCCGCGGATAATCTCATCGCGATCAAAATTGCCAGCCACATGCCCCATGGCGCGGTGCGAGTGAAAGCGCGATCCATCCCAGCTTGTGATTCCCGCCGCTTCCTGCCCGCGATGTTGCAGCGCATGAAGGCCAAGTGCGACAACGGCGGTTGCGGAGTCAGCGCCCCAAACCCCGAAAATCCCGCACTCTTCGCGCAGCTTGTCATCCTGAAATGGATTGGTGGAAAGCATGTGTAACAGCCCCTGGTTGCGCCCGACACTGCGCCTATAGGTAGGTGACATGGATTTGTCATTCCCGTGTTTGTGCGAAATCGGCTTTTCTTTCCAATGGCTGTGGGTCAATGATGGCTTTGAGTGTTGCCGAGAGCAGGGGATGAAAATGGATCGCGAGACAGGCCTTGTTCTGGATCCAAAATTTGACGCCAATGGGTTGATCACAGCCGTGTGTACGCACGCCGACACAGGGGAGGTGCTGATGCTGGCGCATATGAATGCGCAGGCGCTTGATCAGACATTAAAGGGTGGCAAAGCAACGTTTTGGTCGCGAAGCCGCCAAGCCCTTTGGGTAAAGGGAGAGAGCAGCGGCAATTTTCTCCATGTTATTGAAGCTCGGATGGATTGCGATCAGGATGCCATTTGGTTGAAATGCCGCCCAGATGGCCCGGCGTGCCATACGGGTGCCGACAGTTGCTTTTTCCGAATTGTCGATGGATCCGCGCTGCGGCCCTGTTGATCTTTACGTTCACGTAAAGTAAGGCGCTTTCATGTCGAGTGCCACTGTTGACATCGCCGATCCGCGCGACCGCCATCAATATTCCATATCCGATCTTTCGGAGGAATTCGACGTGACGCCGCGCGCGCTTCGTTTTTATGAAGATGAGGGGCTTATATCACCAATCCGTAAGGGTCTGACGCGCATTTATACCAAGCGGGATCGCGCCCGGTTGGCTTGGATTTTGCGGGCAAAGCGTGTGGGCTTTAGCCTGACAGAAATCCGCGAGATGATCGATCTTTATGACATCGGCGATGGGCGTCAGACACAGCGTCAGGTAACGGTTAAAAAGTGCGAAGACCGGATTGCACTTCTGAAGCGCCAGCGGGTCGATATTGATGCTCATATCGATGAATTGTCGCGTTTTGTTGATCTCGTAAAGAAGGCGAAACCCGGCCTCGACAGCTAAATAAAGCTTGTTTGTGTTTGGGAGTTAGATTGATGCCGCAATATGTTGCGCCTGTCCGTGATGTCCGCTTCGTGCTGGATCATGTTATTGGGTTAGATCGATATTCAAATCTTCCCGGCTTTGAGAATGCTTCGCCTGAGGTGGTGAATGCCATATTGGACGAGGGCGGTAAGTTCATGGCGGAAGTGTTGTTTCCGCTCAACCGCATTGGCGATGAGCAGGGCTGCACCCGTCATCCCGACGGCACCGTCACAACGCCCGCTGGTTTTCCAGAAGCTTATAAGGCCTATGCAGCGGCAGGTTGGACAACGCTTGGCGCACCAGAAGAATTTGGCGGGCAGGGGCTTCCCCATGTGCTGAACATTGCGATGGAAGAGTTTCAGGCCACGGCTAATCAGGCCTTTGCCATGTATCCGGGCCTTGCCGGAGCGGCCGTCTCCGCTATTTTGGTGGCGGGCAGCGCCGAGCAAAAACAGACCTATGTGCCTAAAATGGTCGCTGGAGACTGGGCCGGCACGATGAACCTAACCGAGCCGCATTGCGGAACCGATCTAGGTCTCATCCGCACGCGCGCTGAGCCGCAGGCTGACGGCAGCTATAGCATTACGGGGACCAAGATTTTCATTTCCGGCGGGGATCAGGATCTTACCGACAATATCATCCACCTCGTTCTCGCCAAAACGCCCGGCGCGCCCGACAGCACAAAGGGCATTTCGCTTTTCATCGTGCCCAAATTTCTCGTCAATGCTGACGGATCTTTGGGAGAAAAGAATAAGGTCAGCGTTGGGTCCATCGAACATAAAATGGGCATTCGCGGCAGCGCGACCTGTGTCATGAATTATGATGGGGCCAAAGGCTTCCTCGTTGGCGAGGAGAATAAGGGCCTGGCTGGCATGTTTGTGATGATGAACATCGCGCGTCTTGGTGTCGGTGTTCAGGGCCTCGCCCAAGCGGAGGGCGCCTATCAGAACGCGGTTCAATATGCCAAGGATCGCCGTCAGGGACGCTCCTTGACGGGCGTGAAAGATCCTCAGGAAAAGGCCGATACCCTGTTTGTCCACCCGGATATTCGCCGGATGTTGATGGAGGCTAAGGCCTTTACCGAAGGGATGCGTGCCTTTTGCCTTTGGGGCGGCATCCTGTCCGACCTCGTTCATAAGGCGCAGACTGCGGAAGAACGGCAGAATGCCGATGATCTGCTCTCGCTCCTGATGCCCGTGATCAAAGGCTATGGCACCGATAGGGGCTATGAGGTCTGCACCAATATGCAGCAGGTGCTGGGCGGCCATGGCTATGTCGAAGAATGGGGCATGAGCCAATATGTCCGCGATGCGCGCATTGCGATGATCTATGAAGGCGCAAATGGCATTCAGGCGCTCGATCTCGTGGGCCGCAAATTGCCAGCGCATGGCGGGCGGGCCATTCAGCTGTTCTTCGGCATTGTTGCTGAGGAAATTGCAGCCGCAAAAACCAACCCGGCCACAGCCAAGATCGCCGGCGCGCTAGAGGCGGCTCTGGGTGATCTTCAGGCGTCAACCATGTGGCTGATGGCCAATGCGATGACGAATCCGGACAATGCGGGCGCTGGATCGGTTGCCTATATGCATATGACAGGTGTTGTGGCGCTCGGCCTCATGTGGCTGCGCATGGCGGTTGCAGCGGACGCTGCATTGCAGGCGGGATCAGACGATGTTGAGTTTATGCAGGCCAAGCTGGTGACGGCGCGTTTCTATGCAGATCATGTGATGCCAGAAACAGTGTCGCTGCGTCGGAAGCTTGAGGCGGGTTCAGAAACGATCATGGAACTTCCGATCGCTGCATTTTAGTCAGGGAATAAGGATAGGCGGGCCAGAAAAGGCCCGCTTTTTCCGAAACACGTTATCCCGATAATATATATTATGTTAAATACATATTCATGAAAAAGAAGATTTATGAACGGGTTATGGGTTTAGGATCATTTCTTGGCCCTCAATCCGCCAGCCATTGAGTGACGATAAAAAGTTCATTCCCAATAAGTTCGTGTCGCCCAAAGCGTCGGAGACGAGCACGGCCATGTCTTCGCGCTGTATTGTTTCAACAGCAAAGCTGCTGATCCGCGCCCGGCGCATCTCGATAACGCCATTTGCAGTCTGGACCAGCGCAGGAAAACCAATTGCGTTCAGATCAATGCCAGCCATTTGTGCGGCCTGAGCCGACATAGACGTCACGGTCGCGCCGCTATCCACCATGAAGCGCACAGGCTTGCCATTGACGGACGCGGTTACCCAAAAATGACCATCTGGAGATTTTGGGATGCGCACGCTGCCATCGGCCGACACGCTTGCTCTGGGCGACAAATTGGCGGACACACGATCCCAAACCCGCGCAAATTCCGCGCGGTAAGAAAAGACGAGAAAAACGGCGGCAAAAATCAGGAGCCAAGACAGCAGCATACGCGCCATTTGTGCGATGGGCAGTCGGTGGGCCAACAGGCTGGAAGCAATGAGAACAAGCAGCACAACCATATAAATGAGGCTGCCCATGTCCTCCGTCATTGCGCCTGCGCCTTTGAAAACAAGGTGTAGAAGTTTGCACTTGTCTGGTGCGCTAAATCTTCGACGCTAACACCCCGAATATCTGCCAAAAAGCGCGCAGTATCGGCGACAAAGCCCGGCTCACAGCTTTTTCCGCGATGTGGCACGGGCGCCAAAAAGGGTGAGTCTGTCTCGATCAAAAGCCTGTCTGCCGGGATGCGTGATGCGGTTTCCCTTAGATCAGAAGCAGTCTTGAACGTCACAATGCCAGAAATTGAGATAAAAAGTCCCAATTCCAAGGCGATATCGGCGAATTCTGAGCTCGCGGTGAAGCAGTGGATGACGCCGGAATAGGCCCCCTTCCCCATTTCATCGCGCAATATTTCCGCCGTATCGGCCTCAGCATCGCGAGTGTGCACGATCAGAGGCAGGCCTGTCTCGCGAGCCGCTACAATATGGGTGCGAAAGCTGTGGCGCTGCCGATCTCGGTCGCTGTGATCATAATAATAATCCAGCCCCGTTTCCCCAATGCCAACGACCTTGGGGTGGGATGCTGCGGCAATGAGGGTGGCTGTACCTGTATCGGGATGCGCATCGGCTTCATGCGGGTGAATGCCGACAGTCGCCCAGATATTCGCGCTTTTCTGCGCCGTTGCAATGATCGCATCCCATTCGCTAAGCCGGGTTGAAATGTTGAGCATCGCAGACACGCCAGCGGCGCGTGCGCGGTCCAGCACGGCGTCTTGATCTTCGACCAGACCCTTATAGTTCAGGTGGCAATGGCTATCGACGAACATTAGTCGGCTGCATCTTTCGGCAGCTCGAGCCGCGGGAAGAGCGGCGTTGGCGCGCCCAATTTGAAGCCGCTTCCGGCCAAGCGATCATACCAGTCTTTATCCACCAGCGCCGCATAATCGCGCCCACTGTCCGGTATTCCCAATTGATCGAGCATCTTGCCGGCTGAATCTGGAATGACGGGCTGTATTGCCAGCGTCAGATCACGGATCGCCTTGATCAATGTTCGTAAGACCGCTGCCATGCGGACAGGATCGGTTTTCTTCAGCGCCCAAGGGGCTTGGACGTCGATATATTGGTTGCAGGCAAAGACGGCGCGCATCCAGGCCTCTATGCCCTGTGAAAAGGCAAAGGCGGCAAATTCGCGCGGAACATCATTGCCGCAGGCGTCGTTGACCAGTGCCAACAAGGCTATATCATCCGCCGTTTCTTCACCTTCAATTGGCAGAATGCCGTCTAAATTCTTGAAGATAAAAGATAATGTTCGCTGCGCTAGATTGCCATAGCTGTTGGCAAGTTCCGCATTGACGCGGGTCACAATTGCCTCGGCACTATAGCTGCCATCCTGACCAAAGCTGACTTCGCGCAGGAAGAAATAGCGCAGAGCATCCACACCAAACATGTTTGCCAACTCAACGGGATCAACAACATTCCCGAGAGATTTTGACATCTTCTCGCCACGGCTCAGCAGGAAGCCATGCCCGAAAACCTGTTTGGGCAGCGGCAAATTGGCAGACATCAAAAATGCAGGCCAATAGACCGTGTGAAAGCGGACAATATCCTTGCCGATAATATGCACATCTGCGGGCCAGAAGCGACTGAAATCGCCTGTTTTATCGGGATAGCCAATGCCGGTCATATAGGTGGTGAGCGCATCGACCCAGACATACATGACATGGCCGGGCGATCCCGGAACCGGCACGCCCCAATCAAAGCTGGTGCGTGACACGCTGAGATCTTTCAGGCCGCCTTCGACAAAACGAAGAATCTCATTTCTGCGGCTTTCCGGACGAATAAAGTCGGGATGATCGCGGTAAAGCGCCAGCAGCTGCTCTTGATATTTGGACAGGCGGAAGAACCAAGTTTCTTCCTTTGTCCATTCAACGGGTGTTCCTTGAGGAGAGAGGCGTTGGCCCCCTTCCCCATCCACCAACTCGCTTTCGTCATAAAAGGCTTCATCGCGAACCGAATACCAGCCTTCATAACGATCAAGATAGAGATCATTGTTCGCGGCCATCGCCTCCCAAAGCGCGGTGCTGGCTTTCTTATGGTCGCTTTCGGTGGTGCGGCAAAAACGATCATATGAAATATTCAAAAGATCGCACATCTCTTTGAAATACAGTGACATTTCATCTGCGAATTCCAGTGTATCTCGCCCCGCTTGTCGTGCGGTCTGCACCATTTTCAGGCCATGTTCGTCCGTTCCGGTCACGAGACGGACATCACGGCCCATCAGACGCTGAAACCGTGCAATCGCGTCGGTGGCAATCGCCTCATAGGCGTGGCCAATGTGCGGACGACCATTGGGATAGGCAATGGCGGTTGTAATGTAGAAAGGTTCACCAGACATGGGTCAGGCTTTAGCGGATGCTCCGCCGGGAGCAAGCGCCGCGACATGTCCGGCAAGAGTGAACACCACATTTTGCGGATCAAGCGAGGTCGAAACCGCCTGTGCGGCCAAAAGCCGCGCCTGTTCCCAATGCGACAGCGCGTGCCCCAGCGCATCCCCCTTGAGTTGCCTGGCTTGTTCGGCAAGGAACGCGGGCGCGCGTTGTAGAAATGCCTCATAACGGGCCTGTGCGCCCTTTCCGCTCAATTGCTGAGCCAAGGCAAGGCGGCTGGCATTTTGCGCATCGCCTTCGCGCACAAGTTTCGTCAGCGCCGCATCAATGCTGGCAATGTCGAGGCCTGCAAAGCGCAACGCCCGACCAGGGGATCCCTCCCCAACTGCGACGAGAGACGCAATTTCCTCTGGGTCTGCGTCGGGGATTTGGCTGCGCAAGATAGTGGCAACATCCCTATCACTGAGCGCGCCAAAGCGCAGCACGCGGCAACGTGACCGGATGGTCGGCAAGAGACGCCCCGCGCTATGCGCGACAAGCAGGAAGACCGTGCCCGCGGGTGGCTCCTCCAGCCGTTTCAGCAGGGCGTTGGCGGCGCTGACCTCAAGAGTTTCTGCCTCATCAATAACGACAATGCGCCGTGGCGACATGGACGGCGCAGTGGCAAAAAGCGGGTTGAGCGCCCGGACCTGATCGACGCGAATGCTGCGTGCGCGCTCTTCATCAGCGGGCCAGTCTTGGCGCGGCTTATTGGCGACAAGTTTATCATCCTTGGGCAGTCGATCCAGCAAAGCAAAATCGGGATGGCTCCAAGCATCGAGCAACTTCGCGGCGGGATGACCAAAGGGCACATCAATCCCGGGTGTATCCTGCGACAGGCCCATGCCCTCGGCCAGCAGCCTCCGCGCCAATTGCAGCGCCGTCATCGCCTTGCCCACGCCTTCCGGCCCGGTCAGCAGCCAGGCATGGTGCAGCCGCCCACTGTGCATCGCGGCGCGAAAGGCTGATATCGGCTCCTCATGGCCAATGATGCGCGTCACAGGAGATCACTCAAGGCGGACATGATCCGGGTGGAGACGTTTGAAGGGCTCCCCGCCGCATCAATCACACGGAAACGATCTGGGTCTTCGGCGGCCATGGCCCGAAATCGGTCGGCCACGCGCAGATAATAATCGCGGTCCTTCGCGCCCATTCGGTCAGCCGTTGCAGAGCGCGCCTCGGCACGCCGTGCTCCCTCCTCCACCGACAGTTCCAGCAGCAGGGTTCTATCCGGTAATAATCCCCCAGAGCCAACCCGATGCAGCGCCAAAATGTCAGCATCAGACAGGCCGCCTGCCCCGCCCTGATAGGCGCGCGTTGAATCTATGAACCGATCACAGACCACCCAGTCGCCGCGCGCCAGCGCCGGACGGATGAGCTTTGCGACGTGATCTGCGCGCGCCGCGGCGAAGAGTAGCGCTTCGGTCGCGTCATTCCAACGATCCTGCCCGCCCGTGAGCAACAGGCCGCGAATGGCTTCTGCGCCTTCCGTGCCGCCGGGTTCCCGCGTTGTGATAACCGTTTTGCCTTGGGCGCGCAGAGCCTCCGCAAGCAGGTGGAGCTGCGTGGACTTCCCCGCGCCCTCTCCTCCTTCCAGCGTGATGAAGCGGCCCTGCGTCATCGCTTAAAACCCAAACAGCCCAATAATGGCGAGCCAAATGCCACGGAAAAAGCCAGCCTCTTCCACATTTGCACCCGCAACCAACGGAACCGTCGATGCCGGCAGGCCAGCGGTGGAGATGACCAGATCGGCAATATGCTGCCCAGCTTTGATGGGGGCGACAACATCGCCTGTATAAACGACCTTTGTCGTATATTTCGGAGCCCCCATCCCTGCCGGATAGGTGACACCAATAGCCTGCTGGGCGATCAGGGGGACTTTGGACTCTGCGCCCCCCTTCACCTTAGCCAAATCCACTTGTGCCCCCTTGGCGAAGAGCGGCTTGCTGGCCCAAGCCTTGAAGCCCCACTCCATAAATTTCACGGATTCGGTGATGCGGGCGTTGAAACTATCAAGGCCGGCCACAACCATTACCAACCGGCGACCATTTTGCTCTGCAGATCCGGTAAAGCCATAGCCCGCTTCGTCCGTATGTCCGGTTTTCAGGCCGTCAGCACCCGGGACACGGCCGAGAATGGGGTTGCGGTTGGACTGAACAATGGCATCCCCCTTGCCCATAGTCTTGCCCCAGCTAAATTCTTTCTGCTGGTAGAATTTACGATAGAGGTCGGGGTAATCCCGCACGGAAGACACGGCGAGTGTCGCCAGATCTTTCGCTGTCACCATGGTGCGCCCGGCATCGGGCCAGCCATTGGAGGTGCCAAACTGGCTATTGGTCATGCCAATGCGTTTGGCCTCGGCATTCATACGGGCGACAAAGGCTTCTTCGGTTCCGGCAATCCCTTCGGCCAGAACAACGCAGGCGTCATTGCCGCTTAGCGTGACCACGCCGTGCAACAGGTTCTCAACGCTCACCTGCTCGCCGGGTGATAGAAACATGGTCGATCCCGCTTGCGGGCCATGCCATTTCTGCCATGTTTCCGGGCGCACCGTGAATTTCTGATCGAGCTTGAGTTCGCCCTTCTTGATCATGTCGAACACGATATGGGTTGTCATCATCTTCGCCATAGAAGCAGGCGGCATCCGGCGATCGGCATCCTTGGCATAGAGAACTGCACCAGAAGAAAGGTCCACAAGATAGGCAACCGGGGCCGTCGTCTCAAAAGGCGGTGCAGCGGCAAAAGCTGGAATAGCCGCGGACGACAAGAAGGCAGCGGCGTAAAGAATTGGTTTCATGAACTTTTCCCGATGTGCGACTCAGCGCGTGATGCTTCGCCTCGATAGCCGCTGCCCCTGAGGGGGCCAAGCATCCAGCTGTCTAAGCACCTAATCCGCACGGGGGCGAACAATCTCGTCCGCCAGCAGACCGACCGACAAAGCATAAAAATTGCTGCAATTATAATCGAGGATCACCCGATAATTTTCGGTAAGAAGCCAAGCGGGCGTTCCCGGGCCATCTGGCTGAAACAGCACTGCCAATTGCGTATCTTTTAAGATGGGCTGTTGCTGCATGACCCCAAGGCTGCGCCATTCGGCGATGGTGCGCCATTGGCTGTGCCTGCTCAAGACGCGTGGGCAGCGGGGTGCTGTGGTTCGGGTTTCGAGAGCTGCCCAATTCAGGCCCTCTGGCACAGAGGCCCCCACGCCCCAAGCAACCCCGCGACGCCAGCCTGCGCGCACGAAATAATTGGCGATGGAAGCAAGGGCATCAGCCTCACTCTTCCAAATATCAGCACGGCCATCCCCATCGCCGTCGCGCGCCACGCGCAAATAAACGGATGGCAGAAACTGCGGATACCCGGTCGCCCCGGCCCAGCTGCCGCGCAATTGGCGTCGCTGCGTTCCCTGATCCATCATGCGCAGCGCGGCAATGAACTCCTGAATAAACAAATCCCGCCGCCGCCCTTCAAACGCCAAGCTTGCCAACGCATTCAGCAGATCAAAATTGCCCGTATAGGCGCCATAATTGGTCTCATGCCCATATATGGCGAGCATCATTTCTTCGGGAACGCCCGTTTCGCGCTCCACCCGCTCCAGCAAGGGGCGCAGTTCCGTATAATGGGCCCGCCCCCGGCTGATCCGGGCGCTGTCCACATGGCGCGCCCGATAGGGGGCAAATTTAGGAATAGGCGCATTGATCGCCCCACCCGGTTGCGACCGATCCAGCGCAATCACCCGCGGCAGAAATGTAAGGCTGGGAATGACATTATCGAGCGTGGCTTGAGATATGCCCTGACGTGCACCCGCTTTCCGAAGCACCTCGCGAAAGGCTGTGAAGGCTGCATCCTGCACATCGTCCTGCGCAAAGGCTGCTGTGCCCAGGCCGCTGCTCGACGGAAGGCAAGCCGCAGCTAAGGCAAGAGCCGTCAAATTCAGGGATCGTATCAAGGCGCGACGCATGGGGCGCAAAGTGGCAGATTGGCGATTGATTGCAACCCGCCTTGTCGAAGCTCTTGCACGTCAGGCCGACCCAAGGCTAAAGCGCCCCTCAGCGCGGACAGGTGGCCGAGTGGTTTAAGGCTCTGGTCTTGAAAACCAGCGTGGGTGCAAGCCCACCGTGGGTTCGAATCCCACCCTGTCCGCCAGAATCTCTCATCAAGCGAACCAACGCTTCTGAAACCATAAAGACAGGCTCACCAGTGCAATGAGCACTGGCACCTCGACCAGTGGCCCGATGACCGCTGCGAAGGCCACGGGGGATGCCAGCCCAAATGTCGCAATCGCAACCGCAATAGCCAACTCAAAATTGTTTGATGCCGCGGTAAAGGAGAGCGCAGTGGTGCGCGGGTAGCTCACGCCGAATATCCTTCCAAGCAGGAAGGACAGCACAAACATCACCACGAAAAAGATAATGAGTGGACCGGCAATACGCAGTGCGTCCATTGGCAAGGCGAGGATATCCGACCCCTTCATGCTGAACATCGCAACAATGGTGAAGAGCAAAGCGACCAGCGTAATTGGACTAATTGCGGGCAAGAAACTGCCCTCATACCAATCCACACCCCTTGCATTTATCAAAGTGCGACGCACCAGAAACCCAGCCAGAAAGGGAATGCCAAGATAAGTAAGAACCGCCTTTGCAATGACGCCAAAATCAATGTCTATGACTTGCCCTTCTAGGCCGAATATCGGGGGAAGGACGGTGAGGTAAAACCATGCATAAGGCACATAGAAAAAGATCTGAAACAGGGAGTTAAACGCGACAAGCCCAGTTACATATTCTGGACTGCCTTCGGCAAGCTGGTTCCAGACCAGCACCATAGCGATGCAGGGTGCGATGCCGATTAGGATGAGACCGGTCATATATTCTGGCTTGTCAGGCAGCAGAATCGCTCCCAGCGCGAACATGAATGCCGGGGCGATGATCCAGCAAAGCCCGAAAGACAAAGCGAGGATCTTGCCGTCACGGAAGACATGGCCAAGCTCCTCGTAGCGGACCTTTGCTAACGGCGGAAACATCATCAGGATGAGCCCGATAGCGATGGGAATGCTCGTTGAACCGACCGACATGGCGCCAAGCGCCTTAGGCACGTCGGGCGCCAGCGAGCCCAATCCTATGCCAACAGCCATTGCCGCAAAGATCCATAGGGTCAAATAGCGATCAAGGAAGGATAAGCGGCTTTTCGGAACTTTCATTGCCATTATATTCATCAAACTGCGCCCTCCATCTCTCCAATGCGTCCAAGTTCCGCCGCCAGTTTCTTGCGGTCCATTGTTTCAAACGGGAGCGCGAGCAATGCTTGAGCCCGCATCTCCAGCCATCGCCAGGTTTGCTCAAACGCAGCGTCTACGGCGTCCTCATCGCCGATCACATCTGCTGGATCGGGAAGCCCCCAGTGAGCTTTCAGCGGCGCCCCAATAAAGACCGGACATACTTCGCCAGCTGCATTGCCGCAGACGGTAACGGCAAGGTCTATCTTGGGCGCACTAACCCCCGTGAATTCATCCCAGCTCTTGGAGCGGAATGGTGTCGCATCAATACCCTTGCGGGCCAGCAGTCGCAGCGCACCCGGGTGGGGCATGCCCTTGGGTTTACTTCCCGCACTATAGGCGACGATACGACCCTTGCCCATTTTGGCGAGGATTGCCTCGCCAAGGATCGAGCGTGCAGAATTGCCGGTGCACAGCACCAAGATGCTAAAAGGCGCCCCCGTCACGCGACATCCTTTTGCTCAGAGAGTTGGGGTGCGCATATGCTTATGGGAGAACAGGATATTCCTCCGCAGCAATTCTCTGTAAGAAAGTCCATTACGCCGTTCATTGCGTCATAGTCTGCGGAGTAGATGATTGAGCGGCTTTGACGGCGCTGCGTGACCAGACCGGCATTTGCAAGTTGGGCGAGATGGAAACTCATCGAGGATGGCGGAACGCCAATTCTGTCGGCGAGGATTCCCGATGGCAACCCTACAGGGCCTGCTTGAACAAGGAGGCGATACACCGCAAGGCGATGCTCCTGCGCCAGCGCGGCCAATGCCTTGATGACTGAACTGGGATCCATTGCACGCTCTTTAATATTCGATGATTATTGAAATATCAAAACTAGGGGAATTTTGTCAATGTATTTATCGCAGCACCAGTTGCGAGTGGCGATCTGCTGTCATCAACCGGACCGCAGTTTTCCGCTTCCCTTCAGCACCCTTTGATGCCCCGCGACGCGAAAGTTGAGTTTGCCCCCCTCTCCTCCCGCGCCTCGCGCTATGGCAAAGCCATCGCAAGTGCCGAGCTCATAAAATGGAAAATATTTTTGAAGAGTCGCCGTGATTTTTTCACGTAATGCTGCACGCAGGTCTTGTTGATTAAGCTGGACTGCTGAGAGCGTCGTCTTTAATCCTAACATATTGAGGCCTCAGGCAAATATGCCGGAAGCGCTTTAGCGCGGCACACTGAGATTTCGGTGGAGCGCGCGCAGGGAGATGTGATCATTAGCAGTTCTGTTCAGGGCAGCGCTTCGATTGGAGCCCCCTCTGGCTCTCCCTTTAGGAGGGCTTGGATAGTTGCCGCTATTGTTTTTCAATTCTTTCTTCTGGGGCTTGTTCTTGCAGCACCAGACCTCAAGGCGCACCCATCGTCCTTTCTAGGCTGGGTCGCTTTTTGGTCATCGACGCTATCTCTTGGCGCGTGTATCATTTTGATTGGGGCAAATCTCGCATTTGAGCCCGTCAAAAATCGCAGATTGCCCTGGCTTTTGCTCCTGCTCGTTTTAAGCTTTGTTTTGCTCGGCGAGGTGATCGAAAATGTCAGCTGGCTGCGCGGGCGCAACAAGGTGCTTGATGCCAATGATGCCCTTTTTGTCGCCGCAAAGCTCATAACGCTATCCGCCCAAGTCTATGCGCTCAAGAAAATGGTCGCAACTAAGGGCCTATCCTCAATCATTCTCGATCTCCTGACGTCGCTAGTTGCAGTCGGCCTTGTGGCTTGGCTGTTGATGCTCTCTAGCGAGAAGGTTGCGATCCCGTTGAGCGGTGCCGAGACATCAGCAATGTTGCTTTATGCATTTCTGGATCTCTTCATCCTTTTTAACTGCTTCACGATCGTGCTGCGAATTGACGCTTTTGATAAAATCGCTGACAAGATTACCGCCACTCACGTTGTCTTTGGCTTATTCCTTTTGGCAGCCAGCGATCTCTATTGGTCGGCCCTGAAAATTCAGGGTTTTGAAATCACAACCCAGTCGCTTTCGTTTCTAATCGCGCATGCAAGTTATATCATGTTCAGCCTCAGCGTGCTCTGGATGACGCGGCCAAAGCCTTATGATGCTCCCCTAAAAATAGAAGGCGAAAGCCTTGCTGAGGAGCTCATTCCTTTTCTCCACGTGCTGATGTCTTTTGGTCTTATTTACCTTTTGGGATATGAATTTTTTCAGCCCTTTGGTCGGACGATCTACCCTGTTCTGTTGCTCACCGTTGTCATGCTTATGCTGCGCCAGGCGATGTATTTTAGACAGCGCGGCGCACTCCAGACACAATTGGCGATTGCAGCCACAGAGGCCCAGCTTGCCCGATTAAACCAGTATAAAATGGACCAACTTAAGGATCGCGCAAAAGGGAATGTTGGCGTTGACCCGGTGAGGGTCGAACAGCTTCGCCTGGCGATTGACAAGGGGCAATTCCTGCCCTGGTATCAGCCGATTTATGACAGCTTAAGCGGACAGATAAAGTCCGTGGAAGTGCTGTGTCGATATCATCACCCGGAACACGGGATCCTCCCGCCGAAACACTTTATTGAAGACATTGAAGATGCGGGCCTGAGCAGTCGTTTGGCGCTGTCGATTTTGCCAACGGCCTTGCGCGACTTTCAGGTGTTGAAGGGCGCTGGGCTACTCTCCCCAGAGACAAGCCTTAGTGTAAATGCAACGGCGCATGATTTGCATGAGTCCGCGTTTTTCGAGGGTGTCGTTAAACTTGCCAAGCAGCATAGGGTGAAGTTATCCGACCTGACATTGGAATTGACGGAACGCATTATGGCTGACGAAAGACTATTTGAACATGCGGGCTTGAGCAAACTCCGTGGCCTAGGCGTAAAGCTTGCCATCGACGATTTCGGGACGGGGTATTCGGCACTTTCATATGTTGACCAGCTTCGCCCAGAAATCATAAAAATCGGTCAAGGCTTCATCGACAATATCGTGACACGGCCAAACCTCGCAAAAGTGTTGAAGTCTATTGCTGAAATGACCTCACGCTTGCACATTCAGCTGGTGGTTGAAGGGGTGGAAACCAAGGGGCAACTTTATCTCATTCAGGAAATCGGCTGCACCTTGGTACAGGGATATATATTTGCTGAGCCAATGGCCTATGCTGATCTGGAAAAGAGCCTTAAAAAGGCTTTGTGATTAATCGGCTAATAGACTTTGCATCCGGAAGATTAGTCTTCACCACTCCCTAAACGGGCATGCAAAAATTTCTGTTAAACGCAGAGCCAAACAGCTAAACGCAGCTCGAAATTTAGCATTTTAGGAGGCCCGCTGTGTCCAGTCTTTATCATACGACCAGACAAATTGAGAAGGAGCTGAACATTCGAGCCTTGTCGCTTGAATTTGAGATTGTTCTTTGTCTTTTTGAGCAAGGTCCGCTCTCTGCCAGCGATATTATTGCTATGATTCACGCATCTCAAGCCGGGTTTAACAATATTGCGCGACGTCTGTTGGCTGAGGGAATTCTAATCTCAACCCAAAGCGAGGTAGATCGCAGGGTCTCACTTTATTCGGTTGCGCCGCATGTCTTGAAGACTTTGTCCGCCCGTTTGACGCGTTTCAAGCGCGTTTGAGGGGTTGAAGCGTCCCAACACAGCATGCTCGGCAGCGCTGCTGGGCGGACGCGGTTGCCAGGTCCCAAACCTCCCCTTACAACGCCTTCTGCTGTTCCGGTCGAGGCGCCTTGGCCTTAAAGGGAAGCTGTGAGGGATAGAGAGGACACCAGTTCCGGGATAACCCAAAATGTCCCCAATGAGATGGCAACGCCATAAGGGACTTCAATCATCTCGCCCGTTTTGCGTTTATGTGCATAAACCCATGACAGCAGGCCCAAAGCGCCGCCAAATAGCGACATCGCAATCAAAAACTGCATAAGGGTTGCAGGGGCCATCCAAAGCGCAAGGGCTGAAATCAACTTGACGTCCCCTCCCCCCATTCCTCCGCGGGCATACACAACAGCGAAAATCAAAAAGCAAAGGGCGCTTAACGCCAACCTAACCGAGATGTCGGGCCACACAGCAAGGCCTTCGGCATACCAGTAGAGCGGTGCCAGTGCCCCAACCGAAAGGGTCAGCCAATTCGGGAGAATGCGCGCGCGAACATCTGTTACCATCCCGATCATGAGGAGGATGCTCAGTAAAATGAGAAGGCTCCAAGATAGCCAGGTCACAAGGCTGCTTGCCGCATTAAGCCGGAATAGCGTGAGGGCACCTGCCCTGCCACATCAGATAGGCCATATTCGAGGATCACCGACATGGGATCATCAAGAACGGCAAACAACTCAGAGCGCAAAATGGGATATCCTTTCTCGAGATTTTTTGACGGAATCTTAGCGGTCTTTATACCAAAATAGACGTGCACATGATGTTGTGGAGGGTTCCCATAAACCATTAAAAAATAATATGAAAAGCAATTCAATTTGACTTTTTGTATCAGAATTTCGCATGCGGTTCTGCCTTTCAAATATAACAACTATCTGTTATTTTTAACAATAAGATGGCATTGATATCCCGCTAACGCGCCGACCTGTTCGAACGTTAATCTAACAATTTCCGGACCGCGGCGGGCAAAACGAACTGGGGCGCAGGTTGAAATCCATTTTCCTTTTCTTGACGCATCTGGTCTTGAGCATAGGCGTTCGTGTCCGGCAGAAATGGCGACCAATTCTTATTGGCCTTGTTCTGACATTCGCGTTCGCGGCGCATGCGGGTGAATTCATTAATATGCCTGGTCTCCAAGCCATTGAGCGTCAGCTTTATGATGCGCGCGTCCGTGCGACGATGACGCAGGAGAAGGATGATCGAATTGTCATCCTTGATATTGATGAAGAAAGCCTTGGGGAATTTGGACGATGGCCTTGGAACTATATTCGGATGGCGACAATTATCGACCGCCTTATCGATGAATATGGTGTTGCGGCAATTGGGTTTGATGTCGTTTGGGCCGAGTCAGAATCTGCCCAACTTCAGTCGCTCCAGAACGAGATTTCCGCTCGATATAACGATGGTCGCAAAATGAATGTGCCAGATACAGACAGCTATCTGGCCAAAAGCATGTCGGGCAAGCCGGTTATCTTAGGCTATTATTTCAATAACGGAGACACGAAGACGAATAGCCTGCCTCCGCCAATCCTAACGCGCGACCAATTGCCCGATAAGACTTCTATGGCACCCGCCTGGAAAGGCTACACAGGTAATATCGCCCCATTAGCGGCTGCTGCTTCGGGTGCTGGGCAAATCAATGCCTTGCCGGATGATGATGGATTAATCCGTCGTGTGCCAATGATCATGCGGCATGGATCAGGATATTATGAGGGCTTGTCGCTTGCCCTTTTGCGGACAATGTTTGGCGGCATTCCGGTTGAACCCCTATTCGGAGAAGCGGAGGGTTATAAGCAGGTCGAGGCCTTAAAGGTGGGACCGCTCACTTTGCCTGTCGATCGTGAGCTTGCGGCCCTAGTGACATATAAGGGGCCACAACGTACATTTGACTATGTCTCTCTTGGAGACATCCTTGCCGGTCGAGCAGATCCTGCGAGGTTGTCAGGCCGCATCGCGCTTATCGGCGCATCAGCGCCGGGATTGAGCGATATACGCGCCACCCCCACCGATCCGATTATGCCCGGGGTGGAGGTGCACGCCAATATGATTGCAGCCGCTCTGGATCAGAGCATTCGGCAAAGGCCAGCCTATGCGACCGGGCTTGATGTAAGCCAAGTTTTGCTATTCGGCATCTTGGCCGCCCTCCTGCTCCCCATGCTTGGCGCATTTAGTGGAACATTGGTCACTCTAGGTCTCGGCTCCGCGATGCTTTGGCTTAATCTTGATCTTTGGAACACGGATCTTCTGGTTATCCCACTCGCCACATCAGCTACTCTTTTAGTGGCGCTTTATCTTTTCAATATGGCTTGGGGTTTCCTTATCGAAGGCCGATCCAAACGCCAGCTTGGCGCGATGTTCGGACAATATGTGCCGCCTGATTTGGTCAAAGAAATGGCGCGCGATCCCGGTCGATATACCATGGAGAATAAAGATGCAGAATTGACCGTTCTTTTTGCGGATGTCCGGGGCTTCACAACAATATCGGAAGCCCTCACAGCGAAAGAACTCGCGGAATATATCAATGAATATCTGACCCGAATGTCTGCCATTATTGCCGATGGCAAAGGGACGCTCGATAAATTCATTGGGGATGCCATCATGGCATTTTGGGGCGCTCCCATAGAAGATAGCAACCATGCGCGAAATGGAATCTTGGTCGCAATTGCCATGCGGAATGAGCAAAAAAAGCTTTCTGCAGATTTTCAAGCAAAGGGATGGCCCCCAATAGATATCGGTATAGGTGTAAACTCTGGGGCCATGCGTGTTGGCAATATGGGGTCTGAGCATCGCCTGGCTTATACCGTCATGGGCGATGCTGTTAATCTTGGCGCGCGTCTAGAAGGGCTCACTAAAAACTATGGTGTTGGGATTATTATCGGCGAAAGCACACGAGCCGCGGTTCCGGATATCGCCTGCCGATTGCTCGATCGGGTGAGAGTCAAGGGTAAGGCTGCAGCCGTTGACATATTTGAACCTATTGCCGAATTCAGCAATCTTGACGCAGCCCAAATTCAAGAGCTCCAAAACTGGGAACGCATGATGGCTGCATATTTCAGCCAGAATTGGAAAGAGGCTGGCGCAAGGCTCGCCGACGCTCAATTGCTTGGGACACCTCCCTTTCTTTTGCGGTTGTTTGCCGATCGAATTGCGGACCTAATGGCCGTGAAACTCCCTTCGGATTGGGACGGCGTGACAGAGTTCAAGACCAAATAAGTGATGCACCCCGAACTGACCTCTGATGCCTGGCCGGCTTTTTCCCGTCGTCAATCGCTGACGGACTGCCTTGCCTGGTTTTTGGAGGATTGGCCGTCTCTTCGTCACAGCCGAGAATGGCCTATCGCCGTCGACCTTGCCTCCGCCGTTGAGGCGCAGGGCGGCAGCGCGGCAATCCGAAATGAGGAATTGGCATTTCACAACCGGGAACATATTTTTGACGTCCTGTCGGGCCTTTATTGCTTGTGTCGCTATAGTCCCGACACCTTATCAATTTCGGATGTCTCTGTTCTTCTCATAGCCATGATTGGCCATGACTTTCTGCATAATGGAGAGGCAAACCAGTCACTGCGCGAACGGGAACGCGTTTCATGCACGAGCATAGAGCCTTTTTTGTCCCGGCTAGAGCCGCATTTGAGACGGCAAATTGTGCATCTCATCCTATCTACCGATCCGGCAGGATACGGACGATTGATGCGAGATCTTGACACATCGGCCCAGAGACGTGCCCGGCTTGCCGTCGACGCCGATCTGTTTGCAAGTTTGCTTCCCTTGAGGGGTTTTTATCTGGGAAACTGCTTAGCGGACGAGATTTTTCCGAGCGACGTTAAGTCTGCAAATTCACTCCGCACGCTCCAAGGCAGATATTCCTTTTTGCAGAGCTATTCCCCGCGCAGCTCAGCTGCATGCAGCCTCGGCCTTCCGGGTCTGGTTGCGGCCCAATTAGATGTCATCCTCTCGCTCACGCCCGAGGAGCGCAGACGTCCTTGGTCCGATAGCTGGGGTCATGTTTTCGCTGATCAGGTAAGAAGACAATTGAAAAAATAAACTGGCGGCGGGCTGTTCGCCGCGCCGCCGTGCGTCCTCACTGGCCTCCCCAGACGATCTTTGCGACATCCGAAACGAAAATCTCCTGATGTTCACCTGCCGCCGATATAAAATCGAGTTTCACATCGGCTAAGCTACTCAGCAGAACATTGTTTGCTTGATGCTCCGTCATAGAAGGAACGTACGGCGCAAAGCCGTCGCCATGATCAACATGTAAGGTCCATCCGCCTGGCTCTCCAGAGCCCATCGGGGCGTCTAAGCGATCAACGGCCAGAACTTCGCCCGTCCATCCTTGAAGGTCCGACGATGTCCCCTGCCAGACAATGTCTATCGGTTCTATCGTATCGCTTGCTGGCGCCCGCAGAGCAGACATGTCCATTTGGCTGTGAAGCGCATCAACGTCATCGGCGCTGGTTGGCTCTGCTATCAGCGCTTCAATAGTTTTGAAGCCAACATCCGTGAGCTGCCCTGTTGAGCCATCAAGCCGCAGATAGGTTCCTGTTCCAAAGACAGTAACATCGCCGCCTTCTAAAAGACGTGTCTGGCCATCCGTCACGAGGTTAATCGCTGCAATGCCCGCATCCTGCAGGGAAACAAATTCCCCGGCATCAAAAACCGCGTCACCGTCCTTATCTTGCCAGACACCAAATGCGGCGAAATCCTTATCCGCAATTGTGAAAAGCTGGTCATGATTGGTGTCATAGACTTTAGCCAAGCCCTCAATGTCTGTTTCACCAGACACCGTCGAAAAGACAATGTTCAAAGATCCGTCTGCGGACATCCGTGCAAGAATACCATCTTGTGGTGCAGCCCAAGCCGTTTGTTCCGCTATTCCATCCCCATTGAAATCGTAGCGGAGGCCGGCTTGCAGGCTCACATATTGGACGCCATCTCCATTGAGATCTAATAAGATTGGAGCGGCATATACAATTGGGGTGGCGCCCGTCTTCACATTAATTGTAAATACATCGTCTTTGAAGCCGCCATCTGCTTCTGTTGCTGTGGCCGAAAATGTTAAGGTCTTGTCAATCGACAGAGATGAGATGCTTAAAGAATCAAGCGTAACTTTGACGCCACCCCCTCCAACACTATTTCCAAATACCTCAATATAATCGATCGTGCTGCCAATTTTTGTATCAATAGTTGCTTGTGTTGTGGCCGCAGAAGAACCGGTAATCGTGCTGATGGCCGATGACGTCCCGTCTGCATAATAGGCCTTTATTAACACATTGTTTGTGGCCGTTAGGCCAACAAAGCCAATCGTCACCTGAGTGGCGTTTTGCGCCAATACCGTATTCGGATTAGCGAACGCGCCATTTACGCCATCAAAATCATTCAGTTTGCCGAAGTCAAACCGCATCATTTCGCCATTGTTCAGGGCGCCGTTATTGACCCCCCAGCCCACGGTTGAGCCCTGAATGTTCCCAATGGTGAGACTATTGCTTCCCCAAGGATTGGCCAAATTGGTAGAAACCCAACCGCTGAGAACAGAGAGATTCTGCCCACCGCCTGAGAGGGTTTGGTAGGGTTGAGGGCCTGAGCCCGTGGCGCTGGCACCGGTTATTGGGGTAGATGAGATCGTATTGTCGATCGCTTGGTAGAGGTTGAACTCATATGTCCCGCGACCCGCATCTGGAGCCGCCGTCAGGGTGAAAACCAGATTATCCCCAGCGGTATAACCCGCACTGCCATCAACCTCTGTATAGCCTGTCAGAACTGAGCTGCTTCCAATCTTCACGGAAGAGGTCAGGACCGTGCTTCCTAAATAAGTTATGCCATCCAATCCCGTGCCTGCGGTGCTGAGGCCTGTAACACTCCAACCTGTGCCGTCTGTAGCGTCCGCGCCAGGCGTAAATCCAAGCGATGCGCCTGACGTCAAATTGGCCTGATTGCCAATCTGCTGGTCTTGGATTGCCAGCGTCGGCGCATCATTGGTGCCGGTGACCGTGATCGTAACCGTCTTGGCGGCGCTCACCTGACCCAGATCGTCGGTCGCGGTGTACGTGAACGTCACATCACGGGTGGCGTCCTTGGCCAGACCGTCAAAGTCCGTGCCAGGATCGAAGCTATACGTCCCGTCCGGGGCGAACGTCAGCGTGCCATTATTGCTGCCAACACCACTCACCAGCGTGTAGCTGGCGATCGTGCCATCCACATCCGTCGCCACCGGCACAGTGCTCTTCAGCACCGTGTTCTCACCGGTGCCCTGCGCATCAGCGCTGGCAACAGGCGCATCATTGGTGCCGGTCACGGTGATGGTGAAGCTGGCTTGGTCGGTGGCACCCTGATCATCGGTGACCTCATAGGTGACC
>JBEDGC010000001.1:0-40573 GCA_041174825.1 Pseudomonadota bacterium | reverse complement strand
CGATAAGGTCATCAGCTTGCTTGGCGCTCGCTTCGGCGCGAGACGTTTCAACCTGAACATCAATGGCTGCTCTGAAATCGGCGGTTTCTCGATCAATTTCGGATTGGAGCGGCGGGCGGGCAAGGGCATCCGCAATCACGGCGCGGACATCCAGCAGAGCCTGTTGCCAATCTTCGCCAATCGGCAGGATTGATAGGAAACTGATATTGGCGGAGCGGGCCACATCCTCTTGATCAATGGAGGCTTGTAAATAGCTGCCGCCCGCGCGCGCCCGCTGTTCAAGGCGGCGGTTGAGAATGCCGGTCGCGACAAGATCAATGAGCCGGCCCTGATTGAGGGCAATTGTGTCGGGTTGGGGCACCCATGGCCGCAGCCAGCCAAGATTTATCAGTGTCGGAAGCCCAGCTTCCACGACAAATTTGGTGTCCGGCTGACGGGCGTCTGGAGCCCCAAAGTCAGCGCGCGGCACGGGAATATTGTTGGGCTTTGTCCAGCCTGCAAAGTGACGGGTGATGATGTCGGCAAGCGCGTCTGGATCGACATCGCCCGATATGGCGATGACCGTTGTATCGGGGCGATACCAGCGATTATGAAAGGCGCGCAGGGTTTGCGCGCTTGCCTTGGCGAGCGATTGCGGCGTGCCAATGGGGGATCGATCTGCCAGCCTTTGGCCAGCAAAAAACAGCTGTGTTGTCGCATCACTCAGCCGGACTTGCGCGCCATCGCGTTCCCGGGCTTCGGCCATCACGGTGCGGCGCTCGGCTTCCACCTCTGCCTCGGTGATGCTGGGCGCAGCCATCATGCCAGACAGGATGCGCATACTCTCATCCAGCGCTTGGGGCGATGCCTGAGGCAGGTCGAGGCGAAAGATCGTCTGTGTTGGGGTGGTGGCGGCATTGCTATCGCTGCCAAAGGTCGCCCCAAGCCGCTGCCAGACCCGCTTGGCCTCCCCATCGGCGACATAGCGCGATCCGCGAAAGGCCAGATGCTCGAGAAAATGGGCGTAGCCGCGCTCGTCTTCGCTTTCCATCAAGGACCCGGCATCAATGGCAACGCGAATGGAGACCTGACCCGGCGGCACGCCATTTCGGCGCACAGCATAGCGCAGGCCGTTGGCGAGCTCCCCAAATTGCCATTTCTGATCCACCGGAATGTCGCTGTTGCGATACAGCCAAGGGACGGTGCTTTCTGTCTGTTTGGCCGGGGCGGCCGGGGCCGCGGTCTGCGCATTTAGCGGCCCGGCCAGCAGCAGCGACAAACTTGTTGCAAGGCCAGTTGCCAAGCGCAGATAGGGAAATGACATAAGCAAATGCTATACCCCAGTACCGGCGGACGCCATAGAAAAAGGCGCGCTGGGCTGGTTTTGATCCGCCCCTACTGGCACAGTCCAATCGCAAGCAAAAGGAACAAAGCGCATGTCGGATATCAGGGTAAGGTCCACGTCGGTGACCAAGGCTGGAATTGGCTTTGGCAGCGCATTGGCCATCACAATTTCGTGGTCGCTGCACAAATCGATCTTATGGGCGATCATCCACGGCTTTCTGTCTTGGCTTTACGTCCTTTATTATGCGCTAACCCGATGAGGACGGGGCATTGATGCTTTTGCTGGCGTCCTTTGCCGTCACAGGGTAGCGCATCCTTATGCCCAAGACCCCCTTTGCTGGCCTGCCATCGCGCAAGCAGATCCTTGACTTCATTGCCCAATCGGATGCTCCGGCGGGCAAGCGAGAAATTGCCCGTGCCTTTGGCCTGAAGGGCAATGAGAAAATTGCGCTCAAGGCGCTGCTCAAGGACATGGCCGATGAAGGCCTGATCGATAGCGCGCCGGGCCGCGCCTTTCACAAAATGGGCGGCGTCCCCAAGGTGACGGTGCTGCGCATTATCGATACCGAAGATGCGCAGATTATGGGCGTTCCCGAGCATTGGGAGGCAGAGGGCAAACCGCCGCCGCGCCTGCGGGTTATCGAACGCGGGCGGCGATCTGCGCTGAGTGTGGGCGACCGCATATTGGCCCGCACGCAAGAACAGGGCGCTGGCTATGTCGCCCATATGATGAAGCGGCTGGCCCGCGGGGAAGAACTGATCCTGGGCGTCGTCGCGCTGGAGGGGGACAGATATTGGCTGCGCGCCATTGATAAGCGGGAACGCAGGGATACGCCAATTTCCGATATGGGAGAGGCAGGCGCCGGCGACCTTGTGCTGGCGGAAAAGACGGGCCGTGCGCCGCGCATCACCGCCAAGGTGACAGAGGTGTTGGGCGATCCCTTTGCCCCCAAGGCGTTCAGCCTGATTGCCATTCATAAACACAGCATCCCGCATGTCTTTTCAGAAGAGCTGTTTGAAGAGGCGGGGAAAATGGCGGGGCTTGCGCTCGGCCAGCGCGAAGACCTGCGCCATCTGCCGATTGTCGCCATTGACCCCATTGATGCGCGAGATTTTGATGATGCCGTCTGGGCGACGCCCCGGACAGACGGCGGCTTTGACTGCATTGTCGCCATTGCCGATGTCAGCTTTTACGTCCGGCCCGGATCGCGGCTGGATAAGGAAGCGCGCAAGCGCGGCAACAGCGTCTATTTCCCCGATCGGGTTGTCCCCATGTTGCCAGAGCAATTATCGGCCGATGTCTGTTCGCTGCGCGCTGGGCAGGATCGAGCGGCCTTGGCCTGCCATATGGCGATTGATGCGGATGGGAATATGGAAAGCTGGCGCTTTTCGCGCGCGGTGATCCGCGTGGCCGCCAACATCCCCTATGAACATGCCCAAGCCGCGATGGATGGGGATCGGCCCCATGACCTGACGGACGCTGCGCTGCGCCCGCTTTGGGCCTGTTGGGAAGCATTGAAGAAGGCCCGTGCAAAGCGCGAGCCGCTCGACCTTGATCTGCCCGAACGGCGGGTGGTTCTGGATGAGGATGGCCGCATTCAATCCGTCGCCCCGCGCGAACGGCTGGATGCCCACCGCCTGATCGAAGATTATATGATCGCGGCCAATGTCGCGGCGGCAAAGGCACTGGAAAGCCGCAAAGCCCCGGTCATGTACCGCGTGCATGAACAGCCCTCGCGCGAAAAGCTGGTCGGCCTGAAAGACTATCTGGCGACCTTTGATATCGCCTTTGCCTTGGGGCAGGTCATCACCCCCAAGACGTTCAACCGGATCATCGGACAATTGGGCGAAGCAGAGTTTCGCACCGAAGTGATGGAGCAAATCCTCCGATCCCAAACCCAGGCCTATTACAGCCCGCAAAATGCCGGGCATTTCGGCCTGTCGCTTGGCTCTTACGCGCATTTCACATCGCCCATTCGCCGCTATTCAGATTTGATTGTCCATCGATCTTTGGTGGAGGCGTTTCAGCTTGATCCCGATGCGCGGCACACCGCCCTGACGCCCGAAGATGCCGGGCGTATGGTGATCATCGGCGAAGCCATATCGCGCTGCGAACGCCGGGCGATGGAGGCAGAGCGGGAAACGGTGGATCGCTATGTCGCCGCCTTCCTTGCCATGCGCGTGGGCGACATATTGGAAACGCGGATTACCGGCGTCACCAATTTCGGCTTTTTCGCAACGGTAGAGGGGCTGGGCGGCGATGGACTTGTCCCCGTGTCCACTTTGGGGGCGGAACATTTCACCTTTGATCCCGCGCACATGGCGCTGACCGGGGATGAAACGGGGGATCAATATCGCATTGGTCAGCATATTGAGCTGCGCCTTGTGGAGGCGAACCCCATTTCCGGCGCGCTGCGCTTTGAACTGCCCGAAGGGGCCAACCACCTGCCCATGCGCGGCGACAGGCGCGATCGCGGCCGCCGCACCCCAATGGGCAAGCGCGGCCGCCCCGGCAATATCCGCCATCAGGGCCGCCGCCGCTAATCGCCTTTCATCGTCACCCTGAACTTGTTTCAGGGTCCAGCGTTCCGCACACTCCCCGGCTTGGGTATTTGCGGCCAAAGTGGATTCCCGCCTCCGCGGGAATGACGGGTGAGGGGCCACCCAATGACGAAAACAGGCCGCAAGATAAGCGCCGCATTTGAAATCGGCGGACGGGCGACTTATGACCCCTTATGCCCATTAATCTCCCCCGCCTTTTTGTCGGCACGCTCATCTATGATGAGCCGTCAGCGGTTCTGGATGATATGCGGTTTGAACGCATCATGCGGGGCTTTTCCAGCCATTATGTGGTGCGGCCCGTTTCGCAGCGGCAATTTGTGTTTGAACGCGGCGAAGGCTTTGACCGTTTTGAACGCTGGGATGCCTTTGCCTATGTTGATGGCGGCACCGTCACTCGCCTGCGGGAGCATCGCGAAATCGACATAGAGGGGCAGGGCAACATCGTCCTCCTGCCGCCCCCTTGGACGGCCCTGCGCTTTCACCTCAATATCCGTGTCGTCCTGATCTTCTGGGCCTTTGCCCTAATCATCGCCCGCAGCTTTCTGGGCGGGGATTGGCTGTTCTGGGGGATTGGATTTCTGGCGCTCTATGGCGCGCATGTGGGACTGATCCGGCGGAGTTTGCGGAAGAAGTTGGCGGCGTGGGTGGCGCGGGGGAGTTTGCACTAAGGGCAGGGCCGTTTCCCTCCCCCAGCCCCTCCCGCTTGCGGGAGGGGAGCGAGACTTAAGGGGCCGCAGGGCGCTTTAGTCGCAGCGGGGAGGGCAGAGCGCCCTCACCCCTCCACCAAAAACGTCAGCCCCGCATTCTTCTCCAACCGCGTGAGCAATGGCGCGGCCATCACAGCACCCGGCGTCGTCACACCACCGGGCGTGTCATTCTCCAACAGCGTGAGCGCGCTTTCGGAGATCATTTTGCTGGTGGAGCCATAGCCGGGGTCTTTGTCGCCCGAGACGGAGACGCGCACCGAGGTGCCATCCGGATATTCGCCGATGAAGAGCACATCGTAAAAGCCGTTTTCGCGTTCTTCCTTGCTGGGGCCGTCGCCGGGCAGGATTTTGGCGTCGCCAAAAGGATTGGCCTTGGCAATTGCTTCGGCCATGGCGCGGCCGGCGTCGCCGATGGTCGTCATCATCATTTCATCATAGACAAAATCCCGGCCATAGGGGTGGCCGAGCAGGAAGTTGCTGCGATGCACATTCTTGGTGTTGATCGGGGCCATCACAAAGGGCGCGGTCCATGTGCCGGTGGCGCTATCATATTCCGGCATCAGGCCAGAGGGTTGGGCTGGCCCTTCAAAACCGGGGGTCAGGCCAAAGCTGCTTTTCAAAATGCCGATGATCTTGGGGTTTTTGGCCGCGGCCTTCATCGTTTCGGTCAGGCTCGCAATGGTGCCGCCAGAGGCGCCGCCCTGCATCTTCCTCACGCGGCCTTTGACGCGCGGGGCGGGTTTGCCATGGCGCTGATTGGCTTCTTGCTGAAGGAACCAGACACCCAGATCAAAGGGGATGGAATCAAAGCCGCAGGAAAAGACGATGCGGGCCCCAGTTTCCTTGGCGCGGGCATCATGCGCGTCGATCATTTCGCGCATCCAGGCGGGTTCGCCGCACAGATCGACATAATCCGTGCCGGTTTCGGCGCAGGCGGCGACCAATTCTGGGCCATAAAGCTGATAAGGGCCAACCGTGGTTAGGACGACGCGGGTGCGCTTGCACATATCGATCAGCGTTGCGGGGGTGCTGGCATCGGCGATGACGAGGGGGGTGTCGCTTGGCAGGCCCATTTCATCGCGCACTTGGGTGAGTTTGGAGAGGCTGCGGCCCGCCATGGCCCATTTCTGGACGCCCTGCTTGGCGAGATACTCCGCGACAAGCCGGCCAGTAAAGCCGCTTGCGCCATAGACGATGATGTCGAATTCTGCGGTCTGCTTGGCCATGTGTTTCTCCTATCGTCGTGATTTACAGCTTGGGCAGGGTGACCCCTTTTTGCCCCATATATTTGCCAGCCCGATCGGCATAGCTTGTCTCACAAGGCTGATCGCCTTTCAGGAAGAGGAACTGACACGCCCCTTCATTGGCATAGATTTTGGCGGGGAGCGGCGTGGTGTTGGAAAATTCCAGCGTTACGTGGCCCTCCCAGCCGGGTTCCAGCGGGGTCACGTTTACGATGATGCCGCAACGGGCATAAGTGGATTTGCCAAGGCAGATGACCAGCACATCGCGCGGCACGCGGAAATATTCGACCGTGCGGGCAAGGGCAAAGCTGTTGGGCGGAATGATGCACACATCGGTCTTGCGGTCGACAAAGCTCTTCGGGTCAAATTCCTTGGGATCAACCACGGAACTGTCGACATTGGTGAAGATCTTAAACTCATCGGCAACGCGTGCGTCATAGCCATAAGAGGACAGGCCATAGCTGATGCAGCCGTCGCGGCGCTGGCCCTCCACAAAGGGGTCGATCATACCCGTGCTCAGCGCCTGTTCGCGGATCCATATGTCGGACAGAATAGACATTTATTCTCCTAAACAAGCCCAAGATCGGCTGGGCCAAAAGCAAATGGCAAAAGGCTTGATAGCGTGTGCCGTTCCACCACGCCACCATCGGCTGAGGCGCAATGGATGACAATATCATGGCCCGATAGGCCCCCCGCTTCATTGATGACCTGACGGCAGCGGCCGCAGGGGCGCACAGGGTCTGTCCCGGTGATGGCACCTGCCACCAGCTTGCCGCCGATAATCGCAATTTCGCGCACATCGCGCAAATGCCCAGCGGAATTGGCCGTGCCCAGCGCAACCGTTTCCGCGCAGAGGGTGAGGCCATAGCTTGCGTTTTCAAAGTTGCAGCCGGTGATGATGCTGCCATCCGCCAGCAAAAGGGCCGCGCCAACCCCAAATCCCGAATAGGGGGCATGCGCCTGTGCCGCCGCCGCGCGGGCGCGATCAACAAGTGTGCGGGTGGTCTCGTCAGTCATTGTTGAATTACATTCCAATTGGTGCTGCCTTGGATGCCCTTTACGCGCCGAAATGTCGAGGCTTGCCACATCGCCCAATCGCGACTGGCGTAAGAGGGGCGCAGGAAGAAGCCTGAGAGCCAGAGCGGCCGATCAATGGCGCTGCTAATCTCATAACTCCGCTCAAAATCGCGCGACAGGCCTAGGATGATGGTCTTGCCCGTATGCGCTTCCACCATTTGGATGAACCGGGTCAAATCCCGCAGAACCTGCGCGCGCTCTGGCCGGTCATCGCAATTGCCCGATAGGGTCAGCTTGACGGCGGCGGGCAGGGCGGTCTGATCCCGCTCCACAATGGAGATGAAGTTGGTCGCCTGATCCAAGGCAGGGCGGCAGAGCGAATAGACATGATAGGCGCCCCGGCGCAGGCCAGCGGCATCCGCCTTTTCCCAATTTTCGGCGAAATTGGGGTCGGCACTATCCGCCCCTTCGGTCGCCTTAATATAAGCAAAATCGGCCCCCGCCGCTTCAACCGTGGGCCAGGCGACGACGCCATTTTCCTCTGACACATCCACGCCTTGAACTGGGTAGGCGGCCGCATCGGGTTTCCAATGCGCGGCTCCCCAGAACAGTAGTCCTGCCAGGATGACAAAGGCGAAAACCAGCACGCCGACCCGAAAACGCCCCCGCATGCCTTACCCCTTAATGTGCAGAACGCAGATCAGCGTGAACAGCCGTCGCGCCGTATCAAAATCAACATCAATTTTGCCGTCGAGGCGCTCTTTCAAAAGATCTGCCCCTTCATTGTGAATGGCCCGGCGCGCCATATCCACCGTTTCAATCTGTTGCGGGGTAGAGACGCGAATCGCCTGATAATAGCTGTCACAAATCGCGAAATAATCGCGGATCAGCCGCCGAAACCTGCCAAGCCCCAAGATGACAGAACCAAAGGGGCTGCCATCTTCTCGGCCCATATCAAAGGCAAGCCGACCTTCCTCGACCCGCAGCATCAATTGATACGGCCCGGAATAGCCATCTTCCGCCACGCGTTGAGGCGCGAAATAATTGCCTTCTAAGATATCGAAAATGGCAATCCGCCGCTCCTGCTCAATATCCGCAGAGCGCCAGATGATCGTATGTTCGTCGAGCTTGATATCGATGATGCGCGGATCGGCCATAGACATGCGCATATCGAAAGCCGCGCGGCTTGGAAAGATGAGGACGAGAGGAGTTATCCCCGTTATCCTCCTCTTGCGACGTTGGCGTTAACGGCGGCTTGCTTCATGAGGGCCAGATGGCAGACCCCATTCGATTGATTCACGACACGAGCGATACCGCTGTGCAGCTTCCCCATAATGTTGAGGCAGAGGCCGCCCTTTTGGGGGCGCTGATGATCGACAATCGCGTGGCAGAGGATGTGCAACTGAAGCTGCGCGCCGAACATTTTTTTGAGCCGGTGCACGGCCGAATTTATGATGCGATCATGAAGCTCATCGATCGGTCGATGGTGGCAACACCTGTCACGCTCAAGCCCATGTTTGAAACGGATGAGGCAATGAAGGCGCTGGGTGGCCCTGCCTATCTGGCGCAATTGACCGGGTCTGGGGCGGCCCTGCTCGGCGCGCGGGATTTTGCAGCGCAGATTTATGATCTGGCCTTGTTGCGCGAATTGGTAAGCGTCGGCCGCGATATGGCAACCCGGGCGCTGGACACCAGCGAAGCCGTGCTGCCAACCGAACAAATCGAAACGGCGGAAATGGCGCTCTACCGCGTGGCCGAACAAGGCGGGGAAACGGGCAGCACCAAATCCTTTGGTCAGGCGACCAAGATGGCCGTTTCTCTGGCAGAAAAGGCCCTGAACTCGGGTGGTGGCCTATCGGGCGTGACAACGGGCATTGATGGCATCAACGCCAAAACGGGCGGCCTGCACCATTCTGATTTGATCATTCTTGCCGGGCGTCCCGGCATGGGCAAGACGGCTTTGGCAACCAATATCGCCTTTAACGCGGCCCGGCGCTGGGCGCGTGATTTGGAAGATGGCATTCCGCCGGAAAAATCGGTCGGCGCACCCGTTGCCTTTTTCAGCCTCGAAATGTCGGCCGATCAGCTGGCAACGCGTATCCTGTCCGAGCAGTCCGAAATCAGCTCTGAAAATCTGCGCATGGGCAAAATCAGCCAGACGGAATTTCGCAGCCTTGCCCGCGCGGCGGCCGATCTGGAATCGCTACCGCTCTACATCGATGATACGGCCGGCCTTACGATCGCCGCCCTGCGCACCCGTGCCCGGCGGTTGAAGCGGCGGCACGATATTGGTCTGATCATCGTCGATTATCTTCAGCTGCTCCAAGGATCCAAAAGCGGGGGCGGGGATAATCGCGTGCAGGAAATTTCTGAAATTTCGCGCGGTCTCAAAACTTTGGCCAAGGAACTCAACGTTCCCGTCATCGCCCTGTCGCAGTTGAGCCGTGCTGTGGAACAGCGCGAAGACAAAAGGCCGCAGCTCTCCGATCTGCGTGAATCGGGCTCGATTGAACAGGACGCCGACATTGTGCTCTTCGTCTATCGCGAAGAATATTATATTCAGGCCCGTGAACCCAAGCGCCCCGCAGAAGGCGAAGATGCCAAGGTGTTTGACGATCATGCCAAATGGGCAATTGAGATGGAGCGGGTCTTTGGGCTGTCCGAACTGATCGTCGCCAAGCAGCGCCATGGCGCGACGGGCAAGGTCAAAATGAAATTTGACGCCCGATTTACGCGCTTTAGCGACTATATCGACGACAATTATTTGCCCCAGCAAATGGGATAATCGGCTTTCTATGCTGCATTGCACAAAATTCTTGCGCAAAGCCAAAGCCTTCGGCATTTTGTCGATATGCTTGCAAACCGCGTTATTTTAGAAGCCATAGCGACGAAACACTGCCTGAAGGCGGGCTATAATGGCACGACCTTCATCCTTGCGCCGCATATTCTCTACACCCGCCGCGATTTGGTTTATCTTGATGCGGTTCCGCTCACGAAAAATGGCGCGCCGCCACGTGAGGAAAAAATGGCGACGTTCAAGGTCGACGGCATGTCTGACATTGAACTGGCGGAAGAGGCCTTTGAGCCGAGTATGTTGTTTGAACCTTGGCAGGACAAATATCGCGACACGACCCTGTTTTCGGTGCCCGAATAAGAATTTCACCGGATATGACAGAGGCTTAACGTGCTGGATAGGGGCAGGATAACATGTCTGCCCTAACCCTGTCTGCGGGCAGGAAAGCCACCAAATGCCCCCATAGGTGGTGCCTATAGAGAGGATCGACGCCTGCAAATCCCCCCTTGCAGGCGTCGGCCTTGTTTATCAGGCAGCAGCGCGGTCGACGCGGTCCTTCAATTCCTGGTTCAACATTTCCGCAATCAGGAACGCCAGTTCCAGCGATTGACCCGCATTGAGGCGGGGGTCGCAATGGGTATGGTAACGATCCGCCAAATTCTGCTCCGTCACATCAATCGCCCCACCCGTACATTCGGTCACATTTTGGCCGGTCATTTCAATATGAATGCCGCCGCCATGCGTTCCTTCTGCGCGATGCACGGCAAAGAAGCCGCGCACTTCGGCAAGAATACGCTCGAACGGACGGGTCTTATAGCCATTCTGCGCCTTGATGACGTTGCCGTGCATCGGGTCACACGACCAGATGACGGGATGTCCTTCGGCCTTCACGGCGCGGACAAGTGCGGGCAGATGTGCCTCAATCTTGTCATGGCCATAACGCGTGATGAGCGTCATCCGGCCCGGCACGCGATTTGGATTGAGCGTATCGAGCAAGCGCAGCAGCGCCTCTGGCTCAAGACTGGGACCGCACTTCATGCCGATTGGATTGCCGATGCCGCGCAGATATTCGACATGGGCGGAGCCATCAAAGCGCGTCCTGTCGCCAATCCAAAGCATATGCGCGGATGTGTCATACCATTGACCGGTTAGGGAATCCTGCCGGGTCAGAGCCTGCTCATAAGGAAGCAGAAGCGCTTCATGGCTGGTGTAGAAGCTTGTGCCCTTTAGTTGAGGCGTCGTGTCGGGATCAATGCCGCACGCCGCCATAAAGTCGAGCGCTTCGCTAATCCGGTCTGCCACATCCTGAAACCGTTTGGCCCAGGGGGAACGGCCCATGAAATCATGCGTCCAGGCATTCACCTGATGCAGATTCGCATAGCCACCCTGCGCAAAGGCGCGCAGCAGGTTGAGCGTTGCGGCGGATTGGGAATAAGCCCGCACCATGCGTTGCGGGTCAGGCGCGCGGCCCTGAGCTTCGAAAGCGATGTCGTTGATAATGTCGCCGCGATAGCTGGGCAAAGACACACCACCAATATCTTCCATATCGGCCGACCGGGGCTTGGCGAACTGGCCCGCCATGCGGCCAACCTTGACCGTGGGCAGCTTGGACGAAAAGGTCAGAACCACCGCCATTTGCAGCAAGACCTTGAAGGTATCGCGAATGTTGTTCGGGTGGAATTCGGCAAAGCTTTCAGCGCAATCGCCGCCTTGAAGAAGAAAGCTTTTGCCTTCGGCAACTTGGGCGAGTTCGGCCGTTAAGCTGCGCGCTTCTCCGGCGAAAACAAGCGGCGGATATGTCGCAAGCGTCGCTGTTGCCGATGCTAGCGCGTCGGCGTTAGGATAGGTTGGAAGCTGGCGTGCCTCATGGCTGGTCCAGCTATCGGGAGTCCAAGTCTGTGTCATAATAGGCAGGCCTTGGGGAAATTTGCCGAAAAGCGCAAGGATTTCGCGCCCAAAGCCTCTTTATCCCAACGAATAACCCGCACTTCGCACTGTGCGGATCAGATCTTTGCCGCCCGGTGCATTAATCGCCGCGCGCAGGCGTTTGACCTGAACATCAACCGTGCGTTCCTCAATGTCGCTGTCATGGCCCCACACCCCTGTGACCAACTGCCCTCGAGACAAAACCCGGCCAGGGCGTTCCATAAAATGCTGGAGCAAACGAAATTCGGTTGGCCCCAAAGGAACTTCTTGGCCTGATCTGCGCACACGATGGGCGATTGGATCAAGCTCTAGATCCTCAACTTTCAAAGTTTTGCCCGCTAGGGCAGGGCGCGAGCGACGCAGGATGGCCGCCATCCGGGCAATCAGCTCTCGCGGGGAAAAAGGCTTGGTCACATAATCATCAGCGCCCGTTTCCAGTCCGCGAATACGGTCTTCTTCTTCACCGCGCGCGGTGAGCATGATGATGGGGACATTCGACGTCTCTGACGCGCGGCGTAAGCGGCGGCACACCTCAATCCCTGAGATGTTTTCAATCATCCAATCCAAAATAATGGCATCAGGGGTTTGTTCTGCCGCAAGCAACAGGGCCTCTTCGCCGTCTGCTGTTTGCGTCACGTCATAGCCTTCGGCTTCAAAGTGCCACACGAGTAACTCCGCCAGCGCGGGATCATCCTCAACAATCAGGAGACGTGCAGCCATAATCAACTTCTCCGGGGCATATCCCTGTCAGCATAATAATCGCCCGTCGCGGCATAATAGACGAGTTCAGCGACATTGGTGGCATGGTCGCCAATCCGTTCCAGATTGCGGGCGACAAACAAAAGCTGTGCGGCTGAACTGATTGTCGCTGGATTTTCCATCATATGGGCGACGAGATTGCGAAAGATGCTGTTGTAGAATTCATCGACCTTTTCGTCGCGATCCACGACCTCAACCGCAAGCTTCGCATCGCGCGCGGCATAGGCATCGAGCACATCCTTCACCATCGACTGGGCAATTTCCGCCATTGTCGGGATCAGCGTGAGCGGCTCAATCTTGGCCTTTCCTTCGACCTCGCCCACACGCTTGGCAATATTTTTGGCATAGTCGCCAATGCGTTCAATAATGCCGGAGATTTTGAGCGCTGAAATAACATCGCGCAGATCGTCCGCCATCGGCGCGCGCAAGGCAATGATCCGAACGGCCAGACGATCAACCTCCACTTCAAGCGCATCAATACGGGCGTCGTTAGCGACAACTTGGGCCGCCAAGTCATTGTCCCGTTTGACCAGAGCGTCAACAGATTGGGCGATGGCGACTTCAGCCAACCCGCCCATTTCGGCGATGAGGCCCCGTAGGGCGCCGATTTCATCATCAAAGGCTTTGACGGTATGTTCAACCATGTCTGCGATCCTTAACCATAACGTCCGGTGATATAGTCCTTTGTCCGTTCTTCGCGCGGATTGGTGAAGATGTCAGACGTAGAGCCATATTCAACCATAGCCCCAAGATGGAAAAAGGCGGTGCGTTGCGACACGCGGGCCGCCTGCTGCATCGAGTGGGTGACGATTACGATGGCATAACGACCACGCAATTCGTCAATTAACTCTTCGATACGTGCCGTTGCAATTGGATCGAGCGCGGAGCAAGGCTCATCCATCAGGATGACTTCAGGGCTGACGGCAATAGCGCGCGCAATGCAGAGGCGTTGCTGCTGGCCGCCGGACAGGGCTGTCCCCGCATCTGCCAAGCGGTCCTTAACTTCGTCCCACAGCCCAGCGCGACGCAGTGATTTCTCCACAATCGCATCCATGTCGGCTTTTGTTGCAGCAAGGCCATGAATGCGGGGACCATAGGCCACATTTTCATATATGGATTTGGGAAATGGGTTGGGCTTTTGAAACACCATACCGACCCGCGCGCGCAGTTGCACAACGTCCATGCCGCCGGCGTAGATATCGTCGCCATCGAGCATGATCTGCCCTTGCACGCTGCATCCAGCAATGGTGTCGTTCATGCGGTTGAGCGTCCGCAAGAAGGTGGATTTCCCGCATCCGGATGGACCGATAAACGCGGTGACATGTTCAGTTGCAATGTCGATTGAGACATTGTCGATGGCCTGTTTTGCGCCATAAAAGACGCTTACATTCTTGGCCGATATTTTAATCGTTTCGGTCGACATGGATCACCAACGTGTTTCGAATTTGTTGCGAAGATAAATAGCGAAGCCGTTCATCGCGAGCAGGAAGACCAGCAAGACGATGATGGCAGCGGACGTGTTTTGAACAAAGGCTCGGTCAACTTCGTCTGACCAGAGAAAAATCTGCATCGGTAGAACGCTGGATGGGTCGGTCAGGCCTGCTGGCGGGGTGGAGACAAAGGCACGCATCCCAATCATCAGCAGCGGCGCTGTTTCGCCAAGGGCACGCGCCATGCCGATAATAGCGCCCGTCAAAATCCCCGGCAGGGCAAGCGGGAGGACATGGTGAAAGACAGTCTGCATTTTGCTGGCCCCAACCGCCAGAGCCGCATCGCGGATTGAAGGGGGAACAGCCTTGATCGCATTACGGCCCGCAATGACAATGACCGGCATGGTCATAAGTGCAAGCGTCATGCCGCCGACCAAAGGCGATGAACGCGGCAAATTGAAAGTGTTGATGAAGACCGCCAAGCCCAACAGGCCAAAGATAATGGAGGGCACAGCCGCCAAATTATTAATCGAGACTTCGACCAAATCGACCCAACGGTTCTTGGGGGCAAATTCTTCGAGATAAATTGCCGCCAGAACGCCCATGGGAAGCGCCAGCGCAATCGTAACAAGCATAGTGAGCAAAGAGCCTTTGGCCGCCCCCCAGACCCCAGCTGTGCTTGCCTCGGTTGAATCCGATCCTGTCAGAAAGGCAAGATCAAGTCCGCCCACGCCCTTTGCCAGCATGGAGACAAGCAAAAAGACCAGAAAGGACAAAGAGACAAGGATCGCAAGAACGCCGAGCCGCTTAAACCGCCGCTCCGCTGCGTAACGCTTAGCCAAGCGCTGCGCCATATCGGGCGACTGCCAGTTTGTTCCGGGCTTACTCATAAGCTTCCCTAAAGCGTTTGACGACACGCAGCGCGATAATGTTGAGAGCCAGTGTCACAACGAAGAGAACAAGGCCCAGCGCAAAGGCAGACAGCGTCTTAGGGCTATCAAATTCTTGGTCGCCCGTCAGAAGTTGGACAATCTGGAAGGTGACGGTTGTCATGCTGGCGAATGGATTGGCAGAGAGATTGGCCGCCGCACCCGCCGCCATCACGACAATCATGGTTTCCCCAATGGCACGGCTGATCGCCAGCATCACGCCCGCCACAATGCCGGGCAGGGCCGCCGGGATCATGACGCGTTTGATCGTTTCAGATGTTGTCGCACCCATGGCGAGCGACCCATCGCGCATCGCCTGTGGAACTGCGGCGATGCTGTCATCGGCCATGGAGGACACAAACGGAATAATCATGATGCCCATGACAAGGCCGGCTGCCAGCGCGCTTTCGGTGGACGGGTTGGCAATGCCAATAAAGCCCGCAAAATCCCGGATGGCAGGGGCCATAGTCAGGGCGGCGAAGTAACCGTAAACCACCGTGGGGATGCCCGCGAGTATCTCGAGCAGCGGCTTTAACACCCGCCGCATTCGCGCGCTGGCATATTGGGTCAAGTAAATCGCGCTCATCAGGCCGAGCGGGATGGCGACGATCATTGCGATGATCGCGCCGATAAAGATCGTTCCCCAGAAAAGGGGAACAGCACCAAAGCTCCCATTAGCCGGGCTCCAGTGCAGGCCCGTCAGAAATTCAACGGCGTTCACTTTGGAGAAGAAAATGCCCGTTTCATATAAGAGCGACGCAATAATGCCGACGGTGGTAAAAATGGCGAGGAGCGAGGCAATGAGCAGCAGCCCAAGCACCAGTCGTTCAACGCGGGTGCGCGCGGGATAGTCTGCACGGATGCGGGTATAGCCAAATGCCCCCCCCACAAAAGCCAGAACAATGGCTAAAGCGGCACCAATGAAGCCGAACTTTTGATTGGCTGCAACAATGGCGGGAACGAGCTTTTCTGCGTCCGGGTTAAAAACGGGTGCATTTGGATTCTGCGCAATCGCATAGGCTTCGGACAGGATCGAATTGCGCTCCATATCCATCAAGGGAAGAGACGCTGCTGCAGGATCTGCCAAGACTGCTGAATGGATCAAGCTAGGAGATAGGGAGCTCCAAGCGGAAATGCCCAGAAGGGCGGGGATCACAATCCAAAGGGCCAAATGCCAGCCATGATGGCCGGGGCGCGAATGCATCGATCCCCGGCCTGTATAAAGAGCCTGCGCCTTTGCCCGGGCGACGAGCCAGCCGATCAGGCCAAGCCCGGCGACCAGGAAAAGGAGCAGTATAACAGACATGTGTCAGATTAGTTTAGCTGTGATGCATCCATGAGCGTCATCGACGAGGCAATTTCTGCATTCGCCTTTTGAACATCCGCAGGTGCGATCACCATTCCCTTCTTTTTGAGGTAGCCGTCCGGTCCCCAGGCCTTTGAGAATTCAAGCGCAAATTCCCTAATGCCCTTAATGGCCTTCAGATGCGCAGCTTTGACATAAATGTAAAGCGGGCGCGCACCGGGGTAAGAGAAATCAGACACGGTCGCGTAGGTTGGCTGAATACCCGACATCGGGATGCCTTTCAGCTTGTCCATATTTTCCTCAAGGAAGGAGAATCCAAAGATGCCAATTGCTTTCGGGTTTGCCGAAATCTTCTGCACGATCAGATTGTCATTCTCGCCCGCATCAACATAAGCACCGTCTTCGCGCACCTTGGTGCAGATGGCCTTATGCTTGTCCTTGTCGCTCTCTTTGAGCGCCTTCATAGCTGGGTCGGTATCACAGCCCTTGGTCAAGATCAGTTCGGCCAACGCATCGCGCGTGCCAGAGGTTGACGGTGGGCCATAGACGCTGATCGGAATGGCGGGGAGCGATGGATTCACATCGGCCCATGTCTTGGCCGTATTCGGCTTTCCGAATGGCGTTGCAGCGAGCGCCTTATACACATCGGTCGGTGTCAGCTTCATGTCCGGGCCGCCTTGGGCTTCTGCAAAGGCGATGCCATCAAGCCCGACCTGGATCTCGACAATATCGGTCACGCCATTTTTAGCGCAATCTTCATATTCCGATTTTTTGATGCGGCGCGATGCGTTCACAATGTCCGGGTGCGCAACGCCAACGCCAGCACAAAACAGCTTCATGCCAGCACCTGTGCCGGTCGATTCGATCACGGGTGACTTGATCCCTGCGGATTTGGTGGCTGCTTCTGACACCGCAGATGCGAACGGGTAAACGGTTGACGAACCAACGATGCGAACAAAGTCGCGGCCATCACCAGAGCCGGGCTGACCACCGCAAGCGGTGAGCGCTATCGCGGAAACGGCGAGCGCCGCAATGGTAGAAAAAGAACGCATGGGATTTTCCTCCTGAACGAGTCGATGTTCGACTATGACACTTAAATGACAGTTTTGTGACAACTGGTCAGGCGGGCGGAAATATGCAGGTTGCCGTTGTCCCTTGGCTCAGCCGGCTTGCGATATCAAAACGACCGCGATGCCGCTCCACAATATGTTTAACGATGGAAAGGCCGAGTCCCGTTCCTCCAATTTGGCGGCTGCGACCGGGATCTGCGCGGTAGAAACGCTCGGTTAGGCGCGGCATATGCTGGGGCGCGATTCCTTCCCCCTGATCGGCAACAGACAGGCTGATCCAGCCCGTAGAGCCTTTTTCGATCCTGATGGTGACAGGCGTATCTGCCCCCCCATATTTGAGCGCATTGTCGATCAAATTTCGGAGCGCCTGAGCGAGTTGGGTGGAATCACCCGAAACGCGGGCATCACTGATCTCTGCTTGCAATATCAGCCTGTCGGTTGCTTGCGTTTCGCCCATACATTGCCGAGCAATGGCGACCAAATCGATCGTTTCGGTCGGCAGTTGATGCTTGCTGGCTTCAATCCGAGATAGCGACATCAGGTCTTCGACCAAAGCCTGCATTCGATCGGCTTCTTTGGCGATAATATCCAGGAAGCGCAGTCGCGTTGCTTCATTGTCGCCGGCTTTCGGGTCTTTGAGCGTTTCGACATAGCCGAGCACCGCCGCCAGCGGTGTGCGCAGCTCATGGCTGGCGTTCGCAACAAAATCTGCGTGGGCGCGGGCAACGCTTTCTTGAATCGACAGGTCCGTCAATGTCACCAGCTTGGTGCCATCCTTCAGACTATTGCAGTCCATTTGCCAAAGGCTCCCCGATGTCGAGAGGCCAGAGATGCGGACGCTGTCGTTGCGCCCGGATGTGAGCAGCGCCACGGCATCTGGATGGCGTAAGGCGATACGGACATCCTGCCCTTCAATATGACGGCCAAACATGGACAACGCCGCAAGATTGGCGTGAACAACCCGGTCGGCACGCAACAACAACGCCGGGATATCCAAAAGATCCAGTATCTCGGTCGACGAAGCAGGAGTGGTCTGTGATGGCATGGTTATGCTCTAAGCATCAAATATGACAGATTTATGCCAGTGCGTTGTCACGCTGCGGCCGCCAATATCTCGCCCATCTTCTGGTGGAGCATGTTTACTGCTTTTAATGGGCGCACCATGACCTTGAAATTGGTGATCAGGCCATCTTCATCCCATGTGATCATATCGATGCCATCGATTTTAATGCCATTAATCTCGGCGTTAAATTCAAGGATCAGGCTGTTCTTGGCTTCCCATTCACCGACATAATGAAAGCCGGTATTGCTGAACACCTTGCCTGCGCTGGCCAGATATTTAACCGTAATCGGCTTGCCCCGTTGTGGCGTATGGACAACCGGGCTTTCAAACACGGCCTCCTCATGCAGCAGGGCGGAAATGGCGTTCTCGTCGCTTGAAAGCGCAACGGCGTGCCATTTTTTCGACATTTCAGCAGGCGTCATGATTAATATCCCAGATCCAGATTGACGAGCGGGGTGAGGGGTTCGCCGGCGCGATACCGGGCCAAATTCTCAAGGAATCGGTGGGCCGCGCGAACAAACATCTTGTCCTGCGCCCGGCCGGACAAATGCATTGTGACATGCGCGTTCGGCAAATCCCAAAGGGGGTTTTCGGCAGGCAATGGCTCTGGTGTTGTCACATCCAAAAAGGCCTCGGCAATCTGGCGGCTTTTCAAGGCATCAACCAACGCATCCTGATCAATGACAGACCCACGCGCGATGTTCACGATACGCGCTGTCGGCTTCATCGCGGCCAGTTCGTCTTTGCCGATCATTCCATCGGTCTCGGCCGTTGCCGGGACTGCCAGAATGATCCAGTCAAACTCGCCCAGCTTGTCGCGCCATTGGTCGGGCCCAAGGGTGTTGGGCCCAGCCGACCGGCGCACGATGGTCACATCCACATGGAAGGCGTTGAGCCGCTCCTCGATCAGTTTGCCGATGGCGCCATAGCCCAGAAGAAGCGCCTTTGAACCGAAGAGCTCGATCTTTCCGGGCGAATCCTGAAGCCAGTCGTGGCGGCCTTGGGCATGAACAACATCCCGATACCCCTTGGCCATGGTCAGCATGCCCATGATAACATATTCGGCGATGGTAATTGCGTTAATGCCCGCGCCATTTGTGACCAAAACGCCGCGATCCCGCAGCAGCGGAATGGGCATGCCATCAACGCCGGCATAGATGGAATTCAGCCATTTTAGGTTGGTCGCAGCACTGATCGTTTCGGCCATGTCATTTTTATCATACATGTCGAACCAGCCAATATCGGCAATCGGCGCAAGCGCCATGGCTTCTTCTTTGGTCATGAACCAACGGACATCCAGATCCGGCGGCAACTGCGTCTCGATAAGCGGCCGGACAAGTGCGGACATTACGGCAATGGTCATGATGATCAGAAAGCTCCAAAAACGGCAAAGGCCAAGAACGGTAGGCCGAGTATGTCGATAAGGGCAATGGCACGAAGCGATTTAGGAGCGCCAGCGCGCCAATAGAGCCACAGAAATCCCAGCATCGAAATTGCGGTGATGATCGCGGCCAATTGTCGCGCCTCTGGCCTCAAAACAGCCCAGAGACAGGCAAGGAACACGGCCAGAAACAAAGCCGCGCGATGCCGCATCAAGAGGAACAACGGATTACCCGGCTCGATGGAATAGAGTTTGGTGAGTGTGGCTGGTCGAAAAAAGGCGAGTGCGGGGAGGAGGTGGATCAGCGCGAGAATGAGCCAAGAAATGGATTGCATCATGCAATCAGATTAGAGCCAAGGATCGGCTTGGCAAGACGTCTGCCGCGCGATTTTGATCTGTCGCATCGGCAAGTATCGAGCCTAAAATTCGATCTTCCAATCCCAGCCGAGCGGATCACCGTCCATCACCTCAACGCCCTTTGCAAGAAGGGCATCACGAATGGCATCGGACGTGGCGAAATCCTTTGCAGCGCGCGCTTCTTTGCGACGGGTGAGCTCATGATCAATCTCTTCGGCCGTGATCTGCGCATTGGTCGGCTGCACGCGCAGGTCGGTGCGGTCGATGCTCAAGAGATTAAGGCCAAGCACCGCATCCATGCGCGCAATCACCGCCAGCTTTTCGGCGGCATCAACCTTCTTCATGGACGCTGCTTCTTCCAGCAGAGTGAGGCCCACCGCCGTATTCAGGTCTTCGGAGACAGCCGCATCGAATTGATCGAGAAGCGCTATCAGGCGCGGGTGCGCCACCGTCTCCGCCGGGCTGGCCTGCGTCCGGACTTGAGCAACCGCCATAACAAGACGCTTTAACCGCGTGGCGGCGGCTGCCAAATTATCAAAGCTGAATTCCAACTCACTACGATAATGTGCCTGCAGGCAGAGCAGGCGATAGGCAAGCGGGTGAAAACCGCGATCGACCAGCACCTGAAGCCGCAGAAAATCGCCCGTCGATTTGCTCATCTTCCCGCCGCGATCGATCAGGAAATTATTGTGCATCCAAATGCGCGCACCAGAATTTTCTGAGCAGGAAAGGGCGCCGCAATTTGTAAACGCCTGATTTTGGGCGATTTCGTTCGGGTGGTGGATCTCGCGATGGTCGATTCCGCCGGTGTGAATGTCAAAGGGCAGGCCGAGCAAAGCTTCGGACATGACCGAGCATTCCAAATGCCATCCCGGCGCACCGCGGCCCCATGGGCTGTCCCATTCCATTTGGCGCGTTTCGCCTTCTGGCGTTTTGCGCCAAATCGCGAAATCAGCCGCCTGACGCTTGCCATCAACGCTGTCGATCCGTCCTTCGCCCTCTTCCGTCGTCGTTCGCGCAAGGCGTCCATAATCGGCGACGGTCGATGTGTCGAAATAGAGGCCGGACGGCAGCTCATAGCAATGCTGGTCTGCAATCGACTTTGCAAAGTCGATCATGCGGGGGACATAGTCTGTTGCAATCGACCATTGATAGGGCTGACGAATGTTCAGCCGTTCAATGTCGGCCCAATAGGCATCGGTATAGAATTTCGCGATATCCCAAGCCGTTCTGCCCTGCTGGGCGGCAGCCTTTTCCATCTTATCATCCCCGGCATCGGCATCGGAGGTGAGATGGCCGACATCAGTAATGTTGATGACATGGCGCAGCTGATAGCCTTTGAAGCTGAGCGTCCGGCCCAGCGTGTCGGCAAAGACATAGGCGCGCATATTGCCAATATGCTGGAAATTATAGACGGTAGGTCCGCAGGTATAAACGCGCGCTTCGCCTGCATGAACAGGCTGGAACTCTTCTAACTGGCGGGTCAGGCTGTTGAACAGCTTTAGGGGCAGCGCATCCGTCATAGTCGAGCCTCTAGGCGGACACGCGCTTATCGGCAAGGGAGGCCCTTAGCGCGGCAGAATTGCGGCCCGTCCACCCAGAGTAACAATCTCCATATCCATATCAAAGGTCGCCATTAGCGCCTCTTGCGTCAAAACCGCGTCGCGCGGCCCAAAGCCACAGGCTCGCCCCTGTTTGAGGAGAAGCAGATCATCGGCCAGACGTGCTGCTGCATTGAGTTGATGCAGAACGACGACCACGCCTTTGCCGCTTTGCGCTGCTTGCTTCAGGAGGCGAAGGGTGTCGCGCTGGTGCGGCGGATCCAGATTGGCAAGCGGTTCGTCCGCCAGAATCCAATCGCTCTCGCCCGCCAAGATCCGGGCGAACTTGACTCGGGCACGTTCGCCGCCTGAGAGGCTGTCCACACGTCGGTCCGCCAGATGCAGAATATCGGCATCGGCCATGGCCGTTTCGACGGCCGCGTCATCCTTCACCGTTGGGGCTGCAAAGCGGCCGATATGGGGAATGCGGCCAAGCGCCACCATATCCCGCACCGTCACGGCCCAAGCGGGCACCCCATTTTGCGGCAAATATCCGATCCGACGGGCGCGATCCTTCGCCTTCACATCCGACAGATGCTCGCCATCAAGCAGTATTCTGCCGTTGCTGGGCTGCACCAGACAGGCAATGGCGCGCAGCAGGCTTGTTTTGCCCGCGCCATTGGGGCCGATGATCACCGTCACGCGACCGCGATGCAATGTGAGCGACAGGTCATCCACGACAAGGCGCTGACCCAGATGCACTGAAAGCGTCTCAAGCTGGATCATGCCGCCCCCTTTCGCAGCTTTGCGAGCAGGAGGAGGAAAAAGGGCGCGCCAATGGCGGACATGGCAATGCCCAGCCGGACTTCGCCCACGCCGGGGATGAGGCGCACCGCGCTATCCGCCGCCAGCGTCAGGATCGCGCCGCCAATGGCCGATGGGATAAGCAGGCGGGAGGGACGCTCCCCCACCCAGCGCCGCATGACATGCGGCACGATGAGCCCAACAAAGCCAACAACGCCTGTGACAGCAACAGAGGCGCCCACGGCAAGTCCGGTCCCCAATGCGACCTGAAGCTGAAGCCGTGTCATGTTGATGCCCAGGCTTCGTGCCGCATCTTCGCCCAAGGTCAGGGCATCGAGCGCCCGGCCAGTCGAGAGCAGGCAAAGCGCGCCTAAAGCCATGAAGGGCGCTGCGTGGCGCACATCGTCCATCGTCCTGTCCGTCAACGCACCCATGAGCCAAGCGATGATCTCGCTCGTCGCAAAGGGATTGGGGGCAAGGCTGATCAGCAGGGCTGTCAACGCGCCGGAGAGGGTGGCCAGCACCATACCGGCCAGAATAAAGGCAAGCGGCCCGCCCTCTCGGCCAGAAAGGGCAAGCAGCAGCAGCACACTGGCCGCCGCGCCCGCCATGGCAAAGCCAAACAGCCCAAGGCCTGAAATGCCGAGCAAGATAGCAATGACCCCGCCCAAGGCGGCGCTCGATGACACGCCGACCACTGTCGGGTCCGCAAGCGGATTGCGCAAATAACCCTGAAGAACCGCCCCTGACAGACCGAGCACGCCGCCAACGACAATGCCCAATAGCGCGCGGGGCAGACGCAGTTCGGCCATGATCCAACCGCCGGGGCTTGCCGAAAACCAGTTGGCAGGCGCGATCCAGACCTTGCCCGCCATCAGCGAGAGCAAAAAGGACAAGGCCAGCAGCGCGACCAGGACGGATCGACGCATGCTCATGCGGCTGCCTTCATACGCTGCATCGCTTCAATGATTGTGGGGCCGCCGCAAAAGAGCAACTTGTCTGGAAAAGGCACAAGCTGCGTTGCCTTGCCCAGATGGCGCAAGAGCTTTTGCCGCGCGGCAAGGGCTTTGCCGTCTTCGCCGGTCGCGCTGTCCGGCATGAAGATGACATCCGGCGGGCGACGCAGCAGCGTTTCAACAGGCAGGATATCCCATTGCTTAAGGCCATAGGCCGCGCTGGCATTGGTGAAGCCGGCGCGCGCCAGCAAGTCGTCCTGCAACGTCCCTTTGCCGGGCACGAAGCCGCCCGATTGCCAGATGATCGCTGACTTTGGCTTGCCGCTGATATGGGTGGGCTGGGCCGCGACTTCGATCCGCCGGGCCAATGCTTTACCCGCTTCATTTCGGCCAATTGAATTCGCAATATCAATGACTTGTGCCATGCTTTCAGCAACAGTTGCGGGAACGCCAAAGGCGCGCATCTTGATGCCCGCTTTCTGGATCGCGGCATTGGTGCCGCCGCTTGCCAAATTGCCCGTCAGCAGCAGCTTGGGACGCGCGGCAATCACCTCTTCTGCGGTCGGGCCAAGCGCGGGCAGAGCGCGCGTCCAGTCCAGCGGCGCGGAGGCAGAGGCGGGGTCATGCGACCAATTGCTCACCGCCCCAATTTGCCCCGGCGCTGCAATTTCGGCCAGCACCGCATCGACACAGGGGTTGTTGGAGACGATCTGCCCCGGCGCAATCTTGGCGGCCGGGCTACACCCGGCGAGAGCAAGAGAAAGAAGCACCACATGTTTCATCAGAAAGAGGCCCGAACCCCAGCATAGGCCGCGCGGCCATAGCTGCCATAGCCGCTCACTGTCTCATAATGTGCATCCAGCAGATTTTCGACGCGGCCATAAATCTCAAACCCGGATGAAAGCGGCAGGGACGCTCGAAGCCCGATCAAGGTGTAGCCGCCAAGCGTTACAGGCGCGTAGGTTTCAAAGTCGGTATCATCGCTCTTGCTCGCACGGCGCAGGCTGCCGCCAAGACGCAGGCCAACTGGGCTTTGCCAGTCAATATCCGCAGATAGATTATGGCGCGGACGACGGATCAGGCCTTGGCCTGTCGTGCGATCTTTTGCATCGAGATAGGTGTAGTTGGCGGTCAAATCGATATGATTGGTTGGCCTAAACTCTACTGTTAATTCAATACCCTTAGCGCGCGTCTTGTCCTTATTGTCATAAGTTCCGTCGCGGCGGTTTTGGCATATGCCCGATGTACGGCCAGTGCAGGAGATGAAGTCGATCTGATCCTTGCTGTCGCGCTGAAACACTGTCGCGGTGAGGAGAAGTCGATCGGCGATCAACGATTGCTCAAGCCCAAGATCAAAGCTCTGAGCCGTTTCTGGCTTCAGGGTCTGATTGCCGTAGGAACTGTAAAGCTGGAACAGCGTTGGGGCTTTGAACCCTTCGCCATAGGCCGCCCGAAGAAGCGTGGAGGGGCCCGCCCGCCAAGCGACATTGGCCGAAGGTGTCACATGCTGACCATAGGTCGCATGATCATCGAGCCGAAGGCCAGCGGTGAGGGTGAGGCTGCGGATTGGATCGGCGATGATTTGCGCAAAGCCGCTGCTGACATGCGTTTTTTCAAGTGCATAACCATCATCTGCGCGTGTCCGCTCATGCTCAAGGCCGATCAGGGTGCGCAAGCCCCGCCGGACAGCCCAGTCCGCACGATATTCATAGCGCTCGGTCTGACCATGGTTGAGATATTGCGGAGCAGGATCACCTGCTTGCGCAAAATTGTCGCGGTTCACATCGGATAGGGTGACGGCAAGGCGATGCTCAACAGGCCCGGTTCGCGCTTTTAATCCCGCATATCCGACGATTTGCTGAGAAACGACATAATCGCTCGTGTCGGCAAAGCCATAAAAGGGCGGGGGAAACCCATCCTGCTCAATCCGGCTATGGGCATACCAGCCGCGCAGATCGAGCGCGATGTCGGGCGTGAGATTCATGTCGATCCGGCCATTGGCGCCATATTGCTGCAGGCCATCAGCTTCGCTGCCATTTTTGAAGGCGGAAATGCCATCTTGCGTGAACCAGCCGCCCCCAAATGTGGCGCGGATCCGGTTGTTCCCGCCCGAAACACGGCCAACAAGGCGGCCCGCATCGCCATAGCCATATTCGCCTTGGGCGGACCCAGACAGCCCGATCTTTGGCTGGGCCGTTACGATATTGATGACGCCACCAATGGCTTCGCTGCCCCAGGGAACGGAATTCGGCCCGCGCAATATTTCGATCCGATCAATTGTATCGGTGAGCAGCGCCCCAAAATCAAATCCGCCCCCCGGTGAGGAGGGATCATTGACCTTCACCCCATCAATCAGGGCAAGCGTTTGCTCCCCTTGGGCCCCACGAATGCGGATGGCGGTAAAGCCGCCCAAGGGGCCGTTGCGCGTCATGGATACACCGGGAAGGGTGGAGATTAGGTCAGCCGCGTTCACCGTTTGCCGCACCGCAATGTCTCGCGCGGTCAAGACGGAGATGGCCTGTCCGCTTTGCGTGCGTGCCAAAGGGCCGCCGGTTGCCGTCACGATAATGTCGCCCGCATCCTGTTGAGCGAGCGCAGGGCACGCCGAGAGCGCCAGCAGCGCGGCCGAGCCGTAAAATATGGATTTCAAACTTTTCCTCCTCGCAGACGTCATCACTTGCCGTCACGCGAGGAAACCCCCGTTCGCCTGCGTCTTCCCGCACAGTCGAAGGACCAGCTGTGGCAGGCAGGTCTCCTGGCTCCCGGGTCGTTGCGCCTCTCCACCTTCCCAGATCACCGGTTGCCCGGTTGCCCAGTGGTGTTGTCGGAGAGGAACTCGCCGGTCACAGTTGCGGGAACAGCATCGGTCTTTCACCGACTTCCCTTTGAAACCCCTTGCGGGGTACCTGTCACACCCCGGCGTTTAGGCTGGCTATCGTGTGCTTGCAAGGCAAAGCCATCGCACCCCCCTTGACGCCTCGGCACAGGACTTCATAGCGGACTTAGACTTTGCACGCGCGACAAGAGGAGAGACGCATGGCCGGGGTTTTGGACGGAATTACCATCATTGAAATGGCCGGCATTGGTCCTGGCCCTTTTGCGGGCATGATGTTGGCGGATCATGGCGCGCGGGTTATCCGCGTTGCGCGGGTAGGGGCGCATGATCTTAACGGTCGTGACGTTTTGTCGCGCAACCGCGAAGTGGTGCAGATTGATACGAAAACGCCCGAGGGCGTGGCGCACGTCCGAGCGCTGGTGAAAGACGCTGACGGTATATTCGAAGGCTTTCGCCCCGGTGTGATGGAGCGCATGGGCCTTGGGCCAGATGTGCTGCTCGCGGATAATCCAAAGCTTGTTTATGGGCGCATGACGGGCTGGGGGCAGACGGGGCCGCTGGCGCAGGCCGCTGGGCACGACATTAACTATATCTCCATCACCGGAAATCTGCATGGCTATGGCCGCCCGGATGGCAAGCCGACGCCGCCGACCAATGCCATTGGTGATTTTGCGGGTGGCGGCATGATGTTGGCCTTTGGGATGGTGTCTGCTCTGCTCAATGTCGCGCGCGGCGGCAAAGGGCAGGTGATTGACGTTGCCATGACGGATGGGGCGTCTGTCATCCACGCCATGCAATGGGGTTTTCGCGGCCTTGGGGCTTGGGAGGATACGCGCGGCGTCAACATGCTCGATACAGCCGCCCATTTCTACGACACTTATGAATGTGCAGATGGGAAATGGATTTCCATCGGTTCTATTGAGCCGCAGTTTTACGCGTTGCTCCGTACAACCTTGGGTCTGGAGGGCGATGCCGCATTCGACGCGCAAATGGATAAAAGCCAATGGCCCGCGCTGAAAGCGAAGCTGACCGATATCTTCAAAACCAAGACCCGCGATGAGTGGTCCGCGATTATGGAAGGGACCGACATTTGTTTCGGCCCGATCATGTCGATGGCCGAGGCGCTGGAGCATCCGCACAATAAAGCGCGGGGTACCTTTGTGAAGGTGGAGGGCGTGGATCAGCCTGCGCCTGCGCCGCGCTTTCTTGGTACGCCTGCGCCACAACCTGTAGGCCGAAGGGGCTGACTGGCATGAACACCGATCCCGCTCGCATCCCCGTCATCATTGGCGTTGGTCAGGTGAATGACCGCGACAATGTGCATGACTCGCTCGGCCTTATGGTCGCCGCACTCGAGGCGGCTGATGCGGATGCGGGCGGCGGCTGGATTGCGCGGCTGGAGAGCATTGCCGTGGTCAACCAGATCAGCTTTCCAAAGCTGGGGGATTGCGCTGCACATCTCGCCCAGCATTATGGCATTGCGCCCAAGATTGTGGAGCAAACCCCGCATCCAACCGGGGAAAGCCCGGTGCAATTGCTAAACGAAGCGGCAAACCGGATTGGCGCTGGCGAGATTTCTGTTGCGGCCATTATCGGCGCAGAAGCCTTGCGGACAGCGGCAGAGCGGGCGCGGGCGGCGACAGGTGAAAAGACAGATGCCTTGCGCAATGTTGCGTCAGGCGGTGCAAAATCTGTCATGCAACAGCATGGTCTGGTCGCACCGACCGACCTTTATCCATTATATGAAAACGCAACACGCGCGGCTTGGGGGCAAAGCTTGGCTGAAGCGCAGGCGGAGTCCGGTGCGATTTGGGCAGGCATGTCGCACGTGGCGGCGGCCAACCCCCATGCTTGGCTGCGTAAACCACTCTCAGCTGAAGAGATTACCAGTGTTGAGGCGGATAACCGATCCATTGCCTTTCCTTATCAAAAGCGGATGGTCGCCAATTCCAGCGTCAATCAAGGCGCAGGCTTCATCGTCACGTCGCTTGCACGTGCACGGGCCGCAGGCGTGGCGGAAGATCGCCTCATCCATGTCGGCATGGGGGCTGCCGCGCATGAAACGCACAATATGCTCAAGCGGGATCAATATGTGCAGCCTGCAGGCATGGTTGTGACCATAGAGGAAACGCTCAGGCGTAATGCCCTGACCACGGCGGACCTCGATCATGTTGAGCTTTATTCCTGTTTTCCCTGCGTTCCCAAAATGGCGCGCCGGGTGCTGGGCTGGCCGGTGGATCGTCCGATCACCGCCTTTGGCGGGCTGACCTTTGGCGGCGGCCCGATTGGCAATTATATGAGCCACGCCATCGCCTCGATGGTTGATACGCTGCGCGACACGCGCGGCACGGCCTTCCTCTTTGCCAATGGCGGCTATGCAACGCATTTTCATGGCATCATCCTGTCGGCCGATCCGTTGCCCGCTGCGCAATTTCCGCATGATTATGACGTGAATGCGCTGGCCGACGCCAAGCGTGGCCCGGTGCCGCCCGCAGATGAGGATTATGAAGGCCCAGCGGTGATCGAAACTTACACCGTGTTTTACAAGCGCGATGGATCGGTGCGCTTTGGCACCATCATCGCGAAAAACCCGGCGGGAGCGCGTGTGCTGGCCCGCGTGGAGCCCGAAGACACCGCGATGATCGAGCTGCTGACCAATGGGGCGCAAGAGCCTGTTGGGCTGGCAGGCACGACAGAGCGCGGTGAAGATGGCCTTATTCATTGGCGCAGCTCGGTATCGGCCTGAGTGCTGCGTCTTAGACGAGCTGCCTAAGCCGCTGAGCTTTCCCATTGTTCGCTTGGGCGTTAAAACGCGGGTCAATAACGATTCTCAGGAGATTTTGATGTCAAAGACCTTATTCGCCAGCGCGGCGGCTCTTGCCCTGATGAGCGGACCTGCCCCGCTTCTTGCAGCGGAACCCGCCGCAGCCCCCTCCGCTGATCCCGCCGCAGCTGCTCCGCAATTTGGCAGCTGGGGCATTGATCTTCAGGGCATGGATAAATCGGTCAAGCCGGGGGATGATTTTTACAAATTCGTAAATGGCCGCTGGGATGCGACGACGGAAATCCCCTCTGATCGATCAAGCTGGGGTGGTTTTGCCGTTCTGCGCGATTTGTCCGACACGCGTACCCGCCAGATTATCGAAGATTCGGCAAAGCTGAACGCCGCTCCGGGTACAGTGGCGCAAAAGGTTGGCGATTTCTACGCCAGCTTCATGAATGAAGCCGCCATTGAGGCGCGCGGCATGGAGCCTGTTAAGCCGATGTTGGCAAAAATTGACGCGCTTCAGACACGCGACGATCTGGCAAAGGCGCTCGGCGATAACAGCAAGCTGAACATCGCAAGCCCGGTTGAAATCGGCGTTGAGCTCGATCTGAAAGATAATAGCAAATACGGCGTTTACACAGGGCAAGGCGGCCTTGGGATGCCTAACCGTGATTATTATCTGGTCGATAATGATCGGTTCAAGGCGACCCGCGTCAAATACAAGGCCTTTATCGCAGATACGCTGAAGCTGGCGGGCATGACCAATGCCGAAGCACGGGCCGAGGCGATTTATGCGCTGGAAGAAAAAATCGCCAAGGGTCACTGGACCTCTGCAGAATCCCGCCAGATCGACAAGCTGTATAATCCGGTTTCGATCGCGGATCTGAGCAAAGAATATCCCGGTTTTTCCTGGGGTCTTTACCTTCAGACAGTGGGCCTTGCAGGTCAGCCGCAGGTTATCGTGACACAGCCGAGCGCCGTCAAATCAGCACTTGGCCTTCTGGCCAATGAGCCAATGGACGTGTGGAAAGACTATTTGCGTTTCCACACGATCAAGGCCGCATCCCCGATGCTCAGCAAGGCTTTCGTCGATTTGAACTTCGGCTGGGTCCAGACGCTGACCGGCACGCCCAAGTTGAAGGATCGCTGGAAGCGCGGTGTCGATCTGGTCAATGGCACGCTGGGTGAGGCCGTGGGTGAAATTTATGTCGCCCGCTATTTCCCGCCGGAAGCCAAAGCAAAGGCAGATGAGCTTGTCCGCAATCTTGTCAAAGCCATGGACGCCCGCCTTGCCAAGCTGGAATGGATGGCCCCTGAAACACGCGAAAAGGCGCGCGTGAAGCTGGCCGCCTTCCGCCCGAAGATCGGCTATCCCGATAAATGGCGCGATTATTCGGCCCTCTCGGTCGATCGCAATGACTTATGGGGCAATGTGCTGCGGGCCACCGAGTTTGAATATCAGCGCCAAATTGGCAAGCTGGGTAAGCCTGTGGATCGCAACGAGTGGTTCATGACCCCGCAGACGGTGAATGCCTATGCGAACCCGCTGATGAACGAAATCGTCTTCCCCGCTGCCATTTTGCAGCCCCCCTTCTTTGACGCGAAAGCCGATGATGCCGTGAATTATGGCGGCATTGGTGCGGTGATCGGCCATGAAATCAGCCACCATTTTGACGATCAGGGTCGCAAGTTCGATATGAACGGCAATCTCGCCGATTGGTGGACCAAGGAAGATGTGAGCCGTTTTGACGCCCTCGCTAAGCGCGTGGTTGATCAATATGGCGCCTATGAGCCGCTGCCGGGTAAGAAGGTCAATGGTGACCTCACCCTTGGCGAAAACATTGCCGACTTGGCCGGCGTTACCATCGCTTATGATGCCTATAAAATGTCGCTGGGCGGTAAGGCCGCGAAGAAGATGGATGGCTATACCGGCGATCAGCGCTTCTTCCTTGGCTTTGGGCAGGTGTGGCGCAACAAATATCGTGAGCCTGTTCTGCTCCAGCAGCTGACAACCGACCCGCATACACCGGGGCATTTCCGCCCCTATGTCGTGCGGAATATCGATGCTTGGTATTCCTCTTTCGGCGTTAAGCCGGACGCGAAATTCTATCTCAAGCCGGAAGACCGCGCTCGCATCTGGTAAGCGTTGATCCAAAGACTTGCCCGGAATGTGTTTTCCACCCTAGAACGGGCGGAACAACAGATTCCGGGGGAGCTTTATGGGCAGGCAGGACACCACAATCGATCCAAAGCGAGATCGTCTCGTCATTACCGCATCGTCCCTTGGGACGGTGTTCGAATGGTATGACTTTTTTGTCTATGGCATATTGGGCGCCCTGATTGGGAAGCTCTTCTTCCCGTCGGACAATCCAACCGCCGCGACGTTGGCCTCTCTTGCCGTATTTGGGGCAGGCTTTGGCGTTCGGCCTTTAGGGGCCATATTGTTCGGCTATCTGGGCGATAAGGTTGGACGGAAATATACGTTTCTGATCACCATCTCGCTCATGGGCGGGGCAACCGCCGCCATTGGTCTCCTCCCGACCTATGACAATATCGGTATAGCTGCAGCTATTGGCCTATTGATTCTGCGCTGCCTGCAAGGCCTTGCACTTGGCGGGGAATATGGCGGGGCGGCGATTTACGTCGCAGAGCACGCCCCGGCGAATAAGCGCGGGCAATATACCAGTTGGATTCAGGCATCCGTCGCGGGGGGCTTTCTGCTGGCGGTCATCGTCGTATTGATCACCCGCACGTCAATGTCGACAGAGGCCTTTGAGCATTGGGGCTGGCGTGTGCCGTTCCTCCTCTCGCTGCTGTTGCTGGCCATTTCGCTTTATATCCGCATGATGCTCTCTGAGAGCCCGGTGTTCAAAGCGATGAAGGAGGCGGGCACGGTCTCCCAGAATCCCTTTGTGGAAAGCTTTCAATATCCGGGCAATGTGAAGCGGATTTTCATCGCCCTGTTCGGCGTCGCGGCGGGTCTCACCGTTGTCTATTATACATCGCAATTCGGGACGCTCTACTTCCTCACTGGAACGGCGCGTGTGCCGGAAACGGATGCCCTGTCCTATATGGCAGTCGGCGCGCTTTTGGCGGCACCGCTTTATGTGGCGGCGGGCTGGCTGTCGGATCATTATGGGCGCAAGCGCATTTTGCTTCTGGGCTATGCGCTGACTATTGTTCTGACCTTCCCGCTGTTTCAGATGATGGCGGATGCGGCGAACCCAGCGCTTGCGCGCGCAACGCAGGCGTCGCCTGTCACACTCGTCTCCCCGGAATGCGACTTTAGCGTCTTTGCCAGCAAGCAGACAACGACCTGCGGAAAGGCGCTGAATTTCCTGTCAAAGCGGGGGATTAGCTATTCCAAGCAGGTGGGGGATGAGGTTGCGCTCAAGGTGGGGCAAACAACCGTCACCGGCTTTGATGAGAAAGCCTATGTGGGGGCGCTGGAAGCAGCGGGCTATCCCGATAAATCCGATCCGGCATTGCGAGAGCCGATGTTGATCATCCTTGCGGTGGCAGCGCTCGTGGCCTTGTCTGCGATGACCTATGGCCAGGTTGCTGCGATCCTTGTGGAGTTGTTCCCGGCCAAGATCCGCTACACGTCTATGTCGATCCCTTATCATATCGGCACGGGCTATTTTGGCGGGTTCCTGCCCTTTATCTCGCAATATATTGTGGTGAAGACGGGCGGCACCTTCATGGGGCTATGGTATACGGTGGCGGTCGTTGCGATGGCCTTTATCGTGACGTGGATCTGGCTGCCGGAAACATCCGGTAAGCAGAGCCTCGACTAGATTGCTCGGCACGGCTAACCCGCCCGTCATGTCTGCTCCCTTGCGTCTGCACCTTGATGGGAATGCCCTTGTCCAGAATTGGCAGTGGCTGCGTGCGCAGGGTAGCGCGCGTTGCGGTGCGGCGGTCAAGGCCAATGGCTATGGCCTTGGCGCGGCCGACGTCGTCCAGAAATTGGCAAAGGCAGGCTGCCGGGATTTCTTCGTCGCCACATGGGCCGAGGCTGCCGAGATTGAGGGGCTTGTGCCGGAGGGCGCAAGCCTATCTGTCCTGCATGGCGTTCGCCACGAGGATATGGGGCAGGCGGCGAGCTCCCGCGCGCGACCAGTGCTCAATAGTCCGGCGCAAATAGCCCGGTGGAGGTCCACAGGGCGGCCCTGTGATGTCATGGTTGATACAGGTATGAACCGGCTTGGCCTGTCTTTTGCAGATGATCTGGGCGGCCTTTCGATCCAGACATTGATGAGTCATTTGGCCTCTGCAGATGAGGATGTAGATCAGACGGCGCAGCAGTTGCAGGCGTTTCAGGCCTTTGCTGCGCGGCATCCGGGCGTTGCGCTCAGCCTTTCCAATTCGGCGGGCATTTGCCTTGGCTCCGAGTATCATTTTGATCTCACACGGCCGGGCCTTGCCCTTTATGGCGGCGTGCCGCGTCGTGAAGCGGCAGGCCAGATCCAGCGCGTGGTGCGGATTGAGGCCCAGATCCTTCAGCGGCGGCGGATTCAGGCGGGTGACAGCGTGGGCTATAACGCGACGTTTCGTGCTGCCGAGCCAAAAGAGCTGGCGATCCTCAACCTGGGCTATGCCGATGGTTATGTGCGCGGCTTTTCAGGCAAGGGCAGCGCTGAAAATGGTCGGTTCCCGGTCTTAGGCCGGGTCTCGATGGATTTGACCGCAGTCGACATCACGGCGCAGCCAGATATTGCGGAAGGGGATTGGGTTGAGATCGACTTTGATCTGCCTGCCGCATCTGCGCAATCAGGCCTGTCGCAATATGAATTGCTCACCTTGTTGGGGCAGCGCTTTGAGCGGATATGGTCTTGAGAATTCACAGCTTATGCTGCGCACAATGACGGATGTTGCAGCGCAATAGCTCGTGGTGCTATGCGGCAATGAATTGGGAGAAATCCGCATGGCCAAAGCAAAATCGGGCGAAGGCCCAGTCACGATCAAGAAATACGCCAATCGCCGCCTCTATAATACAGAGACGTCGAGCTACATCACGCTCGACAATTTGTCGCAGATGGTGCGGGATGGCCGGGATTTTCGGGTTGTAGATGCCAAGTCTAATGAGGACATCACCCACACCATTTTGACGCAAATCATTATGGAAGAAGAAGGGCGGGGCAAGACGATGCTGCCGCCAGCCTTTTTGCGTCAGCTGATTTCCCTTTATGGCGACTCGATGCAGGCGATGGTGCCGCAATATCTAGAAGCCTCTATGGAGGCGTTTCGGCGCAACCAAACGCAGTTCCGCTCTATGTTGGAAGGTGCGTTGACAGCTGGCCCCTTTGGGGAGCTGCACAAGCGCAATATGGCCATGTTCGAAGCCGCAACGGGCATGTTTTCTGCCGACAAGGCCGAGCCTTCGGCTCCAGCGGGCGCAGAGACCGCGAAGGATGATGAAATTGCAACGCTGAAGGCACAGCTCGCGGCCCTGCAGGCAAAGGTAGACAAGCTCGGTTAGGGCATTAACAGGGCTGTCATGAAGACTGCCTTTCTCACCTCGCTCGCGCTGCTTTCAACGGCTGCGCCCCTCGCCGCCGCTGAAACATCGGCTCCCATTACCGTCATTCAGGCAGGCCAACTGCTTGACCGGCCGGGTCAGCCCGCGCGTGGCCCATCAACCATCATCATCCGGGGCGACCGGATTGAGAGCATCGTCGCAGGTATTGTGCCGGGGCCTGCTGACGCGCGGATCATCGATTTGTCGGACAAGTTTGTTCTGCCCGGCCTAATCGACAGCCATGTTCACCTTGATTCAGATGCAGGCGGCGATGCGTCGCTTGTGGAAGGGGTAACGAGCAGCGATGCGGCCACCGCTTATCGTACGCTTGGTAATGCCCAAAAGACGCTCCAAGCAGGCTTCACCACGGTCCGCAATTTGGGCGATGGAACGGGGGCAACGCTTGCCCTGCGGGATTTCGTAGCCTCAGGCGCGATTTTGGGGCCGCGCATTGTAGATGCGGGTCGGTCTATCTCCACCACCAGCGGCCATATGGATGGGACGCTGAGTTTAACGGAAGATTTGCACGCCGCCATTAATCAGGAAAATCTGTGCGATGGCGTTGAAAGCTGCCGCCATGCAATCCGTATGCAGATCCGCCGGGGTGTGGATGTCATCAAGATTGCAACCACCGGCGGCGTCAACAGTCGCATTGGTGCAGGCCTAGGCCGTCAGATTTTTGATGATGAGGTCAAAGCGCTGGTCGATACAGCGCATCTTTATAAGAAAAAGGTCGCTGTTCACGCGCATGGCGAAGATGGCGTGAATGCAGCCCTTGCGGCTGGCGCTGATTCCATTGAGCATGGCACGATGATCAGCGATGAAACGATCCGCTTGTTTAAGAAAGCAGGGGCCTATTACGTCCCGACATTGTCGACGGTGAATGGCTATTTGGAACGGCTGAAGGCAAACCCCAATGCTTATCCGCCGGATGTGCTGGCCAAGGTTAAGTGGCGGATCGGCGTGACGGGCAAGAGCCTTGAAAAGGCCTATCCCGCCGGCGTGAAGATCGCTTTTGGGACGGATGCGGGTGTCTCAAAGCATGGCCGCAACGCCGATGAATTTGAGCTGATGGTACAACATGGCATGACGCCTGCAGCGGCCATTGCCGCGGCAACCGTCAATGCCGCCGATTTGCTCGGCGTATCGCAAGATGTTGGCACGTTGGAGCCTGGCAAGGCTGCGGATATCATCGCGGTCTCTGGCGATCCGTTGCGCGACGTCACCACACTCAAATCTGTTCGCTTCGTGATGAAGGGCGGCGTTGTCGCTAAGGACGCGCGTTAAGCCCGGATTTTGAGAGCCGCTTCCATGGCAGCGTCTCGACCGAGTGTAATGTCTTTGGCGCTGGTCAAGATTCGGATGTCTGGCATGATGCCCGCATCCGGCTTGGTGCTGTTCGGAAAATAGCCGATGAGCGGGAGGTCTGCCTCTAGACCTGATTGAGGCAGGCGTAAAAAGAAGAAGGCACCGCCATTTATGCCGCGTTGATTGCCGCCCGTCTGCTCCCCGATCAGGGTGCCGAGGCGGTTCTGCTGCATCTGCTGCGCGAACTGGAATGTTGCAGAGCTATTCTCTGCACTTATCAGCACAAGAACACGCCCTGTAAAGCGCGGCCCCTTTGGTCGGATGAAGCTGAGACCGTCGCCGTCGCCCTTTAGATCGTAAAAACGGGCATCATATGGGGTGGCATCGCTGCCCCAATCTTTGAACGAGGGATCCCATGTGTCGCAATAGGGGGCCAGATCATCCGGTATCCGGCGATACCGGACGCGTCGGGCATAGGCATTAATGGCAAGGGGTGTATCGATCAGGCGCGCAATAATCTCATGACCGCAATCTAGGCCGCCTTCATTGCGGCGAATGTCAATGATCAAGCGGTCTGTAGCGCGTCGGTTCATATCTTCAAAAGCGGCATCGAGCCATGCTTTCCAATCCCATCGGGTGTTATAGACGGCCCAGCCATTCATGGTCAGCGTTGCCGTGCGGCCATCATGCTCCACCATCCATTGCGGCGCATCGGGTTGGGGGGAGGCGGCCTGTGGTCGGGCAGACTGCCGGGCTATAAGATCAATTGCGGGCAGGCGGGTCTGCATCTCCTCTCCATCCGGGGTGCGACTGCGGATGTCGAAACTGTCGCCCACCGGGAAGAGGAGCGGATAGAGAATGTCGAATGTCTCATAATCATCCGTACCCATAACGCTCAGCAACTGCCTACGCTTGCCATCATTGGATCCGTCGGCGCGTGTAAGGGGCACTAATGCCGATAGGATATCCGCAACAGGGCGTCCGTCGATGGACAGGACGGCGCTTCCCCTTGGCAGAGCGCCGTCGGTGACGATCATCTGATTCCCAAGCCACCGAAAACGAAAGGGCAAGCGATTGCGCCCGCTGAACAGTGCCATGACCACGGACGGCTTTTGATTATAGAAATTCGCATAACTATGGCCGCATTTGAGTGCGGCCAGCAATTTGGTGAGCGTTAAATAGCGTCCGGCAAGATCGTCGGTTGCGTCCCAATCCCGCTGGAACTGGTCGAAGCGTGTCTCAATTTGAGATGGGCTGTTATAGCGCAGCAGGCCGGGATGGAGCAGACTATAGGCGCGTCGGATGATGGCGCTGTCACTGGTGTTTGATCCCCGAAGGGCGGGTGCCGCAAAGGCAGCCAACCCGCCTGCGACAACCGCCCGGCGCGATATAATCATCGAAGTGGCTTTACAAATTTCAGGGTCATCCGGTCGGATTCCCCAATGGCCAGATAGACGTCCCGGTCCTTATCGCCCTCGGCCAAACGCGGCGGCAAGGTCCAGACGCCCTTGGGATAGTCTTTGCGGTCTTTGGGATTGGCATTGACTTCGCTTGATCCGGCAAATTGAAATCCAGCCTGTTCGGCAAGCCGCCGAATGGTTGAGACTTTGATATAGCCGCTATTGCGCTCCCGCTCGTCACTGGCGTCTTCGGGGAGGCGGTGGTCTTCGATGCCGAGCACACCACCCGGTTTCAGCATGGCATAAAGTTCTTTAAAGGCGTCTGCGCTGTAATCTGCGCCATCGGCCTTATAGCTGCCCATGCGCCAATTATGGACATTGCGAAATGTCAGGACGACATCGGCAGTGCCGGGGGCAACGCCGGTGCCGCCCATCAACACGGGGAAGTTTGCGCGACCAACCTGACCATAAGTGGCAGGATCAAGGTCGAGGAACTTACCGATCCCATCGGCACCTCGGCCAAGCGGGGCGGCCACGATAAGCTTGCCATGGTCTTTGAGATAAGGGGCCAAAATTTCCGTATACCAGCCACCGCCCGGCCAGATTTCCACGACTGTGTCCGTTGGCTTCGCGCCAAAAAAGGCCAGCGTTTCGGCCGGGTGACGATGGCTATCGCGGGCCTTGTTGGCGGCGCTGCGATTTGGTGCGGCAACGGCTGCCTCCAGTGCCTTGGATGGCTTTGGGGTTTCGGCAAGGGCCGGAGCCGTGGCGCTGCCTAAGGCTGCGGCGATGACGACAATGTTCGACAATAACGGATGCATGGTTGTTCCTCACCTGTGATGCTATGGACGCAAGATGGGCAAGGGAGGGATGCTTTGCAAGTGACGCTTTGGGCAGGGTGTGCAGCGGCTATTGGCGTGGCCGGATTATCCGCATGGGCCGAACGACGGCGCGCGCGCCGAACCAATTTGGATGCCGTGGGCTTTATGCCTTGGCCGCTCATCATGATCCTGTCGATCCTTCTTGGGGCCGTGTGCGCCGCCATCGCGCTGCACAGCAGATGAGCGCTGATCGGACTCATCCTGCCGTGTCGGTCGGGGCGCATGGCCTTCTGTTCGCACTGGCCGGCTATGCCCTGCTTCCCTTTGGGGATGCGATGGTCAAATCGGCAACCACGCTTTGGCCGGCAACTGCGATTGCGGCGCTGCGCTTCTTCTTTGGCGCAGTTGGGCTTGGTGTGATTCTGCTCATGCAGGAGGGGAGGAGTGGCTTTTCAATCCCTCATGCCAAGACGCATTGGATCAGGGCCTTTGCACTGGCCTGTGGCTCTGTCTCCTTCTTCATAAGCGTCACGCAAATGCCGCTGGGCGATGCGACCGCAATCGGATTTGTTATGCCGATGATCACGGCCATACTCTCCGCCATCTTCTTAGGCGAAAAAGTGGGTCGGGCGATCTGGCTTGCGTCGGTCATTGCCTTTGTCGGCGTGCTCACCATCTTGCGGCCCAATGTCGCAGATGTCGGGTTTGCCGCGCTGTTCCCGTTGGGGGCGGCATTGGGCATGGCCGTTCTCATCCTTCTCAACCGAAAGGCAGCGGGGAGCGCCTCTGTGCTGGCGATGCAGTTCATCACGGCCGCCTTTGCGACGCCCATTTTGATCGGCTTTGCCCTGATCGGCCATGCCTCTGGGCTTCCCGCATTCGTCATTGATTTGCCAGAGGCGAGCGTTGTTGCCCGTTGCGCGCTTGTCGCCATGTCCGCCTCTCTGGCCCATGCTCTCATCTTTATCGCGACGACGCGAGCGTCCGCTGCGACTGTCGCGCCGATGACCTATGCGCAGCTTTTGGTGGCCTTGGTTTTAAGTGCGGTCTTCTTTGGCGATTGGCCTGATCTCACCTCGCTTGGCGGATCAGCTTTAATCATTATCGCGGGGCTGTATCTCTGGCGCAACGCGCGGCCCGATTTACCCTGAGCCAAAGAAAAACGCCCCAGCCATTGGGCCAGGGCGTTCTTAAAACCAATTAGGAAAAGGGGGTCAGGCGGCGCTTTCCGCCAAGATCGTGAGTCCCTTGTCATTCACCTCGGCAAAGCCGCCGGTGATGGTGATTTTCTCCGGTGCCGCGCTGGCCGATGCGTAGATCTCAACGGTCGCATCGCTGCGGATCGTCGACATCATCGGGCTATGGCCCTCAAGCACACCGAAATCACCTTCCATGCCCGGCACAACGACCATGTGGACGTTTTCCGACCGGACAAGGCGCTCTGGCGTCACGAGTTCAAAATGCAGTGCCATGGCGTACTCCAAAGGCCCCTCCCCAAAGGGAGGGGAAACTAATTAGGCGGCGTCGGCTGCCAGCTTGGCGGCCTTGGCGATGACTTCTTCAATGCCACCAACCATGTAGAAGGCAGCTTCTGGAAGATGGTCATATTCGCCATCGACAACAGCCTTGAACGAGCGAACCGTATCTTCGATCTGCACAAACTTGCCCGAAATGCCGGTGAAGACTTCAGCGACGTGGAAAGGCTGTGACAGGAAGCGTTGGATCTTACGCGCGCGGCTCACGATCAGCTTATCGTCTTCCGAAAGCTCATCCATGCCGAGAATGGCGATGATGTCCTGAAGCGACTTATACTTCTGCAGCGTTTCCTGAACGCGGCGGGCCGTATCATAATGTTCCTGACCGACAACCGCCGCCGTCAGCACGCGCGAAGTCGAGTCGAGCGGGTCAACGGCCGGATAAATGCCGAGTTCGGAAATTGCACGGTTCAGAACCGTTGTCGCATCCAAGTGTGCAAAGGACGTGGCAGGGGCCGGATCGGTCAAATCGTCGGCCGGAACGTAAATGGCCTGCACCGAGGTAATCGACCCCTTATTGGTGGAGGTAATACGCTCTTGCAGCGCACCCATGTCCGTGGCCAGCGTCGGCTGATAGCCCACGGCCGAAGGAATACGGCCGAGAAGTGCCGACACTTCCGAACCCGCCTGCGTGAAGCGGAAGATGTTGTCGACGAAGAAAAGAACGTCCTGACCTTCTTGATCGCGGAAATATTCAGCGATTGTCAGACCCGACAGAGCGACGCGCGCACGGGCCCCCGGCGGTTCGTTCATCTGGCCGAACACGAGAGCAACCTTCGAGCCGTCTGGCGTCGGGTTGCCGTCCTTGTCCTTGGCGATAACGCCAGCATCGAGGAATTCGTGATACAGATCGTTGCCTTCGCGGGTGCGCTCACCCACGCCGGCGAACACCGAGGTGCCGCCATGGCCCTTTGCGATGTTGTTGATCAGTTCTTGAATGAGAACAGTCTTGCCGACGCCAGCGCCGCCGAACAGGCCGATCTTACCGCCCTTTGCATAAGGTGCGAGCAAGTCGATGACCTTAATGCCGGTGACGAGAATCTCGGTTTCCGTCGATTGATCGACAAACAGCGGGGCTTCGGCGTGGATCGGCGCGCGCAGATCGGTATCTACCGGACCACGATCGTCAATCGGCTCACCGACAACGTTCAGAATGCGGCCCAGCGTGCGCGGACCAACCGGCACAGAGATTTGAGCGCCAGTGTCAACAACCGGC